>JANPBT010000042.1:0-2197 GCA_031430575.1 Betaproteobacteria bacterium | reverse complement strand
AGAAGCCAAGCGCGTCCCCTATCGCGTGTCGAAGAACGACAACGGCGATGCCTGGGTGGACGTGCGCGGCAATCAGTACTCGCCGCCCGAAATTTCCGCGATGATTCTCGGCAAGCTCAAGAAGGCGGCGGAAGACCACCTCGGTCAGCCCGTCACCGACGCGGTGATCACCGTCCCGGCCTACTTCAACGACGCGCAGCGCCAGGCCACCAAGGACGCCGGTACCATCGCCGGCCTGAACGTGCTGCGTATCGTGAACGAACCGACCGCGGCGGCGCTGGCCTACGGCCTCGACAAGAAGAAAGACGAGACCATCGCCGTGTACGACCTGGGCGGCGGCACTTTTGACATCTCGGTGCTCGAAGTGGGCGAAGGCGTGGTCGAGGTGAAATCCACCAACGGCGACACCCACCTGGGTGGCGACGATTTCGACCACAAGATCATCGACTGGCTCGTTGACGAATTCAAGAAGGCCGAAGGCATCGACCTGTCGAAAGACCGCATGGCGCTCCAGCGCCTCAAGGAGTCGGCCGAGAAGGCGAAGATCGAACTGTCCGCGGCGATGGAGACCGAGATCTCGCTGCCGTTCATCAGCGGCGACGCCACCGGTCCCAAGCACCTCACGGTCAAGCTGACGCGCGCCAAGCTCGAAGCGCTCGTCGAAGACCTCGTGCAGCGCACCATGGGTCCGGTCAAGCAGGCGCTGGCGGATGCGGGCGTGAAGCCCAGCGACATCGACGAAGTCGTGCTCGTTGGCGGGTCCACCCGCATGCCGCGCGTGCAGCAGGCGGTCAAGGACTACTTCGGCAAGGAACCCCACAAGGGCGTGAACCCGGACGAAGTCGTGGCGCTCGGCGCGGCCCTGCAAGGCGGCGTGCTCGCTGGCGACGTGAAGGATCTGCTGCTGCTCGACGTCACGCCGCTCTCGCTCGGCATCGAGACGCTGGGCGGTGTCATGACTGCGCTCATCACCCGCAACACCACCATCCCCACCCGCAAGAGCGAGGTGTTCTCGACCGCGGCCGACAGCCAGACCAGCGTCGAAGTGCACGTGCTGCAGGGGGAGCGCCAGTTCGCGCGCGACAATCGCACTCTCGGCAAGTTCCAGCTCGTGGGGCTGCCCCCGGCGCCGCGCGGCGTGCCGCAGGTCGAGGTCACGTTCGACATCGATGCCAACGGCATCGTGAACGTATCGGCCAAGGACAAGGCCACGGGCAAGGAACAGAAGATCACCATCAGCGGCTCGAGCGGCCTGGCCAAGGACGACGTCGAGCGCATGGTGAAAGACGCCGAAGCCCATGCGGGCGAAGACAAGGCCAAGCGCGAGCTCATCGATGCGCGCAACCAGCTCGACTCGCTTGTCTACTCGGTCGAGAAGACCCTGATCGAATCGAAGGAAAAGCTCCCGGCCGGCGATGTCGAGAAGGTGCAGACGGCACTCGACGCGGCGAAGACGGCCGTGCAGGGCGACGATCACGCGGCGATTACCACCGCAGCGGCTGACCTTCAGAAAGCCTCGCATCAGATGGCGGAAGTGCTCTACAAGTCCACCCAGACGCCAGGCGGCGGTGAACCCGGCGCACCCGGCGGTGACGCTGGTGACAAGTCCGCCGACGGCGAAGTCGTCGACGCGGAGTTCTCGGAGACGAAGTAACAGGGACTAGGGACTAGGGACTAGGGACTAGGGACTAGGGAAAGACAGGAGACAGACACATGGCTATCGTGCGATTCGATCCGTTTCGTGAACTTGCGACGCTGCAAGGCGGCGTGCGTGGCGACGGCGCGTGGGTGCCGGCGGTGGACATCTACGAGGCGGCCGACAAGGGCCTCGTCATCACGGCGGACTTGCCCGAGGTTGCCCGCGAGGCCATCTCGGTCACGGTGGAGCACGGCACGTTGACCATCAGCGGCGAGCGCGTGCTGCCGGCCGAGGTGAAGCCCGAAGACTACCGGCGGGTGGAGCGGGCCTACGGCCGGTTCAACCGCCGCTTTGCCCTGCCGCCCGCCGTCGACGCGTCGAGGGTGGCGGCCGAGTACAAGGACGGCGTGCTCCGGGTCCGTCTGCCGCTGCGCGAGGAGTCCAAGTCCCGGAGCGTGCCGGTCGCGGTGGCGTCGTAAGATGACCAGTTTCCTGGCGCATTGGCTGGTGCTGGCGGTGGCCCTGTGGGTCACCGCGCAGCTCGTGCCCGGCGTGACC
>JANPBT010000041.1:0-105666 GCA_031430575.1 Betaproteobacteria bacterium | reverse complement strand
GATACGCGCGGGAAACTAACGGCGCGTTTCGGACGGTGTTTACTTCTTCGCTTGCTTCACCGCGTCAACCATGTCTGCATTGAGTTTGCTGATCGCTTCGTCCACGCTCATCTCACCCACGATGGCTTGTGTCACCCGTGCCACGGTAGGCAACATGATCGCGCGGTTATATTTGTAGCCTTGGAATTGATAAGCAACCGGCGATAAGCTGGCCACACCGGAGCTGAACGATCCCAACGCGGCCCGCGCGCCAGGAAGCGCTCCAGGGTAGGTCACGCCTTTACGCGCTAGACCTGCATGCGCTGGAATGTTATTCGTCTTGCCGGTGAATTCAGCGTAGCTTGATTCCGACGCCATGAAATCGAGGAACATGCCCGCTTCCTTGGCGTTTTTGCTCGTCTTCAATGCCACCCATGCCGCACCGCCCGGGATGCCAGAGCACGCTGCTGGGCCACACGGGTTGGGCACGGCGACCCAATCAAAATTGGTGCCAATGTCTTTTTGCAAACGATTGATTTGCCATGAGCCCGAGAGCACCATGACCACGCGGCCGTTGATGAATTCGCCGATAGAGTCAGCGTAAGACGAGCCGCCCGTGCCTGCCCAGACTTCGCGCAGCATCGTGCCGTCCTTATGCCAGCCTACGAATTTATTGACCGCAGTTTTGTAGCCATCATCGATGACCAGCTCGCCGCTGGCGTCAAAAATCTTCGCGCCGTAGCTAATCGCCGGGCCTGCAAATCGGTGCCCGGAACGATCCCACGCAATCGAGCCTTTTGTCTGCGTCGCAGTCGCTACTTTGCGGGCGGCCGCAATCCACTCTTCCCAGGTTGCCTTCGCGCCGGGTAGCGGCACTTTTGCTTGCTCAAAAAGGGTCTTGTTAACGTACGGGCCGGTCATCGTGAGTTGCGACATAAAGCCGTAGATGCCTTTGTCGCCAGTCGTTGGGCGTAGCCAAGGAAGGGTCGCACCGAAATTGGCCTCCCAGTACTTTGCATCTTTAACGTGAGCAGAAATATCTAAATAATATTTAGATAACCCACCGAGATCGGTTACGCGCGCGATGTCAGGCCCCTGACCGGCCGCCAACTGCACCGGCAATTGCTCCTGGATTGTTTTGTAGGGCACGGTGTCGATGATGACTTTGATGCTCGGGTTTTGGGCTTCAAACGCTTTTGCCAGTGTCGCCGTAGTGTCACACTCGACGCCGTCTTGGTAGCACATGACGCGCACTTCACCAGCTTGCACTGAAGCCGCTGCTGCTAGGGCTAGTGCGACGCCCGTGATAGATTTCGCCCAGTGGCGGGCGGTGGAATTGGATCGTTTCATACTTCCTCCTTAATTGATGGCTGTTACTCAACCATTTGCAAAATCGAAGGTTAGCGTACTTTACGTTTTTTAGCGCGGAGAGCGTGGTTTCTATGGATTTTCCAGATTTTGATGCTGACGTGCAGCGCTTGCGCGTCGATCCCTCGGCATGGACTGCGACGCGGGCGCGCTGGCTTAAGTTGATCGTTGAAAGTCTTTATGGCGGCATGCCCGATGCGGGCAGTTTCGCCCGAGCACACTTGCTGCATCGCGGACCGTCTGCAGCATACGGCACCGGCATCCTCGAGAGCTGGAAAGTTTCTGCGCTTGACGGTCTTATCGCGATTTCAATGCAACGCTTGATCCCTCAAGATACTGCGCGCTTCGTTACCGTCGTGACCGGCGATCAGTGCTGGGGAGCACCAGACGACACGGTGCGCGCCGAGGCAATGCGGCGTGGTGTCGGGTTGGTGTGGTTCAACCGGGTTGAAATCGCAGACGACATTCCAATTGATTTCGGCGGCGGTGCGCCGTCCCGTGAGGGCGCGATTTATGCCTTGCAGCCCGCGGCCAGCTTTGGCGCAATCGCCGCGTGGAGCTGGGGCTACTCTCGCGTGATCGACGCGCTGACAGAAATCGATCCGAAGAATGCAGATCGGATCGCCGTTACTGGGCATTCCCGCGGTGGCAAAGCAGCCTTGCTAGCGGGCGCGACTGATGATCGCATTTGGCTGACCCACGCCAATAATTCAGGGGCAGCCGGTGCTGCCAATCGACGCGACGCCGATGCCGCGAGCGAGAGCTTGCCACAACTGGTACGTGCGTTTCCGCACTGGCTTTCGACTACGTGGATTGAGCGGGCACATGCCATTGATGCGTTGCCTTTCGATCAAAGTCTACTGCTGTCTACGATCGCGCCGCGCCATCTCTTTATCACCCAAGCGGGGAAAGATGCCAGGGCAAATCCAGCCGGTACAGCACGCGCTATCGCCGCCGCCGGTGTTGTTTACGCTGCGCTAGCACCCCACGCGTTGCCACCGCAGCTCGAAATGCGCGATGGCGGTCACGGGCTCAGGCATGAGGATTGGTTTGCTTTGCTTCGCCGGATAGATCAACTGGGTGGTGCGCGCTAAATTTCGGAACGCCATTTTCTGGCACGATTGCTTGCAGCGCATTCATCCGTCATTTACCGGTAATATTTCGGGCTTATCATCTGAAAATCTGCGCCGCAGGTAGTGCGGCTGTCGCGCATAATTGAAACCATGTCAAAAATAGAGCTCAACGCCATCAGCAAATCGTTTGGCGCCGTGGAAGCGCTGGCCGCGACCACGCTGACGATAGCGTCGGGGCAATTTACCGTGCTCTTGGGGCCTTCCGGCTGCGGCAAATCGACAACACTGCGGCTTCTCGCGGGGCTTGATTTACCAACGTCAGGTCAAATTTTCATTGACGGACGCGACGTCACCGCCGCCTCACCGGCACAGCGCGGAATCGCGATGGTTTTTCAAAATTACGCGTTGTTTCCGCATCTGACCGTAGCCGACAACATTTTGTTTGGATTGCAAGTGCGCGGTACTCCCGCAGCGGAGTGCAAAACCCGACTTGCTGACACCGCTGAGCTACTTGGCCTCACTGCGCTGCTCGCGCGCAAACCGAGCCAGCTCTCAGGGGGGCAGCAGCAGCGGGTCGCGCTTGGCCGGGCGCTGGTGTCGCAGGCAAAAATTTGCTTAATGGACGAGCCACTTTCCAATTTAGATGCGAAGTTGCGGCAAGAAATGCGCAGCGAGTTGCGCTCGCTGCAGCAAAAGCTTAAGCTCACATTGGTTTACGTAACGCACGATCAATCTGAGGCGATGAGTATGGGCGATCAGGTCGTATTGTTGGAGGGCGGGCGGGTCGTGCAATCTGCAGATCCGCGTACGCTTTACGCGCATCCCGCAACGACATTTGCAGCGCGCTTTATCGGCACACCGCCGATGAATTTGTTGCGCACGCGTGATGGTTGTATCGCGGGCACTGCAATACCTGCGGCGCAGTTTGCTGGCACGCAGATCCTCGGCATTCGCCCAGAAGATGTGCAGCTTGATTCAGCGGGCATACCGGCGCTTGTCGACAGTCTTGAGTATCTGGGCGCTGATCAAGTCGTGCGCTGTCGCGTTGGCGAAGAGACGGTTTCGATTCGGTTGGCCGGTGGTGCGCAAGTTGCCGTCGGCGCGCGCATCGGTCTTAAATTTCCAGCGTCAGCGATTCGGATATTTGATCCTGAATCGTTACGCGCCGTTGCGTAAAAAAAGTATTTCATCCTTGGAGAATTGAGAAATGTTGAATATGCGAAAACCACTGGCGATCTTCGTTTGTGCGGCAATTGCCGCGAGCAACGCGCTGGCTCAATCGACTGAAATTTCGTTTTACTTTCCAGTCGCCGTTGGCGGGCCGATTACTAAAATCATTGATCAACTCGCGACGGATTTCACCAAGGAAAACCCCGCGATCAAGGTCACGCCGATTTACGCGGGCAGCTACCAAGAAACGATTGTGAAAGCGCTGACTGCCCATAAAGCGGGCACGCCGCCTGTAATGTCCGTGCTTTTGTCCACCGATATGTTTACGCTGATTGATGAAGATGCAATTGTGCCGATTGATGGCTTCATCAAGACCGACGACGATCGGCGCTGGGCCGGTGGTTTTTACAAAGCGTTCATGCTGAATAGTCAAACCGGGGGCAAGACCTGGGGCGTACCGTTTCAACGCTCAACGGTCGTGCAATATTGGAATAAAGAGCTTTTTAAAGAAGCAGGCCTAGACCCCAATAAGCCCCCACAAACCTGGAAAGAATTGGTGGAGTTTGGCAAGAAGCTCACCAAGACCGATGCCAGCGGCAAGATTACGCAATATGGCGTTCAGATTCCATCATCTGGTTTTCCGTACTGGCTTTTTCAGGGGTTAACGACGCAGAATGGCGCAATTTTGGCCAATGAAGCCGGGACGCAGGTTAAGTTTGACGACCCAAAAGTAATTGAAGCCGTGCAGTTTTGGATGGACATGGCCAAGACCCACAAAATTCACCCGACGGGTATCACCGAATGGGGCACAACACCAAAAGATTTTTTTGAGAAAAAAATCGCGATGATGTGGACAACCACTGGCAATCTGACCAACGTGCGCAACAACGCAAAGTTTGATTTCGGCGTTGCCATGCTTCCAGCCAATTCGCGCCTAGGATCGCCCACCGGTGGTGGTAATTTTTACGTCTTTAAAAAGTCGAGCGCTGCCCAGCAAGAAGCGGCGTTTCGCTTTATCAAGTGGGTTACCCAGCCCAAACACGCCGCAGAGTGGAGCATCGCCACCGGTTACGTCGCGGTCTCGCCCGCAGCTTACGACACGCCAGAGCTCAAAAAATACGTTGCAGAATTTGCGCCTGCGGCGGTCGCCCGCGATCAATTGCCACACGCGGTGGCCGAGCTTTCAACGCACGATAATCAGCGCGTGACCAAAGCCTTTAACGATGGTTTGCAAGCGGCGCTCACTGGCAGCAAAACAGCGGAGCAAGCGATGAAAGATGCCCAGCGCGAAGCTGAGCGGCTCCTGCGCAGTTATAAGTAAAAAGCTTCAATCTGCGCCGCAGGAATCGTCGCAATACCTGCGGCGCAGATTACACCTCAAAAAGCACACGATTGACGCAACGTAACCTTCACGCCTATCTGCTTCTGCTGCCAGCCATGGTGCTGCTCGCAGCCTTTACCCATTTCCCCGCCATTGCCACGATCATTGATAGTTTTTTCTCCACACCCAAGCCCAATAAGGCAACCGTTTGGGTGGGGCTCGAAAATTATCAAATGATGGCTGAGGACCCTATTTTTTGGAAAGCGGTGGTCAATAATCTTTGGTTTGCAGTGGGCACAATCCCGATCTCCATTGGCCTCGCCTTGTTGATGGCGCTTTGGGTCAATGAAAGGCTCGCGGGGCGGGCGTGGGTGCGCCTGGCGTATTTCACGCCCACGGTCTTGCCAATGATTGCAGTGGCCAATATCTGGCTTTTTTTCTTCACGCCCAGCTACGGTTTGCTTGAGCAAATCACCGGGATTTTCGGCCTACCTTCGCAAAATTGGCTGGGCGATAAATCAACCGCGCTGCTCTGCATCACTGTTGTCGCGATCTGGAAAGAGGCTGGGTTTTTCATGATTTTTTATTTAGCGGCGTTGCAGGCGATGAATCCTTCGCTGAAAGAAGCGGCTTCAATCGAGGGTGCGACCCGCTGGCAATTTTTTCGCCGCGTCACTTTTCCGCTGCTGATGCCGACCACCTTATTTGTGCTCATCAATGCCGTGATCAATGCCTTCCGCATGGTTGATCATGTCGTGGTGATGACCCGTGGCGGGCCCGATAATGCCACTTCGCTCTTGCTCTTTCATCTTTATGAAGTGGGCTTTCGATTTTGGGATACCGCCTACGCGTCTGCGATCACCGTCGTGCTCTTGTTTGTGTTGGCGACGGTCGCGCTGGTTCAGTTTTTCGTCCTCGACAAACGCATTCATTACCGCTAACCGATGACTGCCACCACTGTAACCGCTGCAGCTTCCGTAACCCGTTACGACGAACCGGGCTGGATCGACACCATCGCGGCGTGGTCGCTCGCCATTCTTTGGGCGTTGCCACTGCTCTATGCCGTGTGGACGGCATTTCACCCATCGGAATTTTCTGCAAAATTTTCACTCACTGCGCCACTCACGCTTGAGAACTTCCGGCGTGCTTGGGAGGCCGCACCTTTCGCCCGCTATTTCTTGAACACCACAATGCTGGTGACGATGATTTTGCTGGTGCAGATGATCGTTTCCACGCTTGCGGCCTATGCCTTTGCTCGCTACGAATTTATCGGCAAGCGTTTGCTCTTTGCGCTGGTGCTCGTGCAGCTCATGGTGATGCCCGATATTTTGCTCGTTGAAAACTATAAAACCATGAGTAAGCTCGGCACCATTGATACCTTGCTGGGCATCGGTTTGCCTTACTTTGCCTCCGCATTTGCCATTTTTTTATTGCGGCAAACGTTTCTCGGCGTTCCCAAAGAACTTGATGATGCAGCGCGCGTTGAGGGTGCTGGCAGCTTGCAAACGCTCTGGCGCGTCTACATTCCGTTGGCCAAACCGGTGTATCTTGCTTTTGGTCTCGTGTCGGTGAGTTATCACTGGAATAATTTTCTGTGGCCGCTCGTGGTGACTAATTCCGTAGGCTCACGGCCATTGACCGTGGGGCTTCAGATTTTTACCGGCAGCGATCAAGGCATTGATTGGTCCATCATTACCGCGGCCACGCTGCTGGCTGCCGCGCCACTGCTCATCGCTTTTTTATTGTTTCAGCGGCAATTTGTGCAATCGTTTATGCGAGCCGGGATCAAATGAAACTCATCACTTGGAATGTGCAGTGGTTTTGCGGGCTTGATGATATCGTGAGCGTTGAGCGCATCGTCAAAGCGGCGCGCGAAATGGCAGATTTCGATGTGATTTGCATGCAAGAGGTTGCGCTCAATTATCCTGAACTGCCGGGCGGCGCAGCGTTTGATCAGCCGCAGCGCTTGCGCGATTGTCTCCCAGGCTTTGAAGTGCATTTCGCGCCTGCGGTAAGCGAGCGCGGTCGCGACGGGCGCTGGCAGCAATTCGGAAATTTAATCGCGACGCGGATACCTGCGGCGCAGTTTCAGGCGTTTACCTTGCCTTACCCTGCTGATGGCGGCGTGCGCTCGATGCCCCGCGTCGTGGGCTGCGTTACCTTGCCCACCGCGAGCGGGTCCGTGCGCATCATGACCACGCATCTGGAGTTTTATTCACCCGCCCAGCGGCTTGCGCAAGTGCAGGCCTTGCGTGGCCTTCACGCCGAGGCCAGCACCCATGCGCTGTCCCCCCCACTTGCCGACGAAACAGGTTGGCCGTTTCAAAGTAAGCTACACACATCGCGTTGTATCTTGACCGGAGATTTCAATTTTGAAGCCGCAAGTGAAGAATATTCGCTGCTGCAAGCGCCGTTTGCAGATCGCTCGCCGCGCTTGATCGATGCATGGCGCTGTGCCAATGCAGGCGAGGCACATGCGCCCACGTTTCGCCTGCATGATCGCCGCTATGGGCCTCTGCCGATTGCCTGTGATTTCGTTTTCGTCAGCGAAGACTTGTCGCCAAAGATTGAGTCGATGTCGGTCGATTTGCAAACGCGCGCATCCGACCACCAGCCGGTATTGATCGCGCTTGACCTCTAACGACATCGCAGAGGCGCTCAAATCTGCGCCGCAGGTACGCATGATTATTCTGCGCGGGCTGCCCGGCAGTGGCAAATCGACGCTCGCAAAAATGCTGGTGAGTGCGTGTGGGCTCACCCATGTTGAGTCTGATACCCATTTCACTGATGGCCAAGGCAATTACCGTTTTGATCCCGCGCGGGTGGCCGATGCCCATGGCGTTTGCCAGCGCGATGCCGATGTTGCGCTCGGCAAGGGCGCACGGGTTGTGATCGCGAACACGCATATCCGTTTATGGGAACTCGCGCCGTATCTCGGACTCTCATCGCTGCATGCGTGCGAGTGGCGGGTGATCGAATGCGTGGGGGCATGGCCAAACGTGCATCGCGTGCCCGAAGCGGTGGTCTCGCAAATGCGAGATAAATTTGAGCGTCTGCCGGCGCAATTTGCGGCGCAGGTCTGGCGGTTAGATTAAGTATTTTTCTGCCGGAGTGTCCGCTGTGCTTGTAATTTTCTGCAATGCCGCAAAATCTAATGTGTTAATTCATTGATTGCTCTTTTGAACGCCTCCACACTTCTTCGCGCCGACGGGCTCACCAAATCGGTCGCCACCGCCGATCATGCCCTCACCATCGTCGATCACGTCTCGCTCTCGGTAGCGCGCGGCGAGTCGCTCGCCATTGTCGGCGCATCGGGCTCTGGCAAGACCACACTTCTTGGTTTGCTCGCTGGCTTGGATCGGCCCACCTCGGGCGAAGTCTTTTGGGGCGAGACTGCGCTTTCGACCCTAGATGAAGATGCTCTGGCCGCCAAGCGGGCGCAGCGCATTGGCTTTATTTTTCAATCCTTCCAATTACTGCCTGCGCTTACTGCGCAAGAAAATGTTGCCCTTCCCCTTGAGCTTGCAGGCGCAAAAGATGCCAATGCCCGCGCAGATCAATGGCTTACCACGGTAGGCCTGGGTGCACGTTTGCACCATACGCCGCGCCAACTTTCGGGTGGCGAGCAGCAGCGGGTGGCGATTGCCCGCGCGTTTGTGACCGCACCAGAATTGGTCTTTGCCGATGAGCCGACGGGCAATTTAGATACCAAGACCGGCGATGAAGTCGTTAATCTCATGTTTGATCTCAACGCCAAAGCTGGCACTACGCTCGTGCTCGTCACCCACGACGTGAAGCTCGCTGCCCGCTGCGCCCGCAAGATCACGCTCTCTGAAGGCAAAGTATGCTGAAGCTCGCATGGCGGCAATTCATTCGTGAATTTGCCCATGGCGAAGCCCGCGTCTTGCTCATCGCGCTCGCGCTCGCAGTGGCAAGTGTGGGTTCTGTTGGGCTCTTCGCTGAGCGCGTGCGGCTGGCATTGGCCAATCAGGCAAACGTGTTGCTCGGGGCCGATGTGATGGTCAGTGGCGATCGTCCGTTGCCTGATGCGCTCGAAGCCGAGGCCAAAAAGCGCGGGCTGGCGACCACCCGCAGCATCCGTTTCGGCAGCATGGTCGGCAACCCCGACCGCGCCGATGCGCCGCCGATTTTGAGCGATGTGAAAGCGGTGCAGCCCGGCTACCCGCTGCGCGGCACGATTCGCGTGCGCGACGGTGAGACCGGCGAGCGCAGCGTTGCAGGCTTGCCGAAAGTGGGAGAAATCTGGATTGACGAGCGGCTCGCCAACCGCGTTGGCGGGCAAATCGGCACGCCACTGCAAGTGGGCGCGGCGCAGTTAAAAATCGGTTTAATTTTTAAAGAAGAGCCCGAAGTTGCGGGCAATTTTTTAACGATGTCGCCCAAAATACTGGTCAACGACGCCGATCTCGCCGCAACGCAACTGGTGCAGCCGGGCACGCGCGCGAGCTGGCGCTTGCATGTTGCGGGCGCGGGCAGCGAGGCCTTCACCACGTGGGCAAAAACCCAAATCGGCGCCGGTCAGCGGCTCGATACCGTGCGTGAGTTGCGCCCAGAAGTGCGCAGCACTTTAGAGCGCGCCGAGCAATTTTTAGCCATGGCCGCGCTGCTTTCGGTGATCCTCGCGGCAGTGGCGGTGGCGTTGGCCGTACGCAGCTTTTTGCGGCGCGAGCTTGATGCAGCGGCGCTCATGCGCTGCCTTGGCGCATCGCGTGCCAAAGTGTGGGGCATCTTTTCGCTGCAGGCTATTTTGATCGGTACCTGCGGCGCAGTTTTCGGGCTTTTAGGGGCTTATTTAGGGCAAGCGGGGCTCGGCTTTGCGATGCAATACGTCTCGCAAATGCCGTTGCCGTGGCCGTCAGTCATGCCTGCCTTGCGTGCGGTCGCCGTTGGCTTCGTATTGATCCTTGGTTTCGCACTGCCGCCATTGCTGGCGCTGGCAAATGTGCCACCGTTAAAAGTCTTGCGTCGTGATTTATCAGCGGGCAGCGCGTGGGGTTGGTTGGTCGGGTTGATCGCGCTGGCCGCGCTCGTTGGCCTCGCCATTTGGCAGGCGGGTGATGTGAAAGTTGGTGCGCTTGTGCTCGGCGGCACTGCTGCGCTGCTCGCGGTCTCGGCCGTTGTGAGCGCGGTGGTGATTTCGCTCGTCAGCAAATATTTGTCTAAATTTTCACCAGCGCTGCGTTTGGGGTTAGCAAATTTGAAGCGCCGCAAATTGGCGACGGGCCTGCAGCTTGCCTGCTTAAGTTTGGGTGTGATGTCGTTGTTATTGCTCACGCAAGTCTCGGGAGATTTGTTTGATGCGTGGCGCAAAGCGATTCCGCAAGATGCGCCCAACCGCTTCTTGATCAACGTTTTGCCCGATCAAGTCGCGCCGCTCACTGATACGCTTAAACAAGCCAGCAGCAAGCAGCCAGCGTTTTACCCGATGATTCGCGCCCGCTTGGTGCAAGTCAACGGTAAGCCAGTGAGCTCGCAATCCTTTACCGATGAGCGGGCGAAGCGCCTGGTTGATCGAGAGTTCAATTTATCGATGTCATCAACCCTCATGGCTGGCAATACGATTACTTCCGGTCAATGGTTCGCAGCGGGCGAGCGCGATGGCCTCTCGCTCGAAGACGGCATTGCAAAAACGCTCAACGTTAACCTCGGCGATACGCTTACTTTTGATCAAACGGGCGTTGCCGTCACCTTAAAAATTACCTCGTTGCGTAAGGTTGAGTGGGATAGCTTTAAAGTTAATTTTTTCGCCCTCGCGCCACCCGGATCGCTCGATGCAATGCCTGCGACATTTATCACCGCCTTTCGCGCGCCGCCTGCGCCCGCGCAAGCCGATGCATTGAGTGCCGCGCTCTCGCAAGCCGCGCCCAACGCCTTGATGATCGACATCAGCGAAATCGCCGATAAGGTGCAAGAGATCGTCGGGCAAGTGGCGAAAGCGTTGCAGTTTGTGATGCTCTTCGCGCTGGCTTCAGGCTTACTTGTGCTCTACGCGGCCGTAGCCACCACCCAAGACGAGCGCAAATACGATACTGCGATTTTGCGCGTGCTCGGCGCAGCGCGGGCGCAAGTGCGCAAGGCAGCCGCCATGGAATTTATCGTGCTCGGTCTGCTCGCGGGCGGGCTTGGCGCACTGGGCGCAACGCTCGTGGGCGCAGCCTTCGCTAAGCGTATTTTGGATGTGCCGTATGTGGGCAACCCAAGCATTTGGATCTACGGTACCTGCGGCGCAGTTTTGGGCGTTTTGATTGCGGGTTGGCTCGGCGTACGCAAGACGCTCGACGCTTCGCCCTTGCAGACCATTCGCGCCGCGAGCTAGCGCAGCATGCAATCGCTACCTGAAAACTATCGGGCACTCGTCATCGGCGCATCCGGCGGCATCGGCGCAGCCTTCGCTGCGCAATTGCGCGCGGACTCGCGCTGCGCGAGCGTTGAAGCCCTGCATCGCAATTCAGCGACGCGCATTGATTTCACTGATGAGCAAAGCATCGCCGCTGCCGCCGCTGCGCTCGCAATCCAGTCACAATTTCACCTCATCATCATCGCTGCTGGCGTGCTTCATGGTGCTGATTTCATGCCCGAGAAAAAACTCGGAGATTTAAATTTCGCGCAATTGCAGCAGACCTTTCAAGCCAATACCTTTGGCCCAGCGCTCGTGCTGCGGCATTTCGCGCCGCTGCTCTCTCCTGAGCGCAGCCTCTTCGTTGCGCTCTCGGCAAAGGTCGGCAGCATTGAAGATAATCGCCTCGGCGGCTGGTATAGCTACCGCGCTTCTAAAGCCGCGCTCAATATGCTTGTGAAAACCGCTGCGATTGAAATTAAGCGTAGCAATCAAAATGCCGTGCTCGTCGCGCTTCATCCGGGAACGGTCAATACCGGGCTTTCCAAGCCTTTCAAAGGTGAAACGCTGGGGCGCAGCGCCGACGCTGCCGCAAGCGAAATGCTCGCGGCGATTGACGCACTTACTCCCGCCGATTCCGGCAAATTTATTGCCTATGACGGTGCTGCGTTGCCTTGGTGACGCGCTGATTGAAAAATACCTGCGGCGCAGATTGCGCGCTTTTTTGCCTCGCAAAGGCGAAAAAATGGGCAAATCTGCGCCGCAGGTATCGTTAAAAGCGGGAGCCTCGGCATAATCCAACAAAGCCCCCCTAAAAACCAGACTTCTCATGCCATTATCTTGGAACGAAATCCGCGACCGCGCCACCGCCTTTCAAAGCCGCTGGAGCAAAGCGGCTTCTGAGCAAGCCGAGTCGCAATCATTCTGGGCAGAGTTTTTAAATATTTACGGCGTAGACCGCAAAAAGGTTGCGGTTTACGAAAAGCAAGTGCAAATGAAGCGCGGCAAATCCATTCGCAATGGCCGCATTGATCTTTTCTGGCCGGGCACGGTCTTGGTCGAGATGAAAAGCGCTGGGCAAGATCTTGATCGCGCCTTTGCCCAAGCCGCCGATTATTTTGATGCGCTGCCCGCGCGCGATTTGCCACGCTATATTTTGGTGAGCGATTTTCAGCGCTTCCGGCTCTTTGATCTTCAAGAAAATATCGATCACCCGGAATTTCGGCTCGATCAGCTCGCCCAGCGCGCCAAGCTCTTCGGCTTCATCGCGGGCTACCAAGCGCAAACGATTAAGCCGCAAGACCCCATCAACGAAAAAGCCGCGCTGCGCATGGGCGCGCTGCATGATGCGCTTAAAGCCAGCGGCTTCGTGGGGCATCCGCTGGAAGTGTTGCTCGTGCGCCTGCTTTTTTGCTTGTTTGCAGACGATACCGGTATCTTCCAGCCAGCGCAGAGCTTCCGCGAATGGTTGGAGGGCGAAACTAAGCCCGACGGCAGCGATTTAGGCGGCGCGCTCGCCGTGCTTTTTGGCGTGCTCGATACGGCGGAGAGCGCACGCCAAACCAGCCAAAAAGAAAGCTTCAAAAGCTTCCCGCATGTCAATGGCGCGCTCTTCTCTGAGACGCATCGCGCGCCCGCCTTTGATAGCAAAATGCGCGAGCTGCTGCTGGAATGTTGCGCCCTTGATTGGAGCAAGATTTCGCCCGCGATTTTTGGCGCGCTCTTCCAAAGCGTAATGAGCAATGCAGACCGGCGCAAGCTCGGCGCACATTACACCAGCGAAGAAAATATCCTCAAACTCATTAAGCCACTTTTCTTAGATGAGCTGCGCACCGAGTTTGAAAAAATAAAGAATAACGCGAATAAACTCAAAGAATTTCACCAGCGGCTGCGCACACTCACTTTTTTCGACCCCGCCTGCGGCTGTGGCAATTTCTTGGTGATCGCTTACCGCGAGCTGCGCCTGCTAGAGCTTGATATTTTGCGCGCGGTGAACGATGGGCCGGGCTCGCGCTACTTAGATGTGCATACCCAAATCGCGGTGAACGTCGATCAGTTTTACGGCATTGAAATTGAAGAATTCCCCGCTCAGATCGCGCAAGTGGCGCTCTGGCTCACCGATCATCAAATGAATCGCGCCGTGAGTGAAGAGTTCGGCATGTATTTCGCGCGCTTCCCGCTTGAGCACGCGCCGCATATCAAGCATGGCAACGCGCTGCGCATTGATTGGAATGAGGTGTTGCCGGCGGAGCGCTGTAGTTTCGTGTTGGGGAATCCGCCGTTCGTGGGTTCGAAATACATGGACGACGCGCAGCGAGACGATACGCGTAAGGTGTTTGCAACGATTGAAAGCGGTGGCGTTTTGGATTTGGTTGCTGCGTGGTACGTGCTGGCCGCGCGTTACACAAAAAGCGAAGAAGACGCTTCTGGCAACGCAAACGCAATCCGCTGCGCTTTTGTCTCAACCAACTCGATTACCCAAGGCGAACAAGTGGGTGTGCTCTGGGGTTGGCTCCTTGCGCAGGGCGTGCAAATTCACTTTGCTCATCGTACGTTTCGTTGGAGTAATGAAGCGTCGGGCAAGGCTGCGGTGCATTGCGTGATTATCGGGTTTGGGTTGAGCGAATTCGCAGCAAAAGCCATTTTTGAATATGCCGATATCGGAGGCGAGTCGCACAGGGTCGAAGTGAGCAACATCAATCCGTACTTAATGGATGCGCCGACGGTGGTGTTACCGAGGCGGCGTACTCCAATTTGCGTTGTGCCGGAGATTGGGATTGGCAACAAACCAATCGATGGCGGTTGGTATTTGTTTTCAACTGAGGAGCGGGATGTATTCATCGCGAATGAGAGTCGCGCCGCAAAGTGGTTTCGTCGCTGGATTGGCGCAGACGAATTTTTGAACGGATACGAGCGATGGTGTTTGTGGCTCGGAGATTGCCCGCCCGCAGAGCTGCGCGCGATGCCGTCAGTTATGGCGCGGATTGATGCCGTCAAAAAAGTAAGACTTGGAACCGGCCCAAACCGTAAAGGTGAGACCGCAGATAAAAAACCGCCGCTATCAACGCAAGCACTGGCTGCAACACCAACGCGGTTTCATGTGGAAAATATCCCGACGATTCCGTATTTGGTTTTGCCAGAAGTGTCCTCTGAAAATCGCACGTTCATCCCTTTCGGCTTCGAGCAACCCGAAACGCTTGCCAGCAATCTTTTGAAAATCGCAGCAGACGCAACAATCGTACATTTCGGCACACTCTCCAGCACGATGCATAACGCGTGGGTGCGCACGACCTGTGGGCGCTTAAAGAGCGATTTTCGTTACTCAAAAGATATCGTCTACAACAATTTCCCCTGGCCCGATGTAATCACCGCGCAATCCCCCTCCGATAAAGATCAAAAAATCATCGCGATGATTGAAGCCGCGGCGCAGGCCGTGCTCGATGCTCGGGCAGCCCACCCGAGCGCATCGCTCGCAGATTTATATGATCCGCTCACGATGCCGCCTGATTTAGTGAAAGCCCACCAAAAGCTTGATGCAGCGGTGGACGCGGCTTATTTTTATTCGCATGCTGCCGATGGCGCAAAAAAGAGCTGGAAATCGGATGCGGAGCGGGTCGCGTTTCTCTTCACGCTGTATCAGAAATTTACGTCGATTTTGCCGGTTGACGCGGGCACGAAAGCGAAATCGGCAACGCGAAAAAAATCAGCTCCAAAATCGACGACGGCGTAACGGCCCGGGCGATAAAAATGCATCGGTTGGGGTCTTTTTCTTCGCAATCTGCGCCGCAGGTATACGGCATTGATCGGTGCATTGCATAAAATCACGCCGATGAATATCGAAGAACCCAACAATCTCAACCTTTCCATTGAGAATACGCCCTACAAAATTCTTGGCGGTGATGCTGCCGTGCGTCGCATCGTCGATACGTTTTATGACTTGATGGATCTAGAGCCAAAGTATGCGCGGCTGCGGGAAGTGCACCCGGGCCCGTTGGATAGCGCGCGCGATAAGCTTTATATGTTTCTTTCTGGCTGGCTCGGCGGACCGCAGCTCTACACCGAGCAATTCGGCCACCCGCGTTTGAAAATGCGCCATATGCCGTTTCATATTTCGAGCATTGAGCGCGATCAATGGATGGCTTGCATTGAGGAGTCGCTCACGCGCTGCGAAACTGCGCCGCAGGTACAACAATGGCTTTTAAAGCAACTTTTCGGTACTGCCGATTGGATGCGCAACCAACCGGATAAGCCATGAACGCAACGAACGCAACAAACGCAATTGAACATATCGTCTTCGATTTAGGCAACGTCGTGGTCGGCTGGAATCCGCGCGCGCTTTATGCAGAAGCGTTCCCCGATCCGGCCAAGCTCGATTGGTTTTTTGAGCACGTTTGCACAGACGGTTGGAATTTGGCAATGGATGGCGGCAAATCATTTGACGTTTCAATTGCCGAGCGGCAAGCACTATTTCCGCAGTTCGCTGAGCAAATCGCGTGGTGGAAATCGCGCTGGAGCGAGATGATTACCGGCGAAATCGCGGGCACGGTTGCCATCATCAATCAATTGCACGCGCGGGGCGCTTCACTTTACGCGCTCTCTAATTGGAGCGCTGAGACGTTCCCCTATGCGCGCAAGCATTTCCCGGCCATGGGAAAGTTTAAAGATATTGTGCTTTCAGGTGAAGTAAAAATCACCAAGCCGCATCGTGAGATTTATGAAATCGCAGTGAAAAAATGGGGCATTGATCCAGCGGCGATTTTGTTTATTGACGATAGCGCTAAAAATGTCGCCGGCGCAATTGCGGCCGGGTGGAGTGCACTGCAATTTACTTCGCCTGAAGCGCTCGCAGTGGAGCTGAAAGCGCGTGGATTGCTTTGAGATGCTGATGCTGCGCGAAGAGTTTTTAGTAGGGTGGGCAGCCTTCTGCCCGCGCAACATTTTGCGGCGGGGGCAGAGGGCTGCCCACCCTACGTCAAGTCTTGCTTTGCGCTCGGCGCGAGATCATTTGCTAACCACGCACCGCAGATCGCGCCTGCGCACTGCGCGAGGATAAAACCCACAACGCCGCTAGGATGAATGCCGGCAAAGGTATCGGTAAGGCAGCGGGCAATCGTAACGGCTGGATTGGCAAACGAAGTCGATGAGGTGAACCAATACGCTGCCGTTACGTAAAGAGCGATGAGCGCGCCGAGATGGGCAAGCTTTTGTGCGCTGCCGAGACGAATCAAAAAAATAAGCCCGAATGTCGCAACGAACTCTCCTGCCCATTGCCCAAGCCCGGTGCGCAGCTTCGCGCTCGTCTGGATAATCGGTAGGTCAAACATCAAATGTGCGAGCCACACGCCGAGCACTGCGCCAAGCGTTTGGAGTATCAAAAATGACCAAAACTGCGCCGCAGGTATTTCTCTATTTGCGAGTGCAACGACAGAAACTAGCGGATTGAAATGCGCGCCAGAGATGGGCGCAAAGAGCGCAATTAACACGACCAAGCCGCAGCCGGTGGCGATGGCGTTGGCCAGCAGCGCAATCGCGGCATTGCCTTGCGCCAATTGCTCGGCCATGATGCCCGAGCCGACGACGATAGTGAGCAGCAGGGCCGTGCCTAAAAATTCTGCGATGAGCTTTTGACGCACCTTAGCAGCACTGATCGCAGCAGCGATGCCACCAGTGGTGTGATTTCACAGCGCAGAAAAGCTGCTTTGGACACCATGCGATCGTTGCCGTATGCAGCGGAAGCAACCCGATCAGCCCCCACCATGATTGCGCGAAAAATCCAATGGCGAGTATTGCGACACCGAATGCAATCCGTCGGCTACGCTGCGTTTTGGTCAGATTACACTGCATATCGAGATCACAATTTTCAAGGTGAAAGCGTGCCGATGCGCTTCAATTCTGCTGCAATCTGCGCCGCAGGTATTTCATCGAAATCAAGCGCGACAAATGCTTCTACGCGATGGCGAATGATGCGATACGCAGATTCAAATGCTTTGCGCAACTCAACATCGCCTTGTGCCGCTGCTGGGTCGTCTAAGCCCCAATGGGCGGTGAGCGGCGCGCCCGGCCAAATCGGGCAGGTTTCATTGGCTGCGTTGTCGCAAACGGTAATCACGAGATCCATTTTCAGTGCGGTCAGCAGCGCAAATTCGTCCCACGATTTGCTGCGGCCATCGGTGACGATGATGTTGTGCGACTCCAGCGTTAAGAGCGCATAGGGATTAACTTTGCCCGCTGGCTTACTGCCCGCGCTAAAAGCCCGCCAGCGGGGTGCGCCCAAGTGATTGATGAGCGCTTCGGCCAAGATACTGCGCGCGGAATTACCCGTGCAGAGGATGAGCGCGTTACGCACAGCAGGCATTGCCTTCCGCTTTTTTCTTCACGCTTGGCATGCCGAGTGCGACGGCAATGGGTGCCGTTGGCGTGCAGCAGGCGGCGGGATTTTCGGCTTGCATCGCGTCCGGCGCGCTGTAAGTTGTCGCGCTGCCAAAGGTATAAAAACTCTCCCAGGCGATGCCGTCGGGGTCGTGCACCCAGCCTTTATCAGACTGCGCGTAGCAGCAGGTGGTGGCGGTTTCGTCCTGCACGGCGACGTTAGCGTCGCGCAGGCGCGCGGTGAGGGCGGTGAGCTCTTCTGGCGCTTCGGCTTGCAAGCCTAAATGCTCAATACCGGTGACTTGCGAGCGATGGCTAATCGCGAAATTGATCCGTGGATCATCGAGCATCCACTTCGCGTAATCGTCGTGCTTGACTGTGGGCGGTTGACCAAAAAGCGTGCTGTAAAACTGAATGCTTTGATCGAGATTGGAGACCGCGACGTGGACATGAAAACGTTTCATGATTGGTTTTCCTTTTTTGCAGATTTGTTTTTTGAAGTCGGCGCGCAAGTTTTGCCTGCGCAACAGTTTTCGGTCAGGTAGGCGAGAAGCGCCGACATCTCATCAAAGCGCGGCGCGTAGCGGATCACTCGGCCTTCGCGCGTGGCCGAGACCATCTTGGCATTGCTCAAAATATTGAGATGAAACGAGAGCGAAGGCGAGGGCAGATCATGCAGCCTCGCAATTTCGCCCGCAGGCAAGCCTTCGGGGCCGGCCTGCACCAGCGAGCGAAACACCGCGAGTCGCGTTTCGTGGGCGAGCGCGGTGAGCTGCGTAACGGCGCTAAAAATTTCCATAATTCGAATATTATCGAAATAGTGAAATGATGTCAAGCAATGGCAAGCATTACGATAAGTCTGGCAAAGCGTTCTATTTTGGAGCGTGCGCTCGGCGTTGCTAGCGAGATTTTCTGAGCGAGAAAAACGAAGCGATGAGGTCAACACGCTTGCCGCGCCGCTAACTGCCTGCTGCGCGAATAATAAAGCGCACGATCAGCAGCAAAACACCGACGAACATCGTAGTTGCTAAAAGGCCGGCCGCGATAATATGAAATGGTTTGATGCCTTGATCGGCAAATGACGATTTACCTTTGCGGATGCCGATAAACGCTGAAAGCACGGCAACGACGGCTTGTAAAAAATGTGGTTTTTGGTCCATCGGTGGATTGTAATGGCTTGAAATAGGGCAAATCTGCGCCGCAGGTATTGCCGGTGCGTACGGTTGAAAAATCAAATTCCATGCCCATATTTGAGATTAGTTAAATCCCCGCAGCGAGGAGCATGCCATGCGTTTTGAAAAACTCACTACTAAATTTCAGCAAGCCTTCGCCGAGGCGCAAAGTACGGCTTTGGGCTTAGACAACGGGCAAATTGAGCCGCAGCATTTACTCATGGCAATGCTCGATGATGCAGAAGGCGGGGCGAAATCGCTCTTGCAGCGCGCAGGGGTAAGCGTTGGCAAACTCTCGGTCGATGTGCAAAAGAGCCTTGAAGCGCTGCCGCGCGTATCCGGCAAGGGCGGGGACATCAATGTCTCGCGCGATCTCAATAGCCTGCTCAATCTGGCAGATAAAGAGGCATCCCGCAAAGGCGATCAATTCATCGCCTCTGAAATGTTCTTGCTTGCGCTGGCTGAAGATAAGAGCGAGACGGGTCGGCTTTATAAAGCCTGCGGCGCAAATCGCAAGGCGCTGGAAGCGGCGATTGATGCCGTGCGCGGTGGAGCGACCGCCGATTCGCAAGATGCTGAATCGCAAAGGGAATCGCTTAAAAAATATTGTGTAGACTTAACCGAACAAGCGCGCGCGGGTAAGCTTGATCCTGTAATCGGGCGCGACGACGAAATTCGCCGCGCGATTCAGGTGTTGCAGCGGCGCACTAAAAATAACCCCGTGTTGATCGGCGAGCCGGGCGTGGGCAAGACCGCGATTGTGGAAGGCTTAGCGCAGCGCATCATTAATGGCGAAGTGCCCGAAGGCTTGAAAAACAAACGCGTGCTCTCGCTCGATATGGCAGGCTTACTGGCGGGCGCAAAGTATCGCGGTGAGTTTGAAGAGCGGCTGAAAGCAGTGCTCAAAGATGTTGCTAAAGATGAAGGACGCATCATTCTTTTCATTGATGAGTTGCACACCATGGTAGGCGCGGGCAAAGCCGAAGGCGCGATTGATGCGGGCAATATGCTGAAGCCTGCGTTGGCGCGCGGCGAGCTGCATTGCATCGGCGCGACCACGCTCGATGAATACCGAAAATATATTGAGAAAGATGCAGCATTGGAGCGGCGCTTCCAAAAAGTATTGGTCGGCGAGCCCAGCGTGGAAGCAACGATCGCGATTTTGCGCGGCTTAAAAGAGCGCTACGAAGTGCACCACGGGGTGGATATCACAGACGCTGCGATTATCGCCGCGGCTGAGCTATCGCATCGTTACGTCACCGATCGCTTTTTGCCTGATAAAGCGATCGATTTAATCGATGAGGCAGCTTCCCGCATCAAGATGGAAATCGACTCGAAACCAGAGGTGATGGATAAGCTTGATCGCAGGATTATTCAGCTCAAGATCGAGCGGGAAGCGGTCAAAAAAGAGACCGATGACGCCTCCAAAAAGCGGCTTGATGCATTGGAAGCTGAAATCGCAAAACTCGAAAAAGAGTATGCGGATTTCGATGAAATTTTGCGCGCTGAGAAATCCGCTGTGCAAGGCTCGACACAGGTTAAAGAGCAAATCGAGAAACTTAAAGTCGATATGGATGATGCCAAGCGCTCAGGCGATTTCGCGCGCATGTCAGAAATCCAGTATGGCAAATTGCCTGCGCTTGAGAAGCAGTTACACGACTCAATCGGGCTACCTGCGGCGCAGAATGCGGCTAAGAGATTACTTCGCACTCAAGTAGGTGCGGAGGAAATTGCCGAGGTTGTCTCGCGCGCGACGGGCATTCCGGTATCAAAAATGATGACTGGCGAGCGCGATAAGTTACTCAAGATTGAAGCGGCATTGCATGCGCGCGTGGTCGGCCAAGAAGAGGCTGTGCGCCTGGTGTCTGATGCTATTCTGCGCTCGCGCTCTGGGCTTTCTGATCCTGGTAAGCCGTATGGTTCGTTCCTCTTTTTAGGGCCAACGGGTGTTGGCAAAACCGAGCTCACCAAAGCTTTGGCAAACTTTATGTTTGATAGCGAGAGCGCGCTCATTCGCATTGATATGAGCGAATTCATGGAAAAGCATAGCGTGAGCCGATTAATCGGCGCGCCACCGGGCTACGTCGGCTACGATGAAGGCGGCTATTTAACCGAGCTTGTGCGGCGTAAACCGTATAGCGTGATCCTGTTTGATGAAGTAGAAAAAGCCCACCCAGATGTCTTTAACGTGCTCTTGCAAATGCTCGACGATGGTCGGATGACCGATGGCCAAGGGCGCACCGTGGACTTCAAAAATACGGTCATCATCATGACGTCAAATTTAGGTTCGCAGAAAATTCAAGCGATGGTCGACGAGCCGCATGAGCTCATGAAAATTTCAGTGATGGCCGAAGTAAAAGCCCATTTTCGCCCGGAATTTATCAACCGGATCGATGAAATCGTGGTCTTTCATCCACTTGCTAAATCGCAAATTGAAGGAATCGCCAAGATTCAATTGCAGCGCTTGGAGCAGCGCTTGGCCAAACTTGATCATTCGCTCAAAATCACCGATGCAGCGCTCGCGCTCATTACTGAAGCGGGCTTTGATCCGGTGTATGGCGCGCGTCCGCTCAAACGGGCGATTCAGCAATCAATTGAAAATCCGCTCGCCAAACAGTTACTCGCTGGGAAATTTTTACCCGGTGAAAGTATCGTGGTGGACGCCCAAGCGGGGCAAATTGTGTTCACAAAAGTCTCTTAGTGCTCACCATACCTGCGGCGCAGATTTGAGCTCTAAATTGCCCAAATCTGCGCCGCAGGTATTGATAAGAATCACAGCGTACGCGGCATCGGCTTCTTAAGCAAGTCAAACATCTTAGGCTCCCAGTCGCGCAGCGCGAGCAATAGCGTTATGCTGCGTTTGCGCGTGCGCGGAATGCGGGCATCACGCGCGTGTAATGTCGCGAGTTCTTCTGCGAGATTGCGCAAGCGCTCACGCATCGTCTCGAGCGCAGAGGCACTGAGATTGCCGGTGACCAAGCGAAAGAAATCGCCGGGTGCTTCAAATCCGTCCGATAAAAAGTCTTTGACTAATTTGTCGCGGAACATGACCATGAACGGGCCATTGGCTACCCAGCGAAAATTGCGGGCGATCGTCAGCGTGATGCGGTTTTCGGGGTGCAGTTTTAAAATCCCCATGCCATCGAGCGCAATCAAGTGGCCCGTAAGCTCGGGCGGTTTTAGCTCAAAGCGCTCCAGCATTTCATCAAACGTCCACTGGTTGAGCGCGCAGAGGGCAACGAGCCAAAGTTTTGGATCTGCAACGATTTTTGCCTCCTGCTTTAAAGTGAGTGAGGTCAGCAAGTGCGCGTCAGCTTCCACCGCGAGCAGCACGTCGTCTAAAGAAATATGGAATGCTTCGCAAATTTCAGCGAAACGCTCCAAGCTCATCGTGCGCTTCGAAAAATCGCGCTTGATCGTGGCCTCGCTCACCGTGAGTTTTGCCGCGACTTGCGCGTAAGTGTTGCCGCGTTGGCGCAGTGCGCGCTTGAGCGCAGCGTGTAGGTTAAGCGAAAGGCCACTCATTCTTTATCCTCCTATGTGCATATTAAATTGTGCCCCGCTTGAAAGGCTGCAGCGCCCCGAGCCTTGCGTTGCGTGGGTCATGGTGTAGTGGCATTGCAAGGAACTTCCACGACTGCCCGCGCCGCTCGCCAGCCCCGCGCGGCCGGTGGCGGCCCGGGTTGCTTCTCCAACAAAATTTTCACCAGCGATACTGGCGGTGAATTGCCCACGTCCGTCGAGAAAATTGGTGACTTGCGCATTGATCACTCCAAGTGGCGTGGCAAGTTGATTGATTGGGTAAAGCCTTACGTTTGCTGTTTGCGGCAGTGGGGCGATGGCGACTGCGGGCGCAACGCCAACGGCTTGCCCGTAAGGTCGCCCGTCGGCAGTCACGGGCACAACGTAGCAGCCGGTTAGCGTGAGGCAAACGCCGAGGGCTGCGATCACTACTTTTAAAAAAGTGCAATTGAGTTTGTGGTTCATCATGGTGCTCCAGTTCAGGCTTATGCCTGTATGCATTGAACGCCTTTACACTAAAAGGCGAAACAATTTACTAAAAAGTATCGAAGAATGATACCTTCGAGCGCGTGAATTTGCACTTTGGGCCGCAGCGCTGCCACGCAATTCTGCGCCGCAAGTCGGGCGAACTGCGTTCGCCGTTAGTGGCAAACGCAATTTCAAATCGAATCGTTGAATGCGCGCTGGGTCATGCCTGCGGCGCAGATTTTGACCATCGCGACCGCACGGTCTACCCGCAACTGAGACTCTATTTTCTGCAGACCATCGCTTTTGTGATGACCGGCAGCGTGGCAATCGCTAACCTGCGGCGCATATGTTCTTTTAAAATTCTCGGAATGATCTCAACACACTTCTTGGTCCGCAGCGCGGTCGTTAGCCTGCTTTTTTTGACTGCGATCTGCGCATGTGCGCCTGCTTATGCGCTTGAAGCTAAGCGCATCTTTGCGCCGATCGTGCTTGATGGCAAGCTCAGTGAGGCGGCATGGGCGAGTGCTCCAGCTTCCGATCAATTCATCGAAAATTTGCCACAAGAAAAAACCCCGGCAAAAGTGAAAACGGAAGTGCGCATCCTCTACGACGATCTTGCGCTTTATGTCGGCGTGCGTGCCTACGATCCTGAGCCTTCAAAAATCGTTGCGCCGTTAGTGCGCCGGGATCGCGTTTATGGCACACAAGATAATTTCAATATTTGGATTGATCCGACAGGTGCGCGAAAATTCGCACAATTTTTTCGGGTAAATCCGCGCGGAGTGCTCGCTGATGGCGTTTGGAATGAAGACCAAACGGACGAAGATTTCTCACCAGATTACGAATATGAAGCAGTGCCCGCGCTGCTCGCAGATGGCTGGAGCGCGGAATTCCGCATCCCGTGGACGACCTTGCGCATGCCTTCGCCCGCCCCGGCGCAACTGAGCTTTATCGCATTTCGCAATATGATGCGCGAGACCCGAATCCGTATGAGTAACGTATCGCTCGGTCGCGAGCCACCGTGCTTTTTGTGCGTCGCAGAGCCGCTAACTGGCATTACGAGTATTCCGTCGGCGGCAGGAATCTCAGTATCACCGTATCTGACGTTATTGACCGGGGCAGAACGCGTGAACCGCGAGAAAACGCGCAAAAAATCAGACATGAACGTTGGCGTTGACCTCAAGTGGCGGGTCAATTCTGATTGGGTGATTGATGCCACATTGCTGCCCGATTTTTCGCAGCTTGAAAGCGATGCGCCGGTGCTGCGGGCGAATAGCTTGTTCGCCATTTCATTGCAAGAAAAGCGCCCGTTCTTTTTGGAAGGCAGTGATTTATATTCAACACCACTCAATACTTTTTACTCGCGCGCCATTGCCGATCCGAAGTGGGGCACGCGCGCGACGCTGCGCAGTGAATCGCTTGATGCAACGATTTTGACTGTCGCCGATCGCGGCGGTAGCTTCACGATTTTGCCCAATACTTTTTACTCTGATGGCCGCGCCCAGCCCGCCTCGCAGGTCACTTTGGCACGCGCCCGCATTCCCTTCAAATCAGAAATCGGCGGGGGAAGCTTAGGCTTTACGCTAACCGATCGGGATTACGCCGATACGACCCGCAACACAATGATCGCGGCCGATGTAGCGTTACGCCCGACTGACGCTTGGCGCATACGTGGCCAAATCATGGGCAGCGAATCGCGTGAAATCGCGGCGCGAAATCATGGACATATGGCTTTTTTGGAATCCACTTATGATGATGGTAAGTGGCGTAAATCGTTGAAGTATGTTGAAAGCTCACCGCAATTTCGCGCCGATGCATCAATCAATTTTCAAAATGGATTTCGGGAAATGAGTGGCGGTGGAGCACACTGCGTTAAGCGCGAAGGCTTTTTAAATGAAATTTGCACTGGCCTTGAAAGTGGCGGACAAAAATCGTGGGATGGCACAACGATCGGTTACAACATCGTGCCTACAGTCAACATCAACGGCGCGCGCAATCTCTACTGGAATGTGCAGCCCCGCTATTTCAACTACACCCGCACTCGCCCCGATGGGCCGCTGCATCATGTGCCATATCTCTCCACCTACTTTAATTTTGTTCCTGGCCAAATCGTCTCTGCGTTTGAAGCTGGCATTGGCGGCGGGCGCGATGTTGATGTCGTCAGCGATGTGCGTGCGCGTTCGATTTCAGGCAATACTCTCTTTACAGTGCGTCCGATGGATCGGCTTGAGCTAGAGTGGCGATCCAATGTTTTTATGTTGCATGATTTAGGCAACGGGCAACTTCGCTTGCGCGATACCGCGCACCAGCTCGTCGCGGTGGGTTACATCAGTGCCCTCGATACCGTACGCCTGATTGCTGCGCATACGCAAACCGTTCGCAATCTTTCACAATATCGCCCAGACCAAGGGCTTGAGCCAAAGCGCACCAGCATCGCCGCGTCCGTGCTTTACGCACATAAATGGAGTCTGGGCAAAGAGCTCAATATCGGCGTGACGTTCAATCGCGATACGACTAATCGCGAATCCGCGATCTCAGAGCGCCGCAGCGCAGAAGCGTTTGTAAAGTGGGTGTGGACGTTTACGCGATAGCTGCCAATACTTGCGGCGCAGATCGGTTTATTCTTGGGCTAAGCCGGTGCGGAATCGCAAATTTAAAACCGGTCGCTGGTGGCGCGGACTGAAAAAAGTTCTGCGCTGGCTCGCGTTAATCTATCCCTTGTGGCGCATGAAAAGTCACCGTTATGTGCTCTGGGCAAATTTTTTCCGGCTGTCAATCCTCGCATTTTCAAGTTGCTAATTTTCGTTGAACGCGGCGCGATCTTTTCCGCTTAAGCGTTATCCGTCTATTCAATGCTTCTGGGTCACAGTTTGATCAGCAACGCGCCATGCTTACGCGTGACTTTCGAGCCGGTCGCACGCTTCAATGTTTGCGGTCAATTAAAGATGCGGCAGTGCCCCCGCAGGTATTTTGATTTCTGGTAAGTCAAACTTTGGAATCGTGACCCCACCCGGTAAATATATCTTATCGTTTCGGCCCGGGATATTTTGATAGTGAGGCCAGGACTCGATTTCTTTTTGGATAGCCGCGGAGCCGCCAGTTTTTTGGAGCCGATAGAGAAGTTCCGTATCTTTCACGAGAGATTTATCGAACTCGTTCAATTCTTGGCGCGGGTTTCCGCCTGCGTCAACGAGTTTCGGTCTAAATTCCTTATAGAGTTTTAGTTGCTCCTCAAAGGCTTTAACTTCAGACTGAATTGGGAACGCTATATTTGTGGGATATTTCGGGTTTGCAGCTGATTCCGCAGCGTGTGTGGCCTCGTGGATAAGCGCCAGTGCGCCAACTTCGGGCTTGCTGTCTTTCAGCAGTATGGTCGGTGAGAGGGTGATCGTTCCGCGCCCGTCGCGGTTGGGCACGTAATACGAAGGTTCGCGAGTGAATGCCGCGGTAGCGCCTTTGATATCGCCAATATCTCGTTTCGCGCCAAGTGCTTTGCCTACGATCGCAGAGTTAGATTTTAAACGCCCGTATGCACTACTTTTGATTAGATTGTCGATGCGTTTGAACGCAGGCCCCATCAGTTTTTTTCGGTCTTCTGCTTGATAGTCCCTCGGATTAGCGTCAGACTGGGAATTGGGAAACCATGGATTATCAGCCGCTTCTTTGCGCGCTAACTGCACCTTGTTATTTTGAGTCGACAAAATATTGGAGGTGAAATTTTGCACAGGGTTGATGTTACGGGCAGGATTTTTAAGCTGCTGCGGAACAGAACCAACTTTCAGATTAGTCTTCAAAAGAGCGCCAAGCTCACTTGAGCGTGCAAGTCCTAGATTGGGAAGCGCAGAAAGGTTAAACGTAATCGCTGACATGATTTCTCCAAAAATCTGATGGCATTGGGCGGCTCGGCGGCTGCACATACCAATTAGCATCTAGCAAAAATCATGCCTTACTCTTAGCTGCTCACCAGGCTTAGAAAAGTACAGCGCACAGTCGTGCGCCCCTCCATCGCACTTCGATAGTTTGCGTCGTGCTGCTGCGGAACGATGAATTTAGAAGTGCCTGCGCGTGCGGCAAAGGGTGGCTGGATCTTACGTGGCGCTATTCTGACCTTCACACTGAAAATACCTGCGGCGCAGAATTTGGCTTTTTTGAGTCTCCATAAATTAGAGTCACTAGCAATCTCGTTAACGTATTGTGAGATCGACGAACTATACGACTGCCGGTGCGCCTGACCGCAGCCGTTTCGCGTAAATCAGTACGCTATTAATAAATAGAAATAGCAGGCGCGTGATTAACTTAAGAATTTAGCTAAGAAATCTTATGAGCGCGCATTGCCCGAACGAGATTGGCACACAAGCTGCTATATCGGAGGTATGAGTGGATTACGGTAGCGACGCTGCGCAATCTTGTATTGCACTGTAAATTTGCGTAGAACGATTTTCCACTTTTTTACGATGATGGTTTCGGTGAACTGCAATGATTTCACAAAAGGATATGCTATGAGTACAGGTTTTCAGCTCAGCAGCGTCGACAACGCTTCTACATTGACATTGCCCCCGATCCTATCAGCCGATTTCGCGATGCAGCGGGATCTTGCTGCTGCAATGCCGCCCAACCGTCCCAATAATCCAACTAATTTGCCAAATACTGGGCGCGCGTCGGCAAAACCTGCAGCGGTTTTCAGTATCGCGGGCTCGGGCGATCCAGCAGCGCGTCGGCAGAATTACGATACCAGCCAAAACGCGGTCGATGTCGTAACCAATAGTACTTTTGGGAAAGATCCGGTGAATCGGGATATTCTCTTAACTGTGCAGCACACACCGATCCGCGGTGTGGAGAATTTGGAAGTTTTCGGACAAGCGCGTAAGGAACCTGACATTCAAGACCCAACGGGCAAAAAAGACCCGTCGGGAAAACCGCGGGTTATCGAAGGTAACTTTTACGTACAAATTAATGCAGACCTCCTCCGTAATCCTGAATTAGCCGCCGTGGTGCTCTTGCACGAGTCTGTGCACGTGCAGCAGGGACAAAAAAATCCAAATGCCAAAGGCTACCTAGCTGCCAATATTCAGCGGGAAGTCGATGCTTTTGCGGTCGAAATGAAGCTCTGGAGTGAGCTGCGATCAAAATTTGTCGACAAAAATGGCAAATTTAAGCAAAAGCTAACGCCTTATTTAGAGGGTGTGGTGAAGTCGGAGGAGGCGATTTACAAAGCCTATAAAAACGGTGGCAAAGCCGGCATCAAAAATGAAATCAAGAATTATCCTGTCTATCGTGACCTACCAGACCTCGATGTTGAACGACGTCAAAAGCCAGGGCCTCATAGAACCGAATCGTGGGGTATCCCTTTTCCGTTTTAACAACTTCGGCTTAAGTGAACCGCCTATATTAGTTTTTACCAAACGAGCGGTTTAGTAATCTCACGACGTCAGCGCGCGGGTGGTGTTTGGGTCGACGATCTGCTGGCGCTGCGGCGGAGATCTCAACGCGAGGAGTCTTGTGTGCTTTGAGCCGTGTCAATAGCGAAAATCGCTGATCGGATTTAAGAAGCAGCGAGAGGACGCGCCGTAGTGGCAGCCATTTTGTGCGCGATGAAAAAACGATTGCTTTTGGGCTTGAAACCAAAATTTTCACCCCCACGTGCTTCGAAACTATATTTACAGCACGACCATGGCCACCAAGCGCGACTATTACCAAGTCTTAGGCGTCAATCGCGACGCTACTGAAGAAGACATCAAAAAATCTTATCGCAAGCTTGCGATGAAGTATCACCCTGATCGCAATCCCGACAATAAAGAATCCGAAGAAAAATTCAAAGAGGCTAAAGAAGCCTATGAGATGCTTTCGGACGCTAAAAAGCGCGGCGCTTACGACCAGTATGGACATGCCGGTGTTGATCAAAGCATGGGCGCTGGTGCGGGAGCGGGTGGATTCTCCGACGCATTTGGCGATATTTTTGGTGATATTTTTGGTGGTCGTGGCGGTGGTAGCGCGCGTGGGCGGGGCGGGCCTGCGCGGGGCTCAGATTTGCGCTACAACTTAGAAATTTCGCTCGAAGAAGCCGCGAAGGGCACGACGACGACGATCAAAATTCCGAGCTACGAAGACTGTGAAGTGTGCAAAGGCAGTGGCGCGAAGCCCGGCACTAAGCCCATTACCTGCACGACCTGCAATGGCGCGGGCGTGGTCAACGTGCGCGCGGGTCCATTTCAGATGCAGCAAGCCTGCCCCCAGTGTCAGGGCAGCGGCAAGATGATTCCTGATCCTTGCAATGCCTGCGGTGGCGCGGGCAAAGTTAAGCGCTCCAAGACGCTTGAAGTCAAAATCCCGCCGGGCGTCGATACGGATGACCGCATTCGCTTGTCTGGCGAGGGTGAGCCCGGGGCAGCCGGTGGGCCCACCGGTGATTTATATGTCGTTATTTCGCTCAAAGCGCATGCTGTATTCCAGCGCGATGGGGCAGATTTGCATTGCGAAATGCCCGTTTCGTTTTCTACTGCGGCGTTGGGCGGCGAGCTTGAGATCCCCACCCTTGACGGCAAAGCCTCGCTCAAAATTCCTGCCGAAACGCAGTCGGGGCAAACCTTTCGTTTACGCGGCAAGGGCGTGAAGCCCGTTCGGGCGAGTATCGCCGGAGATTTATATTGCCATGTAGCGCTTGAGACGCCCGTAAATTTGACTGCGCGCCAAAAAGAGCTTTTGCGCGAATTTGAAGAAATTTCTGGCCAAAATGCAGATCGTCAAAAGCCAAAAGAAAAAGGCTTTTTTGATAAGCTATTTAAGTAGTATTTGCCTCTGAAAAGGCGAAATCTGCGCCGCAGGTATTTGAAAAATTAAGGCTTGAGGTAAGTGAACCGGGCGTCCGCGCTCGGTATGCCCTCGAGCGCGCCGCCTGATTCTGCTGCGGGATTCCACGCGAGCATCGCCTCGATTTTTTCAGCAAGCGCGATGTCGCGCGCTGAGATCCCGTTCACATCGTGGGTGTTGAGGCGAATGATCAGTTGACCGTAGGTCGCGATCAATTCTGGATGATGCCAAGCCACTTCACACAGGTGGCCAACGGCGTTGACCAGAAGCAGCGTGGCCTTCCAGCCACCCGTGCGGTAAATGCGCTCCATTGCGCCATTTTTCATTTGCCATTGCGATAGTGAAGCGCTCGCGAGTGCGTGAGCAATTTGCCCTGATGTTAGCGCGACAAGTGGCGCGGCCATGCGGATTATTGCGGCTTGGTCAGCGATGGATCGGTCGAGCCTTTGCCGATGACGATGCCGTTGCCATCAAATTCAATCGCGAATAGCATCTGCGTATTGCGATCGCGCATGTATTTCCATTCCCATGTATTGCCTGCGCGATTGTTGCCATATTGCTTTTGGAAGCCGGGGCGACCCAGCAGGCGGCGCACTTGTTCTTTATTCATACCGTTTTGAATTTGGCTGAAGTTGGATTCAGTTAGCGTATTCAAAATGTCTTTTAAAACACCGTCGGGGCTAATCGTCATGCGCAGCGTTTCGGTGCCTTCTGGGCCACGCGGGTAATCCCAGAGCTCGCGCCCATCCGCTTCTTTCCAGACCGTGTCGGGCTGGCCCATTTGCGCCATCACCGCATCTTTACTCGCGCCAACTTGCAGCTCTTGCCGCTGCACGGCATCGCAGCCGACCATCGCGGCGCAGATCGAAAACAAAACTAAAAGGCGTTTAAGAGTATCGGTCATATTTTTTAGAGGATTGGGTTCAAAAAAAGGGTGTACCTGCGGCGCAGATTTGGGCATTTTTGAGGGCTTTTGATTGCCGATTCGCGCTCAAACGCCGCTTTACGCGCCGTCTTTCAATCGCCGCCGCGATTGCGTGCCGCCGGGCGGCGTGTTTCGGGCGGCGCCGCGCACGTTTGCCTTTGGCGTCGTGCGGGTGGTTGGGCGCGGTGTGCGTTCGTTGGTCGGCCAGCTGTCGCGATCTTTCCAGCGGTAGCGTTTATTCTCGTCACCACCGGCGGCGGCAAATTTTTGCTCCGCAGCGTCTGCCCGCAGGCGACGACGCGACTCGGTCGGCGGCGGCACAATCATGCCAGAGTCGGCAGGTGCTGTGCGCCCGCGCGGCTCAAAAGGCGATTCGTTTGCGGCGCGTGGCGGCGGGCGTTTGTTACCAAAAAGTGAATCTTGCCCAGCGCGCGGGGCGCGGGTGCGCGGGTTGGGCGTTACGCCGCGCTTGGCTTTGGGCGCGCGCGGCGCGACCGGCAGCGACGCATCCCACCATTCGCCTCGCTTCGCAGATTTGCCGGGGGCACGGGCTTTTGCCTCACTGGCATCGGCGCGTGGTTTTTTTGTCTGCGGCGTTGTGCCGCGCGCGGGCGCAGCAGGGAAATCAGTATGCTTTGGGCGCTCTTTGGCGGGCTTTGCTGCGGCGGCTGCACCTTTAATCGCGCCGACTTTTCCGGGGCGAAAGAGGATGAAAAGTTTGCCTAGATGTTGCACCGGCGCGCAAGAAAGTGCATCGCAAATTTTGAGCAACATTTGATTGCGCTCTTGGCGGTCGTCGCCGTGGACGCGCACTTTAACCAACTCGTGCGAAATGAGTGCGTTGTCGATCTCATGCAGCAGCGGCCCGGTGATGCCATGCTGGCCGATCATGACGACCGGATCAATGTGATGGGCAATGCCGCGTAATTCGCGCTTTGCTGCGGGGGGGAGTTCTAAAAGAGCCATAACTTACAGTTTACGCGCGTCGCGACGGCAAATCATGCGCGTGGAATTAAAAATACCTGCGGCGCAGATTTACCTCTAAATCTTACAATCTAGCCATGACCGCACGCAAACCCAGCTTTTCCCCCCTCAATCCCGATAATAAAAAGCATCGTAAAAGCTCGACGTGGATGCAGGAGCATACCAGCGACCCTTACGTCAAAAAAGCGGCCGAGGAGGGGTATCGCTCGCGTGCGGCCTATAAATTACTCGAAATCGATGAAAAAGATAAGCTATTAAAGCCCGGTAAAGTGATCGTTGATTTAGGCAGCGCCCCGGGGAGCTGGAGTCAAGTGGCATTGCGGCGAACCAACGGCGATGCGACCATCATTGCGACTGATATTTTGGAAATGCAGGGCTTGGCTAAAGTCACTTTCATTCAAGGCGATTTCACGGAAACAGGGCCATTGGAGGCGATTTCAGCCGCTCTGGGCGGGCGGGCGGTCGATGTGGTGCTCTCAGACATGGCACCCAATATGAGCGGGATGGCGAGCCTCGATATGCCGCGCGTGCTTTATTTGGCGGAACTCGCCGCTGATTTCGCACTCTCGCATCTAGGGCCAGATGGGAAATTTCTCACCAAAGTTTTCCAAGGCGCTGGTTTTACTGAATTTATCGTGCATTTGCGCAAGCATTTCACAAAAGTGGAAACCCGCAAGCCCAAAGCGAGCCGTGATCGCAGCCCAGAGTTGTTTTTATTGTGCACCGGCCCCAAATAGACGCAATGAGTTTGAAAAGGTTGCAATGGTCTTGATTGTCCGATCTTCCAAGCGATGTCAGTAGATGTTGCATCGAGGAACGTCTTATTGGGGATTACCCGTTCAGCCGTCACGATTTAAGCGCTTCCCTTTACTAAGCGCGTAAAATCATTTTCAGGTAATAGGAGTTTTGCCACAGTGAATAGTCTTCTGAAAAATATCGGTATTTGGGCGGTCATCGGCATCGTTGTGGTGATGGTCGTGCAGCAATTTGATAAGCGCCAGCGCGGCACCGGCAATGAAGCGCCGTATTCGACCCTCATGGACGAGGTCTACGCCAAGCGCGTGACCACCGCCTACGTAGAAGGGCGCACCATTAAATGGGAAGACAAAGACGGCAAGAAATTTGTCAGCTACTCTCCGGGCATGAGCTTGTGGATGGTGGACGACATGATTAAGTCGGGCGTTAAAGTCGCCGCCAAGCCTGAGGAAGAGCAATCGATGCTCACCTCGATCTTGATTAATTGGTTTCCGATGCTGCTTCTCATTGGTGCGTGGTTTTATGTCATGCGACAGATGCAGGGCGGCGGCAAAGGCGGCGCATTCTCGTTTGGTAAAAGCAAAGCAAGGCTTTTGGATGAGAATAATAATTCGATTACTTTCGCCGATGTCGCGGGCTGCGATGAAGCAAAAGAAGAAGTCACCGAGATCGTCGATTTCTTGCGCGACCCGTCAAAATTTCAAAAATTGGGCGGGCGCATTCCGCGCGGTGTGCTGATGGTGGGCTCACCTGGAACGGGTAAAACTTTGCTGGCTAAGGCGATTGCGGGCGAGGCAAAAGTGCCATTCTTCTCAATTTCAGGCTCTGATTTTGTTGAGATGTTTGTCGGCGTCGGTGCGTCCCGCGTGCGCGACATGTTTGAGCAAGCAAAGAAAAATTCGCCGTGCATTATTTTTATCGACGAGATCGATGCGGTAGGCCGTCAGCGCGGCGCGGGCGTGGGCGGTGGTAATGATGAGCGCGAGCAAACGCTCAATCAATTGCTCGTCGAAATGGATGGCTTTGAGGGTAATCAAGGGGTGATCGTGATTGCCGCGACCAACCGACCTGATGTGCTTGATCCGGCTTTAATGCGTCCTGGCCGCTTTGATCGGCAAGTGGTCGTGCCGCTGCCCGATGTGCGCGGGCGTGAGCAAATTTTGAATGTGCATATGCGTAAAGTGCCGCTGGCAGAAGATGTGAAAGCAGACATCCTCGCGCGCGGCACTCCAGGCATGTCCGGAGCAGATCTAGCCAATTTGGTTAATGAAGCGGCACTCTTTGCTGCTCGCAAAACCAAGCGTTTCGTAGACATGAACGACTTCGAAATGGCGAAAGACAAAATCATGATGGGCACCGAGCGCCGCTCCATGGTGATGCCAGAAGAAGAGCGCCGCAACACCGCTTACCATGAGTCTGGCCATGCCTTAGTCGCGCGCTTGTTGCCTAAGACCGATCCAGTGCATAAAGTTACGATCATGCCGCGCGGTCGTGCGCTAGGCTTAACCTTGCAATTACCCGAGGGTGATCGCTACAGCCTTGACAAAGACCGCATGCTCAATATGATGGCCATGCTTTTTGGTGGGCGGATTGCCGAAGAAGTCTTCATGAATCAGATGACGACCGGCGCATCGAACGACTTCGAACGCGCAACGCAGCTCGCCCGCGACATGGTGATGCGTTATGGCATGACGGAATCGCTAGGCCCAATGGTTTATGCCGAAAACGAAGGGGAAGTCTTTTTAGGCCGCAGCGTCACGCAGACTAAAAATATCTCAGAAGCCACGATGCAAAAAGTCGATACGGAAGTTCGCCGCATTATCGATGAGCAATACGCCCGTGCCCGTAAATTGATTGAAGATAACGCCGACAAAATGCATGCGATGGCCAATGCGCTCTTGGAGCTTGAGACCATTGATGCTGATCAGATCAACGACATCATGGAAGGCAGACCGCCACGTGCGCCAAAGATCTACACGCCACCGCCAGTGAAAGATGATCCACCGGCATCGGGCAGCGCTCCACAGGAGACGGTCGCCACCACACCATCGGTTTAGATAATTCCCGCTCTGGCGGGCGAAACTGCGCCGCAGGTATTGACTAAAAATTTAGCCAATACCTGCGGCGCAGTTTTGTGTGAAATCAGCTGCCTACCGCGCGATCAACTAAACACGCACCAGCCGCGTTCCCGCGATACGATCATGCAGAGTTTGCCCATCGCGGTCAACAAAAATCCACGCGAAATTAAGCAAAAGAAGCGCGAGGCCTCCGCGGCCGATCGCCGTATATGCACCAAGCGCCATCGCAGGACCAATCCATGCGGTGAGGTAACGCAAAGCAGCGCTGCGAACGTCAAGCGTTGCGCCAGTGGCAGTGCGCAGTGCGAGGCTCCATGTTTTTTGTGCCAACGTGCGTCGACCGTTTGTCCACTGCCAAATAAAGTAACCACCCATCACCAGAAACAGAAAAACTTGCCCGATGGTGCGCGAGTAGCCTTTGAGCTCGCCGCCTGCCAGTCGCGTGACTAACAACATCGCGATAAATACGAGCGCAACGAGAAAGAAGCCCTCGTGCACAAACGCCCCAAAGCGTCGAAATCCAGGCGCGGGTGCAATCAGCGTTAATTTAGGGGCGGGCGATGATTCCACAGTGTGAAGTGCCGCTCAAGGGCGGGGGCAAAAATTCAATCTTGAATTGTAGGCGTTGCTTACGTTGCTTACGTCACCTGCGCGCCGACCTTTTTGCTAGCGGGGTTGCTGCGTCGGTGAGGTGCCGGGGGTTTGCGCCATCGCCTTGACGGGGATTGGCGGGCTTTGTGGCGCGGTGCGCACCTGCACGTCGCCAACGGGCTGCACTGGAATCTGCGCCGCAGGTAATGGTGGTGTGCCTGCGCGCTTTACGGCATCGCGCGCATTTGAAATCGTACCGCCTTTTACCGGTGCATTGCGTTCGAGTTCAGCACGTTTTTCGGCAGGTAAATCTCGATACGCTTGCCACTTACGCTTTAAGTCTTCGCGGGCTGCGGGCGATGCCGCTTGCGGGCTTTGCACAGCGCGGAATTGATCGCGCGCAACACGGCGATCAGCGGGCGTCATGCGCGACCAACCGGCCATGCGTGCGCTCAAACGTTGCTGCTCTTCGGCGGAAAGGCTTGGGTAACGCGTTGCCATTTCACGCCATTTTTTCTTGCGGGTGGCGCTCATTGCGTCCCATTCGGAGGCGAGCGGCTTTAAGATCGATTGCTCTGCGGCGGGGAGCTGGGTGAAGATTTGTGCGGTGCTCGGCGCGCTGAGGCCAAGGCTCGCGAGCGCGAGCACAAGAGCCAAAAAATTGCGCATATTCTTCATTGCGTTATTTGCCTTGTTGAACCCAAGACTTAAAGCCTTGATCGAAATAGGCATCGATCGGGACATCGGAGGCCAAAATTTCAATATCAGCCTCGGCGGCCTCGACTGCCCGACGATTTTGATCGAAATGAATGCCGCCGTAGATTGCCAGCGCGAGTGCGGTAAAGAGACCAACGCCCCAAAACATGGCGCGGTCTTCGCCTTCGGTGCGTCCATGCGTGCGCGCAAGTGCGCCACCACCGACTGCGACCGAAGTTGCCGCGGTGCGGCTATTCATTGCCACTAACGCCGCACGCCGCGCGACGACTAATTTTTGCGCAATGTTTGAATCAAGATTGATTGCACTTGCATCAAGATAATGTTTAATCGAACGACCAATTTGATCTTGCACTGCGTTAGTGCGTGCTGCTTTCGCTTTTGGGGTATTTGGAGGTGTCATAGCGAAATCCCTTTCAGTTTGAGCGCTTTAGAGAGCGCTGCGACGGCCCGAGAGCAGTGTGTCTTGACGCTGCCTTCTGAGCAACCCATCGCCGTAGCCGTCTCGGCCGTGTCGTACTCTTCCCAGTAACGAAGCAAAAACGCTTCCCGTTGACGCGCGGGGAGCTTTTCGATCACTTCCTCAATGATCGTCATCGTCTGCGTCTGCTCAAGCGCCTGCTGCGGGCTTTGCGCCAGTTGCGCACCCGATTCAACTTCTAAGGCTTCCAGGAGATCGAAATCGTCGTCTTCACCATCGCGGCCAGATATATCACCGAGCAGTGTCGTCCATGTATTGCGCACTTTGGTGCGGCGGAAATAATCGAGCGTCGTGTTTTGGACGATGCGGGTAAAAAGCATTGGCAGCTCATTGGCGGGCTTGTCGGCATATTTTTCCGAAAGCTTCATCATTGAGTCTTGCACGATGTCAAGCGCGGCGTCTTCATTACGCACGGCAAACATGGCCTGTTTGAACGCGCGCCGCTCAGATTGAGCGAGGAAAGCGTTCATTTCAAGGGGTGAGGCCAGACGAAACTCCTTTTATGCTGTTTTTGGTTTAATTCATTTTGCATTATAGGATGCTGGCGCTTCACCGTTTCCAGTGATTTTTTGAGTGCCCAATCAAGCGGGTCGCACGCACTTTGCTGTATTTTTTGCTGGGTCAAGCCACCTTCTTTATGAACGATACCTGCGGCGCAGATTTGGCTCAATTTCACGTTATTTTTCGCTTCTTATCTCCTTGCTATTGGCAATGGTCCAATCGTAAGGGGTAAACCGCTCGGTGTACGTTATCGGTAAGCGCTCGCGCACGAAGCGTTGGGCGTAAGCGGTGAAACTCGTGGCGGCGTTCGGTACAAAATCTTCCGGGAAAAATTGAAAAATTTCACTGAGCCAGATTTCTCTTGCCAAATGATCGACACGCAGATTTTTGGGATCAGCAAAAAAAAGCTCGGCTTCATTTGTTAACTCAGCGTCTAAATTTTCAGCGGTAAAAGGTTTGCGTGGCAAGACCGGGCACGCGCGGGCGCTGCAATTGAGCGCCCAATGAATCCTGGGCTCGTTTTGCTTACGAATCACTTCGTTTTCAAAAGCGTAGAGTGACATCGGCAAACCACCGATTTCAAACTTGCGCAACAGAAAAAATCGAGCACGAGCAACGAGCGAAGCATTTGATGCTGGAATCCCCAAATCGACGACGTTAAACATCGATAACGCGTTGTAGCTATTGATGAAGTGCGCCAGCCGCGCATTGCCTGGCTGCATTGCTTCAAATGGCGTTGTCGCGATGAAATCAACGTAGCGGTCGAGATCGGCACGGTCTTTCACAAGCGTTTGAAAATCAACTTCCCCGCGGTCATTTACAAATTGCGTGAGCACGCGTGCCCACGCTTGCGTCGCGCCTTGTGCGCTCACGACCGGCGCGGCGAGATTTGGGCGCGGTACCTGCGTTGCACAGGCCGACAAAAACCCCCAGACGAAAACGGTTAAAAATAGATTACGCAGATTCACGATTTTCCTTTTGCGCCTGCCGCGCGCCATTTGCGATGCTTCGTGATCGGCCTTTGAGAAATTTAATCGGGTAAATCTTAGATACCTGCGGCGCAGATTGGGTGCCACTGCGCATCCCGTTTGCTGCGTCGGCGCGCCCGGCCAAAGGCTGCCATTGCGTACCATCGGCAAGTGCGATTGGGCGCAACAAATAAGCATCACGATTGGCGTTGTATTCACACATGGGGACGGGGCCTACCTGAGTAGCGGCCATAAACACGCAGGTATCAAGCCGATCTTGCTCAAGGGCAGATGCATCCATAAAATTGTGGATGAAATATGAGATCTTTTGGATTCCACCGGACGATCCAAAGGCGCGCGGTAAATCACGCCGCGCACGCCAAGCCACTTCTGCTGCCGCAACGATGCCTTGCAACGCCAATCCGGGGCGTTTTAGAATTTCACTAACAACCGATTTCACCACCTGCGCTTTGTTGGTCCGATCGATGTTGAGCCCGGCGGTTTCGCGCATGACGCGTGCGATGAATGCGCCATTGCGAAATAAATCATGCGCGCGGGTTCCCTCACCGCGACCAAACGTAATTGCGGTCGCGTACCGGTTGCAAGTGGGGCTACCGCCGATCAGGGCATCAAAGTTGAGTGAGGTTCCCGCGCCTTTTTCAATTAAGGACATCACCCGTGCCTGGGTCAGTGCCGGGGCACGTTTGCCATCCAAAATACCACGGCCCGTTTGGGCTTGCATCTGAAACGATGCCATCCGCACCACATCGCTATGCTGCGCAAAAAAACGAGCCAGCATGGGAATATCGTCGACGTTGTCTGCGTAAATAGAGGTATTAAAAAAGACTGACATTCCGAGACCACGCGCCCGGTCGATGTATTCGCGTCGGATCGCGTTGAGTGAAATTTCTGAGGGGTAGCCCTTGCGCTCTTGCGTGAGATCGACATGAAAGGCGACATCGGTCATCCCCGCTTTTGCTAAGCGTTCAAGCAGCGTGCGCGTCGCTAAAATTCCGTTGGTAAAAAGAGAGGAGCGCATGCCCATTTTTTTGATGTAGCGTACGATCGCTTCCAGATCATCGTGATCGCGCAGTGTTGGATCACCGCCCGAAATTTGGATATCGGTATCGGCGCCGTAATGGGTGGCGATCAGATCAATGCGACGGTAAATTTCTTCCAGCGGAAAGTCATGCACTGCCTCTGAATGCTCACTCAAATAGCACAGCGTACAGTCGAGATTACAGCGCTGGGTGACCTCCAGCGAAATGCAGCCAATGGGCCAGCGCCGCGCGGCGGTTTGGTGCGGTGTCCAGAGCCCATGCTTTTGCAAAGCATCGCGTAAGGGCTTGGCGCGATCGTGTGGATTGACCAACGTCGGTGCTCGCAACGCGAACGGTGCATCAATTAGCATTCGTTTCCCCTTGTAAGTTGCGTTCGATGTTGCTGCGAGCGACGCAACGGTCTCGATAATACGTCGCAATCACTCGCGCGGTTACATTTAAGTGTTTGGAAAGCGCCAGCAGTGTTGACGCTTCAAAATACCTGCGGCGCAGTTTTGGCCATTTTGAGCCAAAATCTGCGCCGCAGGTATTGCCGTGAGATGCGTTTATTCGGCTTCTGCGCTGATCTTATGGATAGTCAAATCTGCGCCGTTAAATTGCTGCTCATCGTCGAGCCGTAGACCCATTACGGCTCGCAAACCGCCATAAACAATACCCGCGCCGATCACTGCGACGGCGATACCGAGCGCGGTGCCGATGGCTTGGGATGCGAACGAGACACCGCCTAGTCCACCGAGTGATTTCGCGCCAAAAATGCCCGCTGCGATACCACCCCATGCGCCACACAATCCGTGTAGCGGCCAAACGCCCAACACGTCATCAATCTTCCATTTATTTTGGGTGAGTGTAAACATGATTACGAAAATCGCGCCCGCAATCCCACCCACCGCAAGCGCGCCGATCGGATGCATCAAATCGGAGCCCGCGCAGACAGCGACCAAGCCTGCGAGTGGCCCGTTATAGACAAAGCCCGGATCGTTTTTGCCGAGCAACAAGGCAACTAGCGTGCCTCCGACCATCGCCATCAGCGAATTCACCGCGACGAGCCCGCTGATTTTGTCGATAGTCTGCGCACTCATCACGTTAAATCCAAACCAACCCACGGCCAAAATCCATGCGCCGAGTGCGAGAAAGGGAATTGAAGACGGTGGATGCGCGGTGACCGTGCCTGATTTGGTGTAGCGACCATAGCGTGGGCCTAAAAGCAATACTGCGATCAATCCGATCCAGCCTCCGACAGCGTGCACGACCACAGAGCCCGCGAAATCATGGAATTCTTCGCCAAAGCTTGCTTTCAACCACGCCTGGATGCCAAACCCCTGATTCCAGGCGATACGCTCAAAAATGGGGTACACGAAGGCGACGAGCAATGCCGTCGCGATGAGTTGCGGGCCAAATTTCGCGCGCTCGGCGATTCCGCCCGACACAATGGCGGGGATCGCTGCAGCAAAGGTAAGTAAGAAGAAGAATTTCACTAACTCATAGCCATTTTTTTGTGCCAACATTTCCGCCGGCCCAAAAAAATGCGCGCCATAGGAAATCCAATAACCGATGATGAAATAGGCGATTGTGGACACCGCAAAGTCGGCCAAGATTTTGACCAACGCATTGACCTGATTCTTTTTGCGAACGGTACCGAGTTCCAAAAACGCAAATCCAGCGTGCATGGCCAGCACCATGATCGCGCCTAATAATATGAAAAGCGTGTCGCTTCCCGTTTTCAGTGTTTCCAAAATGGTGCTCCCAAATCTAAAAATTTTCTAATACAGGGTCAAAGCAAGAATCGTGCTCGAGTTTGGTGCGCGCAAGTGCTTGATTTGGTGCGGCTTAACGGCGAGATCGGCGCTAAAAGAGGGAATAAAGCACTAATATAGTGCGAACGAGGGGGAGGGCTTACTCGGGGCGGTGTTTCCGTCTTCAGCTTGACATCAGCTTCAATACCGACGTGGTGTGCGGGACGATTTTAAAAAGCTGTACTGCTTTGCATCCATTCGCCGCTTTTTTACACGAGCGTTTAGCTAGGCCACGTTAATGGCCTTCATCGAAGCATCGGTCGCAACGCAAAATCTGCGCCGCAGGTATGTTGCGTTAATGTTTTAGGCTGATTAGAAAGGTTCAATTCCTGATTTTGCGATCGAGATCGTTGGCTCCGAAGGGCGCGCGCTTCCGATTCGATTGAAGCTCAATCCTGCGGGCAGACGGGATTGCAACGGTCAAAACGGTTCACTGCCATTGGCTTCCCGCAAACTGGCGCAACCCAAAGGCACGCGGAACAGCGCTAAACTATTTTTTGCATACAGTAATGTTTTGCACCAACAGGAGGATTTCAAAAATGAGTTTTCGTACTTTCGTTCGTAGCACTAGCATCTTCGGGGCGATCGCGTTGTCTGGCATGGCGCTCGCGGTCGATAACCTAAAAGTGATGATTCCGGCTAATCCCGGTGGCGGTTGGGATTCCACCGGTCGCGCGTTAGTGGCTGCGATGCAGTCAGCGGGTTCGATCAAAAACGTGCAGATGGACAACAAGGGCGGCGCGGCAGGCACCATTGGCCTCGCGCAGTTCATCAACACCAGCAAGGGCGACCCGAACGCGATCATGATCGGCGGTATGGTCATGGTGGGCGGCATTATTCAAAATAAATCAGCTGTTGACTTGACGATGGTCACGCCGCTCGCGCGCTTGACTGAAGAATATCTCGTGATCGTAGTCCCCGCAAGCTCGCCGCACAAATCGATGAAGGATTTAGTCGTCGCGTTGAAGGCCAACCCTGGCAGCATTTCCTGGGGCGGTGGTAGCGCTGGCGGCACTGACCATATTTTGGCGGGCTTCGTTGCCAAGGCATCCGGTGTTGATGCTGCAAAGGTGAACTACGTGCCATTTAAAGGCGGCGGAGAAGCGGTTGCCGCGATCATCGGTGGCCACGTTTCGGCGGGTATTTCTGGTGTGAGCGAATTTGCGCAACACATTCAATCTGGCAAGATGCGCGCCTTGGCCGTAAGCAGCCCCGCAGCGCAAGCCGGCATCCCAACGCTTAAAGAGCAGGGCATCGATGTGGTGCTCGGCAACTGGCGTGGCGTGTTTGGCGCACCCGGCATCACTACCGCGCAGCGTAATGAATTGGTTAAGGCGATCGAAGCGGGCGTAAAGAGCAAATCATGGGAAGACGCTCTGAAAAAGAATGAGTGGATGAACACGTGGCTCCCTGGCGACGATTACAAGCAATACGTTGATCTTGAAGTCAAGCGCATCGGTGAGATCCTCGCTGGTCTCGGGCTCGGTAAGAAGTAACGGCGCACGCGTCGGTCGTCGGGTGTGCGGCGCAAGCCACGCCCGACATTGACGCCGGCGCGTCGCCTTTACTCGAATTAATCACGCTATGAAGACACTTCATAAAGGCCAAATGGCCGTTGCACTGGGCGTTGCAGTGCTCGGCATCGCAATTCTCGTTGGCGCTTCGTTCATTCCAGACGCCGCAGGCTATTCCACCGTAGGCCCCGCTGCGATCCCCAGATTGGTTGGCGTCGGCTTACTCATCGCCGCGGTTGCGCTGCTTTGGGAAGTGATTCGCGGTGGATTTCGAAATCATGATGAAGCCGCCGAGCAAGCGCTGCCCACGCATTGGGCAGCGTTTATCTGGATCAGCATCGCGATATTGTCTTATGGGTTGCTCATCGAGCGTGCCGGATTTATCGTATCTTCAATTCTGCTTTACGTACTCACGGCAGCGGGGATCGGCAGCCGTCGTTGGTTGCTCAACGCCGGCATTGGTGCGGTCATTGCCATCGTTATTTATGTCGCGTTTCAGCGCGGCCTCGGGCTTTCGTTGCCCGCAGGGATTTTTAAAGGGCTGCTCTGATGGAAGTTTGGAATCTGTTACTTCAAGGCTTTGGCGTCGCGCTGCAACCCGTTAATTTAGGTTGGGCGCTCATTGGGGTTACGCTTGGGACTGTCGTCGGCGTATTGCCTGGATTAGGGCCCGCGGTATCGATCGCGCTGCTGTTGCCGCTGACCTCAAAAATCGACCCTGCAGGCGCGCTGATTATGTTCGCGGGTATTTATTACGGCGCAATGTACGGCGGCTCAACCACGTCCATTTTGCTCAATACGCCGGGCGAATCGGCCACCATCGTCACTGCGATGGAAGGCAACCAAATGGCCAAGCGCGGGCGCGCGGGGCCAGCGCTTTGCACCGCAGCGGTGGGCTCGTTTGTTGCGGGCACGATTGCGACAATATTGCTTACCGTGCTTGCACCGCAGGTGGTCGAATTGGCAATCCGCTTCGGCCCGCCAGAATATTTCGCGCTGATGATGCTTGCATTCGTCACAGTGTCCGCCGTGCTTGGAAATTCGCCGCTACGCGGTCTTACGGCGCTCTTTGTGGGCTTGGCAATTGGCATCGTTGGCATTGAAAATCAATCCGGTCAAGCGCGGTTTGTATTCGGGATTCCGCAGCTCGCAGATGGCATCGAAGTGGTCACGATTGCTGTAGGCTTGTTCGCCGTTGGTGAAACGCTGTATCTGGCCAGCAAACTCAACAACACGTTCGAAAAAATCGAATCAGTCAAGGGCTCAATCATGATGACGCGCAACGATTGGAAGCGCTCATGGAAGCCTTGGCTACGCGGCACTGCGATCGGCTTTCCCATCGGGGCGATGCCCGCGGGTGGCGCTGAAATTCCAACTTTCCTCTCCTACGGTATCGAGAAAAAACTGGCCAAAAATCCTGAAGAATTTGGCAAAGGTGCTATTGAAGGCGTCGCAGGCCCCGAGGCTGCGAACAACGCCGCTTCGACTGGCGTGATGGTGCCGCTCCTAACGCTCGGTCTGCCGACATCTGCCACGGCAGCGATCTTACTCGCTGCGTTTCAGCAATACGGCTTGCAACCGGGTCCCCTATTGTTCGAAACAAACCCCGCGTTGGTATGGGGCTTGATTGCGAGCTTTTATGTGGGCAACGTGATGCTACTCGTACTCAACTTGCCGCTCATTGGCATCTGGATTAAGCTACTTGAAATTCCCCGCCCTCAGCTCTACGCTGGCATTTTGGTATTCGCTGCAATGGGCGTGTACGGTATGCGTCAATCTGCGTTCGACGTATTTCTGCTCTATGTCATCGGATGCATGGGGTTTCTGATGCGCCGCTACGATTTTCCTGCTGCGCCGGTACTCATCGGAATGATTCTAGGCCCGCTTGCAGAGGAACAGATGCGACGCTCGCTCGCCATCAGTCAAGGAAATCCGCTCGTATTTTTTGAGCGCCCTTTGAGTGGCAGTATTCTTGTGCTTGCCATATTGATCCTCGTGGGTCCGTGGATTTGGAGCGCAGTGCGCAAGCGCAAGTGACCCGATTGCCAGCGCGTGCTGCCTTGGAGGCATGCGCGGGCAATCGCTCTTACTTGCCCGTTAAATTGACGGGCTCGTTGAAAAAAATCACGTTTGCATCGATAAATGGAAGCATAGAAAAAAACCGTGGATTGAGCGCTGAGCCGCGTCTTGCGTTGACCTCGCGTACGCTTGGCGCAAGACTTTACCCAGATTTCACGCTACGCGCATGTCTAGTATTGAAATTGAAATTAAGTGGCGATGGATTTGCGAGCACTAAGAACTTTTTTTGCTGGCAGCGCATACATCCCGTTCACTTGAGTTGCCGCATCGTGAATCACCGATCAAAGGGCCAAAACTGCGCCGCAGGTATGCTGAGTGCGAGGCACTTTTAATTTTTGGGCGGCAGGAAAAATTGACGGGGGGCAAATCGGAAGGCTTGCCCAACGGCGACGATCATATCGATTGCGCTGCTGATCTGAAGCCCGCGAGAGCGCAGCGCGACGGCGAGCGCGAGTGAAAAACTCACAACGAGATTTGTAACGCCGATCAATACGATTCCTGCTGCGGCGGAAGCGAGCGCTGCGTAAATCGGCGCGAAATCAAGCAAAGCCCAAGCGATTCCGACGTTTGCTGACACCAGTGTGACGTGGCGGATATCGATGGCGATCCCAAAAATCGTACCAAAAAAACCGACACTGGCGAGCATAAAACCCAGTGTGAGATTGCCTACGATTGCGCCCGCGTTGTGCTCGATATAGTGGGCTAAATTTTCGGCACCGCGCGCAGAAATGAGCTTAGAAATCCATGGTGCAGCGCGCAGTCGTGCGGGCAATCGGGTATAGAGCGTGCGGTTATCAGCGTAGCCCGAGATACTGCCGGCGACGAAAAGGCAGATGCCTGCGATCGCTGCGTAAAGGAGCGAGTGTGACGTCACTGGGTTGAGCTCAGTGAGCATTGACTGCGCTTTAAGTGGTGAGATGATTGGCGCACCGAGCAGATGCGTGAGGAAAGTGCCGATCAAAGCACCAACGGGAAGCGCAAGCGCGACGTTGGCCAGCACGGCAATGAATTGCGTGCGGGAGACTTGCGCGATCACATCGACAACCCGTTCGCTACGCACGTCGCTGCGATGATCGCGATGGGATTGTTCGAGTGTGCTTGCGATCTTCGCAGCAGTCATTGCCGGTTGCTTGGTTGCGAGCGTGAAGTGCAGCATATGGATGAGCACGAAGCCAAATCCGTAGTTGATTCCCAGCGCAATCGCCTCCCAAAAGGGCGCGAGCTGAAATTTCACAACCAAGAGCTTAATGATCGCCATAACAGCCACAATCGGTCCGGCGCCGAGTGCAGAGCGCGCGAGCTGATGAAATTCCGCGCGTGTTTGCGTCATGTAGTGCTCACCCGTATTGCTTGCGTGCTCGGTCATACGGCGGGCGAGTGCGTGCGTAGTCGTTCTCCAGAGCGCTCGAATACTGAGATCATCAGATACGCCACGCACCAGTGCTACGATGAGACTTGCTGATGCCGTAATCGATGGGTTTGATTGCGGGTGCGCCGCTGTCAGCGTGAGCAAAAGCTGAAGCCGCTCGACGATCATCCGCGCGCGGGCGATGAGGGAGGTCAATGCCACACTCGTGCCAAATTTTTCACTCAATCCCTGCACGCGCGTGGCCGCTGCATCGCATTGCAAAATTAAAAGTTGCGCGTGTGCGAGGGTGAGGTCAGCCTGCTCGCTCGCGGTTGCGCCGACTTCATGAGCATCGCACCAAGAAGCGCATTCGCGGGCTTGGGCTACGAAAGGCGATTCATGCTGGGTGGTGTGAGGATCGTAGCGCAGCCACTGCGGATCGAGCCCGATATTGGCAAGTTGAAGCGAGAGTATTTCAACGGCGGCACGCGATTCGAGCGCAAGCCCAAAAAAAGAAATACCGCTGACCTCTGCGGCGCGCAAGACCGCAGCGATTAGCTGTTGCAAGGCCGTGGGTGGTAGCGATTCCACCCAGAGCGCATCACCACGCAATTGAAACGCCTGCACAAAGATGTCACGCATCATCGTGTCATCGCTTGGCGAGGGCAAGATTCTCTCGGCGAGCCGTTTGCGCATTGCTGCACCGATGCTGTGCTCTTGATCGATCACGCCCGTGTTGGCCAGAAGCATGCGGGCGCGGCGCGGATTGGTGATCGCTGCCAAGCGCTGCGCGAGAATATTCGCTAACGTTTCACTCGCATCAATCTGGGCTGCAAAATCGGTGAAACGTTCGATTGCGAGGGGTAGCGCTTCACCGCGCTGTGGTCGTAGCGCAGCGATGACGTCAATGAGCCACTGGGGATCATCTTCGTGGGCTTGATCGGCGATTTGCGCGATGCGTTGGATGATGGCGTGGGCTGGCGCGTTCGCCGCCCGCTCCGCTCGCGCAAAGCGCTGTCGTTGCGCTGCAGCCGTGGCGTGGTAAGAATCTAGCGCATACCGCGGGAGTATTTCATTCATGTGACCCCCTTAAAGTTAGCGTTGTACGATCTGAATGTGACTGAGTAATCTCGGATTAGTTCGCCAAAGGATGAGGGTTGACCGGTCGCCAAATCGAGACAGGCAATGAAATCTGCGCCGCAGGTATCGGGTGACGTGTGGGACAATTTTGCAATGCTGACCCGTCAATTACTGTATCTCGCGCACGCCATCGATCACTTGGCGCTTCTGATTTTTGCGACGGCGGTTGGCGCGATCGCCAACGAGTTTGGAATCGGTCGCTGGGAAGACATGATGCCTTACGCCGCGGGGGCATTTCTTTTTTTTGGCATCGCATCCATTCCAGCCGGTCGCTACGGTGATCTTTGGGGGCGGCGCGCGATGATGTTGGTTTTTTTCTTTGGTATGAGTGGGTCGATGCTGCTCGTTGCTGCATCGCAATCGCCCTTACAAATTGCGGCTGCACTGACGCTAATGGGTGCGTTTAGCGCCATCTATCATCCGGTCGGAATCCCGATGCTGCTTCAGCATACGACCACGCCAGGAGCGACGATTGGCGTCAACGGTTTAGCGGGAAATTTAGGGATTGCTGTTGCTGCGCTACTCACAGGTTTTTTTGTAAAACACATGGGCTGGCGCACTGCGTTTGTGGTGCCCGGGGTAGTCTGCTTTGTGCTGGGCATTGCGTTTGCCATGCTCGTGCCTAAAGAAGTGAGCGCACCGTCAAAAAAGAAAAAAGTAGCCGTACTGCAATTGGATCGGGCGACGGTTATTCGCGTCTTTGCGGTTTTGATGTGTACGACAACACTGTCGAGCTTGGTGTTTAATTTCACCACCAACGGGAACGGCGAAATATTGCGGGATCGGGTTGCCCGCGTTGCCCAAGACCCAGCGTTATTGGGGGTTGTGCTCGCAGCGATTTATACCGTTGCGTCGTTTGCCCAGATTATTGTGGGCCGACTCATTGATCGGTATCCGATCAAGCGCGTTTTTTTGCCGATCGTGATGATGCAAGTGATCTGTTTCGGGTTAGCAATTTATGCGCAGGAGATGTGGTTTTTCGTAGCAGCGATGGGCTACATGGTTTTCGTTTTTGGTGCGATTCCGTTTACCGATGCCATCATCGCCCGCTTTGTTGATGACTCGATGCGCTCGCGCGTTTCAGGTTTGCGGATTGGGGTGTCGTTTGGTATCTCGTCGATCGCGGTCTGGGCGCTCGGCCCGTTTGTGAAAGCTGCAGGTTTTCCAACCCTCATCGCGACAATGACCGCCATCGCAGCGTTGACGGCAGTCGCCGTTTGTTTTTTGCCTGATACCGATCCAAAAATGCAATAGCGACTCTGCGGCGCAGATTTGTTGATACCACTTTGCGATTTTGATCCCGACTTCAGCGTACATTAAATGCATCTAACGACAATTCCCCGCGACAAATGCTCGAACAACTTCGCGATCACGCGCATACCATCGTCGCCAAACGCCATGTTGGCAAACTCATCGCAATTTGTCGGCGACTGCTCAGTGAGCCTGCGGAAGCAAATAGCTTCGCGGTTGCGCGCAACGTCGTACGGGAAATCGAGGCGCTTGACGCGACATCGTTGCCCCATTTTTTCGACGTGCTCGCAAAGGAATTTAACCCGTCGCCCGATGATGTACTCGAAGCTGCGCTGCGCTACAAAGAAGACACAAACGCCCAAAATTTAGTACATCTCATGCGCGTGGCAGAGCCACAGCGCCAAGAGCTTTTTCGGCGTATCAATCGCGCGCCAGATGGCACGCGTACACTCGTACGACTTCGCCGTAGACTGCTCGAAAGCAAATCCGATCAGCGCCGATGGGCCGCGGTGGAAGCTGATTTATTTCACTTATTTTCGTCGTGGTTTAGCCCAGGCTTTCTGGAAATGCGCACCGTAAATTGGAATTCACAAGCGCATGTCTTGGAGCAAGTCATCCAGCACGAAGCCGTGCATGCCATTGACGGCTGGGATGATCTGCGCCGCAGGTTGCAGCCTGATCGTCGATGCTTTGCTTTTTTTCATCCGCAATTGGCTGGCACGCCACTCATCTTTGTCGAAGTCGCGCTATTGGCCGAAATGCCCAGTGAAATCGCGCCGCTGCTCGATAAACGGGCTGTCGTGGGTGCAGAAAAATCATTCAAGGTTGCTGTTTTTTACTCGATTAGCAATTGCGAGCCGGGTCTACGCGGTGTTTCTCTCGGAAACTTCCTCATCAAGCGGGTTGCCCAAGCGCTGCAAGATGAGATGCCGCAAATTAAGAAATTTTGTACGCTCTCACCGATCCCGACATTGCGGCGGTGGCTCGTTGATGCCGCAAATGGCGGCGACTGGTTTGGCATGCCCACGCAAATGCAGCGTCGATGCGAAGCGCATGTGGCGACGTTGCAAAACTCATTCGGTGATCAGCTCGAAGGGCTCGGGCAAGCAGAGCGCGTGAGTGCCCTTGGCAAGGCAGAGGCCGCATCACTTTCGGCGCTTGCTGCAGCTTATCTGATCTATAGTGCGCGCAAAGAAAATGGCGATCCCGTTGCCCGATTTCATCTCGACAATGGTGCGCGGCTAGAGCGGATCAACGTTCACGCCAACCTCGCTGCAACTGGGATTAAGCAATCGGCAGGCACCATGGTGAATTATCTCTATGACCTCGATAAGGTCGAAGATCAACGTAAATCGTTTGTGGCCGGAAAAGTGGTTTTTGCGCGGGGGGTGGTTAAGGACTTATAGGCCGAAAATTTGCCCTAAGCTTCAATACCTGCGGCGCAGATTTGCGTGTTTCTTGTCCTTTTTGATGCATATAGCGATCAAAAACGATCAAATCTGCGCCGCAGGTATGAGATTTATCCACGAAACGCCATAAGTTTGACGCGCCGCAGCATTTTCGGTATCCTTCGGTTTCCGATGTGCGGTGCGCCGTTTACGTGGCATTTGTCATGGCAAGGCGACTTTGGTTTGGGCGGATGCTACAAGCAGTAAACCCACCAGAGCACGACGCAAGATGCAGCGGAGTATCCAGTTGTAAAGCCTTGAGGGCTCTTGGCGTTACCCACGCTTGAGTTCTTAACTTATCTCAAGGAACACTCGAAATGACGCAACTCACCGGCGCGGAAATCGTTCTGCGCGCCCTCGCCGACGAAGGCGTTGAATATGTGTTTGGCTACCCCGGCGGGGCTGTGCTAAATATTTACGATGAATTTTCAAAGCAAGACAAAGTCAAGCACGTATTGGTGCGCCACGAACAAGGCGCGGTGCATGCGGCCGATGCTTATTCCCGTTGCAATACCACCAAGGTTGGCGTTTGCTTGGTCACCTCAGGGCCTGGTGTGACCAACGCGGTGACCGGCATTGCGACTGCGCACCTTGACTCCATCCCAATGGTCATCATCTCTGGGCAAGTGCCCACGCACGCGATTGGCCAAGATGCCTTTCAAGAATGCGATACCGTTGGGATTACGCGCCCGTGCGTGAAGCATAACTTTCTCGTTAAAGACGTGAAGGATTTGGCTGCGACGATCAAAAAGGCGTTTTACATCGCAGCATCCGGCCGCCCAGGCCCCGTGCTCGTTGATATTCCAAAAGACGTCACTGCGGCGACCTGCGAGTATCACTACCCAAAAAGCGTTGAGATGCGCTCGTATAACCCAGTGATTAAAGCCCACCAAGGTCAGATTAAAAAGGCGGTGCAATTGCTCTTGGGTGCAAAGCGGCCGATGATCTACGCCGGTGGCGGCGTCATTCTCGGCAACGCGGCTCCGCAGCTCACAAAATTTGTGCGCCTACTCGGCTTTCCGTGTACGAATACGTTGATGGGCTTGGGCGGCTTTCCGGCTTCCGATCCGCAATTCGTGGGCATGCTCGGCATGCACGGCACTTATGAAGCCAATCAAGCGATGCAAGATTGCGATGTGTTGATTGCCATCGGCGCGCGCTTTGATGATCGTGTGATCGGCAATCCGGCGCATTTCTTCCGCGAGGGTCGCAAGATTATTCACGTTGATATTGATCCATCGTCGATTTCAAAGCGCGTTAAAGTCGATGTGCCCATCGTCGGCTACGTCGCCGATGTGCTCGATGAAATGACCAAGATGATTGAGACCAGCACCGAGCGCACAGACCCCGCTGCGCTTAAAGCCTGGTGGACGACGATTAAAGGCTGGCAATCAAAAAAGAGCTTGGCCTATAAAAATAGCGACACCATTATCAAACCGCAATTCGTGATCGAGAAACTCTGGGAAATCACGGGCGGCGACGCGTTTATTACGTCTGACGTCGGCCAGCATCAAATGTGGGCCGCGCAATACTATAAATTCGATAAGCCACGGCGCTGGATCAATTCCGGTGGGCTGGGCACGATGGGTGTGGGCTTGCCCTACGCAATGGGCGTTCAGCTCTCCCACCCCGACGCGCAAGTCGCATGCGTTACCGGCGAGGGCAGTATTCAGATGTGTTTGCAAGAGCTCTCGACTTGCAAGCAATATCATGTGCCAGTAAAAATTATTAATCTGAATAACCGCTCGCTCGGTATGGTGCGGCAATGGCAGAAATTTTTCTATGGCAATCGCTACGCCGAGAGCTATATGGACGCGCTGCCAGATTTTGTAAAGCTTGCTGAGGCCTACGGCCATCACGGCATGAAAATTGAAAAGCCAAGCGATGTAGAAGGCGCTCTGCGCGAAGCCTTTAAGCAAAAAGAAAAACTTTTCTTCCTTGATTTCATTACCGATCAAGAAGAAAGCGTATTCCCAATGATCCCCGGCGGCAAAGGGCTAACCGAGATGATTTTGGCGGAGGATCTTTAACATGCGCCATATCCTCTCAGTGCTCTTAGAAAACGAACCGGGCGCGCTCTCGCGGGTGGTGGGATTATTTTCAGCGCGCGGCTATAACATTGATTCGCTCGTGGTCGCGCCAACTGAAGACGAAACCATGAGCCGCATGACGATCACCACCCACGGCGGTGACGACGTGATCGAGCAAATCACCAAGCAATTGAATAAATTGATTGAAGTGATTAAGGTGGTCGATATCACCGATGGCAATCATATCGAGCGCGAATTGATGTTGGTGAAAGTGCGCGCAGCCGGTAAAGACCGCGATGAAATGAAGCGCATGGCCGATATTTTCCGCGGCCGGATTTTGGACGTGACCGATAAGAGCTACACGATTGAGCTCACCGGCACCACCGACAAACTCGATGCGTTTTTGCAAGCCATTGATCGCGAAACGATTTTGGAAACAGTGCGCACCGGTGCGAGTGGAATTGGTCGTGGCGAACGGATTTTGCGGGTTTGAATTTGGGGTGTATTTGCGGTGATTCCAGCCAAAAATAGGCTAATCTGCGCCGCAGGTATTTGAAGAATTTTTTACTTTTTTAGATTAGAGAAACCATGAAAGTTTTTTACGATAAAGATTGCGACTTAAGCCTGATTAAAGGTAAGAGCGTCACCATCGTGGGCTACGGCTCACAAGGTCATGCGCATGCGCAAAACTTGAACGACAGCGGTTGCAAAGTGACCGTTGGCGTTCGCAAAGGCGGCCCTTCGTGGGACAAAGCCAAGAACGCAGGTTTAAACGTGGCGGAAGTCTCGGAAGCGGTGAAGACTGCCGATGTCGTCATGATGCTGTTGCCAGACGAGCAGATCGCTGCTGTCTACACCCACGACATCGCACCAAACATCAAGAAGGGCGCATCATTGGCCTTCGCGCACGGCTTTAACGTGCATTACGGTCAAGTCGTGCCGCGCGAAGACTTAGACGTTTGGATGGTCGCTCCAAAAGCGCCTGGCCATACCGTGCGCAGCACGTACGCGCAAGGTGGTGGCGTGCCCCACTTAGTGGCGGTGCATGCGGATAAAAGCGGCAAAGCGCGCGATTTGGCGCTTTCCTATGCTTCTGCAAATGGTGGCGGTCGCGCCGGTATTATCGAGACCAATTTCCGCGAAGAAACTGAGACCGATTTGTTCGGCGAACAAGCGGTTTTGTGCGGTGGCGCTGTAGAGCTCATCAAAGCGGGTTACGAAACGTTGGTGGAAGCCGGTTACGCGCCTGAGATGGCGTATTTCGAGTGCTTGCATGAGTTAAAGCTCATCGTCGATCTGATCTATGAAGGCGGTATCGCCAACATGAATTACTCGATTTCTAACAATGCGGAATACGGCGAATATGTGACCGGCCCGAAAGTCATAGGCCCAGAAGCGAAAGCTGCAATGAAGCAATGCTTGAAAGACATTCAGGAAGGCGAATATGCCAAGAGCTTCATTTTGGAAAATCGTGCGGGCGCGCCAACGTTGCTTTCGCGCCGTCGCATCACCCAGCAGCACAGCATTGAAATCGTGGGCGAGCAATTGCGCGCGATGATGCCGTGGATCAAGAAAAACAAGCTCGTGGATCAAACGCGGAATTAAGTATCGAATTTCGTTCAATAAAAAACCGGCTTCATGCCGGTTTTTTATTGAATGTTTCTTGCACTTTGCATCCACTTTTACGCGTCCCGTTTTTGGCGCAAGATATTGGGCGTGAAGCCGAGCGTGCGTCGACATTGCCGGGCGAAGTGGGAACTGTCGGAAAACCCCGAACGGCGGCCAATTTCACTGATGGTAAGCCGATCGAATCGCCGGCTATTAAGCATCCGTTGCGCAGCTTTCATCCGGGCGCCGATAAGCAGATTGGCAAACGTCTCCCCGCTTGCGCAGAGCGCACGGTGCAGCGTGCGTTCCGAGACGCGTAAATGCCCGGCAATATGTGCAACGGTAAGCCCGTGTTCGGCGTAGCGTTCTGCAACGGCATCGTGGATGCGCACGCGCAGAGCGCAATCAACGGGTACGCTCTGCGCGTGCGCGCCTAGCGTAAGCGCGAGCAGGCCACCCAATTGATCGGTGATGAGAGAAGTGGGTAGCGGGCTCGTGCAGGCGTGCTCAGGTGAGAGCTGCTGCACGAAGGCGCTCAATGCTCTGCCCCAGCCGCTGCCCGCGCGAATCGGGCGGGCAACATACGCACGGGGCTGGGCGATCCAGCTCTCTAACCACGCGATGGGCAGCTCGATGGAGAGTACGTTTGCGCTGATTGGAAAATGAAATTCGTAGCGCTCTCGGGAATCGACAATAGCCAAATCACCTACCTGCAACGTCGCCCGTTGTTCGCCCTGAGTCATGCTCCAATCACCCTCTTGCTTGCACAATAAATAGAAGTAATTTTCAGTGCTGCGCGCAATGGCTTGCCGGGTGCGCACCACATCGGCCGCGCTACCCCGTACGAGGCTTGAGGTAAGCGCACCGACAGAAGCGGTGGTCAGGGTCGAATTGAATTGTGCGCTGTCAGGGCTCGTTACTGCCATTTCCAAAAACCCTTCGCACACCGCGCCCACCCAATAGTCCATGCGCTGCGCCGCAGGCACGATGTCGGTAGACCACGAACGCAGTGGGCTGCAGCTGGGCGTTAAATGTTCGAGCACGGTGTATCCCTTGGCTTGACAGATTATTCCTCTGCGCTTAGCAATGATACGCCGCGCGCGGCGAATCCGGCAGTTGGCAGTAATCGGCGACTCGCCGGGCAGAACGCGGCGATTTTCGCGTCGCACTTACCGCTATGCTGTTGCTGAAAATTTATTATTGTGATGATTGGGAGAATATTGATGGAGCGTAGAGCGTTTATGGGTAACTTATCAGCAGGCGTTGTAGGAGCGGCAGCGCTGGCGGCGTGTGGTGGTTCAAGTGCGGGCGGTACGGGCACGAAGCCTACCTTTGTGTTGATACATGGAGCGTGGCACGGCGCGTGGTGCTGGGCAGAGACGGCCCGTCTGCTCGCGCTCAAAGGCTACCCGGCGATCGCGGTCGATTTACCAGGACACGGGGCATTGGCTAAATTTCCTGCCGCTTACCAACAGCCGCAAAACCCCGGCGCTTTGGCTACGGAAATTTCGCCACTAGCGGGCCTTACGCTCACCGATTATCGCGATGCGGTGTTAAATGTGTTGCGTGGGCTTGTAGCCGATGGTTCCGGCCCACTCATCGTTGTGGCGCACAGTCTGGGTGGTGCCACCCTCACCGCTGTAGCGGAAGCAGAGCCAAAGCTCATTAAACGCATGGTGTACCTCGCCGCGTTTGTACCGATCAAATTTCCAACCGCGATTCAATACATTCAGTCGCCGGTTTTTGCCAAATCAGAAGTACCTACTATATTCGCGGCCAACCCGGAAGTGGTGGCGTGTACCCGGATCAACCCCAACGCCGCAGATAAATCGTACATCGCAAAAGTCCGTGGTGTGTTTTATGGTGATTTGACCGACGATCAATTCAATGCCACGTTGAATTTACTCACCCCAGACGAACCGATTCAAGCGTTTACTACGCCAACGATAGCCAGCGTTGGTAATTGGGGCATCGTGCCGCGCAGCTACATCCGCTGCACGCAAGATCGGGCCATTCCCCTCGAAGCCCAAGACAGCATGATCGGCGAGGCCGATTCGCTCGCACCCAACACTAAATTTCAACAACTCACACTTAACGCCAGCCACTCGCCCTTCATCTCAAGCGCGCCGGCCCTCGTTGATCTTTTATCAGGGCTTACGTAGCAAACCTATAAAAATCGGTTGAAGCAATTTTGTGTTGGGTCGCGAGCGCCCAGCGCAAAATAGCGGAGAAACAAAACGACCGTTTATGAGCCTAAATCGCCTGCGATACACTCCTACCTCAACTCTGTCGCAGCAAGGCTTCGCATTTTGAATACGAACTACCCTCACCCCATCATTGCCAAAGAAGGCTGGCCATTTCTCATCTTGTCAGCGGCTATCGCGTTAGGCCTGAGCTATAGCAGCGGTGGGTTTCTTGCGCTGCTCGCTTGGGCCGCTTTCTTTTTTATTCTGCAATTTTTTCGTGATCCTGCCAGAGTGATTCCCTCGCAGGTAAATGCGATTCTCGCCCCGGCAGATGGCCGTATCGTAGTCGTAGGTAAAGCCCATGATCCGTATTTAAATCGGGAAGCCCTTAAGATCAGTGTGTTTATGAATGTATTTAATGTGCATTCAAATCGCTCGCCGATTGATGGGCAGATTATTGACGCTTGGTACAAGTCTGGCAGTTTTTTGAATGCCGCACTCGATAAAGCGTCTGATGAAAACGAACGCAACGCGCTGCATATTCGCCGCGCGGATGGCAAAGAGGTCACTTGCGTCCAGATTGCGGGGTTAGTCGCGCGCCGTATTCTTTGTTATGTGAAACCGCAAGATGGGCTCACGCGCGGGCAGCGCTATGGCTTTATCAGATTTGGCTCGCGGGTTGATGTCTATCTGCCGCTCGATGCCCGGCCGCGGGTCGCTGTGGGCGATGTTGTGAGTGCAACATCCACCATATTGGCGGAGCTGGACTAAAGGAGAAGAGCGATGAGTGAAGATGACGGAAACGTACGCGAGAAACGCGCAGAGGCGAAATTGCGCGTGCGTCGTCGTGGAATTTATTTGTTGCCCAATCTCTTCACGCTTGCAAATTTGTTTTTTGGCTTTTATGCGGTGCTGCTATCGATCAATGCCCGATTTGAGGCGGCATGCGTGATGGTTTTCGTAGCGATGGTGCTCGATAGCCTCGATGGGCGCGTGGCGAGGATGACCAATACCCAAAGCGCATTTGGCGCAGAACTCGATAGCCTTGCTGATATGGTTAGCTTCGGCGTAGCGCCTGCAATTATTATGTACGAATGGTCGATTGGCGCGATTGGCTATCGGCAACTGGGCATGGTCGCTGCGTTCGTCTATTGTGCCTGTGCTGCGCTTCGGCTCGCGCGCTTCAATGTCCAGATCAACGTTGTCGATAAGCGTTTTTTTAGTGGGCTGCCAAGCCCTGCGGCAGCCGCATTGATGGCTGGATTTATTTGGATTTGTACGGAGTGGGGGTTTGAAGGGCCCGAAGTTAAATGGTGGGCACTTGCGATGACTTTTTTTGCTGGATTATCAATGGTAACCACGGTGCGTTTTTTTAGCTTTAAGACGATTAATCTCAAACGCAGCGTGCCCTTTATCGCGCTTGCCGCCTTAGTGTTGATTTTTGGTCTGGTAAGCCTTCACCCGCCAACCGTCCTTTTCGCAGCATTTTTGGCGTATAGCTTCTCTGGATATATTTACTCCGCCATCAACTTTGGCAAAGGTGCCCCGCCTTCGGCTGCAGATGATCCCGCGCTCCCACATGCCGAAAAAACGGAAATTCCACCTAAGCACTAAGCACTAAGAAGTACGCATTACGCACCCTCAGCGTTTGCGCTCTGCAAAATAAAAAACGCGCCGGCGCGCGTTTTTTATTTAAAAAAAGTAATACCTGCGGCGCAGATTGCGCGCTTTTAGACGCTAAACGAAGAGCCACAACCGCACGTGGTGGTCGCATTGGGGTTTTTGATGACGAATTGCGCGCCTTCCAAGCCTTCTTGGTAATCAATTTCAGCGCCAACCAGATACTGGTAGCTCATCGCGTCGATCAAAAGCGTGACACCTTCTTTGGTCATCGCGGTATCGTCTTCAGCAACATCTTCATCAAACGTAAAGCCGTAGCTAAAGCCAGAGCAGCCGCCGCCTGAGACAAACACGCGCAGCTTTAAATTATTGTTGCCTTCTTCTTCAATGAGGGCTTTTACTTTTGCAGCCGCGTTATCAGTGAAAAGAAGCGGAGCGGGCATTTCGGTCATTGCATTCATGGATTTTCTCTTTCAATTTCGATGCGGGTTGTCAATCGTGGTTAACGACTCGCTTTAACTCAACAACGGGCGCGGATTCTTGCACGATGTGCACCAAACGCCCCTCAACAACAGCGCCAGACTGCATCTCAAGTGTTTTATACGCTACATCTCCAGTTATGCGGGCATTTGCCTGCAATTCAAGTAGCGATGTTGCGTGGACCGGGCCATTGACTTGACCATTTACCACCACATGCGCCACACGCACTTCCCCAGAGATCACTGCTTTTTCAGAAATGACTAGCGTGGAAGGTGCGTCGGTTTCCGAAATCACGTTGCCGTTAACGACGCCGTCAATGCGTAGCCCGCCTGAGAAAATAACATGACCGTCAACGCGGGTGCCAGAACCAATGAGGCTTTCTATGCGCGCCTGCGAGGCCCCAGATTTTTTTGAACCAAACATCTACACCTCCACAATGTCTACAAATCGACGGTGAGTTGGGCGCGGGCGGAATTCCCGCCGCGCTCCATAATCTTAGCCTGCACCGACTTGACTACGCCACCGGGCGGAATACGAAACACCGCTTCAACCCGCTGATAATTCTTAAATATTAGTTTAAGGGAATCTGCAGTTTCTTTCTGCTCATCAGGCAAATTGATATTAACCCGTTTCCCGTCTACGGTGACGTTGACCGCGAGCTGAAGATTGCCTTTGAATTCGCCGTTTCCCGTCCCGCCTTGCGTGACCAAAGCGCGTACATGCCACGTATCGCCAGTTGGGTCGCGTTGGATTTGTAGCTTTTGTACCGCGAGTGCACCATCTTTGACTGTGCCTGCGGTGAGCTTTTGGAAGAACGAAACCTCCTCGCGCAGTTGGGTCACTTCCGTTTGCAACCCAACAAGTTGTTGCGAAAGTGAATCTTTTGCCCCCATCGCGATCTTCGCTTCGTTGCTGAGATCGACGTTTTGGGTGCTCAGCGTGGCATTGGCCTCAGTGAGGCGCACAAGCTCGGACTGTAGCGTTTGCCGCTCTTCTTCGATCTTGCCAACGTTGAATCCCGCTAAGATTCGACCGTAATCAAAACCGCTCCAAATCATAGCGCCGATCATCGCGAAGATTCCGCCGGCGATCCCAAGCTTCCAGCGCATTGGCATGTGCGCACGCACAGTTAGCCTTGGCGCTGAGTGACCAAAACGTTTTTTTAATGATTTTTGGACTCTTTTGATCATCAGTAACGAGTCAGAGACAAACCTTTTTCAATAGTGAGCCAAAACAGACTCGAGGTAGGACTTCACCGCCGCTGAAAAGTGCATACCTGCGGCGCAGAATTATGCAACTTGAGCTGTCTGTTTAAGACCGCACGATGCATTGTAAAGCCTAAATGCTAGACAATTTGAAAAAAAGGGCCGCAACGAAGAGACCCAATTTTGACATCCAATTGCCCGATCTGGGTTTGCACCCGAACCGAGCTCGCTGATTAGCGCTTCGAGAACTGTTTACGACGGCGCGCTTTGCGGAAGCCGACTTTCTTACGTTCCACCTCACGCGCATCACGTGTGACCAAACCCGCTGACTTGAGCGTAGGTTTTAATTCTGCGCTGTATTCGATCAGTGCGCGGGTAATGCCGTGACGCACGGCACCTGCTTGACCTGATTCACCGCCGCCAGCGACGTTAACCATGATATCGAGGTTGTCTTTGTTGTTGGTCAACACGAGGGGCTGCCGCACAATCATACGACCAGTCTCACGGCTAAAAAACTCATCTACAGGTTTGCCATTGACGACAATCTTGCCAGAGCCCGCTTTGAGGAACACGCGTGCGACCGCAGCTTTGCGACGACCCGTACCGTAATAAAAGCTACCAATCATTTAAACCTCCAACACCTTGGGTTGCTGTGCGCCATGCGGGTGCGAGGTGCCAGTGTAAATCTTGAGCTTCTTAAGCATTGCGTAGCCCAGTGGGCCTTTTGGCAACATGCCCTTGACTGCCATCTTCAAGACGCGATCAGGAAACTTATCTTGTAATTTATTAAATGTAAACGAGGTGATTCCGCCCGGGTATGTCGAGTGGCGATGATACATTTTTTGCTCGCCCTTATCGCCCGTGACGCGGATTTTTTCCACATTGGTCACTACAATAAAATCGCCCATATCCATGTGTGGGGTAAAAGTTGCTTTATGCTTACCGCGCAAGCGGAGCGCAATTTGCGAAGCCAGACGGCCCAACACTTTTTGTGACGCGTCAACCACGTACCAATCGTGCTGCACATCTGCAGCTTTTGCAGAATAGGTTTTCATGTGAATTCTCGTTTTACTGCGAAAGTGCGGTGCGCGGAGATGGCTAGGAGACATCAAAGACGTTGCGAAAGTGCTTGCGCGAACGTATGCGACCGGCGAAAAGATTGCTATTCTAACCTTTTTTTGCGTGCGGCGTCAACTGCTCGCGCCGTATCTTTGGGCAACGATTGACGCACCAAAAAGAAAAAGGCGAACCGGTGAGGGTTCGCCTAAAAAAGTCTTGCAATCAAGGAGGAGGAGACGCAGACTTGTTAGCGGTATTCATTAAGATTGCCACCAACAATTGGAGTATGGACTGTTGCAGCGCACAATGCAAGTGGAATTTTATGAGAAATGGATATTTTCGATGAACGTGTCAGTTTTGTGGACAAACGGTGTGCAATTTGTGGCAGAGTCAGGCTCTGGCCATGCGGTCGTGCTAGATGGTGCGCCAGAATATGGCGGGCGTAATTCTGGAATGCGACCTATGGAAATGGTGCTCAGTGGCACTGCGGCATGCTCTGCTTTTGACGTCGTCTCGATTTTGAAGAAAATGCGGCAAGAAATTGTTGATGTTCAGGTCGATGCGCGCGCGGAGCGTGCAGACATTGATCCCAAGATTTTTACAAAAATTCACTTTGTTTATCGCGTTTCGGGTCGACAACTTGATCCCAGCAAGGTTGAACAAGCGGTGAAATTGTCTAAAGAAAAATATTGCTCTGCAACAATTATGCTCGCAAAATCGGCAGAGATCAGCTTTGAAATCGATCTGAAATCGCTTGATTAAGGCGTTGATTTGCACTGCGCGAGCCTAAAAAAGTAAAAACTGCGCCGCAGGTATTGCCATACCTGCGGCGCAGTTTTCATCATTTTTCGTTGAAAAAGGAGCAAATCTGCTGCTCCCTATCGCTTTTTGCTTTTTATTTAAGCGCTCGAATCAGCGAAGAAGTATCCCAGCGGCCACCTGCCATCGCTTGAACGCGCGCATATTGCTGATCGACAACGGAAGTAATTGGAAGCGCAGCGCCATTGCGGCGGGCTTCGTCCAAGCAAATGCGCAGGTCTTTACGCATCCAATCTACCGCGAAACCGAAATCAAATTTGTCGGCATTCATCGTTTTGCCGCGGTTTTCCATTTGCCAGCTCTGAGCCGCGCCTTTGCTGATCACATCGACGACTAAATCAGCGTCGAGCCCCGCTTTTGATGCAAAGTTAAGCCCCTCGCTCAAGCCTTGCACTAAGCCTGCGATACAAATTTGATTAACCATTTTGGTGAGTTGCCCAGCGCCGACGCCGCCCATCAGCGTGACTGCCCGCGCGTAAGTCGCGAGCACTGCTTCAGCGGCGCTAAATGTGGTCTGTGCGCCCCCGACCATGATGGTGAGCTTGCCATTTTCAGCACCCGCTTGTCCGCCCGAGACGGGTGCATCTAAAAATTGCACACCTGCTTTTGCGCAAGCATCGCCCAGCTCGCGCGCGAGATCGGCGGACGCAGTCGTGTGATCGACAAGCGTTGCGCCTTTTTTCATACCGGCGAGCGCGCCGTTTTCGCCATAAACCACCGAGCGCACATCGTCATCGTTGCCGACGCACATGAGCACGATATCGGCATCGGCCACGGCTTGCTTTGGTGTCGCGCCCGTTGCTGATGCGGCCCCAGCTGCATGCTGCGCAGCCCATTGGTCAGCCTTCGCCGCCGAGCGGTTGTATACGCGTACGCTGTGCCCGGCTTTTGCCAAATGCGCGGCCATCGGGTAGCCCATGACGCCCAAACCTAAAAATGCTAATTTCATTGGTAAAAATCTCCTAAAACTGCGCCGCAGGTATTGGCGGCAGAATCGTTACATTTACGTGCAAATCGCCCGGAGAAACGCCCTAATCGCGATACTTCCACTTCATCAGCATGATGATAACCGCCAGCGCGAGGGTGACACCCGACGAGACTAAGATTGGCATCGCATTCAGAGTGACGCCATAGCCAAACCAGAGGACGTTGCCCAACGCAAAGATGATAAACATGCCCCACGAAATATCACGCGCCGATTTCGTTTTCCAGATGCGCCAAACCTGCGGCACAAATGAAACTGTCGTTAGCGTTCCGGCCATGAGCCCCAGTGCGTCTTGCAGCGGCGTCATGCGAGTTTTGCGCGCCACGCCGCGATTTGTGCGCGCACTTGCGCGGGCGCGGTGCCACCAATATGATCGCGGGCGTTGACTGAGCCTTCAAGCGTGAGGCAAGCGAACACATCATCGCAGATCTGCGGCGAAAATTCTTGCAATTTAGCCAATGAAAGCTCAACTAAATCTTTGCCTTCACTTTCGGCGACACGCACCGCCCGCGCGACGACTTCGTGCGCCTCGCGAAATGGCATGCCCTTGCGAACGAGATAGTCTGCTAAGTCGGTTGCGGTCGCAAAGCCTTCGCGCGCTGCATTGCGCATATTGGTTTTGTTAACATCGATACCAGCGACCATTTCGGCCATGATCCGTAGCGTATCAGCAACCGTTTCAATCGTATCGAAAAGTGGCTCTTTATCTTCTTGATTGTCTTTGTTGTAGGCCAGTGGCTGCGCCTTCATGAGTGTAAGCATGGCCACGAGATGACCATTTACGCGACCCACTTTGCCTCGAATGAGCTCGGCAACATCAGGGTTTTTCTTTTGGGGCATGATCGACGAGCCGGTGCAAAAGCGATCTGGGAGCGCAATGAAGGCGAAACGCGGATTCATCCACCAGACCATTTCCTCTGCGAATCGCGAGAGGTGGGTCATGAGCATCGCCGCAGCGTTGATCGTTTCGATCACAAAATCTCGGTCGCTCACGGCATCAAGTGAATTTTGCGCGACAGCATCAAAGCCTAATTGCGCAGCCACAAAAGCGCGATCGATTGGAAAGGTCGTCCCAGCAAGCGCGGCAGCGCCCAGCGGGAGCACGTTGACGCGCGCGCGCGCATCTGCAAAGCGGGCAGCATCGCGCGCAAGCATTTCAACGTATGCCAGCAGATGGTGGCCGAAAGTGACCGGCATCGCCACTTGCATATGGGTGTAACCCGGCAAAATCGTATCAGCGTGATCATCGGCGAGACCGACAAATGCTTTTTGAGTTGCTTTGATGAGTGCACCAATTTCATCAATCGACGTTCGGGCGTAGAGCCGCACGTCGAGCGCTACTTGGTCATTGCGTGAGCGCCCCGTATGCAGGCGTTTGCCAGCGTCGCCGATCAAATCGGTGAGTCGCTTTTCAATATTGAGGTGGATATCTTCTAGCTCGAGTTTGAAATCGAAAGTGCCAGCTTCAATTTCTTGCGAAATTTGCGCCATGCCGCCCTCGATCGCTTTGAGATCATTCTCGGTAATGACGCCGACTTTGGCCAGCATCTTGGCGTGTGCGAGCGAGCCCTGAATGTCAAATCGCCAGAGCTTCCAGTCAAAGCTAATCGAAGAGGTGTAGCGTTGCGTAAGCGCTGACATCGGCTCGGCGAATCGACCAGACCAGCCAGCGTCTTTGTGTTGTAAAGGGTTATAGTTCATCGGATGAAACCAAAGCGCCGCGCGATTCGGATAAACCTGCTTGCGAGCCGGGTGGTGGGACGGGCGCGCCAACCACACAAATTTACCGGCGACGCGACGAGAAATACGCAAAGCAGTATAGCGGAGCGCCCTCGCGCAGGTGTGCCCGATTTCCGCAGTTTGGGCATCCTTTTGCGTCTCCTCGGCTTGGTCTGCGCCGGTGCGCTCTTTCTCGCGCTGACCCGCGTTCCCTTGGCCGACGTCGTTGGCGAGACCGTGCGCCTGATTGGAATCGTCGCGCCCGTAATGTTCATGACAATCGCTGTGCTCGCCGCTGGCGCGCGCTGGCTGACCCGCTGGCCACTCGCGTGGGTGGTTGCGTTCAGTCTGCTGGTGGGCATCGCGATCACAATCGTGCGCACGCGTTTTGAGCCCGATCCGCAATACATTGAATCGGCGCTGGTGATGCTGCTCGGCGGCCTTGGCCTTTGGGGTTATTTGGCTTTGGAGACCCGGGCGAAATCCCCCGCATTTGATATTGCCCGGCTGCAAGCCTTGCAGGCGCGGATCAGGCCGCATTTTTTGTTCAACAGCTTAAATGCGGTCGCCTCGATGGTGCGCAGCGAGCCGCGCAAGGCAGAAACGGCACTTCTCGATTTGGCCGATCTCTATCGCGCGCTCATGAAAGATAACCGGGAGCTAACCTTGCTTTCTGAGGAAGTCACGCTCGCATCGCAATATCTGACGTTAGAAAAAATGCGGCTTAATGAGCGCCTGCGGGTGAAATGGTACGTTGATAATATGCCCCAAGATGCGCTCGTGCCGCCGCTGATCTTGCAGCCGTTGCTCGAAAACGCGGTTTATCACGGGATCGAGCCGGCCGCGAAAGGCGGGGATGTGGTCATCAATATCTTCTCGCGTCGCGACCAGCTGACAATGGTGGTGAGTAATCCCTTCCTTGGCGCGAGCAATCAGCATCGCAGCCGGGGTAACAATATGGCTGTTGGCAACATTCGCGAGCGATTAAAGCTACACTTCGACGTGGAGGGATCGTTACAAAACACCGTACGCGCTGGCACCTATGAAGTGCGGGTCACGATGCCATACCGGAGAGCAAGCAATGTCCCTAACGCCCGAGCAAATTTGAAAAAATCGTGAGCACTCCAATCCGAATCCTAATCGTCGATGATGAAGCCCCAGCGCGTCGTCGCATGTGTGAATTACTCGAAGATGCGCGGCAAGCCTGCCCGCACATCCTTGTGGGCGAGGCCATCAACGGCGCTGAAGCCCTCGAAAAGTGTCAAGCCGCGCTAGTGCCCGATGTGGTGCTCATGGATATCCATATGCCTGACATGACGGGGCTGGAATGCACTCAGCATCTGCTGAAGCTGGCGTCGCCACCCGGCGTTATTTTCGTTACCGCTTACGACGACCATGCGGTCAGAGCCTTTGAGCTGCAAGCGCTTGACTATCTGATGAAGCCCGTGCGCCTTGAGCGCTTGATCGGCGCGTTGCAAAAAGTGCGCCCGGTGACAACGCTGCAAGTCGATGGCCTGCCCAAAGCCGCGCGACGGTATTTATCGGTTACTGAGCGTGGCCGCGTGATTCTGGTGCCGATTGATGAGGTGATTTATTTTCGCGCCGATAACAAATACATCTCGATCCAAACTAACGAGCGCGAATATCTGCTAGAAGATTCTCTCAATCGTTTAGAAGAAGAGTATGGTGACCGCTTCGTGCGCACACACCGCAATAGCCTTATCGGCCGCGATCAGATTGGCGGCTTTGAAAAAGGCAACAATGATGAGGAAAGCACCTGGCTCGTGCTCATCAAAGGTCGCCCAGAAAAACTGCCCGTATCAAGGCGGCAGCAGCATATCGTCAAGGAATACAGTAAGCGTTAGCGCGCTAAAAAGGCTCAATCTGCGCCGCAGGTATTCAATCTGTGCGCGATTTATCGCGCAGAATAACCGTAAGCAATGGTCTCTACTTCGAAATTAAGCGGCTACGCTGCCGCGATTAACAAGCAAGCGATTGCAACGACGGTTAAGTGAACGCGCAGTTTCCAAAACCATTGTGGATACCATGGCTCGCGCCGTAAAAACCAGTCGATCGCTAGAATCATCATCAGAAAGACTGCGGCAAATAGCGCCGTTGTGCGCGGCGTTGCAAGCCAAAGGCTCAGCCACATCGCCAATGCGGGCGCGATGCTTTTTATCAATACCTGCGGCGCAGATTGAGCCTCTTTCCAGGGTGCCACGACGGCGTATGCCCAAAAAAGTGCGCCCATAAAGGTCGCGATAATCGCGCCATAAATGGCAACGCCGCGCAGCGCTTGCGTCCCGCTCAAATCTGCGATGCCGTCTAGCCGCGCGATGAGCGCAAGCACGATAAACGGAAGCAAACCGCCATAGCCTAAAAGTTGCACTGTTTTTTGGGTTGTCTGAGCATTTTCCATTGCCGCATTTTGCCCCAGCTAAACTCACGCCATCAACAAAGAGAAAAACCATGTCAGAACCTCGCATCCTCATCTGCGGCTCGGTCGCCTTCGATACCATTTGCGTCTTCCAAGGGCGCTTCGGCGAGCATATCCTGCCCGATAAAACGCATCAACTCAATGTCTCCTTCATGGTTGATAACCTCAAGCGGGAGTGGGGCGGCTGCGCGGCCAATATCGCGTATTCGTTGAAGATGCTGGGCGGTCACCCCATCGTGATGGCCACAGTCGGTGAAGATGCCAAGCCCTATCAGGAGCGCTTTGCCGCGCTTGCGATTGATACCGCAGGCTTGAAAGTCGTGCCCGGCACCTACACCGCGCAATGCCATATCACCACCGATTTAGACGATAATCAAATCACGGCGTTTCACGCTGGGGCGATGTTTCGTTCCAACGAAAACGATGCGGCGACAATTCCAAATTTAGCGATGGGGATTGTGAGCCCCGATGGCCGCGATGGCATGATGAAGCATTGCGCGCAGATGAAAAAAGCGGGCGTGCCGTTCATTTTTGATCCTGGCCAAGCGATGCCCGCGCTCTCAAAAGAAGATTTGCAGTTGATGCTCGGTCAGGCCCACTATCTCACCGTAAACGACTATGAAGCGGCGATGATCGAAGAGAAAACGGGCGAGAAAATCGAGGCCCTTGCGGCGCGACTCAAAGGCGCAGTGGTCACTTTAGGCGGTGAAGGCTCGCGCGTTTATGAGGGTGGAAAAGTCACAACCGTTGCCGTCGTACCTGCGGCGCAATTAGTCGACCCCACTGGCTGCGGCGATAGCTATCGCGCTGGCTTGCTTTACGGGCTATCCCACGGCTGGACATTAGTGCAATCCGCTCGGTTGGCAACCGTCATCGGCGCGCTCAAAATCGCCAGCCGCGGCCCACAAAATCATACCTTTACCAAAGCAGAGCTTGCTGAAACTTTCGCCGCGCAGTATGGCGAATTGATGCCATCGTAAATTAAAAAGGGTCTAAAAATGTCTAAGCACTTTCGGTCGATTTTCGGTGTTATGGCGCTCCTGCTATTGAGTGCATGCGCGACGCGATTGGATGTGCAGGGGCATCGGGGCGCGCGTGGGCTCGCGCCTGAAAATACGCTGGCTGCTTTTTCACAAGCCTTAGCATTGGGGGTCACCACCTTAGAGCTCGATGTGGGCGTGACCCGTGATGGCGTTGTTGTGATCTACCATGATCGCACGCTCAATCCTGACATCACACGCGATGCATCGGGTGCGTTTTTGCCTGCTCGTGGGGCTGCGATTTCATCGCTTACGTTCGCTGAGTTGCAGCAATTCGATATTGGCAGAGTAAACCTCGCCAGCACCTACGGCAAACCGTTTTCGAGCCAAAAACCTGCCGATGGTCAGCGCATTTCGCGTCTCGAAGATTTATTCGCATTGGTGAAAAATACCTGCGGCGCAGATTGTGTGCGTTTTAATATCGAAACCAAGCTTTCGCCGCTTGCGCCGACGGAAACGCTCGCGCCTGAGCCCTTCGCTGCCGCAGTGCTCGCGGTCATTGATAAAGCGGGTATGACGCGTCAAGTCACGCTTCAATCCTTTGATTGGCGCACGTTGCAAATCTTTCAAAAATCTGCGCCGCAGGTCGCAACGGTTTATTTAACAAATCAGCAGGGCGCAAACGATACCGTGCAACGGGGCAAGCCCGGTGCATCGCCATTTTTAGCGGGCTTTGATGTCGATGATTTCGCGGGCTCGATCCCAAAGCTTATCAAGGCAGCCGGTGGCGCGGTGTGGTCGCCTAATTTTCGCGATTTAAATCAGACCGATTTAAAAGAAGCGCAATTACTCGGCCTCAAAGTGATCCCGTGGACGGTCAACGATGAAGTGGAAATGCGCAAGCTCATCGCATGGGGCGTTGATGGATTAATTTCCGACTACCCTGATGTGCTGCTGCGCGTCGCCAAGGGGCGTTTGCAGTGAGTAATTCGACACTACCGACGATTTTTGTAAGCGTCGCCGCCTACCAAGACGCCCTACTTTGGTGGACGATTGATAACGCGTATCGTATGGCAACCAACCCGGGCCGTTTACGCTTCGGCGTCGTCGATCAAAGTGTAAATTCCACCCGCGAAAGCACGCGCGCAATGCCGTGGTCTGGGCAGGTGCGCTACGTGCATTTGCACCCGCGCTACGCCCGTGGGCCGTGCTGGGCGCGCGCACTCGCTTACTCGTTTTGGGAAGGCGAGACCTATCTTTTGCAAATCGATTCCCATATGTGGTTTGAAAAAGGCTGGGATGATTTTTTGTGCCAAGAAATGATGGGCGCAACGCTAGAGACTGGGCATTCGCGACATATGCTTTCGACCTATCCGCGCGCTTTTGAATTTAAAGATGGGCAGCCCGTCGAGGGCAATAGCCCGAAAGATGTGTTGGTGAATCGCCCGAAGCCCGATTCACCGATGAAGCCCGATTCACCCGTGATGATGTTTCAAGCGCTGCCGGTGGTCTCAAAAGTGCGCGTGCCGGGGCATCATATTGGCGCGGGCTGCTTATTCGCAAATGGCGCGCTCCTGCATGAAGTGCCGTATGATCCGTGGCTTTACTTTCATGGGGAAGAGCAAAATTTAAGCGTACGCGCCTGGACGCGTGGCTGGGATATTTGGCATCCGGTAAAGATGCCGATTCTGCATCTTTACAAAGAGGGCGGCGGTAAAGAAATTGTGCATTGGTCGCCAGAAGAAGATGCCCAGCGCGATTTCCGATGGAATGAGCTGGAAGTGCGCGCCGCGCGGCGGATGACTGATTTGCTCTATACCGGCACAGTGCGTGGCCCTTATGGCCTGGGCGATACCCGAAGTCTCGCAGAGTTCGCGCAAGCGAGTGGCATCGATTACGTGAATAAGCACGTTGACCCCGATTACCAAATCAAGATTCCGCTGCAACCGGCGCCGCTGCCCGGAGGCGGATTGTTCGCGCCGCAGACGACCTACACGCTGAACGTCAAGCGCTAGCGGAGCGAAGAGGCCGTCGCTCTGGCGTGGCTTTTTCAGCAGTCCGCCGTCATCGTGCCTGTGGTTGGCTCTAGCAAAATCGAGCGCGTTGAAGCGGCACTCTTCGCGACGTTTCCTCGCTAACCGGCTTGCGGCGTAAGGCGGATTCAAGGGCAATTGCGCGCACTGGGAATATTCGCGCTTCCATTGCGGTAGCTTAAAGTCGAAATTCTCTTCGCTCGGTGCGGGCAATGCGATCAAACCCTGCGGCGCAGAATTCGTGTTTTTGCGGCGAAAATTTTTGCCGAAAAATGCCAATTCTGCGCCGCAGGTAATGATACGAGTTTCGCTTTTCAGCTAGGCTGTGTCGGATTACGCTGCGCTTCTTCCGACTTACGCTTGCTCAACCCAAACTGGATACCTTTCTATAAAGTCGATAGATGTCGCCCAACCTTTCAAGAGAAATTGGCTCGCTGACCGAAGTCGATTTCCAACGCTGCCGTGTTTGGCAATTCGTCCATGCGGACAATTCCGATGGAGTTGCGTTAGTTCCAGTTTCTGATTTCCCCGTAGCTTCATTGATCGAGAGAATAGTGGCAACCCAAATACGATTGGCAAATGGAGACAAATACTGGGCTACAGTCCAAGGATTTGTAAGCGGAGATCGCGTCGAAATGCAAAGATCACTTTCTCTTTCTGTGCTGTTCGAGGGCAAGCGCGTCTTCCTTGGAGATACTGGCATGTACGACATTGAAACGTATTCACCTAAAGGATTCTGCCAAGCGTTAGGCTTAGCTCACGGTGACGTATTCCCGATTTCATTTGATGTCAGTGATGTCGTCACAGGCTACGCGCAAGCTGTGAAAGCAGTGATCGAAGGTAACGCACCATAAGGTCAGCGGGCGTAGGGCGCAATCCCATTGCGCCAACCTTTAAGAAATCGGCGAAGCCGATCACGAATTGTTTGGCCGCAAAAAAGCCTGAAGTGGATGTAATAGGATAACACCCTACGAATCTAACAATTCAAACGAATGGTTCGCGCGTGCGGTTGGCGTTACTTCTTGCAATTGCGCAACACGCCTTGCAATATTTCCTAAAAACATGAAATACCTGCGGCGCAGATTTGAGGATTTTCGCTTGAAAATGCCACGACATTTCGCCCAAAATGACCCATTCTGCGCCGCAGGTATTTACTGCGGTGACGCCTTACGTTTTGTGCAACGCTCGCGGCAGCGCGAGTAACCCAAATGCCAACATTGCCAGCGGCGCAGGCAACGGCACATTGTTCGGGTCAGGATCGACTACCGGCGCTAGCGTGAGCAGATACGCATGAACGGCACCATCCTTCAAACCAAAGCCTACGATGCTGCCAGCTTCGTTAATGTCGGTGGCAGAGTAGAGTAACGACCAACCAGCGGCGGCGATTTCGGCGAAGGAGTTGAGGTTAATGACCCTCCCGCCTTCAAAGAGTACGGCGAAATTCTCGTCGTCATTCGAATTAGAAAAGGAGCCCGATTGGCCAACCGCTACGCCAGATTCGTTGATCGCGCTGGCGTAGGAGTAGTAGTTGCCGGCGAGCGCGCCAAGGTCAGTAGGTTGCCCTCGGGTATTCCACATCGTGGCGTGAAAAATTGTTTCCCCCAAAATGCGCGAGCTGCCCACTGCAATATTTTGGTTATTGATGTCTGCCGCGATCGCAGTGTCGTTACCAAGTCCGACGAGTTGCGTGCCGGTGCCAATGGCATTTAACCCATCGAATCGTATTGCGTAGCGACCGAAAGCATCGCTGGTAACGATGGAGTTGTTGTCGTTGATTGCCCAAGCGCGCCCCCCTGATCCTCCGTAGGGGCCTACGTACGACGCGGGATTTGAAAACGCGGTAGGCGCAGCGGAGTTGAATACATCAGTCGATACGCCAACGGTAACGCCATTTGCGTTGACGCCAAACGCTGCATCGGTGTTACCTATGAAACCTGTTCCACCAAGATTTCCCAGCGGTGTCCATGCGCCCGCTGGAGTATTGCGCGTAAGGGCATACGAAGTGTACGCACCCGATCCACAATCAGAACTCGTGCCACCCCACACACACTGACCCACAATCACGCCGGAGTCATTGATGTCGTTTGCAAAGATTTTTGCTTGCCCACTTGCAAACCCAGTTAACTTTTGATGCGAATCATTCGCCCAATAGTACGCGGTTGTGAGACCTGTTCCCACGACCTCATTGTTGTTGTTCAACGCTAACCGATATTGCAGCGAATTGCTGCGCAGCCCCGCACCGCCGCCGTTGTAAAACCAGGATCCATCGCCGAGATCCGTGATGATATACGTCGCGTTCGCCACGCTCGCAACCGCCGCCACGCACGCCAGCGCAACTAGTCTGCCCTTCCAACTCCCATGCTTTTTCATACCCTACCCCCACAATTTTTAAGCGCGATAGTGCGCACCTCTATCGTAGGGAGATTAGGCGGGGATGCATATACCAAGAAATAGTTAGTGCTGGACTTTTCACGCTAGCGAAGCGGGACTTTTAGCGCTCCAACATAGAAAGCGAGATACTTTCGGATTTTTTCACCTTTTTTTGCGCCGCAGGTACGCATGCTGAGATCACTTTCCGCGCGTTTTTTCCCACAGCACGTCCGGTGCGCCCGCATCGCGGCTAATTCCGCGCGCCATCACGAAAAGCAAATCCGAAAGCCGATTCAAATAGATACGCACCGGTTCGTTCACCGTTTCTGTTTGCGCGAGCGCCAATACGCTGCGCTCTGCGCGCCGCGCCACCGTGCGCGCCACATGGCAATGAGCGGTTGCCACCGTGCCGCCGGGCAAGATGAAATCTTTCAGCGGCGGCAAATCTTTGTTGATTGCTTGGGTCGCTTCTTCAAGCCGCGCGATATGCGCTGGCGTAATCGCGGCGTAGCCCGGGATCGAAAGCTCGCCACCGAGATCAAACAAACTATGCTGAATATCAATGAGCATCTCTCTTACCTGCGGCGCAATTTCGCAGGTGAGCAACACTCCGATGACGCTATTGCACTCATCGACATCGCCAATTGCGGCAATGCGCGCACTAATTTTGGGTACGCGTGAGCCATCGCCGAGCCCTGTCGTGCCTGCGTCGCCGGTGCGCGTGGTGATTTTGGAGAGCCGATTGCCCATCGCTGATAAAGTCTCAATTTAGATGAAGGATCGCGCCATTATGCCCGTCACATTTTTGAGCTCTCCACGATGAGTTTTCTTGCAGGCAATGCGGCGCAGCGCGCGCGCGCGATTTTGGGCGCGCAGTCTGGCGAGTTTTCGCAATCGTCATCGCTCATTCTCACCGAGGGCGAAATCGATGGCCAGCGCATTTATCTGCTCGCGCAAGATGCGCGCCTTGAGGGCGGCTCGTTTGGCGCAGGCGAGAGCGATGCCGTCGCGCAGTGGCTGCAAGGCGTTGCGGCTGAACCCGCGCCGATCATTTTTGCGCTTGATTCTGGGGGCGCGCGCATGAGCGAAGGGCTCGCAGCGCTCGGTGGTTTTCGGCGTTTGTTTAGGGCAGCGGCCGATGCGTGGTTGGCGGGCGTGCCGATGTTTTTTGTGTGTGGAAAAACAGTTTTTGGCGGCGCGTCGATGCTCGCGTCGCTTGGTGATATGCGGGTTTTTTTCGAGCGTAGTTTGTTTGGTATGTCAGGCCCGCGCATCGTGCAAGCCGTCGCGGGTGAAGCAGATTTCAACGCTGATGATCGCGCGTTGGTCGCGAGCGTGATGGGCGGCGCTGCGCGCGCTCAGCGCGATGGCAACGCTTTACGCGTAGATGATGCGGTGGCGGTGCGTGCTGCGATTTCTGCGTGGTTAACCGAGCGGTCCTTCACCCTCAAACCTTCTCCCCGAGAGATAGGGGAGCAAGATGGCGCACTCTTTTACAGAGAGAATTTCCTTGTTGCAGCCGATGTGGGCCGCGACCTTAGCAGTGACCGTAGCAGTTGCGATGCGTTCACTCGCTTGAAAGCCCAGCTCATTTCACAGCGGCAGCAGCTGGAGCGCGAAGGGCACGCGCGCCTCGGTAACCCGCAGAAAATACCTGCGGCGCAGTTTCCCCAGATCGCGATTCGCGATGCGTGGGTCGATGATGGTGTGCTGCTCGGGCGTAACGCTGACGGCGGCTATCTCTACGGCCTCGTCGGTGGCATCTGGGCCGATAGCTGGCATGCCTGGAAGCTTGCCAATGCGCTGCTTGCGCAGGCTGAATCTGCGCCGCAGGTATCGGCGACGATCATGCTCGATTGCCCTGCGCACGCCACCAGCCGCGCCCTTGAAGCGGGCATGATTTCTCAATATTTCGCCTTGCTTGGCCTCGTCGTGCGCTATTTGCATACCTGCGGCGCAGATGTTGCGCTGCATATCGTCGGCGACGCTGCTGGCGGCGTGCACGTCGCGCTTGCAGGCGGGGCGACGCGCGTGATTGCGCATGCGCAATCGACGATTCGCATCTTGCCAAAAATCGCGATTACGCAAGTCAAAGGTGAGCGCGCAGAAATCGCGGCTAGCGCAGCGGATTGGCTGGCGGCGGGTGTTGCCGATTCCCTCGGCTAATTTTGCGACGATTTCGCTGCTTGATCTTCCGCCATTTGCGCCTCTAAATCAGCGCGGCTCTGCTTGGCGGCTGCGATCAGTTGCTTGCGATCATTGCGCACCGCGTGCATCGCGCGCAACGAATCATGATTATGTGCGGTGAATTTTTCAACCCAATGCGCGGCATCGATCTGCGCGATGCCCAGCGCATCCAACGTGCGCCGCGCGCTGCTTACGCTTGCGTCAAAAAGCTCACGGTCAAAGGCTTCAACGCCGCGATCCATCATGTCGTGGGCGTGGGTTAAATCGCGCACGCGCACGACCAGCTTTGCTTGGCTAAAGTGCAATTTTGCTAAATCGACAATTTCGTTGCACGCTTCAACGCTATCCACCGCAACAACGAGGACTTTCACTTGTGCTGCGCCTGCGATGCGCAGAAGCTCAAGCCGCGTCGCGTCGCCATAAAAAACGCGATAGCCAAACGCGCGCGCTGACTCGATCCGCTCAGCATCGTGATCCAAAATCGTCACTCGAATTTGATTTGCCATCAAAAGCCGCGCGATGATTTGCCCATAGCGGCCAAAGCCTGCAATGAGCACCGGCGCATCCTGGGTTTCGGAGATTTCTTCGGGTTTGTTGGCATTGCAATCGGCGAAACGGGGGAGCAAATATTTATCCACCGCAACCAAGATCAGGGGCGAAACCAGCATCGACAACGCCACCGCGCCGATTAAGAGCGATGAAGTTTCATTTGAAAATACTTTCGCACCCGCTGCTGCTTGAAAAACCACGAAGGCAAATTCACCGCCCTGCGCGAGCAACAGCGTGAAGACCGGGCGATCCCGGAAATCTATGCCCATCGCTTTTGCTAGGAAGTAAATCACACCAGCTTTCACCGCTAAAAAAATAAGCACAATAAGCGCCACTGCGCCCGGTGATTTCAGAAGCACGCCGAAATCAATACTCATGCCTACGGCAATAAAAAATAAGCCCAGCAGCAAACCTTTGAAGGGCTCAATATCGGTTTCAAGCTCATGGCGGTATTCGCTATCGGCGAGGAGCACGCCTGCGAGGAACGCGCCCAGCGCCATGCTCATGCCGATTGATTGCATGAGCGCGGCAATCGCCACGACAAGTAAAAGCGAAGTGGCGGTGAATATTTCCGGCGTGCGGCTGCGGGCGATCCAGCGCAAGGCCGGGCGCACCAGCAATCGCCCGCCAATAATAATCGCCACGATTACACCCACAATCATCGCCCCGCGCGCCCACGCGTTGCCATCGCTTTCATGCACCGCAGCAACGCCCAAAAGTGGAATCAAGGCGAGCATCGGGATCGCCGCAATATCTTGAAAAAGCAAAATAGATAAGCTATTTTGGCCAGCGGTGGTCGGCATGATGCCGCGCTCATTCATCACTTGCAGCGCGATTGCAGTTGATGAAAGCGATAAGCCGAGTGCTGTGACCAGCGCCGTTTTCCAAGCGATGCCAAAGGCAAGCGCGGCTAAAAAAAGCCCGAGCGTGCAGAGCGCCACTTGCGCTGCGCCCCAGCCAAAAATAGAGCGCCGCAATTTCCATAAGCGCTTGGGCTCAAGCTCGAGCCCAACGATGAAAAGCATCAGCACCACGCCAAATTCCGCGAAATGCAAAATCGAAGCGACATCTTTCACCAGCCCCAACCCCCAAGGCCCAATCGCTACGCCCGCGACCAAATAGCCAATGATGGCGCCCAAGCCGAGCGCTTTTGAGAGCGGCACGGCCACGACCGCCGCCGCTAAATAGATGAGGGAATTGAGCAGCCAAGCGGGGAGGTGAGAGTCCATGGTGCGCAGTGTAGCGGGGCAGAAGCAGGCTTCGCGGGCGCGGGGCGATGGGCGGGAAAAACCTGCAGCACAGATTTTCTGTCAGATTTCAGTACTTTGAGCGACATCCATCGCAAACCTACAGACTCGCATTAAAATCAGTTAAATGAGCAAGATTGCCCTTACCCCAACAGAAGAAAACGAGAAGAGCGGGCTACTGCGTGACTTCTATCAAGCGATTGAGTCCGCTCGCCAGCCACTACTTCCAACCGATGAGGCTTACGTTTCCAATCTGTATTCCGACGAAAAAGTGGGTCCGATTGAAGCGCTTGCGAGTCGTATCGGCGATTCCAAGCAATCTACGCTCAATTTTTTCACCGGGCAGCGCGGTACCGGAAAAAGCACCCAACTTCAATATCTGAAAACGCTTTTGCAGGCGGGCGAGCATTCCGTCATCCTTATCGATCTCGCGGAGTACGTACCAGAAAGCGAGCCCATCGACTTGCCCACCATGATCGTCTCCCTAGCAGCGGCGGTAGCCGACGCTGTCGAAGGTGAGATCAAGACTAAGCTAACTGAGCGGACGTATTTTCAGCGGCTGACGCATTTTTTGAATACTGACGTCAAATTAGAAGCAATCGAGGTTTCGGCTGGCTCATCAAAATTTAAGATGACCTTAGCAGCGCATCCGGATTTTCGCTCAAAACTTAAATCATTTGACGAAAATTCGCGTTCAAAAATCGTACGCGAGGGGCGTGAGCTGATTGCGCAGATGTGCGAAAGCTATAAAAGCGAGAAGCGGACGCGGCGCGTGGCCTTACTCGTTGATTCACTTGAGCGCTTGCGCGACCCAGTAACCGATAACGGTGGCGCAGTAACGCAAAGCGTAATGCGGGTTTTTTATGATGACCGTTCTAGCCTCGCGATTGGCAATGTCGACGTTCTTTATTCCGTGCCTCCCTACATCTCGTTTTGGGGTAATTTGACGGGTACGGTTTCGATAACCACATTGGGAAGCGTACGCGTTTTCCGCATGCCTAAGCGCGATTCAGACCGCCGACTGCTTCGCAAAGATGGTTTCGAGAAAATGCGGGAAATTCTGCAAAAGCGCTTTCCGAGGTGGGATCAGGTATTGACCAGTACCGCGCTGAATAAGCTCGTCGAAGCGTCCGGCGGCGATATTCGTCATTTTCTATTAAATTTAATCGATAAAACGATTGCGAAAGCCCGCAACTCCCTAGATCAACTTCCGATGAAGCATACGGATAGCGCTTTCAAGGAAATAATTCGCAGAGCGCAATCGGAGTATGAAGTGCTCGTAGTCGATAGCGAGATTCCATTGATAGCGAGCCTCGCGCAGAAAAACGCACCGCGCGTCGAAGAGCGCGAGCAACTTCGATTGCTCGCCCGTTTTTTTGAAAATCGCTGCATTCTGAGCTACCAAAATGAGGATGAATGGGTGGACGCAAGCCCATTGCTTTGGCCGATGATCGATGAGTACGAAAAAGACCGCAATCTCTCCGCGCCTGCTCCCAGCCCAAGCCCTTAGCGATTTTTGGGGCTCCCTGTTGCCCCGGCTCGCGGAGAGTCGGGTCTTCAGTCCGATATTTTTATACGTTGCCCACAGTGGAGTCGCTAAAGCCCTTCATGGGGCAGCTGCCGCGCGCCTCCTTTCGGCCATTGATGATCCACGCGCGATCGTTCCGGTACGGGTTAATCCGAATTCCGAAATCACGCCTGCGATTGAAGAAGCGATTGCAAGCGCTACGCAGCTACCCAACGACGACGATACCAAGGCTCACGCGATTCTTTGGCTCGATCTCTCCTCTGGCGAAACGATGCAAGCATCGCAGGGGCAATGGGATCATTTTCGGCGGAACGCTCTCACCCGCCTAAACACATTGCGGGGACGTTTCGAGCGCTCGCTTTTGGCGCCGCTCGTCATCGTGCTGCCGGAGCTCTCGCAATCGATTCCGCCGACCTCCTGGGTGCGTGAGGTTGCAAACAATGCCCCAGATTTGTGGACGATTCGTCAGATCAATCTTGCCGTACCGGATGGCGTCTATGCGCCAACCATTGTTTCCGAATTGCCGGATATCTCCCAGCCGGAACTCGTATTGGCCCGCAAATCGCTCAATAAATGGCCGCGCGCAGCTGAGGCGGAGCGCTGGTTCGAGATTGTCGCTGCGGGCCGACGGCCAACAGCGCGGGAATCCGTAGACGCGATTGAAGCATTGGAGGCGCGAGGAGACTATTTGGAGGCGCGAACCCTCGCGAGGCGCTGGCTTGATCTGGTTGAAATTGCGACGGACGAGCGGCAACCGAATTCTTCCACTGAATTGTCCGCAGCATCGAGTTGGGCGGCGCGAACGCTGGAAGCATGCGGGGAATACGCAGAAGCCGAGCCGCTCTTTCGGCGGGCGCTGAAAATCGACGTAGCCAGCTACGGAGCGGATCATCCAGTCGTCGCGATTGATTTGAACAACCTCGCCGGATTGCTGCAATTGACCAATCGGGTCAGTGAAGCCGAGCTGCTATATATACGGGCTCTGAAAACTACCGAATCGTACTATGGAGCGGAGCATCCTTCAGTGGCGACTAGCTTGAACAACCTTGCCACTTTGCTACGATCAACCAATCGGGCCAGCGAAGCCGAGCCGGTGTATCGGCGGGCGCTGAAGATTGATGAAACGAGCTACGGCGCAGATCACCCGACGGTGGCGATCCGTTTGAGCAACCTCGCTAGATTGCTGGAATCAACCAATCGAATTAGCGAAGCCGAGCCGCTCTTTAGGCGAGCGTTGAAAATAAACGAATTGCGCTACGGAGCTGATCATTCAAACGTCGCGAACTGCTTGAACAACCTCGCACAATTGCTGCGATCGACCAATCGGCTCGGAGAAGCCGGGCCACTCTTTCGGCGGGCGTTGGAAATCTATGAAACGAGTTACGGCGCGGATCATCCGACGGTTGCGATTATCTTGAACAACCTCGCTGGATTGCTGCAATCAACCAATCGGACCAGTGACGCCGAGTCGCTCTATCGGCGAGCGCTGAAAATCACCGAAACGAGCTACGGCGCGGATCATCCTACGGTGGCGATTCGCTTGAACAACCTCGCCGAATCGCTGCACTCAACCAATCGGGCCAGCGAAGCCGAGCCGCTCTCTCGACGACATCTGGAAATTTTCGTCAAGTTCGCATTGAATACAGGGCATGAGCATCCGCACTTGCGCGCGGCAATCGTGAACTACCGCGGCATTTTGAATGCGCTGAAGTTGACGCAAGAGGAGATTGAAACGCGGCTGCGAGAGGTCTTAGCGCCACTTCCGCCCGAAATACTGGAAGCGATATCTGGAAAATCGGAGTAGCCGTTCTGATTTTTTAGGGATTCAAGTGACGAGAATCGGTGCGCAAATCTACGCCGCAGGTAACCAGATTGCGATTGAGGCTCGCAAAGCAAATTGAATTTCCCCTCTCCTGGTGGGAGAGGGCGAGGGTGAGGGAAACACGTTCGCAAATCGCAACTGAAAGCCCGGCCAATCCCCGTGCATCTCGCGCGGCGGTTTACGTGGGATTGCGTGGTCGGGCTGGCGTTACTTTAATGCGAGCGCAAACACCCTCACCCCGACCCTCTCCCCCGGGGAGAGGGGGAAAAGCGGTGGAAACTGCGCCGCAGGTATTCTTTTCATTCTTTATGCGCGCGGCGGTTCAACTCGGTTGAACCACGTTAAACTCACCGGCTGACTCGCACGAAGGAACTCACCATGGGCGCACGCGACACTCTCACCGTTTCGGCCAAAGGCCAAGTGGTCATCCCGCAAGAAATTCGCCAGGCGCTGGGCATTACGCCGGGGAGTGTGGTGGAGGCGCAGCGCGTGGGGGATACGGTTTCGTTTCGCTTGAAGCGGGCGCGGCGAGTGTCTACCGTGGAGGAGGGCTTTGGGATGTTGAAGTATCACGGGCCGAAATTGCTTAAAGACTTTGATGTGGTCTCAGAGATGCGCCGCCAAGCTAAAAAGGCAGCCAAGTGATTGGGCTGGATACCAACGTGTTGGCGCGCTACTACGTAGAAAGCACGCGCGACGCGCAAGCGCCTGCGCAGCAAAGGCGGGCGCGCGCATTGTTGAATTCACCAGATACTTTCTTTGTCCCGATTACGGTGGTGTTGGAATTTGAATGGCTCTTACGCAGCTTTTATGATTACGATGCGCTCTCATTTCAAGCGGTAATTCGGCATTTAGACGGGCTCGAAAATGTAGTAATTGAGCGCGCGGAAGAAGCGCTCGCAGCGGCTCAATATGCCGTAGACGGACTTGATTTTGCCGATGCGCTTCATCTGGCGTTGTCCGGCGCTGCGCAGTCGTTTGTCACGTTCGACGATAAAGGCTTTGCGCGGAGAGCAAATAAACTCAAGCTTTCTCCTGCGGTGATGGTGGTATGAACTTACTCGATTCCAAATCTGCGCCGCAGGTAATTCTCACCCGCGAAGCCCACATCGCAACCCTCACGCTCAACCGCCCGGCGCAGTTCAATCCGCTCTCGTTTGCGATGCTGAAAGCAATGCAAGCTGCGATTGACGAAGTGAGCCGCTCGGATGCGCGGGTGCTCATTATCGCCGCCGAGGGTAAGGCTTTTTGCGCGGGGCATGATTTGAAAGAGATGCGGGCGAACCCATCGCAGGCGTGGCAGGAGACGCTATTTTCGCTTTGCAGTGAAGTGATGATGTCGCTCACCAAATTGCCGCAGCCGACGATCGCGCGCGTGCAGGGCATCGCGACGGCGGCGGGCTGTCAGTTAGTGAGCATGTGTGATTTAGCGGTGGCGAGCGAGGAAGCGCGCTTTGCAACTTCGGGCGTGAACCTCGGGCTTTTTTGCTCGACGCCTGCAGTGGGCGTGAGCCGCAATCTTTCGCGCAAGCGGGCGATGGAATTGCTGCTTACCGGCGATTTCATTTCAGCGGCGCAAGCCTTGGAATATGGCTTGATTAATCACGTTGTACCTGCGGCGCAGTTATCGGCATTTACCAGTGATTTTGCGCAGAAAATTGCCCAAAAAAGCCCTGCTGCGATTCGCGTAGGAAAAGCGCTTTTTTATAAGCAAATTGAAGCTGCGCTGCCGGAAGCCTACGCGCTCGCGGCCGAGACGATGGCCTGCAATATGCAAGACGACGATGCCCAAAACGGAATCGATGCTTTCATCACGAAAGCGCCGATGCCAAAGTGGAAGTAGAGCCGAAAATGCGCTTACGGTGCGTTTAGATGCGCCGTAAATTTCTCTTTAGGGCAGCTTTTCGCTGCGTGAAATCGGCTTAGCGCTTTTGCCCATCATGCTTCTGACGATAAATCGTCGCGCTGCTTTTGCGCTGCGCTTTCTTGATTTGAGCGCGCTCGGCGTTGGTGACGCTGCCGTCGGCTTTCGCTGTTTTCTTAATCGCTTTCACGTTGCGCTGTTGCGCGCGAACTCTGGCCTCTTCGCGCGCCGTGAGTTGGCCGCTGGCGACGCCTTGCTTAATGCGCGCGGCTTGCTGGGCTTGCGTTTGATTAATCTGCGGCGTTTGCGTTTGGGCAATGGCCGATGCGCTAATGAGGCCTGCAAGCACTGCGGCTGCGAATAATTTAGATTTCATTGCGATCTCCGGTTGAAGTAACGGGCATGAGCAAAAGATTTAGTCATGCTTAGTGACCAAACGGCAGCAAGCGAATTGTTGTTGACGCGCGAGTGTTACAACATATTTCAGCAGGCAAAGCTGATTTTTACAAGTCGCCACGCAAATGCAAGGCAAGCACCCGCAACATCCCGGCTGTCGCGCCCCAAATATTGCGCTCGCCGGAATCGTCAACATAAGGCACAGCCCAAAATTCGCGATGAAGCCCATCGCGAAAAAAACTATCGCGCTTCCAGTTTTTTTCGTTTAAAAAATGGGACAGAGGCACGCTGAAAACGGCAGCGACTTCAAATGGATCGGCGGTAAATACCTGCGGCGCAGAAATGGCGACGATTGGCGATATTTCGTAGGCGGTGATGGTGACGTAGCGCGGTAATTCACCAATGATTTCGATTTCGCTTGCATTCGCGCCGATCTCTTCTTGGGCTTCTCGCAGCGCAGTGGCGATCAAATCGACATCGCCATCGTCTTTGCGCCCGCCTGGAAAGCTGATTTGCCCGGCGTGATCGCTCAAATGATCCGTGCGCTGCGTGAGCACGACGTGTAAGCCGTCGCGCTCTTCGATCAGCAAAACCAAGACCGCGGCGGCGCGCACGGAGCGCCCTTGCAGGCGATGGGCTTCGAGCCGCTCAAGATGGGTGCCGTCTCCGGTAATGGGGTCGCTTTGCTGAATTGGCACGGCGAGGCGTTGCTGGAGCGTGCTGCGCGTCCAGGGCGGGGTGAGAGGTAAGGAAGTCAAAGCGAAATACGAAAAGTTAGAAAAAATAAGGCGAAAAAGGGTTAAATCTGCGCCGCAGGTATGCGCCAAAGTGTGCCACAGTTCGCCAAGGTGATTCGCCACGAAATAGAGCAAGCGCTTCAAACGCACACGCGCTTCCCGCGAAATCGGGAAAATCGCTATTGAACTTCGCTAAACTCCAGTTCTTGGTATCTCCCTTCCCAAATAAGGCATCCCCCTCCATGAAAGTGCTCGTCCCCGTTAAGCGTGTTGTCGATTACAACGTAAAAGTGCGCGTCAAGCCCGATGGCTCAGGTGTTGATCTTGCCAACGTGAAAATGTCGATGAATCCATTTTGCGAAATCGCAGTGGAAGAAGCGATCCGCTTGCGCGAGAAGGGCGCTGCGACTGAGGTGATTGCGATTTCGTGTGGCGTGACCCAATGCCAAGAAACGCTGCGCAGCGCGCTGGCCATTGGTGCAGATCGGGCGATTTTGGTGGAAACGGATGTTGAGCTGCAACCTTTGGCCGTGGCCAAACTCATCGCCGCAATCGTCAAAAAAGAAGCGCCAGGCTTGGTGATTTTGGGCAAGCAAGCCATTGATGATGACGCGAATCAAACGGGGCAAATGCTCGCAGCGCTGCTCGGTTGGCCGCAAGCAACCTTCGCCAGTAAAGTCGAAATTTCAGGCGAAATGGTGCACGTGACCCGCGAAGTTGATGGTGGTTTAGAAACGGTCGCGGTGAAAATGCCTGCAGTCATCACCACCGATCTGCGCCTGAATGAGCCGCGCTACGCAACCTTGCCTAACATCATGAAGGCCAAGAAAAAGCCGCTCGATACGTTTAAGCCCGATGAGCTCGGCGTTGACGCGACCCCGCGCTTGAAAACGCTGAAAGTCGAAGAGCCACCGAAGCGCCAAGGTGGTGTGAAGGTGGCGGACGTAAAAGAGCTCGTTGCAAAACTTAAAAATGAAGCGAAGGTCATCTAAATGAGCATTCTTATCATTGCCGATCACGATCATGCGTCGATCAAAGCCTCGACCTTAAATGCCGTGACAGCCGCGATTGTGTTGGCCTCTGGCGAAGTGCATGTGCTCGTCGCCGGGCACAACGCCGGGGCTGCTGCGCAAGCGGCTGCCCAGATCGCAGGCGTTTCAAAAGTGTTGCACGCTGATGCGCAACATTTGGCCGATCAAGCCGCCGAAAATATCGCGCCGCAGGTCATGCAAATTGCTGCAGACTACTCCCACATTCTCGCCGCAGCCACTGCCAACGGCAAAAACATCGCGCCGCGACTTGCCGCGATGCTCGATTGCGCGCAAGTCTCAGACATTATCAAAGTCGTAAGCCCCGATACTTTTGTGCGCCCGATTTACGCTGGCAATGCTTTCGCCACTGTGCAAGCGACCGACGCAAAAAAAGTGATTACCGTGCGCACAACCGGCTTTGACGCTGCGAGCGCAACCGGCGGTAGCGCAACGATTACGCAAATACCTGCGGCGCAGAATTCAGGCTTAACAAGCGTAATTTCGCGCGATCAAGTTAAGCTAGAGCGACCTGAATTAACGGCGGCGAAAGTCATCGTCTCTGGCGGGCGCGGCTTAGGCTCGGGCGAGAAATATCGCGAAGTGCTGGAGCCTTTAGCCAACAAATTAAACGCCGCGATGGGCGCAAGCCGCGCCGCTGTCGATGCTGGCTACGTGCCCAATGATTATCAAGTGGGCCAAACCGGCAAGATCGTCGCGCCGCAACTCTACATCGCGGTCGGCATCTCAGGCGCGATTCAGCATTTGGCTGGCATGAAAGATAGCAAAGTCATCGTCGCCATCAATAAAGACCCTGATGCGCCTATTTTTAGCGTCGCCGATTACGGCTTGGTGGGCGATTTATTTGCGCTCGTGCCTGAGTTGGTGGCTGAGCTTGGCTAATCGCAAGCGCATCGCGCGATGAACGATACTTTTGATCATTTGTTCGTCGCGCCCAGCGATTTCGAAGCGTCGCTTGCGTTTTATCGCGACCAATTGGGCTGGGGCGTGCTATATCAATGGGATAACGCCAGCCCTAATGCAGCCTCAGCGCGCGGCGCTATGCTCTCCGGCGGAGGCGTCAAAATCGTGATCGCGCAGCCACACAAAGCAGGCGACCATGCCGAAGATAGCGCGTGGTCGGCCAACATCAATGGCGTGCGCCCGACGCTGCACTTACGCGTCGATGATTTAGAAGCGCGCTTTGTGCAACTCGCGGCGACGACCAAAGTGGTCATTCCGCCAGAGGCTACGCACTGGGGCACGCGCTGGTTTGTTGTTGCCGATCCCGACAATAATTTGATCGCGTTTGAGACGCCGACGCAGTAGTCTTTACCTGAATACCTGCGGCGCAGATTGTGGTGTTTTCAAGCGGTTTTTGAGTTCAAAAGCATGAAAACTGCGCCGCAGGTATAAGTCTTTTGACCGTTATAAAAGTGCAGTTCGTTGGGTCGGCTTCTTTCGCCCTTCAGGAAACCACGAAAATTCTCCCGAACAATGGTGTTTCAGGCATAATTCAAACGAACGTTTAAGTTTAATTTTGAGAGTTAACCCATGAGCACCTACCGCGCCCCCTTAGCTGACATGCAATTTTTGCTGGAAACCATCGCGCCGATTTCTGAAATCGCGGCGCTGCCGGGTTATAGCGATGCAGACAAAGATACGATTTTTGCCGTGCTCGATCAGGCGGGAGATTTCGCCTCAGAAGTGTTGGAGCCGCTCAATTGGTCGGGTGATCGCGAGGGGGCGAAGCACAATCAGGCAGACAATTCTGTCACCACGCCAAAAGGCTTTAAAGAAGCCTACAAACAATTTGCCGAGGCAGGGTGGAATTCCTTGCCGGTGCCAGAAAAATTTGGTGGGATGGGCTTACCGCGCATCGTGGCCACCGCGACCGAAGAAATGTGGCACGCTGCGAATATGAGCTTCGCACTTTGCCCATTGCTCACGCAAGGCGCGACCGAGGCGATCATGCTCGCGGGTAGCGATGCGTTGAAGAAAAAATATTTGCTGCGCATGGTCTCTGGCGAATGGACCGGCACGATGAATTTGACTGAGCCACATTGCGGATCTGATCTTGCGCTCGTGCGCACGAGCGCAACGCCCGCGCACGATGCCGCGCTCGGCCATCATCATCGCATCAAAGGCCAAAAGATTTACATCACCTACGGCGAACACGACATGACGGAGAATATCATCCATCTCGTGCTCGCGCGCCTGCCCGATGCGCCACCGGGAGTTAAAGGCATTTCGCTTTTTGTAGTGCCAAAATTTTTAGTGGGCGATGATGGATCATTGGGTGCACGCAATGATGTCTATTGCGCTTCGATCGAGCATAAATTAGGCATCAACGCTTCGCCCACCGCTGTGCTGCTCTTCGGTGAAAAAGAGGGCGCGATTGGCTACATGGTGGGCGAGCCCAATCGTGGTTTGGAATACATGTTCATCATGATGAATCTGGCCCGCTACAGCGTGGGCATTGAGGGCATCGGCATTTCCGAGCGGGCGTACCAGCGGGCTGTGCATTACGCGAAAGACCGCGTGCAATCGCGCGATGTCGGCGGCAAGGGTGGCAAAAATTCAGTCTCGATTATTCATCACCCAGATGTGCGGCGCATGCTCATGAGCATGCGCGCGCAAACGGAAGCCATGCGTGCGCTCGCCTTTGTCGTCGGTCATGCGTTTGATGTGGCGGAATACGCGCCCGACGCTGCGGTGAAATCGAAAGCGGCGGCGTTTTGCGATTTGATGATTCCTATCGTGAAAGGCTGGAGCACGGAATGCGCGCAAAACGTTACCTACGACGGCGTGCAGATTCACGGTGGCATGGGCTTTGTTGAAGAAACCGGCGCGGCGCAGCATTATCGCGACGCCCGCATTACGACAATTTACGAGGGAACGACCGCGATTCAAGCTAACGATTTGATCGGCCGCAAAATGGCGCGCGAAGGCGGCGTGACCGCCTTTGCCGTCATTGCCGAGATGCGTGCGTTCGCCAATACGTTGAGCCAGAGCGATGATGCCCATTTGCGCGCAGTGCAAGCGCGATTCGTAAAAGCCGTCGATGCGATGGAGCGGGCCACGCAATGGACGATTGCAAATTTCGCCGCTGATCCGTATGGCGCGTTTGCAGGCAGCGTGCCGATCTTAAAACTCTACGGTATTGTGTGCGGAGGCTGGCAGCTCGCGCGCGCTGCGCAGGCCGCAGCATTGCGTGCGAAAGCGGGCGAGGGCAACGCTGATTTCAACGCCAACAAAATCGCTACCATGCGCTTTTTCGCAGATACTTTTTTCCCGCAAGCCGAAGCTTTTGCTGACACGATTTGCTCCGGTCAGCCTGGGGTCATGGCGCTTGCAGAATCGGCGTTTTAAGCGGTTAGCCCGTAATACCTGCGGCGCAGATCGAGCGCATTTTTAGGCGAAAAACGTCGAAATGCGGTCAAATCTGCGCCGCGGGTATTTCAAGAGTCCGCCTTTGTTGCGCCGCAGCAAAGGCGTTAAACTCAGCGCATTCCTGTTCTCAATCGCCTAGGCCCCTCATGAGTTTCGATCGCGTTCCTGCCGGTAAAGATATTCCGAACGATTTCAACGTCGTCGTTGAAATTCCGATGCACGGCGATCCAATTAAATACGAGGTCGATAAATCTTCTGGCGCGGTGTTTGTAGACCGGTTTATGTCTACGGCGATGCGCTATCCCTGCAACTACGGCTACATCCCGCACACCCTGGCGGGTGATGGCGATCCAGTCGATGTGTTGGTGATGTCGCCCACGCCACTGCTCACCGGCGTGGTAGTGCGTTGCCGAGCGATTGGCATTTTGAAGATGGAAGACGACGCTGGCGATGACGCAAAGCTGCTCGCTGTACCCATCGACAAAATCACGCCAATCTATCGCAACGTTTCGAGCCATCGCGATTTGCCGCAACTCACGCTCGATCAAATCGTTCACTTTTTTGCCCACTATAAAGATCTTGAGCCTGGGAAATGGGTGAAAGTGATTGGCTGGGCAGACGCTGACGCTGCAAAAAATGAAATTTTAGAAGGCATCAAGCGCTTCGATACCGAGCGCCCACGCAGCTACCTCCCTGCTGGGGCTTAAGCGCGGCGCACGGTAAACTCTTGCCAACCCTATTTTTGAAAGTTGCGCCGCAGGTATGTTGACCGGCTCTATGGTGGCAATCGTCACCCCCATGCTTGACGATGGCAGCATCGATTACGATGCGCTGAGATCTTTAATTGATTGGCACGTCGCCAGTGGCACAGCGGCGATCATTATCGTCGGTACTACGGGAGAATCGCCTACCGTCACCTTCGATGAGCACTTCAAGCTTATCGAAACCACGGTAGTGCACGCTAATAAGCGGCTGGCCGTGATTGCCGGGACCGGGGGGAATTCCACCGCGGAGGCCATTGAGCTGCACCGGCATGCAAAGCGCGTCGGCGCTGATGCGGGTCTCTCTGTTGTGCCTTACTACAATAAGCCAACGCAAGAAGGGCTTTATCAGCACTTTAAAAAAATCGCGGAATCGAGCGATCTGCCGGTGATTTTGTATAACGTGCCCGGACGCACGGTGGCAGATTTATCGAACGATACGATCGTGCGCTTGTCTGCTGTTGCTGGGATCACTGGATTGAAGGATGCAACGGGTGATATGCCGCGGCTCGCTGATTTGCTCAAACGCGTTGCGCCATCGTTTGCGGTCTATTCCGGCAACGATGATTCGGCGTTAGCATTGATGTTGCTCGGAGGTCATGGCGTGATTTCGGTCACGGCAAACGTCGCCCCAAAACAGATGGCACAGATGTGCGCAGCAGCGTTGCGCGGTGATATTGCAGCGGCGCGGGCAACCAATAATCATCTGTTGAGCTTGCATTTCAAATTATTTGTAGAAGCCAATCCAGCGCCGGTGAAATGGGCGCTGCAAGAAATGCGCCGCATCAAAGGCGGAATTAGGCTCCCGCTCGTTCCGCTTTCGACTCAACATTACGACACAATCAGAAAAGCGCTCGCTGAAGCAGGCGCACTTTAAGGATGGATATGAAATTTCGCGCTCCCGTTTGCGCCCGTGCAGCGCTTTGCTTTCTTGCGCTCTCAGGCTGCTCATTAAATCCGCTCGCCAACAAAGATGCCGCTGATTACCGCAGTGCAAGCAAAGGGCCCCAGCTTGATGTGCCGCCTGATCTTACGCAGCCGCGATTTGATGATCGCTATAAGGCAACAACCGCTATTGGCGCAGCCGCAGGGGCTGCACCGGGCGTAAATGCGGTGCTCCCGAAGATTGATAACGTGCGCATAGAGCGCTTGGGAAATGAGCGTTGGCTGGTGGTCAATCAGCGCGTCGAGGCGGTGTGGCCAACGGTGCGTGCGTTTTGGCAAGAATCGGGATTTACGTTCGGCGTTGATCGCGCCGATGTTGGCATTCTCGAAACGGAATGGGTTGAAAATCGCGCCCGAATTCAAAGTGATCCGATTCGAAATTTGCTGGGCAAGGTGCTCGATAATTTGTATTCCAGCGGCACCCGAGATCGCTATCGCATTCGCCTTGAGCGCGGCGCAGCCGATACCACTGAGATTTACGTCTCCCATCGCGGGCTTGAAGAGCGCGCGGTAGGCCCAATTCAGCAAGGCACGGCCGCGGGCGCGTTTGCTTGGGGCCCAAGGGCGGCAGACCCAGGGCTCGAAGCAGAAATGCTCAATCGCATGCTGGTGCGCCTCGGGGTGCCCGCAGCGCAAGCGCAGCAAGTGGCCAGCAGTGCTGCGACGGGTGTGGCAGCCGTACCTGCGGCGCAGAATTCAGCCTCTGTAGCCTCGCGCGCACGCATGAACGCCGCAGCGTTAGAGATCGACGATCCGTTTGATCGGGCGTGGCGTCGCGTCGGCCTCGCGCTTGATCGCGTTGGCTTTACCGTCGTTGATCGCGACCGCACCCAAGGTATTTACTACGTGCGCTACGCGGATGAGCGCGGCGCAGCCGATAAAGGCGGCATCTTAGAGCGTATGAAATTTTGGAAAGGCGACGAGCCGCCGCCGGCCGAGCAGTATCGTGTTGTGCTCAAAGAAACTGCAGGCAAGACCAATGCAGTGGTGCTCGATAAAAATGGCGTGGCGACACCAAAATCGCTTTCTGACCGTATTTTGCTGTTGCTCGTCGATCAGCTAAAGTAATCTGTGTTGCGCTTTGCCTCGCTCGGCAGCGGCAGTGAAGGCAATGCGCTTTTGGTTGAAAGCGGGAGCACGCGTGTGCTCATTGATTGCGGCTTTGGCCATCGTGAAGCCCAAAAGCGGCTTGATCGATTGGGCGTTGCGCCTGAATCGATCCACGCCATTATCGTAACGCACGAGCATACCGATCACATTAGCGGCGCGGCCCGCTTTTCAGCATTACACGGCGCACAATTGATGATGAGCTACGGCACTTATTGGGCTGCGCGCGAGTCGTTTCCCCGTGCTTATGGGCACGAATCTGCGCCGCAGGTACGGTGCTTCGACAGCGAAGAAATCGTCGCCATCGGCGATCTTGAGCTTCACCCTTTTCCGGTGCCGCATGATGCCCGCCAGCCCGTCCAATGTGTGATCACCGATGGCGAAATGCGTTTGGGCGTGCTCACCGATGTCGGCGAGACCACGCCCGCAATTGAGCGTGCGCTCTCAGCCTGCGATGCTCTCGTGATGGAAGCAAATCACGATGAAGCGATGCTCGCCGCCGGCAGCTACCCAGCATCGCTTAAGCGCCGCATCTCCGGGCGCCATGGGCACTTATCTAACGCCGCTTCGGCGGAAATTTTAGTGCGGCTTGATTGCAGCAAGTTGCAGCATTTGGTTGCTGCGCATTTAAGCCAATCCAACAACACTGCGGAGAACGCACGCGCTGCGTTTTCGGCGGCCTTAAATTGTTCCCCCGAGTGGATCGGCATCGCCTGCCAGCACGACGGATTTGACTGGAGAGAAATTAAACCATCATGACCACACCCCTCATCAAGGGCGCAGAGCTCTATAAAGGTAAAGCCAAAAGCGTTTTCGCCACGAATCAAGCGCATTCCGTGATCATCGAGTATCGCAACGATACCAGCGCTTTTGATGGCGCAAAGCTCGCGCAGCTCGATCGCAAAGGCGAGATCAATAATAAGATCAACGCCCACATCATGCAAGCGCTCGCCGCTGCGGGCATACCGACTCACTTTACGCGCTTAATCGACGCCACGCATAGTGAGGTTAATGCGCTAAAAATGGTGCCTGTGGAATGTGTTGTTCGCAATGTTTGTGCGGGCTCAATGGCCAAAAAATTAGGCATTGATGAAGGCTTGGTGTTGACCACGCCGGTCTACGAATTGTTTTATAAAAGCGATGCCTTGCACGATCCAATGATTAACGAATCGCACTGCATTGCGCTGGGCTGGGCCGATGCCAATACGCTCGCAGAAATGAAAGTGCTCACGCTGAGGGTCAACGATGTGCTGAAGCCGATGTTCGCTCAGGCGGGCATCACCTTAGTCGATTACAAACTCGAATTTGGCCGTCGCACCGATAACGGCGCGCTGGTGCTTGGCGATGAATTTTCACCTGATGGCTGCCGACTGTGGGATAGTGCAACTGGCGAAAAAATGGATAAAGATCGCTTCCGTCGTGACCTTGGCAATGTGATTGAATATTACTTTGAAGTGGCGCGCCGGCTGGGTGTTGCGGGCATTTAGTCGCGCAAGTCGCGTTGCGCAATTGCCAGCGCGCAATCGAAAAAGCGCAATACCTGCGGCGCAGTTTTAGCGTTTTTTTAGTAAAAACTGCGCCGCAGGTATTACGCGGCTAATTTAATACCTACGCCAAAAAATTACGCACTTTTGCGCCGCACGTTGTGATTAAATCGCGCGTAGCTTTCAAATAATTTACCGCTAACAAATGCCCGTGGGGCACACCCAACACTTCTTCGTGGGTATGCGCAACGTGCCCGGCGGCGCGCAGTCGATCGATCATGCGAAGGGTGTCATTTTTGAGGCAATCAAGCCCCGCGCTGGTAAACCAAAGCGGCGGCAGCGCAGCTAACGCTTCATCGCGCGCGTCGCGAATCGGGCGCACGCTAGCGTTAGCGCGCTGCCCCGCAGGGATATACCAATTCCAATAATTGGTCATGCGAGCCGTGGTGAGCCCGAAGCCGCCAGCACCAAATTTAGCGTGTGAAGCCGTCGTCGTATCGTCGTCGTACACACCATAAAACAAACACGCGCCCGCGGGCGAGGGTAGATTGGCCGGGGGCATGGCGAGCAACATCAATACGCACAAATGCGCACCAGCGGAATCTCCAGCAAGCACGATTTCCTTCGCGGGTAATACGCTACCAACGAGTGCGCGATAGACTGACATGCAGTCTTCAAGCAAGGCATTGTGCGGATGTTCGGGGGCGAGCCGATAGTCAACGCTGATGACTTCAACCTTCGTGCTGCGTGCAAGCGCGCGGGTAGCCACATCATGCGAATCGAGATTGCCAAACGCCCAGCCGCCACCGTGGATATAAAGCACGACGCCGTGCCCAGCATCGCTATGCTTGTAACGACGAACAGGCACGCCACCGATCACATCATCGCGAACGGTCTCCACTGGCAATGGCTTAGCGTTGTAAAACAAATCGTTTTTTGCCAACAGCGCGCGCCCCTCGGCCGGTGGCAGCGTCGTCGGGTCTGGCTGCCCGAGCATACGCTGCGCATTGTGCTTAAAAAGCTGAGCTGTTTCGATTGGAATCTGCTCGCAAACGGGCAGGAGATCGGAGGGAAAATTCATGCGGGAGATGTTACCAATACCTGCGGCGCAGATTCAGCGCACGTATTGGCTTTCTGGCACGCCCTTTTAAAACACCGAGCAAAAAATTGCGCTGCAGCGCAATCCGTCCGTACAACAAAAAAGGACTACAACACGATACGCTGTAATCCTTTTTGTTAACTCAGTAAAACTGGTCGGGACGGCGGGATTCGAACTCGCGACCCCTTACACCCCATGCAAGTGCGCTACCAGGCTGCGCTACGCCCCGACTTACTTCGCATTATATCGCGGCGCAAGATTAGAGGAGCTCGCGTATTGCGATAAGCTCCGCGCGTAGGTGGTGCGGTACGATTTTGGGATCAAACTGCGCCCCAGCGTTTGCGCTCATCGCTGAACCGTCGTGGTTGAGCCCGGCGTTGAAGAGGGTATCGTTATGGTCATCACGCGGGCGCACGGCATCGAGTTTTCCGCGCGCGCCACTGATGGTGAAGCCTTCCTCATAAAGAAGGGCGCGGATGCGCCGGATGAGCATGACTTCGTGGTGCTGATAGTAGCGGCGGTTGCCGCGTCGCTTCATCGGGCGCAATTGGGTAAATTCTTGCTCCCAATAACGCAATACGTGTTGCTTGACGTCGCAAAGCTCACTAACTTCACCAATGGTGAAGTAGCGCTTTGCCGGCACGGGCGGCAGCGGCGTTTTAAGGCTGAGGGGTAGGGCTGTGGCCATGTGCGACTTCTACCATTGCCTTTAATTTTTGGCTCGCGTGGAACGTGACCACGCGACGGGCTTTGATTGGGATCGCCTCTCCCGTTTTCGGATTACGGCCGGGGCGTTGTTTTTTTTCACGAAGCTGGAAAATGCCGAAGCTGGAAAGCTTAACGTCATCGCCGCGCTCAAGTGCGGTGCGGATCTCTTCAAAGAAATCATCTACCATATCTTTTGACTCGCGCTTGTTGAGCCCGAGTCGCTCAAAGAGCATATCAGCAAGTTCCGCTTTTGTCAGCGTGATGGCTTCGTTGTACATCGTGCTTCCGGTTCCGTCCCCTACGATCTTAGAGTTGCACCGTGCACATTGGCCGCGGCGCTGATCAATTGCGCAATCGCTTTATCAGCGATTTCATCGGTAAGTGTAGCCGAAAAATCTTGCATAAGCACTTGAAACGCAAGAGATTTTTTGCCGTCGGGCAGATTTTTGCCTTGGTAGACATCAAACAAACTGACTTCTCGCACCACCTGCTTATCAGCGCTGGAAAGCGTTGAAAGTAAGGCATCGCTCGCTAAGCTGGCATCGACGATAAACGCCAGATCGCGGCGCACAACGGGCAATTTATGGGGTACCTGCGGCGCAGAAAGGGGCAGTTTTTGAACGCAATCGAGATCGATTTCAAACATCACGGGAGCGTGCGGCAAATCATATTTCTGAAGCCACTTTGGATGCAGCTCGCCGATCACACCAACAACTTTGCCTTCTATGATCACGCTGGCACAACGCCCGGGGTGCATCGCTGCATGGGTCGCGTTAGCGGCAAAGGTCGCAACCAGCGGAGCGATGAGCGCTTGCAAATCGGCTTTGACGTCAAAAAAATCGACCGCCTGCTGACTGTCGCCCCATTGCTCGGGTGTGGCCGTACCGTAGGCGAGTGCGGCGATGCGGGAGGGCTGGGCGATTTGCGCAACTGCCAGCGCACCATCTGCAACCGATGCATCTCGGGCAAAAACCTTCCCGACTTCAAATAATCGCACGCGCGCAGCTTTATGGCTTAAGTTGTAGCGCAAGATGCTAATCAGACCACCAAGCAGAGATGAGCGCATGACGCCCATCTGGCTTGCGATGGGATTGAGCAGCTTGATCGGATCAGCGTTGCCAGCGAAATCGTGCTCCCACTCAGCTTCGACGAAGCTATAGGTGATGATTTCGTGGTAGTCCTGGGCGGCGAGTTGCGCCCGAAGTTGATGCTGCGAGCGCGCCGCTTCCGGCCGCGTGCGCATGACCGCAGCTGCTTTCGGCGGCAGCGCTGGGATGCGCTCAAAGCCATAGATGCGTGCGATTTCTTCGATTAAATCTTCTTCGATTTCGATATCGAAGCGATAGCTTGGCGGGGTCACAGTGATGGAATCTGCGCCGCAGGTATAGCTTAAGCCGAGCCGCGTGAAAATCGCTTGCATTTCATCTGCGGTGATTGGCAGCCCGATGACTTTCTGGGCACGCGACACGCGCATCTTCACTGGCTTGCGCTCGGGCAGATTGGCGATGTGATCGTCAATCGGGCCAACCTGACCACCACAAATATCAATGATGATTTTCGAAATAATTTCGAGATGCTCGACCGTGGTCGCGTAGTCGACGCCGCGCTCAAATCGATGTCCGGCGTCGGTCGAAAAGTTAAAGCGACGGCTACGACCTTGAATCGCTTCAGGCCACCAAAACGCCGCTTCGACGTAAACGTTGGACGTGGTCTCGAGCGACACCGAGGTGCTATCGCCGCCCATGATGCCCGCGAGCGATTCCACTCCGTTGTCGTCGCAGATTACGCCTACTTTTTCATCGAGCGTTGCGGTGTTACCGTTAAGAAGTTTGAGTGTTTCGCCCGCCTTAGCCCAGCGCACGACCAGACCACCGTGGACTTTATCTAAATCAAAAACATGCGTCGGCCGACCGAGTTCGATCATCACGTAATTTGAAACATCGACTAACGCCGAAATCGAGCGTTGCCCAGCCGATTCCAAGCGTCGCACCATCCAATCAGGGGTTGCAGCTTTCGCATTCACGCCCATGATCGTGCGCCCTGAAAAGCGCCCGCACAAATCGTGGGCTTCGATCTTGACTGGGAGCACGCGATTCTGCGCCGCAGGTATTTTCGGTATCTGCGGCGCAGATAGGGGCGCGCCGGTGATGGCGGAGACTTCACGGGCAACGCCGAATACGCTCAAGCAATCTGCTTTGTTTGGCGTGAGTTTGACTTCAATGATGGTGTCGTCAAGGTGAAGCACGCTGCGCACATCTTCACCCACGCGCACCGCATCGCCTAAGTCCATCAATCCTGAAGCATCGGCGGAGATGCCAAGCTCGCGCGCCGAGCACAGCATGCCAAAACTTTCTACACCGCGCATTTTTGCTTTGCCGATGGTGAAAGTTTTTCCGTCTTCGCCCGGCGGCAAAATCGCACCAATCTGCGCCGCAGGTATTTTCATGCCGACGCGCACATTGGGTGCGCCGCAGACGATTTGCTTTAAGGCCGCTTCGCCGACATCGACTTCGCAGACGTTGAGCTTATCGGCATTTGGATGCTTAGTAATTGATTTGATTTCGCCAACGATGATCCCAGAAAACGGGGGCGCAGCGGGTCGCGCATCTTCTACCTCCAAACCAGCCATGGTCAATGCATGGCAAAGCTCTGCCGTGGTGAGGGGGGGGTTACAGAAACTACGAAGCCATGATTCGGAAAATTGCATGAGTATGAGAACCTAAAGTCAAAACGGTACGGATTTTTACGTCTACGAAAACTGCTTTAAAAACCGCAAATCGCCTTCAAAAAATAATCGTAAATCACCCACGCCGTAGCGCAGCATCGTGAGCCGCTCTAAGCCTGAACCGAAGGCAAAGCCGATGTATTTTTCGGGATCAAGGCCGAAGTTTTTGACTACGCTTGGATGCACCTGCCCCGAGCCCGAAATTTCGAGCCACTTGCCTTTGAGTGGGCCGTCGTTAAATCGCATATCGATTTCAGCGGAGGGCTCAGTGAATGGAAAAAATGATGGACGGAAGCGCACGTCCAAATTTTCAGATTCGAAGAATCGGCGCAAAAAATCGGTATAGACACCTTTCAAATCTGCGAACGAAATATCTTCGGCGATCCACAAGCCTTCGACTTGATGGAACATCGGCGAATGCGTGGCGTCGCTATCGACCCGGTAAGTGCGACCCGGCGCAATGACTTTAATCGGTGGCTTATGCATCTTTGCGTAGCGCACTTGCATGGGCGAAGTGTGCGTGCGCAAGAGCAGTGGCAAGCCGTCGCTGCCCTGCATATCGACATAAAACGTATCTTGCATCGAGCGGGCAGGGTGATTGGGCGGATTATTGAGCGCGGTGAAGTTGTACCAATCGGCTTCGATTTCTGGGCCATCGGCGACATCGAAGCCAATCGAGGCAAAAATTTCTTCGACCCGTTGCCATGTTTTCATGACCGGATGCAGCGAGCCTACACCGCGACCACGTCCGGGCAGCGTAACGTCGAGCGCTTCGGCGGTGAGTTGGGCATTCATTTGCGCCTCAGCAAGCGCGGCGCGTCGATTGGAAAGCGCACTTTCAATGGCTTGCTTCGCGGCGTTGACCGAAGCGCCGCGCGCTTTTTTGTCTTCAATTGAAAGCGCAGCCATGCCTTTCATGAGGTCGGTGAGCACGCCCGTTTTTCCTAAATACTTGGCTTTGGCATTTTCCAGTTCAGCCACATTTGGCGCTGCAGAAAAGGCGGCAGAAGCTTCGTTTACGATGTGTTCGGTGTCAGTCATTTCATCAATCTTTACAAATACCTGCGGCGCAGATTGGGCTTAAAAAATCGTATTCACAGTTTATTAGTGCAACTGCCACAAACAAAAAAGGGAGGCTAAGCCTCCCTTCGTTTTCAGCAGTGAGTTCAGACCGCAGCGGGTAGCGAGGCTTTCGCTTGCTCTGCGATCTTATTAAACGCTGACCGATCATAAACAGCCAAATCGGCAAGCACTTTACGGTCTATTTCAATGCCTGCTTTTTTCAGGCCATTGATGAATTGGCCATACTTCAGGCCAAACTCACGCGCGGCAGCATTGATACGCACGATCCACAACGCGCGGAAGTCACGCTTTTTGTTGCGGCGATCACGATAGGCATATTGCCCAGCGCGCATTACCGCTTGCTTGGCAACGCGGTATACATTTCCGCGACGACCGCGGTAACCTTTGGCAAGGGCGATGACTTTTTTGTGACGGGCACGGGCAGTAACGCCACGTTTTACGCGAGGCATAGTATTTCTCCTTTACGCGTAGGGCATCATCGCGCGAATGCTTGCGATGTTTGTTTTGTGAACTTCCGTAGGCCCACGCAAGTGACGCTTGGTCTTGGTGGACTTCTTGGTCAGAATGTGGCGCTTAAACGCCTGGGAGCGCTTGATGCTCCCGGAGCCACGCACTTTAAAGCGCTTGGCGGCTCCGCTCTTGGTTTTCATTTTTGGCACAACTTACTCCAATTTTTTAATACCTACTCAAGGTGACCTGCGCGAACTGCGCCGCAGGTACTTCTAAAACCCGAATAGGCTTCTTTTGCGAGGGCTTTCACCCTCGGTAATACACACTGCACTTACATTCAAGACAACTTCAAATCACACTAGGCTGCTGGCTTGGCGCTGGCAACGACCGCCTCCACTACGGCTGGTGCGGCGACAACAGGCGACTCTGCTGGCGCTACGGCTGCTGCCGACGCTACTGCTGGTGCTGCTACCGCCGCTGCTACCGGTTTAGCCGGTTTTGCCGTCGCTGAGACCGCACTTTCCGGCTTCTTAGCTGCGGCTGGTTTAGCGACAGGTAAGAGCTCAACTTTTTTCTTCGGCGCCAGCATCATCACCATCTGGCGGCCTTCCATCTTCGGAAATTGCTCAACAACCACAAGCTCCACCAATTCTTCTCGTACCCGCTGCAGCTGCCGCATCCCAAACTCTTGATGCGCCATTTCCCGACCACGGAAACGCAACGTACATTTAATCTTATCGCCTTCTTCCAGAAAAGTACGCATCAAACGGATCTTGCGGTCAAAATCATTATCGTCCGTACCCGGGCGAAATTTGATCTCTTTGACTTCGATCTGCTTCTGCTTGAGCTTGGCTTCATGCTGTTGCTTGGCGAGCCGATACTTAAATTTGCCGAAATCCATGATTCGGCATACTGGCGGCTGCGCAAGCGGCGCAATTTCTACCAAATCTAGCTCAGCAGCTTCTGCCTGCGCAAGCGCATCTCGCACGCTAACAATTCCAAGCTGCTCACCTTCTGGCCCTAACAAACGGATATCGGTTCCGGTGATTTCCCGATTGATCCGGTTTTCTTTTTCGGCGATGTTAAACCTCTACACATTAATCTCAGATACCTGCGGCGCAGATTTCGCTCAATTACGCATTATTTTCAATGGGCAATCAAACTTATTGACCGGGAGGCAAATCGTTTTTGAGCCACTGGACGAACGCATCTACGCTCATCGTGCCCAAATCTTTGCCGCCTCGGCTGCGTACCGCAACCATGCCTGCCTCTTTCTCTTTCGCACCCACGACGGCGATATAAGGAATTTTCTGCAGGCTTAACTCGCGGATTTTATAGGAGATTTTCTCTGCCCGCAAGTCTGACTCGGCTTTAAAACCCGCTTTGGCGAGTGTTTCAGTCACACTTTGGGCGTAATCGGCCAAATCGGAGGTAATGCACGCCACCGCGACTTGCCGAGGCGCAAGCCAAAGCGGCAGCGCACCGGCGTGGTTTTCGATCAAGATGCCGATGAATCGCTCCAGCGAGCCCAAGATTGCACGGTGAAGCATCACTGGGGTTCTGCGGACGTTATCTTCCGAAACGTATTCTGCGCCCAGACGCAATGTGGTGTTGAAATCCACCTGCATCGTGCCACATTGCCAGACCCGGCCGAGCGCATCTTTAAGCGAATACTCAATTTTCGGGCCATAAAACGCGCCTTCGCCCGGGAGTTCTTCCCACGGTGCGTTCACCGAATCGAGCGCGGCTTTGAGTGCGTGCTCCGCTTTGTCCCAGACTTCATCGCTGCCCACGCGCTTTTCAGGACGCGTGGAGATCTTGTAAATGATGTCGGTAAAGCCAAAATCTTTGTAGACTTTTTGCAGTAGCGCGTTAAAAGCAACGCACTCGGCTTGAATCTGATCTTCTGTGCAAAAAATATGACCATCATCTTGCACAAAACCGCGCACGCGCATGATGCCGTGCAGCGAGCCGGAGGATTCATTGCGGTGGCAATTCCCAAACTCGCCGTAGCGCAGCGGTAACTCTTTATAGGAATGCAAACCCGATTTGTAAATCAAGATGTGACCCGGGCAATTCATCGGCTTCAACGCGTAGTCGCGCTTCTCCGATTCAGTTGTGAACATACTGTCTTTGTAGTTCTCCCAGTGACCAGACGTCTCCCAAAGCGAGCGATCCAAAATCATTGGCGCTTTTACTTCTTGGTAGCCATTTTGTTCGTAGACTTTACGCATGTACTGTTCAACCGTCTGCCACACGCGCCAGCCATTCGGGTGCCAGAACACCATGCCGGGTGCCGCATCGTCGATATGAAACAAATCGAGCGCCCGCCCGAGCTTGCGATGGTCGCGCTTCTCGGCTTCTTCCAAGCGGAAAAGATACGCTTCCAAATCTTCTTTTTTTGTCCACGCGGTGCCGTAAATACGCTGCAACATTTCGTTGCGATGATCACCACGCCAGTATGCACCGGCGACCTTCATCAATTTGAAATGCTTTAACTTTCCCGTTGAAGGCACATGTGGCCCGCGACACAAATCCGTAAATGCGCCCTCGGCATAAAGCGAAACGGCTTGATCCGCTGGAATGCTCTCAATAATTTCTGCCTTATAGGCTTCGCCGATGCCCTTGAAATAGGCAACGGCATCATCGCGCGGCAGCTCGCTACGGGTGATTTTTTCGTCTTTTTTTGCAAGCTCACTCATCTTGGCTTCAATCGCCGCCAAATCTTCGAGCGTGAACGCACGCTTATAGGAGAAATCGTAATAAAAACCGTCGTCAATCACGGGGCCGATGGTGACTTGTGCCTCGGGGAAAAGCGATTTCACCGCGTAGGCGAGTAGATGCGCCGTGGAGTGGCGAATCACTTCCAGTCCATCGCCGTCTTTTTCGGTCACGATGGCTAATTTCGCATCGTGCGCGATTACAAAGCTGGTATCGACTAACACGCCATTAACTTTGCCTGCGAGCGCAGCTTTAGCCAGACCCGCGCCGATGGACGCGGCGACACCGCCCACCGAAACTGGCGCTGGGAACTGACGAACCGAACCGTCGGGGAGCGTTACGTTAATCATGGTTTGTATCTTTCAAAAAAATTATTTCAATACAGGCGGCGTAGGCAAAGGCATTTACACGAAAACGTGGAGGAAAATCGTATAAAACCTGCTGCGCAAAATCGGCTTTTTTGGGGAGGCATCTCCTAAAAAACGCTCTAGTTGCGCCGCAGGTATTCATAGCTTAAACATCATCAGATGCTGAGCCGCAATCGTGCCATCTTCTTTGCGCATAAAGAGGGGCTCGGTAGCAAACATTTCGAAGCCAATCAATTCGTACGCGCGCAGCGCTGCCGCGTTGCCCTCGATCACGCCCAATTTCAAACACTTCACGCCTTCGCAGGCGCGTGCTCGGGCGATCAACGCGTGCATCATGTCTGCTGATAGGCCTTGCCCACGCGCCGACGCGGTGACATAGGTACCCCACACGTCTATCGTATGTCGCATTTTTTTCGAATGCTCGCGCTGCGCGCCGATCATACCCACCATTTTCGCGCCATCAAACGCGCCGATTATGAAGCTATTGTCGTCGGCCGCGATGCGCGTTTTCACAACCTCATCGGTGTTTGCCAATTCGGACTCAACTGTAGCTAAAAACGCATCGGGATCGCGCTGCAATGCTTCTAAGCGCAAGGCGCGAAGTGGCCGAATATCATCTGGTGAAACAACTCGAATTTGGAAAGACATTTTGTGTTTTTATCCATAAAAAAAGCGCGAACGAGCCGCGCTTTTTTGAAAGGACAAGACAAGCCCGCGCGACTACTTAGAAGTTGCTCCAATGCGAGTTCGCGGTGTCATAACGCTGCCTTTCGGGTGTTTTGTATAAGTTAACACTAAACAACAAATCTTGGTAGGCACTATTGGACTCGAACCAACGACCCCCACCATGTCAAGGTGGTGCTCTAACCAGCTGAGCTAAGCGCCTGTAATGATTGAATTATGCCACGTTTGACCCGATCCACTCGGGCGCGCATCGGCCGCGGCGTTGCGTTCGCCGACTTTACGTCTCGAAACGCATCGCAGGTGATATACAGAACGGAATCGATGTTATATAGTTGCGTCCAAGACAATTTGATAAGCGTACGCTCTAGCACCTCCAGAGTGGTCCGTTAAATTTTCAAAAAAATAAGACTCACCAGGAAAACTAAAAATTGAATACGCTCATCACGGTGCGGCTGCTGGATCGTTTCGATCCACGCGTTGACCTGCTGCGCCGAATGCATTACGGCGACGAACCTTTCCCGCAATCCTTGCGCGACGCTTTTGATACCGGTTGCCATTTTCTGGTTGCATATGCTTTTGGCGAGGCGATTGGAAGCGTGCGTCTGTCGCCCTCGGAAACCGGGCCGCTCGCGCATTGGGCACCCGATGCGCGGTTAGTGCGTGGCACGCATGCTGTTCAGATCAATCGGGGCGTCGTCGCGAAGGAGTTTCGCCGGATGGGGCTCTCGCGCTTACTCGTGGGGGAGGCAATGATTGCCGCGCATCGCTTGGGCTACCGGATCGCGAATGCGGTCGTCGAGCCCGACTGCGGGCTCGGTGCGCTATTAAAGCGTGTTGGGTTTGCCAATGTAGGCAACGTGATCCCGGCTAAGCTTGGTCCGTTTGAATGTAAAGTGCAATCCATAGAAGCGCCAGTCGGGGCAAGCCAGGCTGCTGCCCAGAAGCAATTTGAGAAAGCACGCGGGCAGCTGCACAGCGCTGGCTACACGGTGCGTTCGATGGTACCCACAGATTTGCAATCAATGGGGATTGCCGTGCAAGCGCAGCGCGCGTTCGCTGACACGCTGCGTACTTCTGATCCTAAACCCAGTGCGGCGTTAGAAAAGCCGCCAGCGCTGCAAATCGCAGCCGAAAATCGGGGCGGGTCGATCCCATTGGGGTGGTGGCGCTGGTTACGCTGCAGTGTGGCAATGATTGCGGTGACGACGCCACTTTTTCTCATCGCCGAGTTATGGTGGTTAGAGATGAGTTTGGCCACCGCGCTTTTCGCGCGGGCAATCTTTGCGCTTGTATTAGGGCTTGGGGTGAGCGTTTTTTGTGTTGCGATTCGCAAAGGCTCACTTGCCTTTTGGAAAGTGCGCGTTGGCGAGGTCAACGGCTGGATGCGGCACGCGCACGATACCTTGCTCGCTTCCGGTGCGTGTGGCGTAGTGGGTATGGCGGTCTACGCTTTTGTTGGCCTGACTCCTGCGCAGGTGCTTGATGGCGCGACAATTGCGCTGGCTGTTGGCGGGATTTGCGGGCCGATTATCGGATTAGTATTTGATCGAAATCAACGAGCTGCAAATCAATCGCGTCGCCGTTATGATCAGCAGCGCGGCGCTTCGCGTCGCGCAAACGACGACACGCGCTGGCAGCCTTCGCTGTTGGGTTAAGGCTTGCGGCGGTCGTGCCAAGGCGTCATGTCGATACTAATTTAGTATTAGTGCAAATCCGGCGGATCGATGCTAAACGGAATCGGCGTTACCGCGATGCCTTCATCTAGCAGCGCAAGTGTTTCTTCGCGTGTTGCCAGCCCACGAATGCCGCGCGCTTGCTTCTCATCATAGTGAATGGCACGGGCTTCTTCAGCAAAATTAGCGCCTACATCGTCAGTCGCTTCCCGAATTTTTTGGGCTAAAAGTGCCTGTAGTCCCGCCCACTTTTGGGCGTCAGAAATATTGGGCGAATGAAGTAATTTTTGCGCCATTTCAGTTTGCAGTGTCTCGTTTTGCGCAACGGCGGGCTGCGATGTTGGTGTTTGCGCTAACGGCCCGCGACCCGGCTGCCCACGCGAGGCTGCGCTCGTCGCTGTATTGACATACGGCGCGTGAAGGCGTTTTTCAATGGCGGTCGAGTCGCAAATTGGGCAGTTGACCAATCGCGACATTTGCTGCCGTTCATACGCTTCGCTTGAGGCGAACCAACCCTCGAAAGAATGATCATTATGGCAAGCTAAGTTATACACACGCATTAATAAATTTTAACGAGAGTATGGGTAGCGCGCAGCGCTAAATCTATTCACTCGCGCTACATGACGTGCTCACGCTGCGCCGCAGCGAAGCGCATTTGCGGATTTCGCTGCGACTCAATTTCTGTTTTGTTCAAATTTATGCACAAATTGCTAAAAACTGCGCCGCAGGTATTTTGCTTTTCGGCATCCACTTCGCGACCAAGCGCGGGCACTGAGGCATGATTCGCGGGCAAGTGGGGTGCAATACTGAGCGCATCCCGATATAGTGTCGGAAATGACGAAATGTAAACACGGGTAATGGAGTGAGCGATGACTGATTATTTTTTATGGTGGATTGCGTGTGCGGTGCTGATTGGTGCAGAGTTGGTCACGGGCACTTTCTATCTTGCGGTGCTCGCGGTCGCGGCGGGGTGTGGCGCGTTGCTTGCCCACTTTGGTGCATCGTGGCATATGCAAGCGCTGGTCGCCTGCGTCGCCGCTGTGCTGGGCTGCTTCGCTGTCAATCGCTGGCGCGCGACGCATGTTGCCACGCGCACTGATCTCGATGCTTTAGACGCAGGCCAAACGGTACGCGTTGTCGATTGGAAACCCGATGGCACCGCCCGCGTTGCCTATCGCGGAACCACATGGGATGCCGAGCTTGCTGATCCGGCGCAACCGCGCGCGGAAGTCATGGCGATCATTGGCACCCGTGGCAATACCCTCATCATCGGTAAACCAAGCGTTTAACGTTTTTAAAGTCATATTATTTCAAAGGGCAATCGTATGTTGACCAGTTTCCTTTCTTCCGCATTACCACTTTTGGCGCTATTTGTGGTCATTATTTTGGTTTGGAAAGGCGTGCGCATTGTGCCGCAGCAGCATGCATTTGTAGTCGAGCGCCTCGGCAAATACGCGGGCACGCTTGAGCCTGGCCTGCATGTCATTAACCCGCTGTTCACGCGCGTTGCTTACAAGCATGACTTACGTGAAATTCCACTGGAAGTGCCCCCGCAGGTGTGCATTACCAAAGACAATACCCAGTTGCAGGTTGACGGTATTTTGTATTTTCAAGTCACCGATGCAAAGCTTGCATCTTACGGCTCCTCAAATTTTCATCTCGCGATTACCCAGCTTGCGCAAACGACGCTGCGCAGCGTGATCGGTAAATTAGAGCTCGACAAAACGTTTGAAGAGCGTGCGTCAATCAACGGCCACGTCGTCTCCGCGCTCGATGAAGCGGCGCTGAATTGGGGCGTAAAAGTATTGCGCTATGAGATTAAAGACCTCACGCCGCCAGAGACGATTTTGCGCTCCATGCAAGCCCAGATCACTGCCGAGCGCGAAAAGCGGGCGCTGATTGCCGCCTCTGAGGGCCGTCGGCAAGAGCAGATCAATATCGCAACGGGGCAGCGCGAAGCATCGATCGCAAAGTCAGAAGGCGACAAGCAAGCGATGATCAACAACGCGCAAGGCGAGGCGCAGGCCATCATTGCAAAAGCCGATGCCAATGCCGAAGCGATTCGCAAAATTGCCGCTGCGATCGAGACCCAAGGCGGAATGGCGGCGATGAATTTGAAAGTAGCCGAGCAGTATGTCGCTGCATTTGCAAACCTCGCAAAACAAGGCAACACGCTTATAGTGCCTTCCAATGTGGCCGATATTGCGACGTTGATTCAAACGGCAACTTCGATTGTGAAGAAAGACATGAAGTAGCCCAAATAGGGGAGGGCGCATCCCAAGAATAGGGGATAGCGCTGCCTCTAGTTTTTCGCTAACCTGCATTGAGTGGTTCGTTAATTTGAAAAGGTAAACGAAATGCAAATGCAAAATTTAGCTTCACAACACAACCCAATCGCCTGCATGGTTCCAGACTATCTATTGGAGCGATTGGCGAATTCTTCGAACGCAAAAGTGCGTTCTGCTGCGATTAAAAATCTACGCATGGCAGTCATGTTCCGCACCCGACGCGCCACGCTGACGTTTGCGCCACGTATTGGCGCATCGACTAGCATTACCGGCAAAAAGGAGCGTGCAGTTTACGATGCTCGCGGTGGATCGGGGCTTCCGGGCTTCTTAGCACGCGCCGAAGGTGCCGCAAAATCTAAAGATATTTCGGTCAATGAGGCCTACGACCACAGCGGATTTGTTTTTGATTTTTTTAAGAAAAATTACGGACGTAACTCCCTTGATGATCAAGGCATGCGACTGATTTCATCGGTGCATGTCGGCGATGGCCCGGGCATTCCCATGAGCAATGCGTATTGGGATGGCGCGCAGATGGCTTATGGCGATGGTGACGGCGTAGTTTTCACGCGATTTTCTAAAGCGCTTGATGTCGTAGGTCATGAACTGACCCATGGCGTAACCAGTTTTACGAGTAATTTGATCTACCAAGGGCAATCCGGCGCGCTAAATGAGCATTTCTCAGATGTGTTTGGTGTGCTCGTTAGGCAGTGGCGCAAAAAGCAAACCTCCGCGCGTGGAAATTGGTTGATTGGTGATGAAATTATCGTCAAGACCCCAACCCGCCGTGCGCTGCGCGATATGGAGTATCCCGGTACAGCGTTTGTTAATGATCCTGATCTCGGCAATGATCCACAGCCCAATCACATGTCGAATCTTTATCGCGGCACGGCAGATCATGGTGGCGTACACATCAATTCCGGCATTCCGAATCGCGCGTTTGTAATCGCAGCGAAAGCGCTCGGCGGGAGCGCATGGATCATCGCCGGAAGGATTTGGTACGACACGCTTTTGCAATTACATGCTTCGAGTAATTTTGCCGACTGCGCCCGCATCTCGCGGCAAATCGCCCATGCAACGAGCGTTGCGGCGGGCAAAGCGGTCGATAACGCGTGGCGCACTGTGGGTCTCTAGTGAAAATTCGCTTTCGCTACTCCGGGGATTTCACCGGCATCACGCGGGAAGCACGCGTTGATTTGACCGCAGTCGATTGCGCCCTCACCGCCAACGCGGTGGCCCAGATTTCTCAGTGGGCAGGCGCGCTGCCGAAAGCCCGCGCAAAATCGGCGGCGCGCGCGGCTGCAGATGCCGGCGTTTATGAAATTGAGCTCGCCGAAGGCAGCGCCGACGCGCGGGTGACAACCTTCGCGCGAGGCGCTGTACCGGCAGAAATTGCAACCGCCATTAACGAGTTGATGCGGTTGGCAAAGCCAATCAAGCCGTAGCAAAAATCTTTGGTAAACCGAAGCGCAATTCGGACTGTACCTGCGGCGCAGATTTAGCCTCAAATGCGTATTCGAGATTGCGAAATCGTTATGGGTCGCACGGCCACGTTTTCGAAGCGCTCATCAAATTCTTCTGCGGCGCACATCGCGACGCAACGACGCAACGATGCATTGCGCAAGCGCGGGCATTTCTGCGTGCGTCTCTCTGTCTTTTGGCGTCGTCTTCTACCCATTTTTGGGGATGGTCACGTACCGGATGATCCGCTACGCTACGAGCACTGCCAACTTAAATATTGCACCGCGGGATTTCCCCCCGTTTATGCAAACGAACGCATGAAAATTTACTTCCGACATCGCAGCAGCGCAACGGGGATCGTACACGCCGCGCAACTCGCATCCGACCAATCAGTCTCTGCGTTGCAGGCGGAGCTTTGCAATACGCTAGCGGCGTGGGCGCGCAAACTAAGCGCCGCGCCGCGTAGCGCAGCGATGCCCCTTGCAGTCGGTGAGTGGGAATTTACCGTAACCCAAAATACCGTCGCGCAGACGTTGCGATTTTTGCGCGTACAAGTGCCGCCTGATCTGCTGCCTTACATCCCGATGTTGC
>JANPBT010000040.1:0-6148 GCA_031430575.1 Betaproteobacteria bacterium | reverse complement strand
GTCATGCGGCTGATGTAGGCCAGAGAAAAATACCCCAGCAGCGAGGCCGGCAAAATGAGGTGTGAAAGCAAATTTCCAAATGCATTCCACTGCCCTGCGCGGACGGCATCAAAGAGCAGAAACCCGGTGACGTTGGCGAGCGTAAATTCATACGCCACGTCAATGCGCCCGGGCCCGGAGACCCAACCGAGCTTTGCATAGAAGAGCATCAGCGCCATGAGGCCAAGCCAAAAAATCGGCACGGAATATCCAATCAAACCCATCACGCGCACCATGTGGTCTATAACCCCACCACGGCGCACCGCTGCCCATACGCCAAGCGGCACACCAATACCCGCACCGATAATGATGCCTAGCGTCGCCAGCTCAATGGTTGCGGGGAAGGTGCGTCGAATATCTTGCATCACTGGGTTTGCAGTCAGCACTGAAGTGCCGAAATCACCTTGAAGCACTTTGCTAATGTAGATGTAAAACTGTTCCCACAGTGGCTTATTGAGACCAAGCTCTTCGCGCACTCTGGCGATCACATGCTCGGGCGCACGATCACCGACGATCGCTAAAACGGGATCGATGGGTATCACACGACCAATGAAAAACGTAACCGCAAGCAACCCAAGATAGGTCAGAGCGATAACCATCAAGAAATTGACTATTTTTCTAAGCGTTTGCAAGACGGGGCGCGCGCCGCTGGGCTCAGCGGCGCTTGCTTTAGTGGGGCTCAAGATCGACTAACTTCGCCGATTACTTAGAGACCTTAAACATATAGGTCGAATCTGATGTAGAGCCAATTTTGAAACCTTGCACATCGCTACGCATCGCGGCCACTTCTGTTTGTTGGAAGAGCATTACAAACGGGCTGTTTTTACGAAAATCACTTTGCATTTCATCGTACATTGCTCTGCGTTTTCCGCCATCGCGCTCTAACACGGCTGCATCTGCACGTTTGGTCGATTCTGGCGTGTTCCAAGCGTTTCGCCAAGCGAGCGGTTTTGTTTTTGCATCGTCAGCGTTATCTGGGTTTTGTACAAACGTCGCGTTGGTATGCGGGTCCCAATAATCTGCGCCCCAAGTGCCGATATAGATGTCGTGGGTGCGGGCGCGATATTTGGTCAGAGTTTGCTTGCCGTCGCCCGGGAGAATTTCAATATCAATCCCCGCGCGTTTTGCGGTTTGCTGGAACGCTTCAGTAATCCCGATGTATGGCTGCACGGTACGCATATCGAGCGTTACCTTAAAGCCATTGGGTAGGCCGGCTTTGGCCAACAATGCTTTGGCTTTATCCACATCCAATTTGTAAGGATTGGTCGTGCTAGCTCCGAGCAGCCCAATCGGTAAAAAGTTTTGATGGATAACGCCAATGTTGCTCATCATCGTATCGCCAATCGCGGAGTAATCGATTAGCCACTTAAAGGCTTCTCGCACTTCTGGTTTCGCTAAATTTGGGTTTTTCTGATTCAAGCCAAGGTAGTAAACCGTGCCCTTTGGTGTGGACGCAGTCTTAATCGCTTTGTTGGTTGAAAGTGCAGCTAAATCCTGCGGGGTTAGGTTACGCACAATATCGGCGTCGCCTTTTTCGAGCAGCAGGCGCTGCGTAGCGGCCTCTTTGATATGGCGATAAATCACGCGTGCAAGTTTTGATTTTTCACCGTAATAGTTATCGTTACGCTCGAGCGCAACGATTTCATTGGCCCGCCACTCGCGCAGCTTCATGGGGCCTGAGCCGGCGTAATTGGTTTTGAGCCACGCGTAGCCCATGTCCCCATTCACTTCTTTTGACATCACTAACTTCTTATCCACAATCGAGGCTACGTTTGCGGTTAAGCAGTTGTAAACGAACGTAGGCGCGTAAACCTTATCGGTTTCAATCGTAACGGTCAGCGGCCCTGTTTGCTTAATCTTGTCTTTTACATTGGCTTTGGTGAAGCCAAACTGGGTCAAGATAAACGCAGGCGTTTTGTCGAGCAACACCGCGCGTTGCAGGGAATACACGACGTCGTCTGCGGTGAGCGCATTGCCAGACGCAAATTTCAAGCCTGAATTTAACTCGAAGCTGTAGGTTTTTCCATCGGCAGAAACGGACCACGATTTCGCAATATCCGCTACCAATTTGGAAGGGTCGTTGACATCGTAGCGAATCAAGCGATCATAGGTGTTGCCCATGATTTCGCCCGCGCTAATCTCAAACGCTTCGCCCGGATCCATAGTGATAATGTCATCGAACGCGAGCGCCACAACTAACGTATCTTTTGGCGTAGCGGCTTGCGCGGCGTTGACCAGCGCTAACGACAGTGCGCAGGAGAGCAAAGTACGGCGCAGTGATTTCTGGTTAACCATAGTAAGAGTAGATTTCATGTGTGATCGCCAAAGGTGAGGTTCGATAAATGAGATCATTCGCTAGGCAATGTTTTTAACGAAGCAACGAATTAAGACCAAGGTTAGCACTAAATTGGCAGGCGAGGGGATGCCTCCGCTTTTGCAAAGGCCAAAACGGATGCGCAGACACGCGACCAAGCCCGAGCCCGGATATTAATTGCCGCGAAACTTGAACAACGAGTTTCGATTTCCCCCAGTGATACGGTCTACGCACCCCGAGCGGCGCGTAGACCCAGACACTGCGTGTGTGCAAAGTCCGAGCGAAATCACGTATTTCTAAACGATACCTGCGGCGCAAAAAGTGCCTTACTAATCGCTATTTCACCAAAATCCGGGAGTGGCTAATCGACGTCGAAGTCACACGATATTTCAACGCTGGCGAAATTCTGCCTCAAATATAGGATCTCCTGGGGCTGGGGCGACGTTAATCCCCGCCGGACCGACTTCAGAGCCTTCTCCCCAAAGAGGTTGCGAGGAATTCGGCGCGGGATAATAGTCCCGACTGTAGTCATTTAGTAATTTAGTAATTTCATCAGGTGTGCGGGTTTGATTCCAATGTTCAAAAGTTTTAGCTGAATGGTCAACCGAGGAGTCGAAGAGCGAGCCGATTGCGCCTAAATATTTCGCGTATGCCAGCGCCGCAGTAGTAATGTCTTTAGCTGATCCGGATTTGCCGAGCTGCTGCGCATCAGCGTATGCGTCGAGCGCGGTTTTTTGTCGCTCGTCGAACCGCTTCGACCTACTTTTGGAATCGAAATCGATTTGTAAAGATGAAAAAGCGCTGTTTACCTTCTCTTTTAGCCTCCTGTAGGCTAGATCCGCAGCCTGATTGCTATTTTCTAGGTCAGCAATCATCTTGGCGTCATGGCTTTTGTCCACTCCCTTTCCGCTGCTGACGGTAAAGAACGAGGCCACAAAGCCCGCCACTGCCAACGGTGCAGGGAAAATAGCTGCAAACAAAACTCCGGCGGCGGCAGCCTTAACGGTTTTAGTCCCCACTTTTACTCCGATCGAGTAATTTGAATCTGTTGCCCTTACGAGAAATGTCTTAAGTTGCGAATCATTCCTCACCAGCTCTATTTCTCGCAACAGTAGCTCGCTTGGCTCGTAGGGCTTTTTGAGTATTCGGGCTGGCGTGTAGTTATTCAGATTCGGTGTTAGCGGTAAAAACTCTTCATTGGCTTTTGTGTAAGCCTTCGCTTTAGACGCCCCAGGGAAATGGTCAGTCCCAAACGTATAGACACCATCTTCGTCGCGCGAGAATACTTTTTGGCTTAGCTCCTTTAAAACAACGCCGATCGATGTCTCGATAGCTGATTTGCTTTTTTTTATATCGCTTATTTTGTTATCTAACTTAGCTTCTTCTAGTTTGTATTCAATTGGGGAGAATTGTTCGCCTCGCGCGTTTGAAGCAGCTAGTCTCTCCTTTGCGGCCTCCAAGGATGAGATTGTCTTATTAAGAAGCCCAAGTTGAGCGGTAAGTTTCCAACCTGTGTCGTATACGGAAGCGACCCGCATCGTCACTTTTTGACGCGCAATCTCTAATCGAGTCTTTGTCAACTCAACATCGTTGCCTAGCTTCATTTTTTTCAGATCTGTCAAATTTAATGTTAAGACTAGATCTTCCTGGCTTGTACTGTTAATTATGTCTCGATTGGTGGAGTTCAAGTTTAATTTATCGGCGATAAAACCGGCTGGGTTGAAGTTCCACGTTTTCGCAATGGCAAAGTTATCTGCAGTTGGTGCTCCAATCGCAACTGGATTGGAGCGTTGTGGCGTAATCCCCGCTGCGCTTAATGCTGCGTCATAGGCAATTTGCGCAGCGCGCACGTCGGCATCCACTGCTATTGCCTGTTTAATAGCGTCGGCGAGCGGTGTTCTTCCGTAAGTCGGTGGTGGCAAATCCCACCACTGTCGCCTAGGTGTTGTAGCTTGGTTCTGCAGCGACTTATCAGAAGGGATCAGCATAGATGCAAGGATCTTTGAAGGCCGCGCGGAATCCGGCGTTCTGCCAGTTGAAATCTGCAAGACGTCGGCCGGGATATTTCCACTCTCCCCTTGGGGAACCGAATAACGCGATACCGTCGCTAGGAGCTGTCTAGTTGAGTTGTCGTCGTTATTACTTAGGATCATTGCTTTATTCTGAGTTTCTGATAACTCAAATTTCCAGTTGCCAACTCCAAAATTGCGGTCAAGCTGTGCAATGAGTTCTTTCGGTAACCTAGCAAAAGAGTGTGTTTGCCCATTCCGTTGGGTTACGAGCTCTTTCGGTAAGTCGCTGAAGGGCAGTCCGTTCGCATTCGGATTCGGATTTTTGGGTACTTTGATTCCGTTATAGCCTCCATCTCCGATGACGACCTCGCCGATAGCCGCGCTGACCTGCCCCCGTCGAGCATCGATTGCGCCCCTAAAGTCGGCATTTTCTGTCAGGTTAAGCGGCGCGAGGGTAACGTCCATCCGAATCGCCGCTTGGATTTGAAGGAGCTCCTCGCCACTTTTTGCCCTCGAAACCAAATCAATAGCCGCACGCAAAATATTTGTAGAGTCACGTGTCACTGGCACTCTGGGACTAACCAAACTTCTTACGGCCGCAAGTACTTCTGGATCTAAGCTTCTGGCGTAGCCGATAACGCGCTCTGCGGGCACGGACGGCACACGAGCCGGATTAGATGGCGTATCTGGCCGCTGATTTTGAGCAGTTGGTGGGGGTAACGGTCGGCCTAATGGCGGCTGACCCGATAGCATTCCGTTTACCGTCGCCATCGGAGCGCCCTTGCGCGCTAAGAAATCTGCCACTGGGCGTTTCGTCAACGCGATTGCATTTTGAACTTGCGCAGCATCTGCAGTCCAGCCATTGCGCTCGGCGCGCTTTAAAAGTACGTCAAGTTTTTTTTGCAAATGTGAGACGCGTTCTTTTATTTTTGCAGGCTGTGGTGCATTTGAGTTTTTAAGCAAGCCATCGAGCTCTGTGATCGACTCTTTTACCGCGCTACGCCAGTCAATTTGTGATCGCGCATTGGCATTAACTCTGCGTTGCGCAGCACTATCGGTGGTTTTTACTTTTGCGGCCTGTGCTTTAGTGTGCCCGAGGACTTCTTTAGCGCCGAACGGTGCGCTGTTGTGCAGCTGATAAATGCCAGGAACGGCAAATACCTTCGTCGCATCTAATAAATACGCAAGATCTGGGCTCACCTCAACTTTTACAGGCGCTTTCGCACCCTTTGCATTTGCCCCAACCACCGCAGCTATTTTCTGATTGCCTGCGCCCGTTGTTCGCGCAGCGGCTAAATTTGAGCGCGCAGTTGTGATCGGATCTGGCAAGACTTTCTTCGGGATCAGCGGCCGAACGCCACCGTTGACGGACAATTCCTTAAGATCTTTTTTGACCCCTTTGATCGCCCCTTTGACGATGGGGAGCTCCTGGGCTGCTTTTACAGCCTTTGAATTGCCAACGGCCTTGACCACTTTGGCCACACCGGGCGCTTTGATCTTGGTCGTCTCTGCCGCATTTGCACCCGCCTTCACAATTGCATTCACGCCCGGAGCAGACTTGTTCCAAATGATATTTTTGGTGTTTTTAGGCAACCCTTTGGCCGCTCCTTTATCTAAAACCATCCCAACGCCCATGACCACGGCTTCTTTGATCATGCCCGACATCTGATCGCCCGCGGTTTGCAGCTGCTGAAACGATTTTGCGTTCGCCGCATCCCATAATGCCCCGACAAACTGTTGCGCCTGAGGACCGAGCTTGGCCAGCAGCACCACAAACATCCCC
>JANPBT010000039.1:0-44575 GCA_031430575.1 Betaproteobacteria bacterium | reverse complement strand
TACCTGCGGCGCAGTTTTGAGCATTTTCTGCCGATTTCGCAGAGAACTTTAGCTGAATTAGCCTTTAGTAATCGCTTCGCGCACTTTGCTAACGATATGATCGATATCTGCTTTTTCAGAAATAAACGGTGGCGCAATAATCAGATTATCACCGGTGCTTTTCAAATTTAAATTAGCATCGTAAAGCGCCTTTTGCAGGCGATGGCCTTCGGCACCAGGATTTCCCTTTGCCGCAACTTCCACCGCCGCCATCATGCCGATACTGCGGATATCCACCACGCTGGAAATATCGCGCAAGCTATGTACGGCTTGCTCGAAATAGGGCGCCAGCGCAGCCGCGCGCTCAATGAGTTTTTCTTGACGGAAGATTTCCATCATTGCCAAACCTGCGGCGCAAGCGGCAGGGTGCGCGCTGTAGGTGTACCCATGAAAAAACTCGATCCCCGCCGCAGGGCCTGCGTCCGTAATCGTTGAATAAATATCTGAGCGCGCCGCAATCGCGCCCATCGGCTGCGCTCCATTCGTCATCGCTTTGGCCATGAGTAATAAATCAGGCTTAACCCCGAAGGCTTGAGCACCGAAATTAGCGCCCATACGTCCCCAGCCGGTGATCACTTCATCAAAGACAAGCAAGATACCGTTGGCGTCGCAAATTTCGCGCAGACGGTTGAGGTAGCCTTTGGGCGGCGGCAAGCATCCGAATGAGCCGGCGGTCGGCTCAACAAATACCGCTGCGATATTTTCGCCACCATAAAGTGCGACATAACGAGCCAAATCTTCAGCCAGATCAGCGCCCTGCTCTGGCTGACCCTTGCTAAATTTACTTTGCGGCAATGCGGTATGACGCATGTGATAAACGCCCGGCAAACCAACGCCGAAAACCTTACGGTTGTTAACCATGCCCGAGAGCGCGACACCGCCCATATTCACACCATGATAGGCACGCTCACGCGAGATGAAAATCTGGCGTTGGCCTTGGCCACGCAAACGATGATAGGCCAGCGCCATTTTCATCGCGCTATCGACGGCTTCCGAGCCCGAACAAACGAAGAAAATCTTGTCGAGGCCTTCGGGCGTAAATTCACTAATTTCTTGCGCAAGCTGAAAGGATTTTGGCTGCGCACGCGTAAACGGCATCGTGTAGTCGAGCGTCAGCAGCTGCTGGTAAACCGCGTCGGCGATCTCGCGGCGGCAATGCCCGGCGGCGACGCAAAATAGGCCAGACGATGCGTCCATCACCTTATCGCCGTTGGGCTTAAAGAGATACATGCCCTCACCGCGAACGAACATCCTCGGCTCGTTTTTGAATTCTTTATTAGGTGAAAACGGCATCCAGAAATTTTGGAGCGCGTGCGTCTCTAAGGTGTGTGCAGCAATTTGCGGATCAGCGTGGCCCATGGTCTTGCTCCATCGAATATCGGTCTAGAGAATAATTGTGCGCCGCAAATTCACGATACCTGCGGCGCAGTTTCACTATTGCGCGCTGAACGCCCAAAATAAAGCTAGCCAGCGAGCTTGATGAACTCAATCTCAAAAATCAGGGTCGCGTTTGGCGGAATCGCGCCGGGCGCACCGCGCTCACCATAGCCAAGCTGGGGAGGAATGATCAAAGTGCGCTGTCCACCCGGCTTCATGCCGATGACGCCTTCGTCCCAGCCCGCAATCACGCGCTTGGCGCCAACAAAAAATCCAAAGGGCGTGCCGCGATCCTTTGAGCTATCAAATTTCTTGCCTTTGCCATCTGGCGCTTTTTCGTCAAAAAGCCAGCCCGTGTAGTGCACCAGTACCGGCTTTAGGGTGACGACTTCATCGCCTTCGCCTAACTTATGATCAATGATCTGTAGGCCAGAGCTTGTTTTACGGGCAACGCCGAGCTTGATCGGCTCCGCTTTCATCGCATTGGCCGCAGCGGAAGGGGCGCTTGCCGGGGCGGTTGTTACCGTCGTCGATGACTGCGCAAATGCAACATTCCACCCAAATGTAGTAATCAAAACGAGGCTTAGTGCTAATTTTTTATGTGACAAAGGCATAATTGAGAGATTAGAGTTTCGAGAAAAGTGATATCTCGGAGATTATCACGCGTTTTCCGAGCGACCGCACATGTTTGACTGGCTAACCCGCCCAAAAGTTGCTAACCCGTTGCAAACCGTCGCCACGGCAAAAGAGTGGGCGCGTGAAATTGCACGGATGGAGCCGCTAGTCGCCAGCACAGAGATCAGCTCGGTGCTGCAACGGCTCACCCAAGATGCAGATATTGCGCAGCCTGAGTGGGTCAACGGCTTGGTTGCCGCAGACGATCTTCTGCGTGATGTTGAAACTTCGCTTCGCAAAGATTATCTCTCGTGCGTAACCACACAAAACCGGCAACACGAAAAACTCTGGGATGCCGGCTACCGGCTTAACTCCCGATTCTTTGAATGTTATTTTGCGCTCTCGCAGCATGCGCAAAAGTGGGCGGACGCCCGGGTCTCGCGAACGATTCTCGGCCAAATGATGGGGCGCGTCATTCGCTATCGTGAGCAAAGCTACCGATATCGACTCTTCCGCCACGAAGAATGGCCGCCCGGCACATGGCTTTCAATTCACCAACATTTCGCCAACACCTGCGAGCTGCAGCTCGAAGATGTGACCACTGGCAGCGAAAAATTCACCGGCGCGCGCGATGTCATCTTAACTCCTGGGCGCGAGTACATCCGGCTACTTTTGATAAAGCTCTGCTTTTCTGGCAACTTGACGCCGCCGCAGCTCGAAGAGCTGACCGACCACATCCACGAGGCCTCGGGCGATCTCGCGCTTACCATCAACCCGCGCGCTGAGCACGGTTTTTTTGTTGATTTGACCCAACCGTATGGCCTACGCTTTTTAAGCCGCGCGATCTCAGGCGGGCAGTTTTTGTATATGGACACCACGCCGATTTTTGATCGCTTCCGAGCGCTCTTGGTCAGCGCCGAAGCCCGGCATAGCATGACATCCGATATTGCGCCCAAGCGCGCGCTTGCGTCGCAAGTGGCGATTTTCGATAGCGCAGCGTCGCGCGTTGATCCTAATTTCAAGCCGACGATTCGCACCAGCCAGCGCGTCACCGATCGCTCACCCGTCTGGGCGACCGTGGGTGTCGCGTCGAGTTTCGCGGCATTGACATCAACGCGTGAGGTCTTGCTACGCACAATCACTGAAGGCAGCGTTTACGGCAGTGGCGATGATCTTTCAACGTTTGGGTTTGTCCGCCAGAGCACAATCGCAACCTACCGCCCGCAAGCGACCGCACGGATGGGCAATGGCGCAACCATCCACCGCTGGGAGCTGCGAGATCGTAGCGATACTGGTTTTCGTTGCGTCGCCTCCGCAGAGCAAGCCTCAGATCTGCACTTGGGCAGCTTAGTCGCCGTGAACGATGACAACCTGAGCGAATGGAATATCTGCACGGTCGTGCGCATTGTGCGCGGATCATCTGGCTACACTGAAGTCGGCGTGCGCACGGTCAGCCGAACGCCCGTTGCCGTCGAAGTTCAACCCAGCCGCACGACGCTCTCGGCCAGCGCACGATTTGATAACCGGTCGCCGCTGGTCGTCTCTGGAATTGTGTTGCGCAATGCCTTTTTAGAGACTCCCATATTTCCGCCGACCTTGGTGTTGTCAAGGCGCGATTACGACGCGGGTGGTCAATATCTCGTCGTGCAAGGCGAAAAATCAGATCGCATCCAGCTGAGTGATGTACTGCAAGAAGAAAACGACTGGGTTTGGGCGAATTTTCGCGTTTTGCCCGACCCGACGCCGACCTGATTACAGGCTAGTCGTTCGGGCGCACTTGCAAGATCAGCGTTCGATCAAAAATTTCGGGGTCGTCTGGCTTGGGTAGCGGGGATGATTTTTGGATCGCCCGCTCAATCGCGTCGTCTAACGCACGGCTGCCGCTCGATTTGCGCAATTGCACGCGCATGACCTCACCCGAAGGCAATTGGGTAATTTCAAAAATCGCTTCGGGTCGACCGACAATTTCTTGCGCATACACCACATTGCCGCGCACCTTGCTTCGAATGCGGGCGATGTAATCAGCTTTCGCACGATCTCGCGCAGCGCCTGCGGCCGCCGATCGCTGGGCATTGCGCTGGGCGTCCGCGCGCTCGCTTGCGGCTTTATCGGCGGCCACTTTTTCGAGTGCGACCATTTTTTCGTTTACCGCCCGCTCCGACGCAGCGCGACGCGCCGCCTCATCGCGCTGCTTTTGTTGCTCCACTGCGGTGCGATCTAGGCTTTGTTTGTCGTCTCGCGCTTCGGCATTCATTGCACGCAGTGCAGCATCACGATCAGCCTCGCGCAAGAGCCGAGTCTTGCGCTCTTTTTCATCTTTCTCGCGGGAAAGTTTTCGATTTTCTTGCGCCAATTTTTCTTGCGCAACCCGCAGTTTTTCTTCATTTTCATTACGCAACCGCGCTGCTGCGCTACGTTCTTCGTCTTGTTTGCGCTTGATTGCAATATCAGCATCGACTACCTGCGGCGCAGATTTAGGCTCTGCGGGCACTTTAACTTGCGGCGCAACTTTTGGCTCAGCGGGGGGCTCGGGGGGGCTCACGATTGGGGTTATCTTCGGTTGCAAGGCTGGGCCAAAAATCTCGGCGGTAAGCGGGGCGTCAGGCGAAGGGGCGAGTTGCTTCCAAGCAACGCTGGCAACCAGCGCTACGATAAGCGCGGCATGAATCGCGACGGTAAACGCTGTTGCGGCCGTACGCGCGCTTCGCTCTTTCATGCGCGCTAGTTGCCCGATGCAGCGTTATTTTGTTCGGCCATAAAGCCCACGCGCTTTACGCCAGCAGCCTGCAGCGCTGAGAGCAAGCCCATGACTTCGCCGTGGCTGACCGCTTTGTCTGCGGCGATTACCACCGCGCGTTCACCGCCTTGCTGAAGCGCCCGCACGGCATCGATTGCTTGAGCCCGCTTAAGTTTCGCGCCCGAAATTGCGCTGCTGGTCGCAGTGTCGCGTACGGCTAAGCTTAGATCTTTTCGCATCGTGACTTCGATCGGCTTTTGTGGCGTTGTGAGACCCTGCCCTACCGTCGGCAACTTCACTTCGCCCGTTTGAATGAGGGGTGCTGCCACCATAAATACGATGAGCAATACCAACATCACATCGATAAACGGTACGACGTTGATTTGGCTTACGAGCTTACGTCGCGCGCGCACTATGCTTGCCTTTGTAAGATATTTTGAAACTCCTCCGCAAAGGTTTCAAACCGCGATTGCAATCGCTCGACTTGGGTGGTGAATCGGTTGTAAGCGATCACCGCCGGAATCGCGGCAAATAAACCGATTGCAGTGGCGATCAACGCCTCAGCAATGCCGGGCGCGACTTGCGCAAGCGTCGCCTGACCAACGCTGGAAAGCCCACGAAAGGAATTCATGATGCCCCAAACCGTGCCAAACAAGCCAATATAGGGGCTTACGCTCGCCACCGTTGCCAAGCCCGGTAAGCCAGCATCGAGTTTGTCGATTTCGCGGCTCATCGCCACCCGCATCGCGCGCCGCGTGGCATCCAGCACCGGCGCTTTGTCCGCACCCGGTTGCCGACGCTGCTTGATAAATTCGCGAAACCCCGCCTCAAACATTTTTCCGTTTGGCGCGAGGGAATCTCCTGCCGATTTCGCATCTGCGTAGAGCGAATTCAAATCGCTTCCAGACCAAAACGTATCTTCAAATTTCTCGGCCTCTTTCGATGCCCGTTTGAGCGTGAGCAGCTTATAGCCAATCATCCACCACGACCAGATCGAAAGCCCCGCTAAAAGTAACATTACTGCTTTCACAACCCAACTGGCTTGGGCAATGAGGTGCAACATCGACATGTCTGGCGTAGCGTTCATTTTGAGAGAAGTAAGTTTTTTAGTTTTTCAGGAAAAGCCATCGGCTTGAATGACATACGATCAACGCACGCCACTCTGACCTCAGCTTCAAATAAGCGTTCCCCACCTCGGCTCACCGTTTGCAAAGCCACAAACTGCACGCGTCGCACTTCACCGACTTCGATGGTGACGGTGAGCTCATCCATGAGTCGAGCAGGTTTTAGGTATCGTGCGTTTACGCTGCTCACGATAAATACCGCACCTAATGCCGCCTCGAGCGTATTGATTGGCATGCCATGCGCGATCAACCATTCGCTGCGGCATCGCTCAATGTAGCGCAGATAATTGGCGTAGTAAACGACGCCGCCAGCATCGGTATCTTCGTAGTAAGCACGCACCACGATTGAAAACGGCTCACGGCTCGCCATTAAAAAGCTCCAAGCTTGCCGCACTCGCGGGTGGCGTTAAGCCGAAGTGCCGATACGCACGCGCGGTGGCAATGCGCCCGCGTAGCGTGCGCTGCAGGTAGCCTTGTTGAATCAAGTAAGGCTCGATCACATCTTCAATCGTATCGCGCTCCTCGCCGATGGCAGCGGCGAGATTTTCAACGCCAACCGGGCCACCGGCAAATTTCTCGATGACGGTCGCCAGAAATTTACGATCCATGACATCGAGCCCCTCAGCGTCAACGTCTAGCATCGTGAGCGCAGCTTGCGCGACGTCTTTATTGACTTTTCCGCCTGCTTTCACATCAGCGAAATCGCGCACGCGTCGCAATAACCGATTGGCGATACGCGGCGTGCCACGCGAGCGGTTGGCCACTTCCATGCCGCCTTCGGCATCCATCGTCATGTTAAGCAATCGCGCCGAGCGGGTCACGATACGCGCGATTTCTTCTGGAGAATAAAACTCGAGCCGCGCCACGATTCCAAAGCGATCCCGCAATGGCCCTGTGAGCATACCAGCGCGCGTCGTTGCCCCGATCAGGGTAAACGGCGGCAGATCCAGCTTGACCGAGCGCGCGGCCGGACCTTCGCCAATCATGATGTCGATCTGAAAATCTTCCAATGCGGGGTAGAGGATTTCTTCGACCACTTTGCTTAAGCGATGAATCTCATCGATGAAAAGCACATCATTGGGTTCCAAATTGGTGAGCATCGCTGCCAAATCGCCCGGCCGCTCAATCACAGGCCCGCTGGTTTGCTTCATATTGACGCCGAGCTCGCGGGCGATGATGTGCGAGAGCGTGGTCTTGCCCAAACCGGGAGGGCCAAAAAGGAGGACATGATCGAGCGACTCGCCGCGCCTTTTTGAGGCTTCAATAAAGATCGAAATCTGATTCCGAATCTTTTCTTGACCCACGTATTCGTCAAGGTGCTTTGGGCGCAGCGCGCGCTCAATCGCCTCTTCTTGCGGGCCAACGCTCTCTTGATCTACAACGCGGAATTCAGTCATAGCTGCAGTTTAGTGGGAATGCCAAAAAGCCTAAAAACTGCGCCGCAAGTATTTCTAAGTACCCCAAAAAAAGGGCAATAATCAAGTCCGAAAATGGCGCATCTGGTAATCGATCGTGATCCATAATCACGCTATGCTTTCGCACTCCAATCTGACCGACGATCAGGCCTACTTAGCATTGTCTGCGCGTGATGCCCGTTTTGATGGCAGCTTTTTCGTTGGAGTCACCTCCACCGGCATTTATTGCCGCCCAGTTTGCAAAGTGCGCGTACCAGAGCGCGGGAATTGCAAATTCTTTGATCATGCAGCGCTCGTAGGGCGCAATAAGCGAAGCGCATTGCGCCGAACGAACTCCGCCAAACGATATTGCGATGCCAGACTATCGACGCGCATGGCAAACGGGCGGAACTTATTTTTCTGCCGTGAATTTGCTGCAACGGCGCAGCAACGATCTATTGATTCGTGAAATCGAACTTCTGCGCCGCGTCGTCGCGAGCGTGAGCGCGCGGCATCCGTTCACCATTCATGCGTGGGTGGTTTTACCTGCGCACTTGAATTACTTGCTCGAATTTCCGCAAAGTAATTCTGATTTTGCACTGCGGTGACGGCTGATCAAAACGGAGTTTTCAAAAAACCTCGCCTAAAACGAAGCGCTTATCAAGCGTCCGCGCCAAGCGGTGCGCGTGGCATTTGACAACGGCGGTATTGGGAACATCTTATCGAGGAGTACGTGACTTCGCTGCACACATGGATGACGTTCATTTCAACCCGGTGAAGCATGGTCACGTGAAGCACGTGGGCGACGGGCCTTATTCAATATTTCATCGTCTTGTTGCGCGGTGTGTATGAAGCAAATTGGGGAGGTGGCGATGCTGACGCGCCGGGATATGATGATTGATTCGCTCACCTTCGTTCGGCGCAATGCGCTCCGCTAACTGCGCCCTACGAGTTCTTACCGCTTTGCAGGTGCAAAGACTCGACAGAGTGCATGGATTGGGGGCGTGGGAGAGCTTACAGGATGAAGCGTCGGCATAGTGAGCGCTTAGTGTAAATGACAGCTAATCAACCGTCGCACCAGTTAGCTTGACGATTTTCGCCCACTTAGAAATATCTTCTAGCAGTAAAGCGGCAAACTGGGCTGGCGTGGTGGGCGGCGCCATCTCAACACCCTGCTTTTCAAGGCGCTCGCGCAAATCACTGGCTTGTAAACTACGCGCCAAGGTCGACTCCAGCTTGGTGGCGACAGCGGCAGGTACACCAGCTGGTGCAAAGAGACCAATCCATAGCGTGCCACTGTAAGCAGGGACGCTCTCACCAACCGTTGGTACGTCTGGCAACAATGGCGAGCGAGTGCTACCGCTGACTGCCAATGCGCGCAACTTACCTGATTTGATATGCGCCAACGAGGCTGGCAAACTTGCAAAAGCCAGTGGCAACTGCCCACCCAGTACGTCATTCATGGCGGGAGCAACGCCTTTGTACGGAACATGTTGCAGCTCGATGCCCGCCATGCTATTCAGCATCTCGCCAAGCAAATGATTGAGTGTCCCGTTGCCAGCAGATGCATAAGCATATTCACGCGGCTTAGCTTTTGCCATCGAAATTAATTCCGTGAGCGATTTTGCAGAGAATGCAGGATTAGCCACGAGAACATTAGGTACTGAGCCAATCAGCCCAATCGGTCTAAAGTCTTTGATAGGATCAAAGCCAGCATTTTTATACAACGCAGGATTAATGGCTTGGCTACTGCTAATCGTCATCAGCAGGGTGTAGCCGTCTTGCGCCGCTTTGGACACCAGCTGCGTGCCAATATTTCCCCCAGCACCAGGCTTGTTATCGACCACCACGGCCGCACCCAAAACCTCGGCTAGTTTTTGCCCTACAAGGCGACCCACAATATCATTTGTGCCGCCAGCAGTCTGCGGCACCACGATGGTGATCGCTCGATTGGGATAGTCACTAACGGCTTGCGCTTGCGTAAGATTTGGCAAGACGCACAAAGCACCCAGCGCAGTGAGCATTTGTGCTACTGATTTCAAGATATATCGCATAAAAAATCCTCCTTTAAATAAAACATTGATGATTAGCATTTCAAATTCTTCACCTTAGGCCAGGTGCGCGGCCGCACATGTCGAGAGATCGGATTCGTTGTCACTGCCGAGGTGTCCGGCCAAGAGAATCCGAAGCTCATAAACAGCGAATGCCAAGATTCTTGCTTGATCTAGATGCGCACTCATGGACGTGTGCAGGCTAACATGTTTTATAACGCATGCCCGCAATATATCAGTTATCCCCTCACTACCGTCGACTCATTTAAGCCTTTGAAATTCATAGATTTTTCCGAAATTTTCTTCGATAACAAAACGCCAAAACGTGCAACCCTAATCGTCAAAACCATCACACGGGATAGCGTAAAAGTAGTCCGTAAATTCAGGCCCCCAGACTGGTCTTGGAGTTGCGAGAAAACGGGGCATCACCCGCCCCAGAGTGGCTCCAAGGAAAGTCGCGCGACGCCAGGGTTTGGATGATCAAACGCCTTTGAATTGGTCGGATGATTCTCACGGCTCTAACGGTTGCGTACGCCAAAATCTGCGCCGCAGGTACGCCCACAATCGCCGCTCAAAACGCGCAATAGTGAAGTCCGAAAATGGCGCACCGGTAGCCGCGTCGTCGGCCATAATGCAGGCATGCTTTTGCAATCTGACTTCAGTGACGATCAAGCCTACTCTGCCCTCTCGGCGAGAGACGCGCGCTTTGACGGGCGATTTTTCGTTGGCGTAACTTCGACGGGAATTTACTGCCGCCCGGTCTGCCGCGTGCGCTTGCCAAAGCGTGGCAATTGCAGATTTTTCGATCACCCGGCGAGCGCGGAGGATTCGGGCTTTCGCCCGTGCTTGCGCTGCCGCCCCGAGCTCGCGCCACGCTCACCCCATCGCAATCTCAATCGCAGCCTCGCGCAAGCCGCCGCGACCGCGCTGGAAGCCGATAGCGAAATCGATATCGCCGCCTTAAGCGCGCGCATTGGCGTCAGCGCGCGCCATTTGGGGAGACTCTTTAAAGCGGAATTTGGGGTGAGCCCAGTGGCCTATGCTCAAACCTATCGACTGCTGATGGCCAAGCGCTTGCTAACTGACTGCGCGCTGCCGATCGCGCGCATCGCGACTATTGCTGGCTTTGGCAGCGCGCGCCGACTCAATGCGCTTTTCCAATCGCGCTATCAGCTCACGCCCTCGGCGCTGCGGCGCGCGGATCGGCAAACTTCGCCCGCAGGCGACGCCGCTGGCGAGCCGATTACGCTGCGCATCCCCGTGCGCACGCCTTACGCGAGCGATGCGATGCTGCGCTTTCTTTCGCCGCGATGCATGCGCGGCGTGGAATGGGTAGACAACGGCACTTACATCCGCACCGTGGCCTGCGAAAGCAATGGCGCGATCCATCGCGGATGGGTGAGCGCGACGCCGCCCGATCTTGACGATGAGCGCCCCTGCATCACGCTGCGCATTTCGCCTGCGCTCTTCCCAGTAACGCAAACTCTTCTTGCGCGCGCGGCGCAACTTTTTGATACCGCCTGCGATCCGCGCGCCGTCGCTGATGTGCTTGGCGCGCTCGCGCAAGCGTGCCCCGGCCGCCGATTGCCGGGAGCTTGGAATGGCTTCGAGCTTGCAGTGCGCGCGATATTGGGGCAACAAGTGAGCGTGACTGCCGCTAACGTCATCGCGGGTCGCGTTGCTGAAAGATTTGGCGACTTGATCGCAACGCCATGGCCAGCGCTCACCCATACCTTTCCGAGCGCGGCTGCATTGGCGCGCGCAACGATCGACGATCTTGGCGCTTGCGGCGTCATCCGCGCGCGCGGCGCAGCGATTATCGATTTAGCGCGCGCGATTGAATCGGGCGCGCTCGTTCTCGATGAAACCGCAGATGTTGAGCACACTTGCGCGCGGCTGCAAGCGATCAAAGGAATCGGCCCGTGGACTGCGCAATACATCGCGATGCGCGCGCTGCATTGGCCGGATGCATTTCCGCTCGGTGATGTCGCGATTCGCAAGGCGATGGGCGAGACTTCCGATAAAGCGGTGGCTGCCCGCGCAGAAGCGTGGCGACCGTGGCGCGGCTATGCCGTCATTCATCTCTGGGCATCGCTGGCGTAGCGCACGCGCTTAGAAAATTAGTTAGGAAAACATGATGGAAACTTCCACGCTTTATTACGACACGATTGCAACGCCTTTGGGCGAAATGCTGCTTGCTGCAAACGAGTTGGGGCTCACCGGCATTTGGTTTAACGCGCAGCAATATTTCCCAACAATTTCGGAACGGAAACGGGATGCACAGCAGGTGATCATTCGCGATGCCAGCGCGCAACTGAAGTCTTACTTCGCAGGCGAACTCACGCGATTTGAAATTGCGCTTGCGCCCGAGGGCACTGCATTTCAAAAAAATGTTTGGCAGCAAATTTCACGCGTGGCATTTGCCCAAACCTGCGCCTATGGTGCGATTGCTCATGCCATTGCAAAGCCGAGCGCTTCGCGCGCAGTCGGCGCGGCGACAGGCCGCAATCCGCTATCGATTGTGGTTCCGTGTCATCGCGTTGTTGGCAGTAACGGCGCGCTGACCGGATACGCGGGCGGAATGGCGCGCAAAGTGCAATTGTTGGCGCACGAAAAATGCGTAGCGCAAGGGTTACGACATGCTTTTCTCAAGACGTAGACACAGCGGTTGATTTCGCCGTACCTGCGGCGCAGTTTTACTGCTTTTAGCTGCTCGATTCTCTTATCGAAAGCTGCTGGCGTATGATGGTGGCCATCACTCTGCCACGCCACCCCCGATGCCACAAAACGAATCCCGCCTGCCTTCGATTGACGCGATGCGCGCTTTTGAGGTGGCCGCGCGGCTGGGCTCATTTGATCGCGCATCGGATGCGCTGGCCATTACCGCGAGCGCACTGAGCAAGCGTATCTCGGCGCTCGAGTCTCTGATTGGTACGCTACTTTTTGATCGTAAAGGCCGCACCGTCACCTTGACGGCATCTGGTAAAGAGTACGCCATGCAAGTGCGCAGCGTGCTGGGCCAACTTGAAAGCATAGGTCTGCATGCACGCAAGGTGCAAGATTCGCAACGGCTTCGCATCCTTGCGCCACCGACATTTGCGCGCGAAATTTTGATTCCGCAATTGAAGACATTCACAGCAAAACATAGCAACATCGAGCTCGAGGTGATCGTGGCGATTCCTTACTTAGATCGCAGCGCTCCCGATGCCGATGTGACCGTTGGTTTTGGTCCGCGCAGCGCCGGTGAGCCACTTTTGTTTGAGCCCGTTTTTGCCGTCGCCGCCCCGGGGTTCGCGAAGCGCTATGCCATCAAAAAGCCTTTAGATTTAAGTCGAATCAAAGCCCCAGCGCCACGGGTGCGCTGCCCATTAGAGCTTTGGGCACCGTGGTTTGCAGCGCTTGAGATTGCGAGCTTAGAGCCACAAACCGGCTTGAAAGTCGTTGACCTCGGGTTGATGCTGGAATCGGCAGCGCAAGGGCATGGCGCGGCACTCGCGCGGGCAAGCATCGCTGCCAGATGGCTCAAATCAGGCGCACTCATTCCATTGTTTCCAGGGATTGCGATGCCGCCCAACGAGGGCTATGTGCTCTCCGTGCAGCGGGCGCACGCACCGGCGCTAGCCTTCGCCCGCTGGCTACGGATCACCTGCAAAAAATTGGAAAGCAATTCACGCCATACCTGAAAATTATTCATCATTCGATTTCATTAATCACCGAATAATGCGTGCTTCGCTTTTACTTGCACCAATAGATCGCTATGCCAACGATTACCAATGTCGAAGATTTGCGGCAGCTCGCCGCTCGCCGCGTGCCCAAAATGTTTTACGACTATGCCGACTCTGGCTCGTGGACCGAAAGCACCTATCGCGGTAATTCCGCTGACTTGCAGTCGATTAAATTTCGCCAGCGCGTCGCCTTCAATATGGAAAACCGTACAACGCGAACGCAAATGATTGGGCAACCCGTCGCGATGCCAGTGGCCATTGCGCCGACGGGGCTTCCGGGGATGCAGCATGCGGATGGCGAGATACTTGGAGCGCGTGCGGCGAAAAAATTTGGTGTGCCGTTTACGCTTTCGACCATGAGCATTTGCTCAATCGAAGAAGTTGCAAAGGGCACAGACGAGCATCCGTTTTGGTTCCAGCTTTATGTCATGAAAGATCGCGACTATGTAAATCGCTTGATTGATCGGGCGAAAGCGGCTAACTGCTCGGCGCTCGTGCTCACGCTTGATTTGCAAATTCTTGGCCAGCGTCATAAGGACATTAAGAATGGACTTTCCGCGCCACCGAAACCGACGATTGCCAACATGATCAATTTGCTCACCAAGCCGCGCTGGTGCTGGAATATGCTGTCGGCGACGCGGCGAGATTTTGGAAATATTGTCGGGCACGTCAAGGGCATTGAAAATATGCGCTCGCTCGGCGAATGGATTGCGGAGCAATTTGATCCCGCGCTGAATTGGAACGACGTCGAGTGGATCAAAAAGCGCTGGGGCGGCAAACTCATCTTAAAAGGCATTCAAGATGCGCAGGACGCGCATCTTGCTGTGCAAAGCGGTGCTGACGCGATCATCGTGAGCAATCATGGCGGGCGGCAGCTCGATGGCGCAGAAACGTCGATCCGTGCGCTACCCAAAATTGTCGATGCAGTGGGTCACAAAATTGAAGTACATATGGACGGCGGCATTCGCAGCGGGCAAGATGTGCTGCGAGCGATGGCGCTGGGCGCGAAAGGCACGTATATCGGCAGAGCGTGGCTCTACGGTTTAGGCGCAATGGGCGAAGCAGGCGTGACTAAAGCGTTGGAATGCATTCACAAGGAATTGGATTTAACGATGGCTTTTTGTGGCCACACCGACATCAACAGGGTTACGAGTGAAATTTTGCTACCAGGCACTTTTCCGAAAGCGTAACCGATCAAACCTGCGGCGCAGATTAGGGGCTTTTTTGATGCTGCGCTAGGCGATTTCAATCGCTGCCAAGTGCTCGGCTTTTGTTTCGTCATCGAGCCAACTCGCTTCGATGCTATTGGCTGCGAGCTTGCGAACCTGCGCCGCAGGTATGTTGAGTGCGTTCGCAATCGCCAAGTAATTGTCGTTAATGTAGCCGCCAAAGTAAGCGGGGTCATCGGAGTTGATGGTCACCAGCACGCCAGCATCAAATAGTTTCAAAAGGGGATGCTGCGTTAAATCTGGCGTCGCCTTTAGCTTTAAGTTTGACAGCGGGCAGACCGTCAGCGCGATCTTTCGTAGCGCAAGCTCGGCAACGAGCGCTGGATCATCAATCGCGCGAATACCATGATCAATCCGCGATACCCGTAAAAGCTCAATCGCGTCGCGCACGTATTGCGCGGGGCCTTCTTCTCCGGCATGGGCAACTACGGGAATGCCTTGCGCGCGAATCCGCCCGAAAAGTCGCTGAAATTTTGCTGGCGGATGACCGATTTCGCTGGAATCTAGACCGAAGCCATCAATCGTATCAAGAAACGGTGCACACGCTTCAAAGCAAGCGATCGCCTCTTCCTCACTGAGATGTCGCAAGAAATTTGGAATCAACCGCCAGGTAATTCCGAGGATCGCTTGCCCATCGCGCAAGGCCTCTACGACCCCCTCAAAGACCGCAGAAAGCGCAACTCCGCGCGAAGTATGTGTTTGCGGATCAATAAAAATTTCGGTATGCACGACTCGATCAATATGCGCGCGCTGCAAATAAGCCCACGTCAACGCGTAAAAATCATCTGCATCGCAGAGCACGCTTGCGCCCGCATAATACAAATTTAAGAACGACTGCAAATCATCGAATCGATAGGCTGCGCGCAAGGCGTCAACATTCTCGTAGGGCAGCGTCACCTTATTTTTATAGGCCAACGCGAACATCATTTCCGGTTCAAGTGTGCCCTCGAGGTGGACGTGAAGCTCCGCTTTAGGCAAGCGTGCAATGAGGGCATTGAGATCTATCGTCATCGTTGTAATTTTCGATTCATTTGCTTGCTCCGAGACCCCAGATTACGTCGTTAGTATTTAACGGGTCTCGCAAGCGGTTACGTAATTGGATACCATACGCGCTCTACACACCATGCATATGTCACGAAATCATTTATGAAATCACCGATTCGCTTTGTTTTCCACTTTCTTGTTGCAAGCCTATCTTGCCTTGCCATCGCGCAAGACTTTCCCGGCAATCGCCCGATCAAAATCGTTGTGCCGTTTCCTGCCGGTGGCAGCTCAGACGCGACCGGGCGACTGGTCGCCGATAAGCTTGGTCAAGTGCTCAAAACGGCAGTCGTTGTCGACAACAAGGGCGGTGCTGGCGGCATGATCGGCACAGATTTTGTCGCTAAATCACCCGCCGATGGCTACACGTTGGTCCTCGTAGATGTCTTCCATTCGAGCACGCCAATCTACACCCGCAAGATGCCGTATGACGCCATCCGCGATTTCACACCGATTTCGCTCATCGGCAAATCGCCTGCTTTTTTGGTATCGAGCGCAAATTTTGAGCAAAAAAACGCGCGCGATGTGATCGCTTTTGGTAAGGCAAATCCGGGCAAGCTCACCATGGCCATCGCGGGCACCGGTAGCGTAGTCGTTGATTTGTTTCGTGCCCGTTCAGGGGTTGATTTCGTTGGCGTGCCCTACAAAGGCAGCTCACCTGCGCTTATTGATTTGCTGAGCGGCCAAGTTAATGTGATGATCACGACCATGGCGAGCGCTGGTTCGCACGTGAAATCAGGCAAGCTGAGGGTGCTCGCCGCGACGGGTAACAAGCGTCATCCAGATTTTCCTGACGCCCTGACGTTTGCCGAAGCGGGCGTGACGGGCATGGATTACGAGCAGTGGTTTGGCTTACTTGCCCCAGCCAATACGCCTAAACCAATCGTCGATCGATTAAATGCAGCCCTAACGCAAGTGCTCGCGATGCCCGACGTACGCGAACGACTCTCAGCATTGGCGTTGGAGGTCACCCCACCAGGCGCTGAAGAAATGAAGCGCAAGCTCGAGGGCGATGTCGCCCGTTGGCAAAAGCTCGCGCAGGAGCTCAATATCAAGCCACTCGATTAGTCAGCGCCGCGACGTGTAATTAAAAAAACTGCGCCGCAGATATCTGATACCTGCGGCGCAGTTTTTTAACGCGATGAAAACGCGCTACGTTAGTTTTTGTAGGGTGCTAGCAGCGTTTGCATTTCGCCAGACTGATACATCTCTTTCATAATGTCCGAGCCGCCAACAAACTCACCATTAACGTAGAGCTGCGGAATCGTCGGCCAGTTGGCGAAATCTTTAATTCCCTGTCGAATTTCATTATCGGCAAGCACGTTGACCGAATAAAACGTCGTCACGCCGCACGTCTTCAAGATCTGCGCCGCGCTCGATGAAAAGCCGCATTGCGGAAATTGCGGTGTGCCTTTCATGTAAAGCACGACTGGGTTGCCGCTGACTTGTGATTGAATCGTTTCTTGTGCGTTGCTCATAGTTGAAATATGCATAAGTAAAAATGTACTAACCTAATTGTAGGCGTGTGCGTGAAAAAAAGCCCGCAGTGTGCGGGCTTTTTAATTTCAAACGCGGGCAGCTTAGTAGCGCGCACCGCTGCGATTCCAATCGGAAAGCTCTTGGCGGGTGATTACGCCATCGTTATTCCGGTCGATATCATAAAACCACTTTTCCCAAGTACGATCAAAACCAGCCTCGATTTTGTCGACAACGCCGTTGCGGTCACGATCAGCCGAGCAGAAAGTATCGCAATGACCTTGAACGACAACCGGCGCGATATAGTTTTGGGTCGGCTGCACATACGTCACCGTTGGCGGGGCGTAATAACTATTTGAGGCTGCAATCGTGCCCAATATTGCTGCACCAATCACCACCGGAGCGATCCAGCGGCCATTACGCCAATGCCCGTTACTGTGGCCGTAACCGTGGTTATACCCGTGGTTGGCGCCGTAGTTGTGACCGTAGTTGTAGACCGGAGCGTGGCGCACCGGGGCTACCGGAACGTAGCGCGGCGCTAAGTAAGTGGGGTTAAAGTGAGGCCGGTGTCCATAGGCGGGCGCTACAACAACTGGGCGCGCATGCTGCGCAACGTAGCCGCCATGACGGTAGTGCTTGGCTTCATCGGCAAAAGCGGGCGCGATTGCGGCAACTGAGATCAGTGCAGCGGTCAGGGATTTCACGTTCATTTTGTTTCCTTCTACAAACGGCGCGATGGAAAGTGGCGCCTACGCTTCCATCAACGCGCCGATTTTCTGATGGAGGACAGCGACAATACCGACCTGTAAATTTTGTTACAACTTTCGTTTTCGCGCTTGGTCGCGCATTTCCGGCATTTCAGCAATCGCCGCGACCCGCGCCGCGCGCACCTGTGACCCGATCTGCGCCGCAGGGTGGCTCGCGGCGATCTGCCCAGGGTTTACGCTGTTGGCCGCGCGCAATGCGGCAAATACCTGCGGCGCAGATTGGCCGCTATTAACATGATTAGCGTGTGCCCAGATCCCACACGTTGCCACCGCATCGGCAAAGCGGGTCGGCCGTCGAAAGGCATCGCCGCGCTGCAAATAGTCAAGGCGGGCATCAACGCTAAGCTCGCCGAAAACTAGCGTGTCTTCGTATAAAGCTCGGCAACATGCCGCCATCTCCGCGCATTCCCGGGGCACTTTTAATCGCGCCGCCAAGGGTGAGCGTGCCGCCAGCGATAGCAGCGCGAAGCGCATTGCCTGGGGATCATGAATTTGCGCGAGCTCATGAGTGGTTGGCTCATCGCTACTTACCGTAATTTCGTCGAAAAATAGCGCAAAAGCACGCAAAAGTGCCTCAATCTGCGCCGCAGGTATTTCCTGAAAAATGCTATCCCAAGCATCAACATCGATTAATACTTGAAGCATCCGATGCGGCGCGTGATCCGTTAATCCGCGCGCAAGCTCTTGCCAGACGCGCTCGGGGGTGAGCGTGGCGAGCTCTGATTTAAGCGATTTTGCGAGAGAAACCGTCTCTGGCGCGATCGTGAAATCAGGAAATCGCGCTGCAAATCGGGCTAAGCGCAATACCCGCAGCGGATCTTCGGCAAACGATTCACTCACGTGGCGTAACACTTTTGCTGCTAAATCGCGCTGACCGCCGTAAGGATCAACTAACGCGCCGTCCTCCGCTTGGGCAATGGCGTTGATTGTCAGATCGCGGCGGCGCAAATCTTCTTCGAGCGTCACTTCTGGCGCAGCATAAACCGTAAAGCCCAAATAGCCCCGTCCACTCTTGCGCTCGGTGCGGGCTAATGCATATTCCTCATGGGTCTGCGGATGCAAAAACACCGGAAAATCTGCCCCTACTGGCCTGAAGCCTGCCGCACGCATCGCGTCCGGCGTCGCCCCTACAACGACCCAATCTCGATCCTTCATCGGCAAGCCCAACAGCGCATCGCGCACGCAGCCGCCAACAAGAAAAATTTGGAAAGGAACGATTGAAAACATGAACCAATTTTGCACGCAAGCGCGAGAAACCACTTCAACTTTAGTGGCTCACTATTTTTTTAAGTAGAACCAACACGTGAAATCCGAGGTAGCGCTCGGGAATTTTCCAAAGATCTTAGGGCTGCCAAGCGCACATTATCCGAAATACATAATCGCTATCCCCCATTTGGGGGATAGCGCAACGCGTTGGCTTTCTATATATTTAATAGGGTTTTGTCGTCTGGCTTGGCTACGCGTACGCGCACCCATTAAAACATTACATCAGGGATAAAAAATGAATAATCGATTGACTCAGATTGCTGTTACCAGCGTGCTTGCGGCTGTTCTTTCAACGGCTGCAAATGCGACGCACACCCCACCCGGAAGCACAATCGTTAACTACTCAGGGAGTATTCCGTTCGATTCCAACGTCAACGGCTCAATTAACTCTGGAGGGCAAGACGGTTACGACTTTTACTGCATCGGTGTAACCGCAGGCCAGACAGTCAGTCTAAACGCGAGTTCGACGAACGGTCTCTTCCCGAATCTCATTTTGCTAAGTTCCCTCGCCGCAGCTGGTGCCGCGTACAGCACGATTGCAGGGAGCACAGTAGCTGATGTAGACAATAGCTCTTCGCCCAACGTTAACTTGGCATTTACCCCCCTCACCGCAGGAAACTACACCGTCGTAGTGTCAACGTTTACCGGTCAATCCGGCACCTACTCATTAAGCGGGGGGGGATTTACTCCCATCAACGCGGCCTGCCCAGCATCCGTGATACCGAGCCCAGTTGTGGCAAACGTGGCCGTACCAGCAACAGATTCGATGACCCTCGGCGCGCTTGTGATCGCGCTCGCCGCACTCGGTATGTTATTGGTTCGCCGTCGTCGCGGTTGACTTAGGGGTTTAAGACGTAGCGAGTGCGCAGCGCGCCTGCGGGATCTGCAGGCGTAGTCGGCGTAGTCAACTGTTCAAATCTGCACCGCAGGTATTCGCGCGCACAAAAGGAATCATCAAGTAACGATACGGTGGGACGGGTCAGCGCCGCATATCGCGCAAAATGAAGGCAGATTCATCTACATGACTTAAATGACTACGCCGCTCAGCTTCAACCCACCGCCAATTGCTTTTGACGACCGCAGCCAGCAGGAAATTCACTATACGACGTGCTATATGTGCGCCTGCCGCTGCGGGATCAAGGTCACCACCGAGGCCGGCAAGCTGCGTCATATTGAAGGCAATAAAAACCACCCGACCAATCAGGGCGTGCTGTGCGCTAAAGGCGGTGCGGGCATCATGAAGCAGTATTCCCCCGCCAAGCTCAGGCACCCAATGATTCGCAGACCGGGCACGCAGCGCGGCGACGCCCTCTACGATCCCATTTCGTGGGACGACGCGCTTTCAATGCTCACAACGCGGCTTGCGCACTTGCGCGCGACTGAGCCGCGTAAGCTTGCGTTTTTTACTGGCCGTGATCAGATGCAGGCGCTCACTGGCTTATGGGCGCAACAATTTGGCACTCCCAATTGGGCCGCGCACGGTGGATTTTGCAGCGTGAATATGGCCGCTGCTGGGTTGTATTCCATCGGCTATTCGTTTTGGGAATTTGGTGCGCCCGATTGGGATCGTGCCAAATACTTTATGCTTTGGGGCGTGGCGGAGGATCATTCCTCCAACCCGATCAAAATTGGCTTAGGTAAGTTGAAAGCCAATGGTGCGAAATTTGTAAGCGTTAACCCCGTGCGCACCGGATATAGCGCGATTGCGGACGAGTGGATACCGATTCGCCCGGGCACCGATGGTTTGCTGGCGCTGGCGATGGTGCATGTGCTCCTAGACCGAGAATTATTTGACGCTGAATTTTTAGCAAAATATACCAACGCACCGTGCCTGGTGATTTCGAATCCTGGGCATGCCGATGACGGACTTTTCGTACGCGACGCAGAGGGCAGACCGGTGGTGTGGGATTTAAATTCGCAATCGTTACAGCCGATGAAAAAAGGAGTTGCTCCGGCGCTTTTCGAAAGCCGCGGGAATGCGAAAACCGTAATGCAACTCATGGCCGAGCGCTACACCGCAGAAGAATACTCCCCCGCAAATGTTGCCGAGCGTTGCGGCGTACCTGCGGCGCAGATTGAGCGCTTGGCGCTTGAGATCGCGCATGTAGCGTTTAAAGAAACCATTACGCTGCCGATCAAGTGGACAGACTCCTACGGCAACGTGCACGACAGCGTCACCGGCAGGCCGGTGGCGATGTATGCGATGCGTGGCATCAGCGCCCACAGCAATGGCTTTCAGACGTGCCGCGCGCTACACATGATTCAAATGCTACTCGGCGCGCTCGATGGCCCTGGCAATTTCCGCTCCAAGGCACCCTTCCCCAAACCCATCCCGCCGCAGCAATTGCCGGAGAATGACGCAGCAGTGATGGACGCGCCAAACACGCCGCTGCCACGCACACCGCTCGGCTTCCCGACGCGCCCGGAAGAGCTCGCGATTGATGCGCAAGGCAATCCGCTGCGCATCGATAAAGCCTACTCCTGGGAATCGCCCATCGCTGCCCACGGCATGATGCACATGGTGATTAAAAACGCGGCGAACCACGATCCGTACCCGATTGATACGCTCATCTTATTCATGGCCAATATGGCGTGGAATTCATCGATGAACACGGAGCAAACGCAAGCGATGTTGCGCGCCAAGGGCGAAAATGGCGAACACAAAATTCCGTTTATTGTTGTCGCCGATGCGTTCGATAGCGAGATGGTGCGCTTCGCTGACCTCGTCTTGCCCGACACGACCTATCTTGAGCGCTACGATGCCATCTCGCTGCTTGATCGCCCCATTAGCGAGCCCGATGCGGCGGCGGACGCGATTCGCCATCCAATCATCAAAATCGATCGGGATGTGCGCCCATGGCAAGATGTCTTGGTCGAATTGGCAAGCCGTTTGCAATTTCCGGCATTCACTGCGTTAGGCGGTGCGCGCAAGTTCAAAGATTATCCTGATTTCATTACGAACTACGAACGCGCACCCGGCATCGGTTTTCTCTCCGGCTTCCGTGGCAAGACGGGCGACACGCCCTTGCGCGGTGAGCCCAATCCAAATCAATGGCAAGCGTATATCGAAGCGCAAAGTTTTTTCGCTCACCATTGGCCAGACAACATGAAGTACATGCGCTTTGTCAACAAAGACTATTTGGACGAAGCAGCGCGTGTCGGGTTTATCGGCAAGAGCGAGCCGATCGTGATGCAGCTTTACTCCGAGCCATTGCAAAAATTTCGCCTCGCCGGGCAAGGGCTTTACCCGGGGCCAATACCTGCGGCGCAGATCGATAAAGATCGCCTCGCGACCTATTTTGATCCGCTGCCGATTTGGTATGACACGCAAACGGTGAGCGCCCCGCGCCACTCGGCAGACGCTGCCCGAACGGCGGGTGAAGCAACGAGCGCCGCACACGCGCAAACTTCGTCGCACGACGAATACCCCTTCCATGCCCTTACCCAGCGCCCGATGATGATGTATCACGCGTGGGATTCACAAAATGCGTGGCTGCGCCAAATCATTGCCCAAAACTTTCTCTATATGAACGCGACCAAAGCCACGTCATTAGATTTGAAAGACTACGATTGGGTTTGGGTGGAATCATGGAACGGCAAAATCCGCTGTCAATTGAAAACGATGGAAGGCTGTGAAGCCCATACGGTATGGACCTGGAACGCGATTGGCAAAATGGCGCAAGCCTGGGGCCTGTCCAAAGAAGCGAGCGAAGCCACGCACGGTTTCTTGCTGAATCATTTGATAAGTGAATCGCTACCTGCGGCGCAGAATGCCCGCTCGGTGAGCAACTCAGACCCAATCACGGGTCAGGCTGCGTGGTACGACCTACGCGTGAAAATTTATAAAGCAGGCCCCGGAGAAACGGGCGTGTGGCCGAAATTAACGTTTGGAAATAGATCATGAGCACAGCAAACCAAACGCCTAAAAAACTCGGTCTCGCCATCGATCTCGATACCTGCGTGGGCTGCCACGCCTGCGCCGTCGCCTGCAAAGAGTGGAACGCTGGCTCAAAAATGACCAATGGCCTGCCCGACTACGACGCCTACGGCAAAGCGCCAAGTGGCGCATGGTTTAACCGCATTCGTAACTACGAGCTTTCGGGCGATCCTAAATTTTCTTCGGCAAATACCTGCGGCGCAGATTCCCATCCGCAGGGGCACATACCTCTTTCTACACTTTCAAAAACGGTCAACGTGCCGATGTCGTGCATGCATTGCGATGATGCTGATTGCGTAACCGTGTGCCCAACCGGTGCGAGTTACAAGCGTGCCGAAGATGGCATTGTGCTCGTCGATCCGGCAAAGTGCATGGGCTGCAACTATTGCGCGTGGGCCTGCCCGTATGGCGCGCGCGAGCTTGATGAAGATCAAGGTGTGATGAAAAAATGCACGCTTTGCGTAGATCGCATTTACGATCAAGCGCTGCCCGAGGCAGAGCGCCAGCCTGCGTGCGTGCTCGCCTGCCCAACGAATGCACGGCACTTTGGCGATTTCGCCGATCCGCAATCTAACGTTTCACAAATGGTCGCCATGCGGGGTAAGCAAGAGATGTTCCCCGCGCTCGGCTACAACCCCGTCAATGCTTATTTATCGATGCGTGCGCCCGTTTCTGCGCCGCAGGTTTTAGATTCAAAACCGGGCTTGCTCGCACGCCTCGCGCAGCGCGTCAATAAAGCGATATCGCTGTGAAGCCTGCGCTCTCCGTTATTTTTTTTACGGTGTTTTCAGGGTTAGGCTTGGGGCTCGCCATCTGGCTGGTGATCGGGCAATGGTGCCAAAACTGCGCCGCAGCGTTTGACCCATCGCGCTTTTTCACCGGCGCGGCGTTTGTATTTGTATTCGTCACCCTCGGCCTCATTTCGTCTACTTTGCATTTGGCAAATCCTAAAAATGCGTGGCGCGCCTTCAGCCGCTTTCGCACGTCTTGGCTATCCCGTGAAGGCGTGCTCGCGCTCTTATTTTTCCCGTTGGCAGCGCTGCATATTTTTTCAGTTTGGAATGCGGCACAACTCGCGCTGCGGCTGGTGACCGGCGCACTGGTGATTGCATGCGCGCTGGCAATTCTCTACTGCACCGGCATGATTTACGCGTGCCTCAAAACCATTCCGCGTTGGCATACGTGGCACACACCGGCTGGCTACGTGCTCTATGGTCTGACCAGCGGCATGCTCGTTTTCTGCGCCATCGCAGCGCGCGGCGAGGGTGAAATCAATGGCTGGCTGCGGATCGCACTTTGCTTGCTCATCGCCAGCGCTATTCTCTACAGTTTGGCCAATGCCTATGAAAAACCTGAGCCGAGCCTGAATGACGCGCTAGGCTTTGCCGAAGGCCGCGTGCGCCTGCTCGATGTTGGGCATACGCACGGCACGTTTCTGACCAACGAATTTGGCTTTCGCGTGGCGCGCGCGCGCGCTGCGCTCTTATCCTCGTGCGTTTATCTCTGCGCCTTTATCATTCCGATCATCATCGTGGTGATTGAATCGTCGATGTCGTCGCAAGGCATGCTTGGCTTAGCGGCGGTTTTTTGCACAACAGGCTTCTTGGTTGAGCGCTGGCTTTTTTTCGCGCAGGCTCGCCATGTCGTGATGCGCTATCACGGTGCGTAGCATTGATCGACGCCCTCTGCTCGTAGCGGGCGCGGGATGGCGTGTGGAAATAGGACGCCATCGCGCGTCAATCGTCACCATCAAACGATGAATACGCTCTCCCATTTTTTACCGTGGCTCACAACGCTACGTCACCGTAACGTTGTGCGCGCGGATGCCCTCGCCGGGCTCACTGGCGCAATCGTCGTGCTGCCGCAAGGTGTGGCCTTTGCGACGCTGGCGGGAATGCCGCCCGCTTACGGGCTTTACGCGGCAATGGTGCCGTGCATTGTTGCAGCGCTCTTCGGCTCATCGCGCTTGATGGTCACAGGCCCTGCAAATGCGATTTCACTCACGCTGCTTGCGCTACTCGCACCGATCGCGCAGCCGGAATCAGCTCAATATATCGCGCTCGCACTGACACTCACTTTTATGGTCGGTCTATGGCAATTGCTGCTTGGGCTCGCCCGCGCGGGCGCGCTTGTGCGCTACGTATCGCATACAGTAATTGTCGGTTTCACCGCTGGTGCCGCGATTCTTATTATCAACTCCCAAATCGGAAATTTCTTTGGCTTGCCGATCGCCCGCGGTCAAAGCGTTGCCCAAACGGTACGGGCATTTTTTGATCTTATTTCTCAGATCAATAGCGCCGCGGTCATCATCGGTCTGGTCACGCTCGCTGCGGGGCTTATCGCCAAGCGCTGGAATCGTCTCGTGCCCTACATGCTCGTTGCGATGATCGCAGGCGCAATCTGCGCCGCAGGGCTTCGATCAATTGCGCCGCAGCTCGGGGCGATCCGTACCGTAGACGCGCTCCCGGGCGCATTGCCCGCGCTTTCGTCGCCAATATTTTCGTGGGACGTGTTTAGATCCCTTTTCGTGGCTTCAATTGTGATGACGATTCTAGCCATTAGCGAAGCCCTTTCGATCGCGCAAGCCATCGCTGCCCGCAAGCACCATACGTTCGATGCCAACCGAGAATTATTCGCGCAAGGCGCTGCTAATTTTGCAGGCTCATTTTTCTCAGCTTATCCCTCCAGTGGCTCGTTCAACCGCACTGGGGTCAACGTGGAATCTAATGCGCAAACGCCGTTCGCTGCAATCTGCGCAGCACTTTTCCTCATGATCTTGCTGCTCTTCGTCGCGCCGCTCGCCACTTACCTGCCCTACCCGGCAATGGCGGCGATCCTCTTTTTGGTCGCATGGGGCTTGATTGACCGGCGCGAAATCGGGCATCTGCTGGCCGATGCCCGCGAACGCATTGTGCTGATCGGTACTTTCATCGCGACGATCGCCATTTCGCTCGAATGGGCGCTCCTCATTGGCATCGGTCTATCGCTCATTCTGCGCCGCAGGTAATTCAGATTTCAAACAAATAAGCTCACATTGCCACCGGCAGCGGTGGTGTTGATCGTGACGGTTTGCTCGGCGCAAAAGCGGGGTAAGTAGTTTGGTCCGCCTGCTTTCGGCCCGGTGCCCGAAAGCCCTTCGCCGCCGAAAGGCTGCACGCCAACCACCGCGCCGATCATATTGCGGTTGACATACACATTGCCAACGCGAGCGCGCGCTGCCAATGCCTGCGCCCGATCATCGATGCGGGTTTGGATGCCCAGCGTCAGCCCGAAGCCGAGGGCATTAATTTCATCAATGACCTGCAGCGGATCACCGCGCCAACGCACGATCTGCAACACCGGGCCAAAAATCTCGTGCGTCACTTCCGCAATGCTTTCGAGCTCAAATACCTGCGGCGCAGTTTTGTGCCCATTCATGCCGTTTTGATGCAACCACGGCTTAGCATGGGCACTCAAGCGCGTAATGTGTTTGGCAATGCCATCAAAGGCTTCTGCGTCAATCAGTGGCCCAACGTCGGTGGTGAGATCGTGAGCCTCACCCACCCGCAATTCCTGCGCAGCGCCTACGATCATCTCAATCACGCCATCGGCGATCGCTTCATGCACGCACAGCAGCCGAAGCGCCGAGCAACGCTGCCCCGCGCTCTTAAAGGCAGATTGCACAACGGCGTCGGCCACCTGCTCCGGCAGCGCGGTGGAATCCACGATCATTGCGTTAATGCCGCCCGTTTCAGCGATCAGCGGCACGATTGCACCCGGCTTATCGACGAGCGCCCGGGCAATTATTTTGGCCACTGGCGTAGACCCGGTGAAGACCACGCCCGATACCTGCGGCGCAGAAACCAGTGCTGCGCCCACCGTCTCGCCCGCGCCAATGCAAAGCTGCAATGCATCTGCGGGGACGCCCGCTGCATGCAATAGCTTAACCGCAGCCACGGCAATGGCTGGCGTTTGCTCGGCTGGTTTTGCGAGCACGGTATTGCCCGTGGCCAGCGCTGCGGCCACTTGCCCAATAAATATCGCCAACGGAAAATTCCAAGGACTGACGCAGACCCACGCGCCGCGCCCTGTAAGCCGCAACGTATTGGTTTCGCCAGTGGGGCCTTGCAATACCTGCGGCGCAGAAATGCGCTCTGCTTCATTAGCGTAATAGCGTAAAAAATCAATCGCTTCGCGCACTTCTGAAATCGCATCTCCCCACGTTTTGTGAGCTTCTTTTACGAGCACTGCGCAAAGCGATGGCAAGTGCGCTTGCATGGCAGCTGCAGCGTTGCGGAGCATTTCAGCGCGGCGGGTCACAGGCGTGTGATCCCACGCTGGAAACGCAGCGTTTGCCCGCTTGACCATCGCGGCAATTTCTGTAACCGGTGTGTCAGCGATCTTGGCGACGAGCGTCGCGTCAAACGCTGCACGCAACTTAGCGCGCGACTCCGGCACCGCAATATCAAGGCCATCACTATTACGCCTTGCATTCCCGTAGAGATGCGGTGGTAACGCAATCCACGCTGAATCATCAACATAAAGCGGTGATTGCAGCAAATGATCGAGGCCCACGCTTTCATCAGCAAGTTGATTAACGAATGAGGAATTTGCGCCATTTTCTAAAAGCCTACGCACGAGATACGCCAGCAAATCTCGATGCTGGCCTACCGGCGCATACACGCGACAGGCAACGTTTGGATTTTTCAGCACTTCCCGATAGATGCCCTCGCCCATGCCATGCAAGCGCTGGAGCTCGAACGGTGCATTCGCGTTTTCAGACATCTGCAAAATCGCAGCAATCGTGCCCGCGTTGTGCGTCGCAAATTGCGGGAAGATGGCGTCGGGCGCAGCGAGTAAGGCGCGCGCGCAGGCAAGGTAAGAAATATCAGTGTGATGCTTATGGGTAAACACAGGATAATGCGGCAAACCAAGCTCTTGCGCGCGCTTGATTTCAGCATCCCAATAGGCGCCCTTGACCAAGCGGCACATCATGCGCACTTTATATTTGCGGGCTAGAGCAATGATTGCGTGCATCAAATCCAGCGCGCGCGATTGATAGGCTTGCATGGCTAAGCCAAAGCCAGACCAGTGTGGAAACTCTTTTGCAATTCGCGCGAGAAGATACTCAATGACATCCAGTGAAATTTCGAGCCGATCAACTTCTTCGGCATCGATGGTCAGATTAAGTCCAAACTGCGCCGCAGGTACGCACAGTTGCCAGACCTTCGGCGCAAGCTCGCTCATCACGCGGGCATGATTGAGCGCTTCATAGCGCGGATGCAGGGCTGAAAGCTTGATTGAAATGCCGTCGTTGCGCTGCGGTGAAGCGTTGGCATCGGCGTTGCCCGTGAGTGCGATGATGGCTTTTTGGTATGAATCGAAATAACGCTGGGCATCTGCGGCAGTGCGCGCGCCCTCGCCGAGCATATCGTAGCTAAAGCGTAGATTTATTTGCCTAGCGCGCGCGCGCGATGCTTCATGTTGCGCCGCTTCGATATTCTCACCGAGCACGAATTGTTTGCCGAGTAATTGCACCGCCCGCAGCGTTGCAGCAACCACGGAGCGCGCGCCCACACGCTCAAAAAGCGAAGGAGGCGTGCCATCCGCCTCGGGCAAAAACTTTTTAGACATCGCGATCGCCGCGCTGGAGAGCCGTGCCAACGCGGAGTCGCTACTGCCTTGAAAATCAGCCCGCCCGAGCTGATCGGCAGTGAGCGCGATCGCGGTCTCAACATCGGGCACGCGCAAAAGTGCTTCGGCTAAACGCATCAGCGCAAGCCCCTCAGCGCTGGAAATCGGATACTCTTTTAGCAACGTTTCCATGGCCCAAAACGGGGGCGGATTTTCTCGCACTGCCTGCACCCACGGCGCGGCCGCCCGCTGCACTTTTGACCAATCGATCGCGCTCGGAAGATCAGTGAGCGCTGCATGCACCACAGCAGCTTCGGCACGATAAGGAAAGGGCAAGCGCGACGGCGCAGCGATGGGTGATTTCATGACACGCTCAGTCAAAAAGCTCGATAGCTGTTAATGTAGCGCGTACGCCATCATCGAGGCTAGGTTGTATTGATGCGCTGGGGAGGCTAAATCTGCGCCGCAGGTATTGGCATACAAAAAGCCAAAAATATCTTTCGGATTTTGCAGCGGCGGGATCAAAGCAATACGCTCTCCAAGCCCCATCTCTATCGCGCATTTCAATAAAAATCGCAACGCTGAGAAATCTTCAAGCGCGAAGCCCACGGAGTCAAACACCGTCACCTCCAGATCATTTTTGCGTAGCGCTTTTTGCCCGCTCAATATTTCCCATAATTCAGTGACGGCAAAGTCTCGCGGCATTTGCTGAATCTCGCCTTCGATGCGGGATTGCGGCGCATATTCCACTGCCACTTTTGCACTCGCCAAAATCTCTGGATGGAGCTCGGTCTTGCCGGGGCAATCACCGCCGACGGCATTAAGATGCATGCCGGACACAATCATCTCGGGCGTCAGAATCGTCGCGTTAGATTTATCTGCAGTAATGGTGGTCACAATGTCTGCGCCGCGCACGGCATCTGCAATACCTTTACAAATCGTGATCTCGAAACCATACGGTAGTAAATTGCGCGCCAACTTCTCACTTGCTGCGGGATCAATATCGTAAATGCGAAGCGTATTGATCCCGAGCATGACTTGAAATGCAATGGCTTGAAACTCACTCTGCGCGCCATTGCCGATGAGTGCCATCGTCGTGCAATTTTTGCGTGCCAGATGTTGCGCTGCGAGTGCCGACATCGCAGCGGTGCGCATCGCCGTTGTGAGCGTGAGCTCACTGAGCAGAAGCGGTGCGCCAGTCGCGACATCTGCGAGCACGCCAAACGCCATCACGGTGGGGAGATTGGCCGCAACATTTTTAGGATGCCCGTTCACATATTTAAATGCATAGTGCTTTGCGTCAGCAATTGGCATCAGCTCGATCACGCCATCGGGCGAATGGGCAGCGGTGCGGGCAGACTTATCAAATGCATTCCAGCGCGAAAAATCTTCAAAAATATTTTTAGCAATTGCTTCAATGCATGGACCAACCCCCAATTCCCGTACGAGCGCGGCAACATCATGCGCGCTTAAAAAAAGTGGCTCCGTAATTGCGGTGGGGAATCGGTTTACGTTCATTTTTTGCAGTCTCGTCTTTGCGCAAATTTGCGTTTGCGCGGATGAGATCAAGTTTCTCTCGACTCCACGATCAAGCACAAGAGCAGAAAATGGCAATAAATGATAATAAATTGCACATTTCGTCAATATAAATTATCATTTTGACTATGGATCAACTTGATAGTCAGCTTATTTCCCGTTTGCGTCAGAATGCGCGCATGAGCGTCGCCGAGCTCGCGACCGCGCTTAAAGTCTCACGCGGCACGATCACCAACCGACTGCGCAAGCTAGAAGAGTCGCATATCATTGCTGGCTATACCGTCAAACTCAAGCCTGATGCCCAGCCTGAGCGCATCCGCGCTTGGATGGGCGTGATCGTCGAGGGCAATCAAACCCGGGATGTCATTTCAAATCTCATGGGCGAGCCCGGCGTCGCGGCATTGCACGATACCAATGGCCGCTGGGATCTCCTTGCCGAAATCGAAGCATCGACGATGAATGAACTCTCACAGATCTTAGAGCGCATTCGATTGATTAGCGGCATTCGTACGACCGAGACCAGTATTTTGCTGACCAGCTATCGCTAATACCTGCGGCGCAGATTCAGTGCTAAACGCACCCAAAATAGCGAAATCTCCTTCCTAACGACGCATCTGCCATTTGAAAAATAACACGCGCGCAAGCCAAAAAAGAGTTGCCAGCACGACCAGCAGCACTGGCGGACCGAGCACTTCCAAGCGCTGTATCGCAAGCGGAAACACTTTTGATTGACCGAGGAAAAACGCCGAGGTCGCCAAGTACATCGCTGCGCCCATGCGCCAGACATGCCGGGCTAACCGGTGCTTACCGCGCACGCCCCGTGCCCAAATCATCCTCGCATCTAAAACCGAGGCAACCAGCGCGACACCCGCGAACGAGACGTAAACGTTTGCTGAATAGGGCACTTTTATGCCTGCTGGTAAGCGTGAGATTTCCATCGCGTTTTGAAGGGCATATGCACCGACGGCAATCCCAATCAGCATGAGCGCGATGTCTTGCCATTCCCGTCCACCCTGAATGCGCAACTGCGCCGCCCGCATGGCCGTCAGCACCAAGTAGCAGGCCAGCACACCTGCAATGACCGAAATCGGAATCGATTTGATCGCTGCGATCACCGCACCGGATGTGCCCATGGCCAGCATCGCGCCAACAAAAACTGCACCGCTTCGCCGATGAGTCGTTTCGCCCTTACGCGCGATAAACGCAGCAGCCCCGGCAACGAGCGCGATGCTGCCCATTAAGATATGGAAGAACGTGAGTGCGCTCATGGATGGCGTTACAAAGTTGAATTGATAACCATTTCAACATGACGGGTCAGCGGATTAAAGCGGAAGCCGATGAATTGGAGCGACCGAGTGATGGTTTGCGGGTGCGCAAACTATCACGCAGGCGCGCGTTGCAGCACTGAACCCCACGCGCGCCACCCCAGCAAGCAAAATTTTGATTGCGGGGCTACCCGCAGTGATTCAACCGAGAGACTTCTCCATAATATCCAGCGAGCGCTTGAGGGCTTTTTGCGAAATAGCGTTGAGTGCATCGCCTTGCAATTGCCCCTGGGCAGCGAGCTCAGCCGCAAAGCCTAAATGCAAGCTCACCAACCAATCCGGGCCGGGCTCTGGCTCCGGCGGAATTGGCCACCACCATGGGGGTAGCTTAAATTTTTTCGGGTGCGTCGGGCACCAATCGTTGAGATCATCCAATGCCGCAGCACCTTTACCGGCTGCGCGCTCCAGTATTGAAGCGTTATGAATGAAATGCCGGGCCAGCAGAGCGCCCATCGCCAGCGGTGGCAATGGCTGCGGACTAAGCGCTGCCCACTGCCCACGCCCGATGGGGCCGTGCGGAAATACAAAATCGTAAATCGCCGGGTTCATTTTCCCGATGATGGATAGTAACTTTGGGTGGATCAACATGATGTGCTCCTTCTGGCCAAAGCAAAGTGCCCAGCCTTGAGGAACGCATCGTAAGCGCATGCAAGGATGCGCGCATCTATCGAAAGGGGTAAATGCGCACGCCATTGTGTGTACGCATATTAGTGGAGCGGGCTCAGATACCTGCGGCGCAGAATGGATGGTTTGTGGCGGGTTGGAGGAGATCAGTAGCCAGGATCAGCGGCGCAGGGGCGTTGCACCACGACGCGGTCGGTTGATAACGGGTGACTAGGATCCCTTCCGTAACAAACCGTCCGCCTGAATCGCATTTTTTTAGCGACGGCGATTTGCGTGCGAAATCAATTGCATTTTTATCTTTCGCAATTCAAGCGCTCAATCAACATGCTGGATGAAGTCAACCTCCGACAAATTGAGTTCATTCTGATTTCCAGAAAAAATTACCGCTTTGCCAGTTGCACCGCCATCCCAATATAAGTCGCTGGCGTCATCGCCTTCAGAGCCACTTTCTGCGCCGCAGGTATTTCTAGCGTATCGATAAACGCATGCAATTCGTCTTTTGAAAACCCCGCTTTGCCACGCGTCAGTGCTTTTAGTTTTTCATACGGCTCAGCCACGGCGTAGCGACGCATCACGGTTTGGATCGGCTCGGCTAAAACTTCCCACGCGTTATCCAAATCTTCATTTAAGCGCGTGGGATTAACTTCTAGTTTGCCCACGCCTTGCTTGCACGAGGTGTAAGCCAGCAGCGCATAGCCAATGCCCACGCCCATATTGCGCAAAACCGTGCTATCGGTTAAATCTCGCTGCCAGCGGGAGATGGGCAGCTTCTCTGCGAGATGGCGGAGCACTGCATTGGCGAGCCCTAAATTACCTTCGCTATTTTCGAAATCAATCGGGTTTACTTTATGCGGCATCGTTGAAGAACCAATCTCGCCAGCTTTCATTTTTTGCTTAAAGTAGCCAAGCGAAACATAGCCCCACACGTCGCGGTTGAAATCGATCAGGATCGTATTGGCGCGTGCAATCGCGTCAAACAATTCCGCCATGTAATCGTGGGGCTCGATTTGAGTGGTGAAGGCGTTTTGGGTTACGCCTAATCCAGCAATGACATTGCCCGCGAGGGCTTCCCAATTCACTTCAGGGTAGGCGGCGACATGGGCATTGAAATTGCCCACTGCGCCATTCATTTTGCCGAGCAATTGCACGCGCTCAATCTTTGCAATTGCATCGCTCAAGCGCGCGGCAAACACCGCCATTTCTTTGCCGAGCGTGGTCGGGGTCGCGGGTTGGCCATGGGTGCGTGCGAGCATCGGCTGGGCGGCGTGCGTCTGCGCGAGGGCGCGAATGTCATCGCGTAGGCTTTTGAGTGCGGGCAATATCACTTCGAACACACCACCGCGCAGCATGAGCGCGTGGCTCAGATTATTGATGTCTTCTGAGGTGCAGGCAAAGTGAATGAACTCGGTAATATTTTTAAGCTCAGGGTCACCCGCGCAAGCATCTTTCAACCAATATTCGAGCGCTTTAACGTCATGATTCGTTTTGGCTTCGCGGTCTTTAATATTCTGCGCCGCAGGTAGGTCAAAGGTCGCCACGAGCCCATCGAGCACTGCCGTTGCGCGCGCCGAGAGCGCAGGCACTTCGGCGATTTCTGGCGCGTCGGCGAGGGCTTTGAGCCACGCCACTTCCACCATCGTGCGGTAGCGGATCAAGCCATATTCTGAGAAATGAGGCGCAAGCGATTCAATCTTGCGGCGGTAGCGCCCATCGAGGGGCGAAAGTGCGAGAAGTTCATCCATAATCGCAATTTTAGGAGACTTCGCAATCATGAAACTGATTTACGCGCCCGTGAGCCCCTATGCCCGCAAATGCCGCATCATGGCCATTGAGGCGGGTGTCGCCCATGAGCTCATCACCGACAACCCCAATGACGCTTCGAGCATCGTTGGCAACCATAATCCTCTGGGCAAAGTGCCCGCGCTCATCATGGATGATGGGTCATGTATTTTTGACTCGATCGTCATCTGCGAAGTATTTGCTGCAAATTCCGCGACTTTAATCCCAGCTGAATTTAACGCCCGTATCGATGCAAAAATTTGGGAAGCCATTGGCGATGGTATTTGCGATGCCGCGCTGCTCGCGCGCATGGAAGGTTTGCGCAAAGAAATCACCGACGAAGGCCGCACGCTCATCGCCCGCCAGCGCGGTAAGATTGCCTCTACCGTGAAATTTGCGAGCGAGCGCTTGGGCGACAAGCAATTTTGCGTCGGTACTGCCTTTACCCTTGGAGACGCTGCGCTCATTTCTGCGCTGGGCTACATCTCCACGCGCTTTCCTGATCTTGATTGGCGCGGCCCCAACCCAAATTTGGCAACCTATATGGACGCACACGCTTCACGCAAAAGCGTGGCAGAGTCAAAACCAATTCTTTAGTTGGGCGGCTTCGAGACCTGCAGCGCAGTTTTTGCCGAGAGATATTGCCTCAAAAGAGGCCAAATCTGCGCCGCAGGTATTGGCATAAATCGACCGCTTAGCCATCAAATACAGTCATTGACCCGTTTCGAGATAAGATGCGGGCAATTCAATCGTAGACGAACTCGTTTCTTACCTTATGCAAAACCGTAATCGTGGCTTTTTCTTCATCATCATCCCCGTGCTTTTAGTGCTCGCGGCGGCCTATGGATTTTTCGTCTGGAAGTGGACGTATTCAGAAGGCGGACGGGCAGGTTTTGTGCAAAAACTTTCCAAAAAAGGCTTCGTTTGCAAAACGTGGGAAGGCGAGCTGGCAATGGTCTCGATGCCGGGCGCCGCGACCGAGAAATTTTTCTTCACCGTTTGGGACGAAAAAGTGGCCGCCGACATCAATCGGATGGTCGGCAAGCGGGTTGAGCTTTATTACGAAGAGAAATTGGGGCTGCCCGGGTCGTGCTTTGGCGAAACCCGTCATTACATTTCAAAAGTGCGCGCGCTAGATGAGCCTGCACCTGCGATCGCGCCTGCTGCGCCTGCGGCGGCATTGCCCGCTGCGCCAGCGGTCGTAGCGCCGCCAGCGTTACCGGCAGCACCCGCACCGCCCGCAGCGCCCGCAAAGTAAGCGTTAAGCGACGCGATCTCAGCTTACGCGCTAGCGCGCCGACGCTAACGCCTGCGCGTGATGCGCGATATGCTCACCGATAAAGGTTGCGATGAAGTAGTAGCTGTGGTCGTAGCCCGGCTGCATCCGCAGCGTGAGCGGATGCCCGGCACGCCTGCAGGCCTCTTCTAGCAAATGTGGGCGCAATTGCGTTTCCAAAAACTCATCGCCACTGCCTTGATCGATCAAAAGCGGCAGTTGCTCGCGCGCGCGCTCGATGAGGGCAACGGCGTCGTGCGCCTGCCACTGGCTGCGATCGTTGCCGAGATAAGCTGCAAATGCTTTCTCGCCCCACGGCACTTGCGAGGGCGCAACGATGGGCGAGAAGGCAGAAACGCTTTTGTACGCACCCGGATTGCGCAACGCGAGCGTGAGCGCGCCGTGCCCGCCCATTGAGTGGCCGCTGATGGCGCGCGCACCGCTTACCGGAAAGTGCGCTGCAATGTGCGCGGGTAATTCGTGCACCAGATAAGTTTCCATTTGGTAGTGGGCAGCCCACGGCGCTTGCGTCGCGTTTAGATAGAAGCTCGCGCCTTTGCCAATATCGTAGCCTTGCGCATCGGCAACATCATCACCGCGCGGGCTCGTATCGGGTGCGACGATAATCACGCCATGGGCTGCGGCGAATTGCTGCGCACCAGCTTTCGTTACGAAATTTTGCTCAGTGCAGGTGAGCCCTGAGAGCCAATAGAGCACGGGGCACTTACCCTGCTGCGCTTGTGGCGGGAGATAAATACCAAATCGCATTTCGCAATTCAACGTTTCGGAGGTGTGCGACCAGACTTCTTGTGTGCCACCGAAGCAGGCGCGCTGTTCAATACGTTTCATGCAATTCTTTCAATACCTGCGGCGCAGATTTTCATCTAAAAATGAATCACTGTGCGCAGTGATTTGCCTTCATGCATGAGCGCAAACGCTTCGTTGATTTGATCAAGCCCCATGGTGTGGGTCACAAATACGCCGAGATTGATCTCACCGCGCATGGCATCTTCGACCATGCCCGGCAGCTCCGTGCGCCCGCGCACACCGCCGAACGCACTGCCACGCCATACCCGCCCGGTGACTAATTGAAACGGGCGTGTGGAAATTTCTTGGCCGCCGCCGGCCACACCAATAATAATGCTTTCGCCCCAACCTTTATGGCAACACTCAAGCGCGGCTCGCATTACGTTCACATTGCCAATGCACTCAAAGCTGAACTCAACGCCGCCATCGGTCATGTCAACAATCACCTCTTGAATCGGTTTGGTGAAATCTTTTGGGTTAATGCAATCGGTCGCGCCCAGCTCTTTTGCAAGCGCAAATTTGCTTGGGTTAGTATCAATGCCGATGATCCGGCCCGCGCCGGCTTTCTGTGCGCCGTGGATCACCGCCAAACCAATGCCGCCCAACCCAAACACGGCCACGGTATCGCCGGGCTTTACTTTCGCAGTATTTTTCACCGCGCCCAAGCCGGTGGTGACGCCACAGCCAAGCAAACACACTTGCTCGTGATTCGCATTGGGATTAATTTTCGCAAGCGAAATTTCATTCACTACCGTGTATTCGCTAAAGGTGCTGCAGCCCATGTAGTGATAGAGCGGCTTGCCTTCATAGGAGAAACGCGAGGTGCCATCAGGCATCAGACCTTTACCCTGCGTCGCGCGCACTTTTTGGCACAAATTGGTTTTGCCTGATTTGCAAAATTTGCATTCGCGGCATTCCGCGGTGTAAAGCGGGATCACATGATCGCCCGGCTGAAGGCTGCCTACCCCTTCACCGATTTCCACAACGACGCCCGCACCTTCGTGGCCCAAAACCGCTGGAAAAATCCCTTCTGGGTCATCCCCGCTGAGCGAGTAGGCATCGGTATGGCACACGCCCGTATGGCTAATTTTGACTAATACCTCACCTTTTTGCGGTGGCGCCACATCGATTTCAACAACCTGCAAAGGCTGACCAGCGGCGAACGCAACGGCGGCTCTAGATTTCATGGGGTGATTCCTCTAAATGAAAGTTTCTGCACCCTACCTGCGGCGCAGAATTAGCAAATTTTCAACGGTTATTGCAAGCAATCTGCGCCGCGGGTATTGATGCTTTTAGCGTTTCAAGATACACCAAAACGAGTGATTCGGCGGTGCTTTTTGACGCGTAATCGTGCGATAACTTCGCGGCTTCACGCCGCGCTTTTAAATTAACTACGTGCCCACCGCGCAACCATCACGGCGCATATCACTACCCGCCACATAGCAATCATTTTCAAGCTTCCAAATGATTTGCCCTGCGCCGTAATCCAGCGCTGCAGGCTCGCTGCGCACCAGTGGATGCCCCATCGCGATGAGGGCATCAAATGTCTGTGGCGCAAATTGGGCTTCTACTTTCACTGTGCCGTCTTCTTGTATGCAAAAGCGTGGCGCGTCGAGCGCGATTTGCGGGTTTTGCGCGTAGTCGACCATGCGCACGAGCATTTGCAGATGCCCTTGCGGCTGCATCACACCGCCCATGACGCCGAAGCTGCACAGCGGCTTGCCATTGCGCGTGATGAAGGCCGGTAAGATCGTGTGGCGCGGGCGCTTGCCTGGGCCGACTTCGTTGGCGTGACCTTTTTTAAGCGTAAAGCCTGCGCCCCGATTCTGCATTGAAATGCCGGTACCTGGCACCACCACGCCAGACCCAAAACCCATGTAATTGGATTGAATGAAACTCACCATCATGCCTGAAGCGTCTGCCGTTGTGAGATAAACGGTTCCGCCGCGCGGCGGCTTGCAGCCCGCGTAGCTTCCCGCTTTGGCCATTGAAATACCTGCGGCGCAGTTTTTGATGTGGGTGGCGGCTAAGACCGCAGCAGAGGTGCGTCGCAAATGTTTATCGTCGGCCACCATATCGTAAGCTTCGGTAAAGCCAATGCGCATCGCCTCCAACATCGCATGCCAAAACAGCACGCTATCGACGGCGTATTGCGTAATATTGAGATGCTCCAAAATACCTGCGCCCACGAGCGCAGCGATGCCTTGGCCATTGGGCGGAATTTCATGCAACTCAACACCGTGATACGCCTGCGCGATCGTACCGACCCAATCACACTGATGTGCCGCTAAATCGGCAACGGTCATCGCGCCACCGTTGGCTTTCGAATGCGCTGCCATTTTTTCAGCAAGCTCGCCTTTATAAAACGCTTCGCCTTTGGTTTGCGCGATCAATTCCAGCGTGCGCACTTTGTCAGCGCTTACGAAAAGCTCGCCGACAAGCGGCGCGCGACCGTTCGGCATAAAGTGGGCGGCCCAGCCCGGTTGGTCTTTTAGTTTTTCCGCTGCGCTTGCCCATTGCCGCGCCAGGATCGGGCTGACAACGAAACCATCACGGGCATAGCCGATTGCGGGCTCAAATAATTGGGCGAAGGGCAATTTTCCATAACGCCGCGAGAGCTCGACCCATTGCGAAACTGCGCCCGGCACGGTCACTGCATCCCAACCAAGGATTGGCATTGACTCTCGCCCCGCAAAACGCGCAGGCCCCCACCCAGCAGGCGCGCGCCCAGAGGCATTTAAGCCTTGCAGTGAAGTGCCATCCCACAAGATGCAGAAAGCGTCGCTGCCGATGCCATTCATCGACGGCTCGACGACCGTTAACGCAATCGCCGTTGCAATCGCAGCATCTACAGCGTTGCCCCCGATGCGCATCATCTCCATGCCCGCTTGCGCTGCAAGCGGCTGTGAGGTTGAGACGATATTGCGCGCCATCACTGGCGAGCGTTGGCTGGTATAGGTGGGGGAGTAGCTAAAGGCGTGGCTCGGCATCGTGGTTTTAAGTTATTTCGTCGCGTAGGGGTAGGCTTTTGCGGGGATGGTTGCCTCGGCCGCGCGCGCACGGTCTTCCAAATCAAGCGGCTCTTTATCCCAAAGTAACGCGCGGCCCTCGCGCTGCGCTTGCTCTAAGTGCGGCTTTTTTGCTTTGAGTTCGCGGATGAATTTGGTGTGTTCGGATTCATATCCGAAGCCTTTGATGAGCATGATGATTCTCGATGATTTGCACGTTTGACTTCATTTTACGGTGAACTTTGAATCCTGAATTCACCCGTTTCACGCCGTTTTCCCCGCGATTCGTCGCAAACGGCTTTTATTTCAAATTTGAGGGGCTTAAAGTCACTCCATCGCAACCGAAACACTCGAAAAGGAAAAAATCATGGATCTCTTCAACACTTGGATGCTCTTCAACGTCGCAGGCTGTGCGATCGTCATCGGCTACGCAGTTTTGGGCAGTGCGCCGGCAAAAGCACTCCTCGCAAAAGTAAGCGGCGTGAAAGTCAACCTTGCCGGGATTTCCGGCATGGCGATGGGCTTCACCAGCGTATCGCTCGTTGCCCAACTTTTCACGCAAGTTTAGTCAAGTCTTCATATGGTGTTTTAGCGCCCAGATGTGCCACCGAAGCGGCGCAGTGGGAAGAGCCCAACGGCAACGTTACGCGTGCCCCCGCGATGCGTTTGCTGTCTCCTCCAGTTTTTCGGGCTCTTCCCAGTGCGTCGCACTCGTTTCGCGGTCACTACCGTCGGCTGAAATCACTGGCTTGTGCGCGCTGCGCAAGTGCTTTGCGCCGCAGGTAATTTTCTTTATATGCGGCGGCAAGCTTACGGGCGTTGGTCGTAATCAATACGTTTTCAGCGTTTTTGCTTTGAGCCGCTTGCGTGAAATTAAAACTGCCGGTGATCACCGTTGCGCCGTCGATAATCATGACTTTGCTGTGGGCAGCGGCAAAGCGAACGTCGAGCCATACCGGAATTTCTGCATTAACAAAGCTGCCAATCGTTGATTGCTTCAGGTTGAGCGTTTGCTCCCGATCAGCGACGATTTCTACCTTTACGCCGCGCCGATGGGCCTTGATAAGTGCTGCGGTGATTTTGCGATTGGTGAAAAGATAGGCGAGCACCAAAACTTCTTTTTTCGCTTGGTCAACTTGATCGGAAATGAGCTCGGCAATATCATGCTCGGGCGTAAAGGCGGCGATCACCTGCCCCTCGGCAGCGATTGCGTCTGGGTAAGGCTTGGCATTGGCGGCTGCGCCGCTCAGCGCTACGGCGCAGATGAAAGCAAAAACGCGCTTCGTAAAGCGCACTACGCAATGCGCTCCAACGCTGCGGCAAAAAAGCCATCGCAGCCATGGGTCACGGGCGAGAGTTGCAAGTAATCACCGGTAATGCCTTGCGCTTGCAAAATCTGCGCCGCGGGTATGAGCTTAAAACCGCCACGCTTCAGAAACGCTTCGACGATGGCTTCGTTTTCTTCGCGCAAAATCGAGCACGTGCCATAGACCAAGCGCCCGCCATCTTTGACCAAGCGGGCAGCAGCGATCAAAATATTCAATTGCTTGGCGTTCATTTCAGCCACGCTTTGCTCTGACTGCCGCCACTTCAAATCGGGATTGCGCCGCAGGGTGCCAAGCCCGCTGCACGGCGCATCGACTAAAACCCGATCCATCTTGCCCACGAGCTTGCGCAAGCGGGAATCATTTTCAGTGTCTAAATGCATCGGCTGCACGTTTGAGAGACCGGCGCGGCTCATGCGTGGCCCCAGTTTTTTCAAGCGCCCCTCATCAACATCAAACGCGTACAAGCGCCCAGTGTTGGTCATCATCGCTCCGATCGCCAGAGTTTTGCCACCAGCACCGGCGCAAAAATCTGCAACCATCTCACCCCGCTTGGCGCCGACTAACTGCGCCAGTAATTGCGAGCCTTCATCTTGCACTTCTACTGCGCCGGAGGTAAACAGATCATGCTTGGCCAGTGGCATCGGGCGACGCAAGCGGATGCCGTAAGCAGACATCGTCGTTGCCTCGGCATCAATGGCCTCAGCGGCAAATTGCCGAAGCACGTCGTCGCGTTTCGCTTTTAACGTATTAACCCGCAAATCAAATGGCGCAGGAAAGTTAAGCGCTTTCATGAGCGCGCTGGCTTGCGGGTAAGCGCTCTGCGCAATCAATCGATCCCAGAGCCATTGCGGGCACTCATGCTTTTGAGCAGGCGTGAATTCACGCTCGGTCGCGGTCATGCGCTCGTCGAGCCACTTGGCATCGCCACTATTGCCCCAGTAACACGCTGCTTCACGCGAAATACCACCATGCACGTGCAACGCGGCAATGCCCCAGCGCCGCATGGTGCTGGTGGGGAAGCGTTCGCCAAAAGTCGCGTAAGCCCGCAGCCATGCGAAGGAAACATCTGCAATCTTGGCGCGATCCCGGCTGGTGAGGCTGCGCATCTGGCGAAATACATTTGACAGCACCCGATCTGCAGGCACGGTAAACGTATTCATGATGTCCATGCAATTAATGAGACCGTGAAAGCCCGCTTTCGTCGGTGCGCCTTGCGGAGGCGGAATTTCGTCTATCGGGGAGCGGCGACGGGGATACTCTTGTATGGGTTGTTCGTAATTCATTTCGCTATTTTGTACCCGCGGCGTAGATTAGCGCGGAGCTTGCCAAACGCCGCGGCTTATTTTGGCGTCTGGGCTAGGGATTGCTCGACGGCCACTGACTCCAAGTCAAACGAGGCTTTCCGTTCTTTTTCGTCCGTCATGCGTACCCGAAACGGGATGTAGTGCCAGCTCGGCGCGAGCCAAAATTCGGCGCTGCCTTCGGCTGATTTCCGCGACCCACGCCAAATTTCGGTCTCAATTTTGCCTTGGGGCGTATCGAGTGTTTCTTTGCCGCTGCGTTTAAGCGTGTAGGCGTCAATGCGGGTTGGCGAAACCACTTGCAGCGTTACTTCATCGGAATCAGGCGCGGCAAAATAAAACTGCACGATAAACGTCAGTAAATCAAAGACTTGCCCTTCAATGGGCACCGGCGGTTTATCGTTGAGCAAAATCAGCTTAGCTTCGCGATCAAAAACGATTTTTCGAGGCTTCGTCTCGCGGCCTTGTCGCTCGCGAAACATTTCAAAGGCGTCTGGCTCCAAGCCACGCTCTGTCAATTTGCCGGTGGACTGCATTTTCAAAACACCAGGGTAGACAAATTTAAAGAATCCGCTCGCCTGCCCAGTCGTGCGCAACGTGTATTTGCCCTCCGCATGCTCAAAGCGGAGCTTGAAATTGCCGATATTCATCGGGTAGGCGTCGCCTTGGGCGTAGCCCGCCTTGTAGTTCAAATCGATCAAGCGGGGTAACGCTTCGAGTTGTTGCTCACCTTTTGATTTTGTTTTTTCAGGCGTTATCATGTCAGCGCCGCTGGCGAAGGCAGTATTAGTGGGCACTCGCTCTGGCTCAGGCTCAAGTGTTTTTGGAGGATCAGGCGCAACCGGTTGCGCGACTTCAACGATTTTTTCTGGCTCCGGTGGTGGTGGTGGGGGCGGTTCAAGCGGTGCATCGATCACAGGCGCGCTCGGCAGCGCGGCAATCGCCGTGCCCGCCGGAGGCGGTACCTGCGGCGCAGTTTTCTTTACTACGGGCTTCGATTTTGCGGGAGCGGGCGTTTTCAGTGCGGCGACCGGAGGCGGTGGCATATATTGCAAACGCGTGGTGATCACGGTGGATTTATCTTCTGGCTCGGGCAATACCGCAGGCGCAAAAATGGCAAACGCCACATGCGCCAGCACAGAAAGTGCGAGCGCAGCGACGAGGCGTTTGTCCGGGGGTGTCATAGCCTGCTGTTAACGTGCACCCGCAGCCCTGCGACGACAAGCCGCCCCGCACAAAAATCACGCACCGCTTGCGGCAAGATGCGATGCTCCTCGATGAGCACTTTTGCAGCGAGCGTGCTCTCGGTATCGTCGACAGTGATCGGCACACACGCCTGCGCCACGATCGGACCATGATCGAGCACGGAGGTGACGAAATGCACGGTACACCCCGCAAATTTGCAACCCGCCGCGATCGCATGCGCGTGCGTGTGCAAGCCAGGAAACGCGGGTAAAAGCGACGGATGAATATTGAGCATGCGCCCCGCAAAAGCGTCAACAAAGGTCGGAGTCAGCACGCGCATAAACCCAGCGAGCACAACCAAATCAGGATCAAACGCGGCGACAAGATCACGCAATGCCGCGTCGAAATCCTCGCGCGAGGCAAAATTTTTGTGCGAAATCGTGTGCGCAGCAATGCCGGCCTGTTCGGCAAGCGCGAGCCCGCCCGCCTCTACCCGATTGCTTACTGCGGCAACGATTTCATAACGATCTTGGCCAATACCTGCGGCGCAACTCGCGCGCGCATCAGCGATTAATGCGGAGAAATTTGAGCCTTTACCCGAAAGCAGGACGACAACGCGTTTTGGAGCCATAACCTCGCATTTTGGCTGAAACCGGTTGGCACGCCAAATCAGATCGCTTCCCCGTGGCTACGACCGCGCTGAATCGATGCACTGCGCGAAACAAGAGGCAGCCGTTGGCGCGAATGTGCTTGGTTAGAAATCGTGACGCATTCCTAAACCGATGGTACGCACCGCAACGCCAGATTTCTCAGAATCGATGCCATCGCGATCGATAAACGCGTGGAGCTCCATGCGGCGGCTCATTTTGTGGATAAACGCGAGTTGCACGCGTTTGCGCTCGCCGACTAACGTCGACTGCACATCGCGCTGCATCAAATTAAGCACAACCGCATTTGCACCAAACGGCACATTTGCGCCAACCAACCACCACTTCACGTCTTCCCGGGTTTTCGCGGTGGCAACGTAATGGTCTACGCCTGCCAAAAAGTAGGGATGCACCACGCCGAAGTTATAGCGTGCGCCAATTTAGGTTGATCAGCGTTTTCAATTGCCGTGACCGGCGAATTGGGCAGCACCAAATAACCGAGCTCAAGGGAAACACCGCCGCGGAAAAATTCAGCATCACTGCAATTAGAAAAAAGCCACCCCGTAGGGTGGCTTTTTTCTGCTTCAAATCGATCAACGCTTGATTCAAAGATGCGAACGGCTATTACTCGCGACCACGTCGCCGCTGAGTACTTGCCGCGTAGCTCACTAGCATCAAGCTAAGCATCAGCAAGGCTAAGTTCGACAGCGTAGGCACCGATTGGATCGGCGCGTCGGGGGCGAAACTGCGCGTGCTCGGATTGTCAGCGAGCGTTGTGCTCAGCTCGTTTTCACTTGAAATGGTAGATCTCAGTGCAAACGTTCCGGCCGGAACGACAATGCTGATCGTGAAATCAACTTGCCCCACGCCCATCAAAGGCACAACCGGCCACGTTACATCGCCAGTAGCCGCATCGTAGAGCCCCGCGTTAGAGACTTGCACACCCGCTAAGCCTGCCGGTAAGCGCACCGTGTAAACAGCGTTGATTGCACTCACGGGACCATCATTAATGAAATTCACCAAAATGGTAGTTCGCGCGCCTGCAAGTAACGCACCCGACGACCCGCCAATGATGGAGCGTAGATTAGGCGACCCTAGGCTCACGATGGTATTCGTTACCGTTAATGCATTGCTGCCTGCGGCGAGGGTTACGCTTGCATTGCTAAACGTTGCTGCGCTCGCTGCACCCATTGCGTAGCCACCTGAGAGCACTGCGCCGCTCGCTGCGGGAGCCTGTAAAGAGTTTTGTGTATTAAGATTTTGCTAGGCGTTGGTAATTTGGTTGAATTGGGTATCGAATCTGATCATGAATTGGCTCATGGCCTGTTTCCAGTTTTGAATCGGCATGGTCCAACGCTTCGAGATATT
>JANPBT010000038.1:0-9773 GCA_031430575.1 Betaproteobacteria bacterium | reverse complement strand
CAAATATTTAGGCGACACCGCCACCAACGGCTCCACCAGCGCCGCCCAATCGCAGACGATCAGCAAGATCAACCCCACCACCGTAGCGCTGGCCAGCAGCACGGCAACACCCGCGCTCAACGCGGCCTTCACCCTCACCGCCACAATAACGAGCCCAGCCACCACGACCGCCACCGGCACGGTGAACTTCCGCAACGCGACCAACGCTTCGCTTGCCAATTGCGCCGCCGCAACCCTCACCGGAACGGGCATCACAAAAACCGCTACCTGCTCAGCAACCGAAACCAGCGCAGGCACCAAAACCTACAACGCGCTCTACAGCGGCGATACCAACTTCAACGCAGGCGCGAACCCGAGCGCAAGCGTCACCCTCACCGCGCCAGACGTTGCGACCACCACCACAGTCACCGCGAGCGCGACCACGCTGAATTACCCGAATAGTCCAACGCTGACCGCTACGGTAGCCGCATCGGCTAGCACCGTCACAGGCGGCACGGTTACTTTCAAGCGATTGAGCGTAGATGTGCCCAGCTGTGTTAATCTTCCCCTCACCACAGCCGGAGCCAACAAAATCGCAACCTGTAGCCCTGCCAACACGAGCCTACCTGTCGGCGCGCATACCTTTACCGCGCATTACGGCGGGGTGGCGGGCTTTGCTGCTTCGAGCGGCGGTTCGCCGGCGATTACGATTAACGACCCGCCGCCTGCGAACAATAACGTAGGCAACAACTCGGAAGCAAACCCCGTTCTCGTTGATGCGTTTTACGTCCACCCCGATCATTTGGGCACGCCGCGCGTGGTGACTAACCCTACGGACAACAAAAGGGTTTGGGAATGGGAATCAACGCCGTTTGGCGAGAGTGCGGCCAATGAGAACCCGCAGAACGTCACGGGCGCTGGATTACCTGCGGCGCAGTTTCGCTTCAACTTGCGGTTTCCGGGGCAGGTTTATGATGCGGAGACGGGGAAGCATTACAACTACTTTCGGGATTATGATTCTTCTACGGGGAGGTATGTTGAGAGTGATCCGATTGGGTTGCGAGGTGGGGTTAGTACTTTTGGGTATGTGGACCAATCACCGCTGCGGGCAATTGACCCGAGAGGTCAAGCCGTCACGTATTCCGGAAATATTTCCACGTTCGGCGCGACAGTCGGCATCGGTGGACAGTTAGCGTTTTTCAACTTTAAGTCTGAGTGCAAGTGCGACAAGCAGGTTTCTGTAGAAGGATTCGCATCTTTTGTAACGTTGGGGGCAGGTGCAAGCGTGAAAGGTGTCGGAAGCTTTTTGAAAGAAGCGTCTGGGGCGTCCAGCAGCATCACGATGGTAGATCGTTTCGCGAACTGTCCTGATCCGTCATGTGCAAACGGCTCAGCGTGGACTAGTGGGGTAAACAGCGTCTTGGGTGCGGGGGGCAGCATACTTGTGCGTTGGATGCTCGGACGCCTTAACATGTACGCGATGTTTGATGGTCCCGCGTACGGTTTTGATATCTCAGCCACTTCGACGTTGTTCGGATGGAGCGCTGTCACAAAGTCAGAAACCAAGTGCTGCACAAAGTAGATCGAAATGAAATTTGCCACCCGATTTCAAGCGACGATAGTGCTTTTTGCTGCATCAGGTTTGTTTGCGCACTTAGTAGATGTTGTAAATCCGTTTTGGTCGCTCGGCTCACTTTTCAGTTCGTGGATGACCATGTTGCCTATGCTGTTAGTCGGCTGGGTGGTTGCGCCAACCATCTGTCGATGGCTTCGAATTCGGGAAGACGACGATGCCGAATACTAGCAAGAAGTGATACCAATGTCTTTCAAAAAGCGATTTGAAGCATCAATAGTTTTTTTTGCGATATGGATGTTAGTGACCGTACTCCTGACGGTTGCGTTTCCTTTTTTTTCTTTGGGGCATCTCTTTCATTCATGGTTAACGCTCTTGCCCATGTTTTTTGTCATGTGGTTGATCGCACCAATCCTATGTCGATTGCTGCGGATTCGAACAGACGACGATGATCAAGAGTAGGATTTGGCGAAGCCGTGAAATTTGCCACCCGATTTCAAGCGACAATAGTGCTTTTTGCTGCGTCAGGTTTGTTTGCGCACCTAGTAGATGTTGTAAATCCGTTTTGGTCGCTCGGCTCACTTTTCAGTTCGTGGTTGACCATGTTGCTTATGCTGTTAGTCGGCTGGGTGGTTGCGCCAACCATCTGTCGATGGCTTCGAATTCGGGAAGCCCGGTAGGGTGGACACTCCCGTGCCCACGCGGGTGCTCAACCAGCGCATTGGAATTGGGAGAGGGTGGGCAGAGGCTGCCACCCGACGACGACTATCCGAGCGGTCCGTTGAAATTTGACATTAATTTGACGGGTTCTAAAGCGATAAATTTATCGGGAAAATGCTCCTAAATTGAAAATTCGCCTTCGGAGTCATTGGCTACTGATCGCTGGTATCGCGGTTTTTTTAGCGCTCGTCTTGGCGCATTTTATGTTCAAGGAAAGACCAAAAGTACTTTCTATGGATCAGGCGCTCAGTATTGCCCAGAAGCGTATCGACATAAATGAAGCGCGTCGCAATCCCGACAGAAAACGGGAGACGGTTACTCTGGTTTTTCACCGATTTGACGATTATGATGGAACTTGGGGATTTGACTTTAAAGCTGTCGGCTGCGAATACTCGATCGCGGTGGAAGCCGACGGATCTACCGATATGACCGGAATACGAGGTTGCGAAATGAGCGAGCGTAGCTCGGAAGAAGCGCAGCGTATTCCGACACCGATTAGATGAGACGCGCAAATTGCAGACATACCTGCGGCGCAGATTTGGCACTTTTCGGAGCAAATCTGCTTAAAAATGCGAATTCCTCGCCGCAGGAAGTTGCGCTCACCTTCTACTACGATCGGAATATGAAGCCTCGTGTCTATCAGCGAGCGTAGGTCGGAAGGAGCGCAGCGCATTCCGACACGGCGTCGATGAAAGGCGCAAATCGCAGAAATACCTGCGGCGCAGATTTGGTACTTTTCGGAAGAAATCTGCTTAAAAACGCGAATTCTGCGCCGCAGGAATTGAACGCATCGCCCGCAATGAGTGGAAGCGAATACAGCGGCGATACCAACTTCAACGCGGGAGCGAACCCGAGCGCAGGCGTCACCCTCACTTTCGTATTGGTTCGCATATACCGATATCGGAAGTGAGGGGCACTGCATCGGAGCCACTGGTAAAAAGCAGTTTTTTACGAATCGTTTAACTGGTTTAACGAGCGAAATTTGGTTGCGAACAGGATACGAGGCGTTTGACCCGCGCTCGTCTTCGTCTGAACAACTGCGCGCTTGGGGAGTCAGCAACTGTGCTAAGTAAATGTTTGCCAAAACTTCTGATCGCGACGGTGATCTGCTGCTTGACGATCGGTTGCAATGGAGAAAATTCAATTGAAATTGGGCGCGTGGAATGCCAGGTTCGATTGTCACGTTACCTTGCCTTGAGCGGTATCCCATACGATGTGGTTGGGTAAAATTTACCGCCAAAAAGGATGCAACCGAAAAAGAGGTCGAGAGTTTTCGTGAAGCTGTCATCACTTTTATGGGCTATTTAAAAGTGAACAGCACATTAAACGAAGGCTGTGAGAAGTTCGAGTAACGAACTCCAGATATCGCGCTGCCTTCGCGATATCTGGCCGCGAATATAAGCGAGCCAGGGGTATGACCCCTTTTTTGTTTCATACCTGCGGCGCAGTTTTTGCCGTTTTTGAGGCATTTTTGTAACGCGTGTCGAAGTCACGCGCCGATAAGCATGCCGCTTACTCTTTCCAGACGACGGAATCATCCACTGCGTAGAGCTTGCAATCCGCTTTTGCGGTGTTCGCACACCGTTCCAGAGCGCGGGTCATTGCGCCCTCGCCCGATTGAAAGTTCCACTCGCCTTTGGGGCCGATGGCAATCGCGCGGGGTAGATCGACGTTTAAAAAGCGCGGATAGCCCGTGTCTTTCATCTCCTGCTTTACCAAGGGTAGCTTACTTGAATCGTCGATCCGCGCGAAGCCGGTAGGGTTGGGCGCGTTGGTCGTTTTGGGCGCTGCAAAACCGAGCGAGGCGATGAATTGATCGACCACGGGTCGCCATTGCCCAAAGCCTGCACCAATCAGGGTGTGGCCATCGGCAGCAATCGGTGGCAGCATCGCCATTTGGGCTTTTCCGCCCGCACTGACATACGCTTCGTGCCATTTTTTAGGCAAACTTGCGCCCCAGTACAAATCGTTTTCAGCGTAGAGCCAGAGCATCGGCGTCGTGCCGCCATTGGCTTTGCCTGCGTCGCCAATTAACGTCCCTAGCTTGAAGGCGTCGCATGGATTGGCGCGACGGTTAATCGGATCTCCGCCCGCGCCACCCGCGAAATTAATACCCGCAATAACGCTCGGGTGTTTGTGTGCCATGGTTGTGATGGTGGTGAAACCGCCCACCGATTGCCCCATCACAATCACTTTCGATCTCTCGACCCAAACCTGCGCAACTGCGAAATCAATCGCTGCTTTTGACTGAGTCTTTGCCGAGGCTGCCATCACGTCGTAGCGCTTCGCATTACAGTTGCCAGTCTCTTCAGGGTCTGGCTCTAAGCCCGTTTCGCCGTAGCCCAAGCGCGTGGGCACGAATACCGCGAAGCCGCGCCGTGTCCAGTAGCGCACGACGTTGAGATAGCGCCAACGCCCGGGTGTCGCCCGATCGGTTCCGCGCCCGTGGTGCATGACCACCGCTGGGAACGGCCCCTCGCCTTGCGGGCGGAAGTGGGTGACAATCATCTCGCCCGCGCGCGCGTCGCCAAAAATGGGCTGCATCGTCACCGTTACTTTTGCAATCGTCTCCCGCAAATCGGTAGCAAGCTGAGCCGAAGGTATGCCGCCCTCCTCCTGCGCTGCGAGTTGCGCGCGAACGGTGGCGCAACTGGCGAAAAGTGCAAATGTAAGTGCTATTGCAAAGAGTGAATTCATCGGATGGCGTCATGGTTAGTTTACCTAACAGCATAAACGAATTTGAACCTAAAAACCTCTCAAAATGAGAAGAAATACCTGCGGCGCAGTTTTACTAAATGCGTTGCGACCGTTCGCGTTTCGTACCGGATCGGGCGCTGTCGCTTCGGAGATCGGGTGGAGCTAAAGTGCGTTACGCCGACGATAGACCACTGCTTATTTTTTGCTAAATAGATCGAAAAGCACTTGACGTTTAGAACGAGCGGCTTGCACGCACATCGCGGCGAGAGCGTCTGAAAAATCGGTGTCGGTGACTATGGCTGGAAATCCAGACGAATCTACCGCGCAAAACTGACACCTCATACAATCAGGAAAATGCGCCCTACCCTCTCCGCCTCTGCCCGCCCTGCCACTTTTGAAGTCGAGGCGCGCAATGAGCGTGGAGAAATTGAGCAGGTCGCGATTGCGGGCGAGCATGCACTAACGATCTATGTGGATCGCCAGGAGATCTTGACGATCATGACCCTTGGCGCTGCGCCTGAGGCATTAGCCATTGGCTATTTGCTCAATCAACGTTTGGTCGGTAATGTCGATGAAATTGCGAGTGTGCAAGTCGATTGGGAAACCAACGCCTGCGCGATCACGACGCATCACGGCTTAAAGAATTTGTCCGAAAAAATGGCTAAACGCACCAAGACCACTGGCTGCGGCGAGGGCACGGTGTTTGGCGATTTGATGGATGAGATCGATTCCATTGCATTGCGCAACGACGTTTTTATAAGCCAAGCGCAACTTTTTTCCCTGCAAGAGCGGGTTCGCCATCACGAGACGATTTATAAGCAGTCCGGTGCCGTGCATGGCTGCGCGCTTTTTGCGCCGCAGGGCATTGAAGGCATCGCGCTCAGCTATTTTGTTGAAGATGTCGGTCGACACAATGCGGTGGATGCAATTGCAGGCATGATGGCGCTCGATGGCGTGCGCGGTGATGATAAAGTTTTCTACACCACGGGCCGGCTGACGAGCGAAATGGTGATCAAGTGCGCGCAAATGGGTATCCCAGTGCTGGTTTCCCGCTCGGGGCTCACCAAAATGGGTTTCGATGTCGCACAACGCGTCAATATGACGATGATCGGTCGTGCGATTAACACGCGATATTTGGCGTTTACCGGTCAGCATCGGATTGTCACGTCAGCCTAACGAGCGCTGAGATTTGTCGTTTGCGTCTAGTTTTTGCTTCAATCAATGCGTTTTGGTGCTGTGAAGAGTCAATTACTCTAGAAATCAGCCAATTTGGTGTCGCGATTTCAGAGTGAATAGTCATATGGAATGTCTCTTGCTGGAGACATATTGACTGGGCATTTTTTTCCGGTGAAAATATCAACAGTCACAGGAATAAAGGAGCACCACGCATGGCGAACGCCCCACGATTCATAGCAGCTCAGTTTTGCGTCTTATCGGTTGCGATCTGCGCGTCTACCGCGCATGGCGCTCCGACCCGATCCGCAGATCAGCCCGACTTTAACCCGACGGTAGATGCCGCGCGACTGGTGCAGCAGGCGACCTTCGGCGCAAATCGCGCCGAAATCAATCGCATCGCAGCATTGGGCGCGCCCGCTTGGATTACTGAGCAGTTTGCTAAGCCGCAGGTCTCCCACAAAGCCAAAATTACCGCACTACAAAACGCTGGCTATAAACCGTGGGAAGCGACGATGCCATCGCTATGGAAGCAATTTTTTGAAGGCGACGATCAGCTGCGCCAGCGGGTCACTTTTGCCTTGAGCCAGATTGCGGTCGTTTCGCTGCGCAACAATAAATTATTAGATAACCCGTGCGGCCCTGGATCGTACGTGGATACCTTAGGCCAACACGCGTTTGGTAATTTCCGCGACCTGCTTAAAGCCATCACCCTTCACCCCGCAATGGGCGAATACCTCGATATGAAAAAGTCGGGTAAGGTTACAACCGTGACTAACCCAGATGGCACCGAAGTCTCGTTTTACCCAAATGAAAATTACGCGCGCGAACTGTTGCAGCTTTTTTCTTTGGGCACTTACATGCTCAATCTCGATGGCTCACTAAAGCTCGATGGCACCGGGAAGCCGATTGCTTCATACGACGAGCCAACCGTGCAAGGATTTGCAAAAGCATTTACGGGCTGGAACTTCGCGCCCGATAGTCGCGACAAAGATGCCGGTAAGCCGCATCGCTGGATCTGGCAGTTTTACCCCGGCGCCCCAGATTTTCCAGACGAAGCCGTGCAGCGCGATATTTTTTGCAAAATGTGGAGTGAGCCGATGCAGCCTTGGATTGGTAATCGGCAACAGCTCGGAAAATATGATGTTTGCGATGCCCAAGCTGCGGCTGGGCAAACGGTGCAGTGGGCAACGTGCCAAAAGCCCGACCTGCCGCCGCCACACGATACCGGCACTAAAAAATTACTCCTTGGCGCGACGCTTCCCGCTGGGCAAACGCCCATGCAAGATATTGATGGCGCGATTGACAGCATTTTTAATCACCCCAATGTGGGGCCATTCATCGGCAAGCAGCTAATTCAACGGCTCACGATGTCTAACCCGCAGCCGCCTTACGTCGAGCGCGTTGCTAAAGCGTTTAACGATAACGGGCTTGGCGTACGCGGCGATATGAAAGCCGTTGTTCGTGCCATCCTGATGGATCAAGACGTGCGGCTCGATCAGCGGGCAGACGGCCCGCTTGCAGGAAAACTGAAAGAGCCCGTCGTGCGGTATGTTCAGTATCTGCGCGCCTTCGACGGAAAAATCGGTGCCGGCAAAGAGTATAGTTTTTGGGACTTTGGCGGGGCTGACAACCTTAATCAATCGCCGCTACAGGCCGCATCAGTTTTTAACTTCTATCACCCTGATGCCCGCTTGCCCGGTCAGCCTGCTTATGCGCCCGTGCTCGCGCCGGAGTTTGAGCTGGCTACGGCCAATGCCGTTTCGGGGTGGGCCGACTTTTCTGGCTACGCAATGATTAAGGGCTTTGGCAGTTGGTATACCGGTGCTGATGCCGCGAAAGCGGTTAACGTTAATCACACCGCTTACATCGCGCTCGCCCAGAGCAACCCAACACAGCTTATTGATGAGCTTAACATTCTTTTGACGGGTGGCAAGATGAGTGCAAATTTCCGCACCAAGTTGATCGATGCTGCCAATAAATTACCCATTGATGGAACGACGCCAGCAAGCGAACGCCTTTATATGGTGCTCTGGTTGATTGTGAATTCACCTGAATTTTTAATTCAAAAATAGCCCGAGGAAAAACCATGGATCGCCGCACATTTTTGAAATCGACCGCTGGCTTCGCAGGCTCTGCAGGTCTCATCCCTTATGCCCGTCTCGCGCATGCCGCAGGGCCTTACACCGACTACAAGGCATTGGTCTGCTTGTTTATGTATGGGGGCAATGACAATCACAACACGATCATCCCGCTCGGCAGCGAATATGCAGCCTATAAATCGGCGCGCACAGCATTAGCCATGTCAAACAGCACCAACGTCGCCGCTGATAATATCGCGGCTGACATTTTCACCCGCCCGCTCAATTCCATCACGGTGTCGAATGTTTCCGGCCGCAGCTTTGCCCTGCATCCGAGCTTAAAAAAGACCGCAGCGCTCTTCAATGCGGGTAAAGCCTCGGTGGTTGCAAACGTCGGCCCACTGGTGCAGCCGACGACAAAAACGCAATATGTGAACGGCACGGGCAATTTACCGCCGCAGCTTTTCTCACACTCCGACCAGCAAGCTTTTTGGCAAAGCCTCGATAATGATTTCAGCACGTCCGGTTGGGGCGGTCGTATGGCCGATGTGCTCACCTTAGGCAATGTCAATGGTGCAACGCCACTCTCCTACGGCATTTCGCTTGCGGGCACCGCGCCATTTCTGCGCGGCCAGCAGGCCGTGCCGTATGCGCTTTCTCCGAGCGGACCGATCAAGATCAATTCTTACCGTTCGTGGGATAACTGGTCAGCAGCGCGTCCGAATCCACAATCGATCTTTCAAGACCAAGTGGTCGTGGCGCGAGTCAATAAATTTGAAGACGCCTACGGCGATGTGCTCGCCCGCTCGATCGATACCGAGGCATTTATCAGCACGCGACTGGAAGTGATCCCAACTTACCGCGCCGATTTTCCGGGCACCGCAGCCGACGGCACCATTGCTGACGCCGCCAAGCCAGGCCTCGCGCCGCGCGTGGGGAATGTCGCCAATAACCTTTCCGATCAATTGCGGATGGTTTCGCGCATGATCGCTGCCCGCTCTGCCTTGGGCGTAAAGCGACAGATCTATTTCGTCTCGATTGGCGGCTTTGATAATCATGGCGCGGAATACGATAAGCACACCAAATTGCTCTCAGCGGTTGACGATGGCGTTGCCGCGTTTCAAGCCAAAATGGAAGCGCTCGGCATGTCGCAAAACGTAACGCTCTTTACGGCTAGCGATTTTGGGCGCACGCTCAAATCTAATGGTGAAGGCAGCGATCACGGCTGGGGTAGCCATCACTTCGTTGTCGGCGGTGCGGTGCAAGGTGGCAAGTTTTTTGGTGCGCCCGGCAGCAACGGTTTCCCGGTCGCTGCGTTTGGCACTTCAACGGACGTCGGCGAAGGCCGCTTACTGCCCACGATTTCTTCCGATGAATACGCAGCCACACTTGGGCGTTGGTTTGGCTTATCAAAAACCGAGCTGGAAGGCGTATTACCCAATCTCAATAAATTTGGACAATACACCGATTACAACATCGGATTTTTGGGCTAACGAAAGCTCATTTTTAAGTCAAAACTGCGCCGCAGGTATCAATACCTGCGGCGCAGT
>JANPBT010000037.1:0-220920 GCA_031430575.1 Betaproteobacteria bacterium | reverse complement strand
TTCCCAACGCCATTGCCTGCGCCTTGAACTCAGCGGTATACCGCCGATTCGCTATCCCTTTTTTCCTTGCCATCTTCTATATTCCTTTCATACCCAAAATTATCCAACATTTGGTGTACGTGGAATCGGGGCAGGATCACTCTAAAACAAGCCTGTTTTGCGCCGCAGGTATTGCGCCGCAATTTACTTCCCCAACATCACGCCCGGCAACCATAAGGAGACCGCGGGGACGTAGGTGACCACCGCCAGCACAAACAACAACACGCCGAAAAAAGGAAAGAGTGCACGCACTAATTTTTCAACGGACACTTTCCCAACGGCACTGCCCACAAACAATAGCGCACCCACTGGCGGGGTGAGCAGACCGATACTCAAATTCACCATCATGATCATCCCAAAGTGCACCGGATCAATGCCCATCGTTTTCACAATCGGCATGAGCATCGGCGTTAAGATCAGAATGAGTGGCGCCATGTCCATCAAGGTACCCAGCGCGAGCAACAATATATTGATCGCGAGCAAGATCACGTATTTGTTATCTGAAAGCGAAGAGAGACCCTCCGTGATGCGCTGTGGCACTTGCATGAGCGTGAGCATATAGCCAAAGGCGGCAGCGAAGCCAATCAAAATCATCACAATGCTCACCGTTTTAACTACACGGTGTACGAGCTTAGGCAGATCACGCCACTTGTAATCACGATAGATAAACATGGTGACGAAAAACGCCCAGATCACCGCAATGGCCGCGGATTCGGTTGCGGTGAATACGCCCGTTAAGATACCGCCCAAAATAATTACCATCGTGGTCAAGCCCCAGAGCGCTTCAAGTGAGAGTTTGATGGCTTGTTTAAATGGAATGACTTCGCCTTTTGGAAAGTCGCGCTTTTTCGCGATGTAAAGGCATAAACAAATGAGCGAGAAGCCCAGCAATAAGCCTGGGAATACACCCGCAATAAAGAGCGCCGAAATGGAAACGCTACCGCCTGTGGCGAGCGAATAGAGCACGGCATTGTGGCTGGGCGGAATCAAAATTGCTTGCACCGAACCGCTCACCGTAACTGCGGTAGAAAAATCACGCGGGTAGCCTTTTTTCTCCATTTCGGGGATGAGTACAGAGCCAATCGAGGCCGTATCCGCCACCGAGGAGCCCGAAATTGCGCCGAAAAACGTAGAAGCCAGAATATTTACGAGCGACAATCCGCCGCGAATGAACCCGACCAAGACACTTGCAAATGCCACCAAGCGCCGCGACATGCCGCCCTCGGCCATGATCGCACCAGCAAGCACAAAAAACGGAATCGCGAGCAGGGAAAATTTGTTTACCCCCGCCGCAATCTGAATCATGATCGCGTCGATGGGAATGTCCATCCACAATGCGCCGATCACCGCGGCGATACCGAGGGAATAGGCAACCGGCACGCCGATCACAATGAGCACAGCGAAACTACCCAGCAATACGAATGCATCCATGATTAGTTCGCGTCCTCTTTGATTTCGGGATCAATGTTGATGACTTTACGGTGGGTTTGCCCGCCATAAAAGGTGCGCTCTAGCACGAACAATAGCGTCATCAAACCACCGAGCGGCACGGGCAAATAGGTGATGCCAACCGGCATCCAAGGCAGATCAGGCACCGTTTGCTCCATCGTACCCATACATAATTTTGCGCCCCAAATCACCATGAAACCGCTTAACACAATCATGAATACATTCACTAAGTGTCCCGCAAAATTTTTGAGCGCCGGCGCAACCCGGTCTGTCACCATCTCCACCGCGATATGGGTGTTCGCGCGCACACCCGCCGCCGCACCAAAGAAGGTGAATATCACCATAAACAAAATGGAAACAGGCTCTGGCCATTGCGAGCCCGTACCCAACACATAACGAGAAAAAATACCCCACGGGATAATGATGGACATGCAGAGAATGGATAGGCCTGCAATCCATACGCAGGCGAGGTAGGCGCGGTCGAGCAGTGAGTGAATCATTTCAGTTTCCTATGCGCAGATAAAACAACGGCGCAACTTTTAATTGGAAGTTGCGCCGAGGTGGTTGGGGTTTTGAAGCGTTCGGGTTACTTAACTTCGCCGACGCGATTCATCAAGTCTGCAAGTTTTTCACCATACTTCGCTCGCACGGGCGCGGTGGCATCAAAGAACAGTTTTTGGTCTACTGCCACAAACTCAATGCCTGCCGCCTTTAACTTACCGGAGTAATCTGCGACGGATTTATCCCAGATGCCGCGTTGCTCAAGTTGGGCTTCGCGGGATAGTTTTTTTACGAGCGCTTTATCTTCGACAGAGAGTTTGTCCCACGTGATTTTGCTCATCACAAAAATCTCCGGGATGATTAAGTGGTTGGTTTGCGCGTAAAACTTAGCCGGCGTGTTGTAGTGGTTTGCTGTGAAATAGCTGGGTGGATTATTTTCTGCACCATCGATCACGCCCGTTTGCAGCGCGCTAAACACTTCGCCATAGGCCATAGCGATGCCATTGCCGCCCATGGCGTTCATTGTGTCTACAAATAATGGGTTGCCCATCATGCGTACTTTCTGACCTTTTAAATCAGCTGGCGTAAGCACTTTTTTCTTGGTGTAAAGGTTACGCGAGCCACCATCCATAAAGCCCAAGCCCACCAAGCGGGCGGAGCTGTTGGTGACTTTATCGAGAAGCTCTTGCCCAATTGCGCCATCGATGACATTGCGCATATGCGCTTCGCTGCGGAAGACGAATGGCATGTTGAAAACATTTACTTCCGGAACGATCGGACCAATTACGCCAAGTGAAATGCGCGCGATTTGGATTGCGCCCAACTGCACTTGCTCGACCGCCTCTTTCTCCTGCCCGAGCACAGCGCCTGGAAACATTTGCAGCTTAATGCGTCCGCTGGTGGCAGCTTCAATTTTTTTACCAAAGCTAACCATCGCTTCCACCGTTGGGTAGCCCGCGGGGTGGGTATCGTGGGATTTCAAAACGATATTTTGCGCAAACGCACTGGCCGATACGGATACCGCGAGCGCAGCAATTAGAGTTTTCATTTTCATATTTCCTCCTATGGAATTTTAATTTCTATCACTTCATTATGAATCAGTTTTCAGCTTCATACCTGCGGCGCAAAACAGACTTATTTAAAACGAAATTTTAAAGACGCAGGAGCGCATTTATGGAAAAGGATACGGCCCCATTGTCGTAAATTTCCCTCCTTGAAATACCGAAACCGGGTCGTCGGCCGCTACCGGGGGCAGCGATTCGATTTCCGCGCGGAAAATTTCGGAGGTGTCCTTTGGAGTCCAGCCCAAATGCTTGGCATGATCGTTGTTCCACCACGTATGTTGATTTGCAGAAGCTCCATAGACGACGGTGTGTCCAACGGTTGCTGCGCTAAGCGTACAACTCACAAGCGAAAACAAATCATCGTAAGAAAGCCATGTACACATCATGCGCCGATCAAGGGGCTTAGGAAACGACGAGCCAATGCGCGCGCTTACCGTTTCAATGCCGTAGCGATCCCAATAAAACTGGGCGGTCATTTCACCGTAGGCTTTGCTTACGCCGTAATTGCCATCTGGTCGTAACGCCGAGCTGCCGTTGAGGCTCTCGGATTGCTTATGGAAGCCAATCGCATGATTCGAGCTCGCAAAAAAGATGCGCTTGATGCCGTGAATTCGGGCGGCTTCGTAAAGATTGTGTACGCCCAAAATATTGGCATTCAAGATCGGGCTAAAAGGACCATCGAGGGACATGCCACCTAAATGAATCACCGCCTCGCAACCCTCTAACAGCGCTTGCATTTCAACGCCATTGCCTAAGTCGCACGGTACGATTTCTTCGTGCGCTGCGGCGACGCCTAACGGCGCGACATCCGAGATCCGAAGGGTTTTTGCGAGCGAAGCTAAACGCGGGCGCAAGACCTGCCCCAGCCCGCCCGCTGCGCCGGTTAAGAGAAGTCGTTTTACGGGCAATTGCATGCTTTACCTAGCTAAATTTCAGATTGGTTAATGTCATCATACAAAAAATTCCAATGCCTAATGAAATTCCACATCAACTTTAACCACGATTAAATGCAATATAGCATTGATGTCACATGTCTGACAACTTAGAACGTCGAGGTAGCTGAAGGCTGCGCCATTGCGGTGGTCGCCAGCCTAGGTCGGCTCTGCGACCTTACGAAGCCGTTCGCGGCTATTGGTGAGATGGACGCGCATCGCAGCCCGCGCGGATTCTGGATCCTGGCGCACGATCGCTTCGTAAATCAGCCGATGCTCGCGGTTGACGCGCGCGAGATAGGCTCTTTTTTCTTCGTGGGCGAGCTCTGGAGAATTCACCCGAGCACGCGGAATCACCGCCGTGCCAAGATGGCGCATCAACTCAAAAAAATGAGGGTTTTGCGTGGCTTCAGCAATGCAGAGATGAAAGCGGAAATCGGCTTCAAGCGTCTCCTCTCCAGCTTGCGCTTTGTGATCGAATGCCTCAATCGCGTCGTGCATATCACTGAGCTGCCGAGCCTTTCGGCGGGTCGCTGCGAGCCCAGCAGATTCAGTTTCAAGACTGATTCGAAGCTCAAGGACGTTCACAAGATCAACGACGGTCTCAAGGTCAACGCGGTCAATTCGAAAGCCCGGCGCTTCTGGTTGCACCTCACGTACAAAGCTGCCAATTCCGTGTTGCGTGATCACAGTTTTAGCTTGCTGAAGCCTCGAAATCGCTTCCCGAACCACCGTGCGGCTGACACCAAATTCATCCATGATCGCAGCCTCGGTCGGCATACGGCTACCTGCAGCGTAGAAACCATCCCTTACGCGCGCCTGCAAGGTGTCGACTAAATCCACGGCTAGACTACGTGCCTTGCGAAATATTCGTCCGCGATGCTCAGGCGCGAATTTTTCTTCGCCCATTGTTTTTAATATTCCAGATGCTTGGGTAGTGCGGGTATCGTTACGCACGACGGTGGAAGACGCATATTTTTTAGGTGTACCCATGGCGGAATCAATCGCAGACGTTAACGCATGATGGCAGTGCACTCATTCCATCGGGAATCATCCGTGCTGGCCACCCACTCAACGCAAACTAGGTTTGACTTAACAACTTACGACCGATTATGTCATATGATGTCTGACAAAGCAGTTGCGGCTCGCCGAAATATAGACTTCACTATGAGGAAAATAGTTTGGACAATGAAATTCTGGCGGATGGGTACGCGGTAGATTCGGATTGCGCCTCGCCACGATCAAAAAGGCTCAAATCTGCGCCGCAGGTATGAATCAAAACGGTGTTACATCCGCGCAAAAACGTCATGGTAGGCGCGGCTGACGGGCAATTTGCGCGAATGATTTTTAATGTGCACGAAGAGTCTGCCGCTGTCGTCCCGCGAGGTTGCTTCAACAAAGTGAAGATTGACAATGGTCGAGCGATGAATGCGTTGAAATTGCCCCGCATCCAGCGAAAGCTCGAGCTCAGAAATCGCTGTGCGCAATAACTGCTCGCCTGTTGCCAGTAATACACAGGTGTATTTATCGGCCGCATCGAAGTAAAGCACATCGTTGACGTCGATTTGCACAATCCGCTCAACATCGCCAGCCCGCTCGTGCGCGCGCAGGTAACGTAGCGGCGCTTGCGGCGCAGAAACTGCGCCGCCGGAATTTGCTTTTAAAAGAAGCCTGAGCGTTGCTGCCAGTTGCGCGGTATCGTCTCCAGGCGTTGTAAGCCGTGCCCGCACCCGCTCGATGCACTTGGCTAAGCGCTGGTCATTGACTGGCTTGAGCAGATAGTCAATCGCACCCTCGTCAAACGCTTTTGCTGCAAATTCATCGTAGGCAGTGACGAAGACAGTCAGCGTCTTGCCCTCAATTCCGCGCGCCACATCAATGCCCGTTAATGCCGGCATTTGAATGTCGAGAAATGCGACATCAGGCGAATGGAGATCAATGAGCGCAGCTGCTTCTGCGCCGTTTGCAGCGGTGCCGATGATCTTAAGCTCGGGCCATACGCGGGTGAGTCCATCTTGCAAATAGCGCACTAAATGCGGTTCGTCGTCGGCGATGATTGCGGTCTGTGCGGTCATGGATATGGAAATCGTAAAGTGGAAATAGTGCCGGTCTCAGGTGCATTTCTGGGCGTGACGGTCAGCGTTGCTTTATCGCCATATTGAGATTGCAGCCGGGCGCGAACATTAGTCAATCCAAGACCCGTACCTTTGCGGGCCGTTGAGGGTGTACCTAAACCAACACCGTCATCAGCAACTTCAATGACGATGTCGTCGCCTTCGCGCCGCGCTGTGATCGCGACGCTTCCGCCGTTTGCATTTGGCTCTAGTCCATACTTCACGGCATTTTCAACCAGTGGCTGAAGCATCAGGGGCGCAATCGGCAAATTGGCGAGCGCGGGCGCGATGGAAATTGAATACGCCAAGCGCGCGCCAAGCCGTATTTGCAAAATCGTCAAGTACGATTCGATGAGCGCAATCTCATTGCTAAGGGTGGTCGTTGCAGCGCGCGAGTCTGATAGGCTCAGCCGCAGATGATTGATAAACGCATCAAGCATTTGCTTTGCTTTCTGCGGCTCGTAATCGATGAGCGCTTGCACATTTGCGAGCGTGTTGAATAGAAAATGGGGCTCGATCTGGGCTTGTAAGGCGCGCAAGTTAGCCTGATCTGCCTGCCCGCGCAATTCAATTTCGGTCGCGTGCGCCTTTGCATCTTCGATTTCAGCTTGCATGCGCAGCGTCTGGGCTTGGTTGATAAAAAGCATCAGCAAGCAGCCTAAAAATCCGATCAGTAACGTGCCAAAACCAAACCGTGGATACGCAGCGATCAAGGCTGCAAAATTTCGCCCCATAAACGCAAACGCGATCATATAGCCAATAAAAACGCCCACCAGCATAATGAGAAAAATCACAAGACTGCGCTTGCCGCTACTCATATTGCTTAAAGCGTTTGGTCGAAATTTCCCGATGAGCTCCATCAGCCCGTGGATCGTGCAGCCGATACAGTTAGAGATCAGGAGTGTCTCAAGGAGCGTATCGATGGAATCAATCTTGCCTGGCCTGAACGCGTAAAACATCAATGTCAAAAACAGTGCAAAAAAACAGTTGAAAGTGATGGTCACCAGCCAATACTTCCAGCGTGCGCCCGGATACGCATGGCGCACCGTCCACCATAAGCGGACGATCTCGCGCATCGGCGGGTCGGTATCTTTTTTGCTTAACGGGCTCGTGGCGTTATCCATGTCGCCAGTTTATTGGGCCGCGCTTTTGCGTAAACCCTGCTGCGACAAGCGGCTTGTCGTCAGCGCGAATTGCCGATTTCGGGTGTGAAGTCAAAACTCGAGCTGATCAATCAAGCGCGTTGCGCCGCAGCGGGCTGCAGCGAGCGCCACGCAATGACCCGAAATCGTCGAAATCTGCGCCGCAGGTATTTCAGATAGATCACTGCGATAACGCAAAACCAAATAATCCGGCTTCCAACCTTGCGCTGCAAGTGCTGCCATCGCCTCGCTTTCACATTGCGCAATCGCAACGCCGCGACGCGCTTTCTCAATAGCGTGTCGTAGCGCCGCATTGAGCTGCGGCGCTTGCGCGCGCTCGCTCGCGCTGAGATAGCCGTTACGCGACGAGAGTGCGAGACCGTCGGTAGCGCGTACCGTTTTGCCGCCAATAATTTCAATCGGCAGCGCGAATTGCTGCACCATATTGCGGATCACCATCAATTGCTGATAGTCTTTTTCGCCAAATATCGCGACGCGCGGCTGCACCGTGGTGAAGAGTTTCATCACGACCGTACTGACGCCAATATAAAACCCTGGTCGAAAATGCCCCTCCAAGATTTCTGCGAGGGCTGCTGGCGGATGCACTTTAAACGTTTGGGGCTGCGGGTAAAACTCTTTCTCGCTCGGTGCAAATACAACATCGCAACCCGCAGATTCGAGCTTAGCGCAATCGCTTTCGAAAGTGCGCGGGTATTGATCGAAATCATCGTGAGGGCCAAATTGCAAGCGGTTCACAAAAATGCTAGCCGTGATCACATCGCCAAGCGGTTTACCTTGCCGGATGAGCGCGAGATGACCTTCGTGCAAGTTGCCCATCGTCGGCACTAGCACCGGGCGGGCATAAGCTGAAAGCGCTTCGCGCAACGACGCGATGGTTTTGCAGACGATCATTAACCGCCTCCACGTAAATAGTGTTTCAAAAAGCGCTCTAAAAACGCATCACCCTCTTCGCGCGAATATCCATCAAGGCGCAAATGCATCGTCAGTCGCGACATTTTTAAAAGCGCAATGCCTTCAAATCGCTCCGGGCCGAGTGCAATCGTCCACTTTTTTGCGCCGCAGGTGCTGGAAAGCGTATCGCCACTATCGTCATACGCAAGCACGCCGGTCGCGTTTTTCAAGTAGTCGCGAAAGCTGCTCGGAGAGTAGGCCATATCTGCGAAGTATGTCCACGCATTCTCTCGCCCCTTCACCGCACTCAAACCCTGAAACATGCTCAACCTCCTGCGACAGGTGGCCAGATGGCGAGCGCTTGCCCGGCGGCAAGCACGTGCGTTGCCCGCGCCGACTTTTCCAAGTAAACGCCATCTACTAACACGAGGTGCACCATTTTCTCTGGCAGCGCGTAGCGGTCAATGATACTTTGCACCGTGCTGCCTTCGGGGACATCGATTTGCACCATCGTGCGGTGATTTGCAGCGTCGGCGGGAAGATAGTCGCGCAACATGGCATGGAGTTTGAAAATAATCTGCATCGGCTTATTTTGCCTAATTTTCAGTGCAACGCGATTAGAATGCATCGCATGGCAAGCAAAACCCTAAAAACAACCACCGCTCTCGGCGACGATTCGTCGCAGGCGCGCCCGAAGCGCGTGCAGATGACCGACATTGCGCGCATGGCGGGCGTATCGGCGTCGACGGTATCCCGCGCACTCAATCGCAGCCCACTGGTCAATGAAGAGACGACGGACCGCATTTTGGCGCTGGTCAAAAAGATGTCTTACACGGTCAATGCTGGCGCGAAATCATTGCGCACGGGCACTAACCGCACGGTTGCAGTGGTCGTGCCTTTTGACCCAGCTACGCGGCAGCATTTGTCGGACCCGTTCTTTTTATCGATCTTGGGCCGCTTGGCAGACGCCCTCACAGAGAAGCACTACGACATGCTAGTCACGCGAGTTGATCGCGATGAGATTGAAAGCGTTGCTAGCGTCTACCTTAACGGCAAAGCGATGGGCATCATCATCATCGGTCAGTCTCATAGTCACGATCAGCTCAACGCCCTCCATGAACGCGGGGTGCCGTTTGTCGTGTGGGGTGCGCGGCTCGCCTCACAAAGCTACCCCACCGTGGGCACTGACAATGAGTGGGGCGGCTATATCGCTGCCCGGCATTTGATTGCGCGCGGACGCAAGCATCTATATTTTTTAGGAGATACCACCTCTCCTGAGGGTCGCCAGCGTTTCGCTGGGTTTGAACGGGCACTGGCAGAGCATAAATTTACCGGCGACAATACCTCTCGGATCATTGAATGCCCGTTTGTTGCCGAAGTTGCAGAAGCCCGAATTCACCATGCAATTGATCGCGGTTTTGAGATGGATGGCATTGCTGCAGCGAGTGATTTGCTGGCGATGGGCGCGATCAACGCCTTTCGATCACGCGGATGGGAAGTGCCCTCGCGCGTTGCGGTCATTGGCTACGACGATATTCCGCTATCCCGGCATTTCACGCCTGCGCTGACGACCGTCGCTCAGCCGCTGGAAGAGGGCGCCTCCGCGCTCGTCGATGCCGTGCTCGCCGTGGCTCGGGGCGAGCTCCCAGAAGCGCGCTTACTCACCACCGAGTTGCGCGTGCGCGCGAGCGCTTAGCGCCTTTTATCACCCAATACCTGCGGCGCAGATTGAGGCATTTTTGTGCCCCAATCTGCGCCGCAGGTATTAGATTAATATCGCGAAAATCACGCGCTACTTTTCAACGCGAGAACCCGGGATGATTTTTACGAAGAGCGTCGCAATCGCTGCGCAAATCATGAGCGCGCCGCCGAGACGCACGACGTTTTCAGGCTTGCCATCGAGCAGCGATTTATAGAAGAGCGGTAGCGTGAAAATCTGGATCATCATCGGGATTACGATGAACATATTGAAAATGCCCATATAAACGCCGATTCGATTTTTGGGCAAACTGCCCGCGAGCATCGTGTATGGATTGCCCATAATGCTGCCCCATGCCAAGCCGATACCAATCATTGGCAAGAGGAGCATCCAGCGATCGGTGATCGACGGCAGCATCCACATGCCAATACCCGCTAAGGTGAGACAAATCGCGTGCGCAAATTTTGGGCCGATTTTGTTGACAATCGGCACGAGCGCAAATGCGCCCAAAAAAGCGATGAAGTTATAAAACGCACCATTTTCACCGTTAAGTAAGCCGGCGGACCGAATCGCTTCATCCCTTGCAGGGCCCATTTTCCCGCTACCGCTAAACATTGTGTTTGCCAAGCTCAAAACGACATATTGCCAGTAACAAAATAGCGCGTACCACTGAAAAAATTTCATCACCGCTAGCTGCTTCATCGTCGTCGGCATTTCTTTGATGGCATCCCAAATATCTTTCCAGATTTGGCTCACGCTCATCGGTGCTTTTAAAATCTCTTGGCGCTCCGCCTCAGAAATGGGGTGCTCTTTCGTGGTTTTCAGCGTCCACCAAATCGAGAAAAACGAAAAAAACGCACCAAATAGAAAAGCAAAAACGGTCGAGTAAGGAATGTTGCTGCTGTTGACCCAATTCTGGCTCAACCCGAAGGCAACTAAGAGCGAAGGCGTTAAGTAAGCAAGCGTTTGCGCAATCCCCGTAAAGGCGCTTTGGGTGAGAAAACCAAGAGATCGTTGCTCATCACTTAACTTATCACTGACAAACGCGCGATACGGCTCCATGGTCACGTTATTTGCAGCGTCCAAAATCCACAATACGCTGGCGGCAAACCACACGGCTGGGCTAAACGGCATTACCAGCAGCATGAGCGAACACAAAATCGCTCCCCACAAAAAGTAAGGTGTGCGGCGGCCGCGCGGGGAAAGTGTTTTGTCGCTCATCGCACCGATGATGGGCTGCACAATCAAGCCAGTCATTGGGCCTGCGAGCCACAGCAGCGGAATACTTTCTTCGCTCGCACCGAGGAACGAGTAGATCGGGGTCATGTTGCTTTGCTGCAGGCCAAAGCTATATTGAATTCCAAAAAATCCGAAATTCATATTTAGAATCTGGGCGAAACTTAACCGCGGTTTTGAGTTTTCCATCCTGTTGTACTCCTTCAAAGGTGACTACTTTTTTTGAATCGGCGTCGTTGACTGCAACCAAGCAAAGCTCCACGGCGTAAGCATGAGTGTGGAGTCCACAATCGCATCTGTCAATGCATTTTTGAAACGTACCTGCGGCGCAGTTTTTGCCAAATCAAGCGTGCGCTCATGGTCTGAAAAATTGAATACACACAACGTTTTTGTCCCGCGGTAAAAGGCGAAGAGTCCGTCTGCGCAAGGCGCAATTGCCTCTGGCACGAGCGTGCGCAGGGCAAACGCATCAAGATCAGAATTAGCCGCCCGCGCCTGCGCTAACGCACGTAGCCCTACGCCAGCCAGCGTGGCGGCATCGGCGCGCACGCCCGCTTGCCAAAGCGGGCGCTGTAACCAGCGGCCATCCTCGGTGATGAGCGCCTGCGTGGCCGGGTCGCAGGCATTGGTTTGGGCAATTTCATCGCCCATATAAATGAGCGGAATACCGCCGAATGAAAACATCAGCGCGTAGAGCAATTGCAGTCGATCAGGAGCATACCTGCGGCGCGGATCTGGGCTTGCAAGCTCAAAGCCCACCAATGATGCCGTCATTCCGTTGCTGCCATGCACGCGATCTGGATCAGACGATTGAAACGGTGCGCCTTGGGCAAAGCTCAGCAAGCCAATGCCAGCGAAAAAATCAGCGATAGGTTTCATGCGCACGTTGAAATCGAGACCTTGCGCCTCGATTTGTGGCCGCAGCACGCTCCACACAATATCGTCGTGGCAGCGCACATAAGTCACCCACGCGTTGTCTGCGCCATGCGCAGGCGTTTGCGCAGCGACCATGCGCAGAAGCGAGGTATCTTGCTCCGCAATCGCGGCCCAAGCAGACGCCATCAACGCGCTGTGATAGGCCAAGTGGCACTCTTTTTCACCGCGCGCTGGATCGCCGAAATAAACCACGGCTTGCGCCGCAGGGACGATCGCTTCCGATTTGAGAACGGTCGCAGGCGCGGCATGCTCAAGCACGCAGCGAAAGGCCTGCAGCAGTTGATGCGTTTGCGGCAAATTTAGGCATGTGGTGTTCAGCGCCTTCCACAAAAACGGCGTCGAATCTAACCGGAAAATATCGATTCCACGGTTAGCGAGCCGCAGCATCGTAAGCGCCATTTCAGAAAATACTTCTGGATTTTCGTAATTCAAATCCCACTGGTAGGGATTAAACGTTGTCCACACCCAGCGCTGCATCGCCTTGTTCCAGGTGAAGTTTCCCGGTGCCGTCTCTGGAAATACGCTGGCGACCGTTTTCTCGAATTGATCGGGAAGCAAACGGTCCGGGAAGAGCCGAAAGAAGCCTTGCGCGTGTGCGTCACCGGCTTTCGCCTGGAGAGCCCACGCATGATCATCGGCCACGTGGTTGAGCACTAAATCGACGCAGATCGAAATATTGCTCGCGTGGAGATCAGAAATCAATGCCTCAAGATCGGCAATCGTGCCCAATCGGGGCTCTACCTGCTCGAAATCAGTGACCGCAAAGCCACCGTCGTTTTCACCAGCGCGCGCTTTTAAAAAAGGCAAGAGATGCAAATAAGTCACGCCTGATTCGCTCAAATGCGGAATGCGCGCGCGCACGCCGTCGAGCGTGCCGGCAAATCGGTCGGTATAGGCGCAGTAACCGATCATATTGGCGCGGGCGTACCACTGCGGGTCGGCAGCGCGGTTTGCATCTCGGGTGCGCAGAGCAGGCGAGCGCTGGGCGTGGAGTACATCAATTTCAGCACGGAATTTTGCGAGCCACTGCGAATAAGCTGGCAAATGCCCGTACAGCGGAAACAGTAAGATTTGAAGTGAAGTAGAAAACATCGCAGTTATCGGTGTGGCCATTATTGTTATGGCGCATCCCGCCACGTTGTGTGTGGCGGGATGGCGGGTTACGGACGTATGCTCGCCGGTGGGCAAGTCAAGCCAGCGTTATTATTTTTTAGTGCACATGCAGATCGGAAAAAGGGGGGAACCAATCCGCACGCCTCCCTAGTCACGCGCCGTTAGAAGCTGTATTTCAACGAAGCCTTGATTGAGCGGCCATTGATTGAGCGGGCAACGCTGCCTTCTGACTCGGTGTAGCCGATGACGTTGGCAAGGTTATTGACGCCCAGACCGACGACGAAGTTACTCATCACTTGGTAGTTCACGAAAGCGTTAATGACTGCAAATCCATCCATCGTTACTTTGTTGTCGTCTTGGCTAAACGATTTTCCAGTGCCGATGATCGACGCGCCGATACTGACAGGACCCACTGTGTAGCTCGGTGTCAGCGTGTAAATCAGCTTGGCTTGCCGACGTGGCGTATTGCCGACGACCGACTTATCGCTTGATCCCGTAATTTCAGAATCAGTGAAAGTAAAGCCACCCGCGAGTCGGAAATCACCCATGTTGTAGGCCGCTTCAACTTCTAAGCCTTTTGCCTCATAGTCGTTTTGGATGATTTTCTGAGTGGTTGCTTCAAAGCCGCCCGCTTCTTTCGTTTTCGCGCTAAAGAGCGTAACGAACGTGCTCAAGTTGCCCGTGCGCAATTTAACGCCGATTTCAGCTTGTTGTACGGTATCGATTTTGATTGGCGCGCTACCATCGAGCGCGGAATCGCCATTGACGATACGATCTGCTTTGAAGGCAACGCCATCGCTATATCGTGCGAACACAGACATATCGCGATTCAACCGATAGTTGCCACCCAAGGTGAACGAGGTGTGATTTTTATCGTAATCAATCTTTTGGGTCGGTGTAGCACTGTAGCGAATATTGGTTGGGTTTGCCGTTGTCGCACCGCTGGCATCACCTTGGAAATACACACCACTTGCCGATTGTCGATCAATGCGAACACCCGCATCTAAATTCAACGGGCCTGCTTGATAGCCTACGTTAACGTAAGGCGACAGCGTTTTGTATGTCAAATCATAGATGCGCTGGCAGCAGTAGCCCCAATCTTTCGCGCCAAACGAAATACGACCGTTAGCATTGGTATCGCCATTGGCGAGTAGTGCTGGATTGCTGTTAACCACTTGCAGTTGATAGTGATTAAAGTGCCACGTTGTCGAGACGTTTTGAGTGTTGTAAAAAAGACCACCGGTGACGTCGAGCTTATCCGTCCCGCCGAGCCCAAACGATTTGATGAAGCGCAGATCGTTGGTGACCGAGCCGAGATCATTGAGCTCGGTATTAAAGGTTGCGACTTTGGCAGCGATGCCCGTCCACGCCGTGCCTTTGTTAGGTCCAGAAGCGATGGTGTAGGTGGCCGATTTCAAAACATCAAATGGGAACACGCCAATAAAGCGCCCCGACAGATCGGAAAAGCGAAAACGATTTTCAACTTTTAAGCCATTTCCGAGATTGAAGCCGCCTTCGATGCCGAGATTGAGCGCGCTGACGCTTAAGCCGCTATTGACATCGGTATTACCAATCGTATTGTCACGACGCAGCACTGGATCGGTCGGCCAATTGTTGCCATACGGCGAGCTGTAACGTGGATCAAGGCCCACAATTTCCGAAATCTTGCCGTTAGTAATGCTTACTGGCACGGGCAGATTGGTCGGTGCTTGATCTTCAATGGCTTTAAGCGTTACGCGCACGTAGTTACCGGCACCAAACGCCATGTTGTAAGCCGCTTGCAACTGACCGCCTTGCTCAATTTTCACGCCTGAATCGCGTACGCCTTTGCCTTGACGGTAGTGGCCACCAATCGCAAAGCTTGAGCCGTCTTGACCAACACCTGAGCCGTAGTCAAAATCAACGCGTTGCTGGTCGTAATCTAAGCCAAATGAAAGACCGATATTGCCACCGCGCTCAGCACCATATTTGGTGATGAAGTTCACAACGCCGCCGGGCGAATTGGTGGCCAACGTGGACGCCGATCCACCGCGTACGGCTTGCACGGAATCTAGCATGCCGTCAACGCGCAAAAACATGTCGGAGGTCGCAAAAGCAACGTCACCGAAAAGCATTACGGGCAAACCATTTTCTTGGAGCTGCACGTAGCGCGCACCGCCAGCAGAAATCGGAACGCCGCGCACGGTAATGTTGGCATTACCTTCGCCGCCAGATGACTCGGAGCGAATGCCCGGGATCGAACGCAAGGCTTCTGCCGCACTTTGGGCTTGTGAGGCCTGAATCTGCTCAACGGTTGTGGTGCTGACCGAAACGCTGGAGCGCATGGTCGATACGCCGGTCGGCGTTGCCGTGACGACGATGCGCTCGAGGTCAACGGCGGATTTCTTGTCTTCTTTTGGATCAGCTGCGCTTGTTTGTGCAAGCGCAAATCCAGGTAATGCCAGCAACGCAAAAATAGCTGCGGCAAGCGGCTTACGCGTTGGAAAATTATGCTTCGTCATTTAGGTCTCCTCAGTCATGAATGCATCTTTACTGCGCGCTTGAAGGCGACCCAAAAAACCTCTTTTTGAGCGAAATCCGCGCACAACATAGGCTAAGCTCGGAATCAGAACGCGGTGGTCTTCAGTCAACGAATCCGACATTTCGAGCTTATGCAATCGAATGTAACAATATTTGCAAACGTTTGCAACGAGATTTATGCCTATATTTGGTGCTGCGCTGCACAAAAAATAGTGGTTCGTACCGAATATATGACGTCGTATTTTTGCCGTGTTAACCGCCGCTACGCACGCCGTGCGGTGCGCTCGAATAATGCACAAAACGGCGATAAGCGGCCACAAAAGGCGGGATAGTGGCTAAATCTGCGCCGCGGGTATGATCGCTAACGCAAGCGTTTTAGGCGTGCGTTAGTGTTCGATTTAACCGCCGGTTTTCGATACCGCGATGTAGTCGGCCACGAGCGATTCAAGCAGCGTCAACGGCACAGATCCGTTGGTCAACACGACATCATGAAACGCGCGTGGATCAAACGATGCGCCTAAGGCAATTTTTGCTTTTTCGCGCAATTCCAAAATTTTCAACATGCCCACTTTGTAAGCGAGCGCTTGGCCCGGATCAACGATGTAGCGCTCAATCTCGGTGACGGCTGCGGCCTCGTCGCTGCCAAGCTCTACAGCCATATAGGAAATCGCTTGCTCGCGCGTCCAGCGCTTGGCGTGAATTCCGGTATCGACGACTAAGCGCACTGCCCGCAGCATTTCATCGGAAAGTCGCCCGAGGTTATCCTCGGCTTTTTTTTGAAACCCCATCTCCCAGGCCAACCGCTCAGCGTAAAGCGCCCAGCCTTCAGCGTAGGCCGTGAAGCCGTAGATTGAGCGAAAGATCGGCAGGCCTTGCAGCTCTTGCGCGATGGCTAATTGCATGTGGTGACCTGGAATGCCCTCGTGATAGGCGAGCGTACGGATGCGAAATTTTGAAGTCTGGGCAATATCGCCTAAATTTGCATAAAAGAGACCGGGTGCAGAGCCGTCAAGCGGCGGTGATGTGTAGTAAGCGAGCGGTGAGGCCTTCTCGGAATACGCTGGCACGCGCTTGACCTCTATACGCGCCCGGGGCAGGGTCTTAAATTGCGGCGCGAGCCCCGCTTCCATCTGGGCGATGATGGTCTGGTAATCCGTCAAAACCGCTGCCCGCCCGGCATCAGTATCCGGGTATTGCTCAGATGGGCGCAATTCAAGCGCCTTGATTTTTTCCGCCCGCGTTTTGCCAGGCAATGCCAAGGCGATGAGCAAAGCATCCATCTCAGCACCAATGCGAGCAACATCACTTAAACCCAGCGCATGCAGGGCATCAGCACTCATACGCGTGGTGGTGTGATGCGCAATGCGGGATGCGTAGAAAGCCGCGCCGTCGGGAAGTGACCAGACGCCATCGTTTTTCGTCTGCCGTGCCCGCTGATCGTCGAGACTCGCGCGCAGCGTTGCGTAGGCGGGTACGACGTGTGAAGCGTAGGCAGCGGCCGCGCGGGCGACGAGCCCATCGCGGGCCGTCGCATCCATTTTCTCGGGCGGTATTTTCTGTAATTTCTCGCGCAATCCCAAAACGAGCGGGTGGGAAGTGGCAGAAGGCGCTACTAAAGCATCAATCTGCGAAATCGCTTTGTCGAGCGCGAAGCGCGGAGCAACCGTGCCTTTCTTCTCGGCGGCAACGACGCGCGCGGCGAGTTGACGCATGCGCTTGGGAAATGCCTGCATCCGCGCCAGGTAGTGCTCGGCATCGGTGGCGTCGTTGACTTGCTGCTGATCGGTCATCAATTGCGGTAGCCAGCTATGCGCGCCAAAAAGCTGGGTGACGGGATAACTCTGCTCTCGAAAGCGATGATCTTCCAAATCGCTTTCGAGTTGATAGCGAAAAACTTCATATGAAACTTTGTCTTGCCCTTTCAAAGCCGCGACATCATACGATTTAAGCGCGTCGTAGGTGACTTGCAATTGCGCCAAATCCAGCGCGTCTTGGGCAGGGGTATCTTCACCCAATTTAGCGTTGTGCCCACGGATGCCATAAGGCTCTAATGCTCTCAGCGAGGTTAACGCTTCCGGGTTATTTAAGCCTTGCTGCACCAAATGGCGCAGGTAAAGCCAATCAATCGAGAGCGGCTTCGCATACCATGTGTGGGCAGCCAGCGCGGCTGCGGCAATCAAAAGCGTCGCAATTCCGAGCGCGATTTTTTTAAGGGTTTTTGCAATCATGCGCGCACTTTACCGCAGGCGCGTGGCAACTTACTAAAATCTACCGGTGTCTACCCGCGCTACCGATCTCATCACCGTCCGCCCTGAGGGCTTATTCTGCGCCGCAGGAGATTTCTATATCGATCCGTGGCGCGGCGTTGATCGCGCGCTCATAACCCACGGCCATGCTGATCATGCCCGCCGCGGCAGCGCAGCCTATCTTTGCGCCACAGATTGCGCAGGCATCTTGCGGGTGCGTTTGGGCGATGTCAGCATTGAATCATTGCCCTACGGGGTGCAACTCAAAATCGGCGATGCGCTAATTTCATTTCATCCGGCTGGGCATGTGTTGGGCTCTGCGCAGATTCGCATTGAGGTGGCCGGCGAAGTCTGGGTCGTCTCTGGCGATTACAAATGCGCACCACACTTTATCGCCGAAGATAAGACGTGTGCGCCGTTTGAGCCGATACGCTGCGATACGTTTATTACGGAATCCACGTTTGGGTTGCCGATTTATCGCTGGCGTGCGCAGCCCGAAATCATGGCCGATATTAATCAATGGTGGGCCGCCAATGCCGCCAGTGGGCGCACCAGCGTGATCTACGCTTATGGCTTAGGCAAAGCGCAGCGCATCTTAGGCAGCGTTGATGCCAGCATCGGCCCGCTCGCCTGCCATAGCGCGGTGACGCCGCTCAATGCCCATTACTGCGCCGCAGGTATAAGACTGCCCGAGATTGAAGCGCTCTCCGATACCCCCCTCAAAGGGCGGGGCGCGCTGGTGGTCATGCCGCCCTCGGGCGCGCCTGCGAAGTGGCCTGCGCGCTGGGGCGAGGTGAGCGACGCCAATGCCTCGGGCTGGATGCAGCTGCGCGGCGCGCGGCGCAGGCAATCGCTGGATCGCGGCTTTGTGCTCTCTGATCATGCCGATTGGCCGGGATTGCTGCAAGCCATTGCGGCAAGCGAAGCGCCGCGCGTACTCGTCACCCACGGTCAAGTCGCCCCACTGGTGCGCCATTTGCGAGCGCAAGGAATCGATGCTGCGCCCCTCGCGACGGCATATGGCGATGAAGGCGAAGGGCAATGAAAGCCTTTGCAGCGCTCTACGATGCGATCGATAGCAGCACCTCAACCAACGCGAAAATCGCAGCGATGGCAACTTACTTTCGCAGCAGCGCGCCCGCCGATTGCGCTTGGGCCGCTTACGTGCTCGCGGGGGGCACGCCCAAGCGCGTGATCGCGACTGCGCAACTGCGAGCGCTGGCTTGCGAAGTGGCAGGTGTTGACGACTGGCTCTTTGAGGCGAGCTATCAAATGGCGGGAGATTTAGCCGAGACAATTGCCCATCTCATTCCGATCTCAATACCTGCGGCGCAGATTTCGCCTCCGCGCAGTCTTTCGCAATGGATGGAAGCCCGCATCTTGCCGTTGCGCGCACTCGATGCGCCCACTCAGCAAGCGCAAGTGCGCGAAGACTGGGCGCAGCTGAATGCATCCGAGCGATTTTTATATGTGAAATTGATTGCAGGTGGGCTGCGTGTTGGGGTGGCGAAAGGTTTGGTGATTCGTGCCCTCTCGCAAGCGTTCGCCATTGATGTCAATACGATGAGCCAACGCATGATGGGCTTTACCCGCACTGGCGCGCAGCCCACCGCAGCGGCGTTTTCAGCGCTCAGTGCCGCTGAAAGTGATGGCCCGCAAATGGGTGGCGCACCTTATCCGTTTTTTTTAGCCCACGCTTTGAAAGACGACCCGGCCACGTTTGGCGACATTGCGGAATGGCAAATCGAGTGGAAGTACGACGGCATTCGCCTGCAAGTGGTGCGCCGAGGCGGAGAAGTCTATCTTTGGTCGCGAGGTGAAGAGTTGATTAACGAGACGTTTCCTGATCTCGTTGCCGCATTGCGCGACTTGCCCGAGGGCACGGTGATTGATGGCGAGCTGCTGGTCTGGATCGATGACGCGCCAGCGCCTTTCGCCGCACTGCAAACACGTCTCGGGCGCAAGGCGGTCACCACATCGACCATCGCGAAATTTCCCGTTGCGATCGTTGCCTACGATTGCTTGGAGATCTGCGGGCGGGATATTCGCAGTTCGACCCAATCTGAAAGACGCGCCCATTTAGCCCAAATCTGCGCCGCAGGTATTCATGCATTAAAGCTTTCCCTAACCCACGATTGCGCATCTTGGGCCGACTGCGCAACCTTGCGCGAAGACGCGCGCGCGCAGCGCAGCGAGGGCTTGATGCTCAAGCGCCGCGATGCCGCCTATGGCATCGGGCGCACCGGTAACGCATGGTTGAAATGGAAGCTCGATCCTTTTTGTGTTGACGCGGTGCTCACCTATGCTCAGCGCGGGCATGGTCGGCGCGCCGGTTTGTATACCGATTACACCTTCGGCGTCTGGACGCGCGCGCCTCGCGATGCGACGGAGGCAACGCGCGCACTCTCGATGCCGCCGACGCAAGCGCAGGCGCAAGATTTGCCGACGTTGGTGATCTTCGCCAAAGCCTACTCCGGGCTAACCGATGCTGAAATCAAAATGGTCGATAAAGTTATCAAAGCGACTGCGCTCGATGACTTCGGGCCGGTGCGGGCGGTGCGACCGTCGTTGGTGATGACGCTCGGCTTTGAAGGCATCGGCAAAAGTGCGCGCCATAAATCGGGCGTCGCGGTTCGCTTCCCGCGCATCTTACGCATCCGCGACGATAAACCGCTGCACGAAGCCGACACACTACTCAGCTTGCAAGCCTTGATCCATGAATAAGCGGGATCGTTACGGCTTGCCCGCCGCACTCGCCGCCACCGATCATCTCGGCAAGCAGCTCGCGGCAAAGCGCCGTGCTGAAGCGAAGCTCCGCGACAGCAATTTTGATCTACCTGCGGCGCAGATTTCGCCCAAAAAGGGCGCGAAAGTGGCCAAATCTGCGCCGCAGGTATTAGGCAAACGATGCACTGCGCAAGAATGGTTTGCTGCGCGCGGCTGGCAGCCATTTCGCTTTCAAACGCAAACTTGGGCGCATATCGCAAAGGGCAAAAGCGGGCTCGTCCATGCCAGCACCGGCACAGGCAAAACCTTCGCCATCTGGCTCGGTCTCTTAGAAAAATATCGCGATGCGCCAAGTCTGGGCTGCAAAGTGCTCTGGATCACGCCCATGCGCGCGCTCGCTGCCGATACCACCAAAGCGTTAGCCAATAGCGCACACGAAATGGGCGTGAATTGGCGGGTTGAATCGCGCACGGGCGATACCGATGCGGCAGAAAAAGCGCGCCAAACCAAAGCCCTGCCCGATGCTTTGGTGACCACGCCCGAGAGCGTTAGCTTATTGCTTGCGCGCGCGGATGCCAGCGAAATTTTGCGCAGTGTTTGCGCCATCGTCGTCGATGAGTGGCATGAACTGATTGGCAATAAGCGCGGCGTGCAGACCCAGCTTGCCATTGCCCGCATTCGCCAATCTGCGCCGCAGGTATTGATCTGGGGCGTTTCGGCTACGCTCGGTAATTTGCCGCAGGCGCAAGCGGTATTGTTGGGGCCAGAAAAGGCGGGCGTGCGCATCAGTGGCAAAGAGCCTAAAACGATTGCGATTGATACGCTTTTACCCGCGACGATGGAGCGCTTTCCGTGGGCTGGGCATATTGGTTTAAAGCTGCTGCCGCAAGTCATCGCTGAGATCGAATCGTCGGCTTCGACGCTTATTTTCACCAACGTGCGCTCGGCTTCTGAGATTTGGTATCAGCAGATTTTGAATGCCCGCCCCGATTGGGCGGGTGTGATTGCGGTGCATCATGGCTCGCTTTCTAAAGACGTGCGCAGTTATGTCGAAGATGCTTTGAAATCAGGCGCACTCAAAGCCGTGGTCTGTACATCAAGCTTAGATTTGGGCGTCGATTTCTTGCCCGTCGAGCGCGTGTTGCAAATTGGCTCGCCCAAAGGCATTGCCCGCTTACTGCAGCGCGCCGGGCGCAGCGGTCATGCGCCGAGGCGGGCCTCGCGAATTACGATTGTGCCTACGCAAGCACTCGAAATCATCGAAGCCGCCGCCGCCCGCACAGCCGCTGCGCAAAAAAAGATCGAAGCCCGCACGCCACCGATTGCGCCGCTCGATGTGCTCGTGCAGCATATGGTGACGCTCGGAACCGGTGCCGGATTTTCGCCAGACGGGTTGTTCGATGAAGTGCGCACCACGCATGCCTACGCCACGCTTACGCGAGAAGCGTTCGACTGGTGTTTGCACTTTGCAAGCGATGGCGGTGCGATGCACGCTTACCCTGATTATCATAAGCTCGTGCGCAATGAAGCAGGCATTTACCGCGTTGAAAATCCCGCGATTGCAAGGCGGCATCGGATGTCCATCGGCACGATTGTGAGCGATGGCGCGATGGATGTGAAATGGCAAAGCGGTGGCAAGCTCGGCTCGATTGAAGAGTCGTTCATCGCGCGCTTAAAAGTAGGCGATGTATTTTCTTTCGCTGGGCATGTGTTGGAGCTCACCCGCGTGCGCGATATGATCGCCAGCGTGAAGAAATCAAAGCGCAAAACGGGTATCGTGCCGCAGTGGGGCGGCGGCCGCTTACCGCTGTCGACCGAGCTGGCCGATGCCACTTTGGCAGTGCTCGGCGAAATGGCGCGTGGGCGCGATGCCACGCCAGAGGCGCGCGCAATGCGCCCGCTGATCGATGAGCAGATTCAGCGCTCGGCCTTGCCCACGCCGCAGCAACTGGTGATGGAAGCGATTCAATCAGAAGAAGGCGCGCATTTTTATTGCTATGCGTTTGCCGGGCGGCTCGCGCATATCGGGCTGGCGGCGCTCATCGGCTGGCGGGCGAGCGCCCATGATCCGGCAACGTTCTCATTTTCAGCAAATGATTATGGCTTTGAGCTGCATTCACAATCGCCGTTCGATTGGGCGCGACTGATTTCTGAAGGATTATTTTCCATTGAAAATTTGGAAGACGATATCGTAAGCGCGCTCAACGCTTCAGAATTATCAAAGCGCCGCTTCCGCGAAATCGCACGCGTAGCCGGGCTTATTTTTCAAGGCTTTCCGGGCGCACCGCATTCGACCAAGCAATTGCAAGTTTCGTCCGCGCTGTTGTTTGAAGTCTTTAACCAACACGATCCTGACAATCAATTGCTGGTGCAAGCCCGCAACGAAGCCTTGCGTGATGAGCTTGATCTTACCCGCATCCACGCCGCGCTCATCCGCATCAATGCATTGCCACACGTCATCCTGCGTCCGGCGCGGTTTACGCCGTTTTCATTTCCGCTCATGGCCGAGCGCTTACGCGATACCGTGAGCACGGAATCGCTTACGCAGCGCTTGCAAAAACTTGCCGCAGCGCTTGAGGCGGGCACCTAATGGAGATCACTCTTGCAGGCGAACGCGTGCGCCTACTGTCTGAGCGCGCGCTGTATTGGCCGCGCATGCGATCGCTTATCGTTGCAGATTTGCATTTTGGCAAAGCCGATGTGTTTCGCGCGCGGGGCATTCCCGTGCCGCGGGGGAGCACCGGGCAAACACTCGCGCGACTTTCCGCAGCGCTCAATCGGGTGCAGCAGATCGAAGCGTTACCTGCGGCGCAGATTTTCGTGTTGGGTGATTTTTTTCACGCGAAAGAAAGTATGAATGCGCAAACGCACGCTGCGCTACACGATTGGCGATCGCAGTGGCCTGCGCCTGAAATTACGATCATCGAAGGCAATCATGATCGGCATGCAGGCACCATCGCGCTGCAAGCCGATACCGCGCTGCGGTTTCAGATCGTGCCCGAGCCGCATATCGTCGCGCCCTTTGCCTTTGCCCATCATCCGCCAGTGCAAAGCGAAGCGTCGCCACATTTCAGCCTTTGTGGGCACATTCATCCATGCGCCATGCTGCGCTCGAGCGTTGATCGCATGCGCGTGCCTGCATTTGTGTTTGAGGCTGGGCACGGCATCTTGCCCGCGTTTGGCGCATTCACTGGCGGGCATCTGATCTCGCCGAGACCCGGCAGACGGGTGTATGCGTGTGTCGGAGAAAAAGTGCTGCAAATACCTGCGGCGCAGATTTAGGGCTTTTAAGGCCAAATCTGCGCCGCAGGTATCGAGGCGTTAGTCTAGTTTCACGCCCAAGCGCTGGATCACTGCGGCCCATTGTTTGGTGTCGGCTTCGATAAATTTCATGAAATCCGCCTGCGTGCCGCCCGTCACGTCCATGCCTGCTTTATCTAGCGTTGCGATTAGTGCCGCATCTTTTAACGCGGCATTAATGTCGGCATTGATTTTTGCAATCGTGGCCTCCGGCGTTCCGGCGCGAACGAAGATTCCATTCCATGCCACCGATTGCACCGCCGGTAAACCACTTTCAACAATCGTCGGCAGTGCCTTCAGCGATGCATCGCCCGAGCGCTTGGGCGTGCTCACAGCGAGCAGGCGCACTTTACCTGATTGCACATGCGGCAACAGCGCGGGCGCGACCATAAACACAGCTTGGGTATCCCCCGCTGCGACTGAAAGCGCAGAGGGCGGCGAGCCATTGAAAGGAATGTGCGTGGCCTTGATGCCTGCTGCATCTAAAAAAAGCTCCATCGTAAGATGAGCCGAGCTGCCATTGCCAAGGGAAGCGTAATTGAGCTTACCCTCCTGCGCTTTTGCCCAGGTGACAAATTCGCCTATATTTTTGGCTGGTACGCTGGCATTGATCGCGAGCACGTTTGCCTGCGAAGTGGTGCTCAGTACCGCTGCTAAATCTTTCGCTGGGTCGTAGCTCATTTTCTTATAGAGCATTGGCGCGGTGGAAATCGGCCCGCCAAAGCCTAAGCCCATCACATGCCCATCGGCCTCCGATTTAGCGACCAGATCCATACCGAGCATACCGCCGGCGCCAGGCTTATTCTCGACCACAATCGGCTGGCCCCATTTATCTTTCAGCTTATCTTGCAACTGGCGCGCGAGCAAATCGAGCGAGCTGCCTGCCGGTGCGGGCACGATGATACGCACGGGCTTGGCGGGCCAAGATTGAGCCGTCGCCGCGAGCGGTAAAAGTGCGGCAGCGAGTAGCGCGGTGGCAAATCGTTTCATGGGGAATAGACCGTTGATAATGTATTCCGGTAGTTTCGCAAACATTCGCTAACGACCATGGGCGGTGTGCCCATCTTCTTGATCGGAGCGTTTTAAGTCATTGATTAATAATAAGTAAGTACCTATAGTTGACGTTAACGTCAACTTCCGTTAATGTCTCGATATTCGCGCCGTTGCGCCGCAGGTATTGAGGCTTTCGCCATGAGCAATCTAAACACCAAACCCCTCGTCTACACACCAGCCCATAAAGTGCGCTTCGTCACCGCTGCTGCGCTTTTTGATGGGCATGATGCAGCGATCAATATCATGCGCCGCATTTTGCAAAGCACGGGCTGCGAAGTCGTGCATCTAGGGCACAACCGCAGCGTAAAAGAAGTTGTTGATGCGGCCTTGCAAGAAGATGCGCACGGTATCGCGATGAGCTCTTATCAAGGTGGGCACGTTGAGTATTTCAAATATATGATCGACATGCTGCGCGAAGCGGGCGCCGCGCACATTAAAGTATTTGGAGGTGGCGGCGGCGTGATCGTGCCCGCAGAAATTCGCGAGTTGCATGAATATGGCGTCACGCGCATTTTCTCGCCAGAAGATGGCGCGAAGCTTGGGCTGCAGGGAATGATTAACGAAATTGTGTCTTCATGCGATTATGATTTGACGAAAATTCCCTGCCCCCGGGGGGGAGGGCTCGGGAACGCGTCTATCGTAAACGGTCACCCTGATCCTGCCGGAAACACCCTCTCCCCCAACACTTCTCCCCCAGGGCGAGGGGAATACAACCACCTCGCCCGAGAAATCACGCGCATTGAGCTCGGCACGCTTCCCGAAGCTGAATTAACCCAGCTTCGCGCGGCCGCCAAAGCAAAAACGATCCCCACGCTTGGCATCACGGGCACCGGCGGCGCAGGAAAATCTTCGCTCACCGATGAGCTGGTGCGCCGCTTTCGGCTTGACCAAAACGATGCGCTGAAAATCGCCATCATCTCCATCGATCCTTCGCGCCGCAAATCGGGCGGCGCATTGCTCGGCGATCGCATTCGCATGAACGCGATTAACCATGAAAATATCTACATGCGCTCGCTCGCTACGCGCGAAGCGGGCAGCGAAATTTCCAAAGCCTTACCGGACGTCATCGCGGCGTGCAAGGTGCATGGGTTTGACATAATTTTGGTGGAAACCTCTGGCATCGGTCAAGGCGATGCCGCGATCGTGCAGCATGTAGACACCACGCTTTACGTGATGACGCCAGAGTTTGGCGCGGCCTCGCAGCTTGAAAAAATCGATATGCTCGATTTCGCCGATTTCGTCGCGATCAATAAGTTTGATCGCAAAGGCGCACAAGATGCACTGCGCGATGTGCGCAAACAAGTGCAGCGCAATAAAGAAATGTGGAGTGTGAAAACCGAAGACATGCCCGTGTTTGGCACGATGGCATCAAAGTTTGCCGATGATGGCGTCACCGCGCTTTACCAGGCTTTGCTTGTGAAATTGCAAGAAAAAGGCTTAATCTGCGCCGCAGGTATGCTCGCACAATCAGCAGTGCGCGCATCATCACGCACGCAAGTGATCGTGCCACCGCAACGCACACGCTACCTCGCTGAAATCTCTGAAACGGTGCGCGGCTATCACGCAACGAGCGCAACGCAAATCACCCTCGCCCGGGAGCGCCAGCAATTACGCGCAACGGTGCGCATGTTGAATGAAGCCAAGCCCGATAAAGATAAAGCCCGTCACGCAATCGATGATTTGATCGTGCAGCGCGAAAGCGCGATGAACACACACGCCAAGCAATTGCTCGCCGATTGGCCTGCGCTAAGAGCGCAATATTCGCAAGACGAATTGATCACCAAAATTCGCGATAAAGCGCTGCGCACCGCACTCACAACCACAACGCTCTCCGGCACGCGCATCCCAAAGGTAGCACTACCAAAATTTGAGGATGAAGGCGAGATTCTACGGTGGCAGCTGAAAGAAAACGTGCCCGGCGCGTTCCCCTACACCGCGGGCGTGTTCCCCTTCAAGCGCGAAGGCGAAGACCCAACGCGCATGTTCGCGGGCGAAGGCGATCCGTTCCGCACCAATCGCCGCTTCAAAAAAGTGAGCGAAGGCATGCCCGCGAAGCGGCTCTCGACCGCATTTGATAGCGTGACTCTCTACGGCAACGACCCCGCGGTGCGCCCCGATATTTACGGAAAAGTTGGCAATTCCGGAGTGAGTATCGCTACCCTCGAAGATATGAAAGTGCTCTACGATGGCTTTGATTTAACGAGCCCGAGCACGAGCGTGTCGATGACAATCAACGGCCCGGCGCCAACGCTGCTCGCGATGTTTATGAACACCGCGATAGATCGCGAGCTTGAAAAGTTTGAGCACAAAAATAGTCGGAAGCCGAGCATGGAAGAAGCCACGCAGCTTAAAGCGTGGACGCTCGAAAACGTGCGCGGAACCGTGCAAGCTGATATTTTGAAAGAAGATCAAGGCCAAAATACCTGCATCTTCTCCACTGAATTTTCGCTCAAAGTGATGGGCGATATTCAGCAATTTTTTACGCAGAATAAAGTGCGTAATTTCTATTCCGTATCGATTAGTGGTTACCACATCGCCGAAGCAGGTGCGAACCCGATTTCGCAACTCGCCTTCACGCTCTCAAACGGATTCACCTTCGTTGAAGCTTACCTCGCGCGCGGACTCAACATCGATGACTTCGCCCACAATTTGAGCTTCTTTTTTAGTAACGGTATGGACCCCGAATACACGGTGCTCGGCCGTGTCGCCCGCCGCATCTGGGCAATTACGATGCGCGATAAATATGGCGCAAATGAGCGCAGCCAAAAGCTGAAATATCATATTCAAACCAGCGGCCGCAGCCTACATGCGCAAGAAATTCAGTTCAACGATATTCGCACTACGCTGCAAGCGCTCATCGCCATTTACGATAATTGCAACAGCTTGCACACCAATGCATTTGACGAAGCGATCACTACGCCCACGGAAGAAAGCGTGCGCCGTGCGATGGCCATTCAGCTCATCATCAACCGCGAGTGGGGCTTAGCCAAATGCGAAAACCCTAATCAAGGTGCTTTCATCATCGATGAACTCACCGATTTGCTCGAAGAGGCGGTGCTGAAAGAATTTGAAGCGATCAGCGAGCGCGGCGGCGTGCTCGGTGCAATGGAGACCGGCTACCAGCGCGGCAAGATTCAGGATGAATCGATGCACTACGAACACCTGAAACACGACGGGTCGTTGCCCATTATCGGCGTCAATACCTTCCGCAACCCCAACGGCGATCTCGTGCCCGAAACGCTTGAGCTTGCCCGGTCCACCGAAGAAGAAAAGCAATCGCAACTTAAACGTTTAGCCGAATTTCAGTCAAAAAATGCCAAATCTGCGCCGCAGGTATTGAGCAAATTGAAGCTCACCGCAATGAATGGTGGGAATGTGTTTGCCGAACTGATGGAAGCTGTGCGCGTGTGTTCTCTCGGGCAGATTACTGAGGCGTTGTTTGAAGTGGGCGGGGAGTATCGGAGGAGTATGTGAGTGATTACGAATCCAGCCTTACACCCGAACACGTTTCAATGAATTCAATATGTGCCTGTATAAATGCTTTGACAATCAACTCAATTTTTCCAGTTGGTAACTGCCGAGAATAACTGCTGCGCGGAAGCTCCACTGGAATGACACCGTTGAAATTCAATCCATAAGTGACAGGCTGCGTGTCAAAAGTAATCTGCCAATAGTGACATCTTGAATCCATGCCTTCGAACATTAAATTTTCGAACGAAATTGCGATGGCTAAATGGGGTGTTGTATCGGCCAAAGCAACAGAAAATGCTGACAGTTCTAACGTGTTAGCAGAACTCTGGATGCCGTGTCCTCCAACATTGATACTGGTGTCAATACGACGATAGAGCTGAGCAAATTTATTTGCTGCAATTTGTAATTTGTACGTAAGCGGAATGAAGCTTTGTTCTATCAGGCTGTTAAGCGTGTCGCGTGATCGTGTGACATCAAGCGGATCATTTGTGGACTTTAATAGCTTTGTTAAAAGCGTAATTTTCTTATCTTGTTCGTCAGCGTCTTCAATGCTGTCACCTTTCGCGCCAGAAATCATTATCGTCAAGGAATGGGCAACACAATTTGCGATGTATTCTGCAAACATGTCGAGTTGTCCCCCATCGGCCTGCCGAAGCGCCGCGAAATAGGAAACCTTTTCTTTCGTTGAGATCACGGCGGGGGGAATACGAAAGCGCATCAAGACCAAATTCATAAGAATTCGCGCCATTCGTCCATTGCCATCATCAAATGGATGAATGCGCACAAATTCATAGTGGAGGTTAGACGCAGCTACGATTGCTTCCGTTACTGAGAGTGATTGCAGTAGGTTCGCGTCGTCAACCAACTCACCCATCTTTTTTGCGACATCAATGGGCTCTGCAAATCGGAATACTTCGCCTGTTGCTGTCAGAACATGATTCGGCAAGGTTTTGTACTGACCCACTTCGACCCATTTGCGCGTGGGTTGCCCGTCAGGTGTCTGCGCGCTTACCTGATACCGTTCGCGCAAGATGAGTTTGTGCAATTGACGGATGAAACTCTCTGTTAGTGGCTCATCCCTTTTCACGAAATCGACAAGCTGAAGAATGGCTTCGTTGTGCCCAGTAATTTCGAAGTGATCTTTTAAGGGCTTTCCGCTGGCCGTGATGTTGTGGAGTAGCAGTGACTTCGTTTCACCAAATGTGAGTGAATTGCCCTCGATGCTATTGGAGTGATAGTTCCAATCAAAGCGAAACTTTTGCCATATCTTTTGTTCTGCGTCCGGCGAAAGCGGACGTAGCGCCTCTAGCTGTGCGTATAGTCGTTCACACTCTTCGAAAATATTCACGATAAAGCCTCTTACTTCAGTTTAGTAATGATACCGACAAGCAATCACCACGACCCGCTCTGCCTCCACCGCATACACCAACCGATTCGCTTCATCGATCCGGCGTGACCAAAATCCGCTCAAATTTTCGCGTAGCGCCTCTGGCTTCCCGATTCCAGTGAATGGCTCGCGCAAGGTCGCTTCAATGAGTTGGTTGATGCGGCGCAGGGTTTTCTTGTCTTGCGTTTGCCACCACACGTAGTCCTGCCACGCGGCATGTGTGAACGCTACTTGGGTTAATGATTTCGCCATGATCGGGAGATCAAGGTGCTATTCGGGAGCAACCAGCTTTCTCGCCTTCGCTTTGCCTTGCCGGTATTGGGTTATCGATTTTTGCAGGTGCGCGGCGTTTGCAGGTACTTTAAGCAAGTGCACGGTTTCCATCAGGCTATCAAAATACTCTTGCGAAACGATGACCGCGTTCGCCGCATCCCGCCGCGCGATGACGGTGTAATCAACATCTTCCACCACGCGATCAATGATGCCTTTGAGATTGTTGCGTGCGTCTGAAAAGTTGATGATTTGCATATTGGCACTTGGTCGCGCAATTTAACTTGTACAAATAATAGCACAAGTTAAATTGTGCGCATACCTCTACTCCCCCACACTCAAAAACTCCACCGTATGCAAATCGTAGCCGGCCATGCTGGGCATGCGTCGGGGTGCGCCGAGTACGCGCATGTTGCGCACATTTACGCTGCGCAAAATCTGCGCGCCAACGCCGTAGGTGCGTAAATCCATTTCCATGCTGCGCGGGGCTTGCTCTACCGCCGCATCACCGAGAGCGAGCAGAGCGTCGCCTTGATGATTGCAATTGAGCAGCAGCACTACACCTTTGCCTTCGCGCTGCACGCGCTCCATCACGCGTGGGAGCGGCCAGGAGTGGCGCGTGTTTTCAGTATCGAGCCAATCCATAATCGAGAGCGGCTCGTGCACGCGCACCAGCACCGGCTCATCGGCCGCCCATTGGCCGACTGTGAGCGCAAGATGCACGCCGCCGAAGCGATCGCTATAAGTGGCGCAGTCAAATTCGCCATAGCTGGTTTTCATGCGGCGCTTGGTGGCCAACGTAATTAGCGATTCTTTTTCGCCCCGATAGCGGATCAGATCGGCGATGGAGCCGACTTTCAAATGGTGGGTTTTACCGAAATCGATGAGATCGGGCAGGCGCGCCATCGTGCCGTCGTCTTTCATGATTTCGCAGATCACTGCGCTAGGCGAAAGACCGGCCATTTGCGCCAGATCGCAGCCCGCTTCGGTATGCCCAGCGCGCATCAGCACGCCACCATCCGCAGCTTGCAGCGGAAAAATATGGCCAGGTTGCACAAGATCACGCGCGACGGCGTTGCCCGCGACAGCGGCTTGCACCGTGCGCGCGCGATCGGCGGCAGAAATGCCCGTGGTCACGCCGGTGGCCGCTTCAATTGAAACGGTAAATGCGGTGCCGTGTTTAGTGCCGTTATTCGCAGCCATCGCGCGCAATTGCAAAAGATCGCAGCGCTCTTTGGTCAGCGTCAAGCAAATGAGCCCTCGGCAGTAGCGGGCCATGAAATTGATCGTCTCGGGCGTAACGTGCGCGGCAGCGAGCACGACGTCACCTTCATTTTCTCGGTCTTCATCATCGACCAAGATCACCATGCGGCCAGCGGCCATTTCAGCAACGAGTTCGGGGATGGAGGCAAGGGACATAGCGGCGGCGGAAGAGTGCAATTAATAGCTATTTTGCAGCGTTTGCGCTAAATCCTGAATCGCTGTGGGGAGAACGGGGCGGCGGCGATCTCGGGCGGCTCGCCGGTCATGAGCGCGGCGAGCAACGCGCCAGTGCCAGGGCCTGTGGAAAAGCCAATGTGTTGGTGACCGAAGGCACACCACAAATGGCGGCGTCGGGACGATGCGCCAATCGCCGGGCGGGAATCGGGCAGCGTTGGTCGCGCACCTTGCCAGGGCGCAACGGGTACGCGCGCGCCAAGCGGAAAGGCTGCGCGTGCGTTTGCTTCCGCTATTGCAAGTTGGGCTTCGTTGATCGGTGCGTCGAGCGCGTTTAAATCCACGCCGGTGGTCAGCCGCATCCCATGCGCTGTGGGTGTGAGCACGTAGCCACCACTCACATCGTAAATGGGTTGCTGCAGCGATTTACTTTGCGGTGGCCTGAAATGATGATGTGCACCGCGCTCAAATGCCATCGGCACTTTGATTTCAAGCGTGGCCAAAAATGCTTTTGACCACGGCCCGAGAGCCACAACGAGATGCTGCGCGGCCATTTCTGCGCCGCAGGTATTGGTAAGATTCCACCCGCCGGCCTCAGATTGCCGTGCGTGCGCCACTTCGGCCTGCAAAAGTTTCCCGCCGCGCTGTACGAACATCGCGGCATAGGCTTTCACCACCGCGCCCGGATCGTCTACCGAGGCGGCATCGCGAACGTGCACCGCGCGTGAAAAAATCGGCAGAAGTTCGGGCTCACGCGCGTAGATTTCAGCCGAATTGAAAACATCGTAGCCCACGCCAAACGTATCGTATACGCCGCGTGCCCAGGCGCCAGCGGCAAAGCCTGCTGCATCGCGATAGAGCATGAGCCAGCCGGTATCGCGCATGCGATGGCCGACCGCGGCTTGGCTCAACCAGACCCGATGTTGCGCGCCAGACAATTGAATGAGCGCATCGATCGCCAGCATCGTTTCTACGGTTTTGGGCGTACGCGCATTGGCGATAAACCGCGCTGCCCACAAAAAACTGCGCCGCAGGTATTGGGCGTTGTAGCGAAAACCGGCGGATTGATTTTTAAGTAAGCTGGGGAGATTGCGCAACAAACTCGGATTATTCAGCGGGATGAGCGAAGTGCGCGAAAGCACGCCGGCATTGCCGTGGGAGGTCTCCTCACCGGGCGCGCGTCGATCAACGAGCGTGACCGCAAAGCCTTTGCCCTGCAGCGCGAGCGCACAAGATACGCCCACGATGCCAGCGCCGAGAATGATTACAGATTGGGGCATAGTGAGTAGTCTAACGGCAACTGCAGACGATTTCGCATAAATACCTGCGGCGCAGATTTAACCCAAAAAAGGCTTAATTAACCGAAATAGTGCTTAACCTGCGCCGCAGGTATTTCTCAAATAAGCAGAGCTAACGGCGCCGCGTTGCGCTGCCGATCAAAACCATAGGCTGCGTGCGCAGTTTTTTTGCACTTCACGGTCTCGAATCGCGTGACGAGCGATTCGTCGTGTCAAACACGTTGGGAACGCCGGTTGCCCAGGGCGGCGCGGGCGCGCATTTACCGGCCATCAAATCAATCCGATAATAATCGTAATGCGAATTATTCGCATTACGATACACTTACATTTTTGTTTACTCTCGCTAGGTTCCGCGCAACGGAAGCGGCTTCGTAAACCGCGACCATCAATATCAAACCTCGGAACTCTTTCTAAGATGCCTTATCCCTCAAACTTACTCATCCCGCTCGGTGCGCTCGCGTTAGGCGTTGCGAATTTCGCATCGGCCCAACAGACTATTCCCGCAGCAAAAGCGGAAGAAAAACAAACCATTGAGCCAATGACCGTAACGGGCGCAAACGAAGCCGGTAAAAGCTACCAATCCGGGCTCACCACGGTGGGTAAAACACCCGCGCTACCGAAAGATATTCCGCAGTCGTTGACCATCGTGACCAACAAACTCATCACCGATCAAGGCCAAGATACCGTGAAAGGCGCACTGCAAAACGTGCCAGGCATTACTTTTGAGGCAGGCGAAGGCGGGCGCATTGGAGACAACATCCGCTTGCGCGGCTTCACGGTCGCAGGCGACATTTACTCCGACGGAATGCGCGATATTGCGCAATACAACCGGGATACGTTTAACGTTGAGCGCATCGAGGTGTTGCGCGGCTCGGCATCGATGCTCTTTGGGAGGGGCTCGACGGGCGGTATTGTCAACCAAGTTAGCAAAGCGCCTAGCACGTTTGGTAAAAATGAATTAAGCGTCACCGCGGGCACCGATCGCTATGTGCGTGCGATTGGCGATTTCAGTGTAAGAGCCGGCGACGATGCCGGCTTGCGCGCAAGCGTGATGCTGACCGACGGCGATGGCCGCGCGGGCGAAGCGAACACCCAGCGCCGCGGTGGCGCGCTCGACTATCGTTTTGGTATCGGCACGGGCGATGAATTTCTTTTCAGCGCCTATCACCTGCACTACAACGACAAGCCTGATTACGGCTTTGGCTGGCTCGCATCTCGGCCCGCGCCTGCGCCTTCAAATCAAAAATGGTACGGCGTGGACACCGACTACCAAAGAGATAGCGCGGATGTGTTCACCGCCGCATATACCCATCGATTCGATAATGGCGATTCGCTCAAAACCACGCTGCGCGACAGTCGCTTTGAACGGGATTTATGGGCGACAACGGCTCGCTTCGCCATGGGTACGACCACCGCTAACTTAAACGCGGCAACCGTGGTGACCCGGGGCAACCAAACCCGCGCCGGCGCAGAGCATCACACCTTTGCTCAATCCGATTTCATTACCAAACGCAGTTGGTTTGGATTGAAAAACGAGCTTTTAGTCGGCGCCGAAATCGCCAAGGAAAATTCATCGCGCGATGCGTATAGCCTCAGCCCAGCGAAGCCTAACACGGTGTTCGGTGAGCCCTCGCATGTGGGCGTGGTGGATACCCGCGTGCAAACATTTGCCAATGAATTTCAAGCCCAAACGATGGGCGTATATATGCAAAACACAGTGAGCATCAGTGAGAACTTTAAACTCGTAGGCGGCTTACGATTTGATCGATTCGAAGGCGATTACGTGCGCGCGGTGGGCGGGCCGCTTTTGCGTAAAGATTCGCTACTGAGCAACCGCGCTGGCGCAATGTTTCAACCCAATGAGTCATCGAATTATTACTTGACCTACAGCACCTCGTTCAACACCTCTGGCGATTTATATCAATACGACCCGACAACGGCGAACACGCCCGCTGAAAGCGCGCGCAACGTCGAAATTGGCGCAAAAAAGGATTGGCTCAATGGCGACCTATCGTTGCGGGCATCGCTCTCACGATCAGAAAAACTAAACGAACGCAGCACCGATACCGAAACCGTACCGGGCGGTACAGGCTTTTTGCTCTCTGGCAAACGGCATGCCGACGCATTCGAGCTAGAAGCCGCTGGGCGGATCAATCCACAATGGGAAATCTTCGCTGGTTTTGTGTTGACTCGTGCCGAAATCGATAAAGCGGGGTCGAGCCCGACGAGCCAAGCTACGGTAGGCTTAAACCCCGGGCTCACGCCAACCCGCCAAGGCAATCTCTGGACGACTTATCAGCTCACCCCAAAGTGGCGCGTAGGCGGGGGCTTCGTTGCTATTAGCCAAAATAAGCCTGCTGCTGCAGAAACTTCGACCAACCGCGCGCCTGGGTATTTGAAATGGGATGGGCTGGTTGAATATCAATTGAGCGCAAGCCATACTCTGCGACTTAATTTTGAAAATATCGGCGACCGGGTGTATTACAGCTCGCTCTATCGTGGCCACGCGGTGCCGGGTACAGCCCGAAATGCCCGACTCAATTGGACGATGAAATTTTGAATATTGCAGTGATTGAAAATGTGCTTACGGCCGATGAATTGAGTGAAGTGCGCGCGCTTATGGCGAAAGCATCATGGGAAGATGGCCGCAGCACAGCAGGCGACCAAAGCGCGCAAGCAAAACACAATCAGCAATTACCCGAAGCATCGTTGCAATTACAAAAGGCAAGGGGCATGGTGTCGCAAGCGCTCGCGCGCAATCCGCAATTCATCGCTCGGGCGCTGCCGAAAACGGTGTTCCCCGCGCTCTTTAATCGCTATAGCGGTATGAGCAATTTTTTTGGCAACCACATCGATAACGCAGTACGTACATTCGCCCCCACCGCACGTCACGTGCGCACCGATCTCTCGGCTACGCTTTTTCTCAGCTCGCCCGATAGCTACAAAGGCGGTGAACTCATCATTGAAGATGGCATGGGCGGGCGGGCGATAAAAGGCGCGGCTGGCGATTTGGTGCTCTACAGCGCTTCGACCGTCCACCGCGTTGCTCCTGTCACCCAAGGCGAACGCATCGCCTCATTTTTCTGGATCGAAAGTATGATCCGTCGCGACGATCAGCGCGCTTTGCTCTACGAAATGGACATGGCCATCCTAGCCCTGCGCCAGCGTGCGGGGGATAACGATGAAACGGTGCGGCTCACAGGGTGTTATCACAATCTGCTACGGATGTGGGCAGATGTGGGCGCGTAAACACAAAGAACACCGCGACGCAATTCAGATCAACGCTAGGTCTCTTCGGAATCGCTGCGCCCCTACTGCGGTTGCAGAATCAACGCCCGTATCCTTATCTTTATAACGATAAGGGTATACGCTAACCTTTTTGATGTTGCGTATCTCTGTTGCGCTAGCGTAGCATCCGAGTCACAAGCCGATACCCCTTCGGATCAAACCAACAAGGACATGAGAAATGAAAAAATTAGCGTTTTTAGCGGCAATCGCTTTTGGTATTACTGCAAGTTTGGTAGGCGCGCAGTCTGGCCCGGCACCTTACGGTTCACCGATTGGCTTAGAGGCCGCAAAAAAAATGATGGTTGCAGCGGAGGCAGAGGCTCGCAAAAACAAATGGGATGTCGTGATCGCGATTGTTGATAGCGCAAGCCAACTCGTCATGTTGCAGCGACTTGATAATGCCCAGTATGGCAGCTTGGATATTGCCAAAGGGAAAGCAACGACCGCGGTAAATTTTCGTCGCCCAACTAAAGCGCTGGAAGATGCAATTGCTGGCGGCGGCGCGGGTCTGCGCTTGCTCCGCGTCGACGGCTTAATGCCGCTAGAAGGCGGCATTCCGATCATCGTTGACGGAAAAATCGTAGGCGGGATTGGCGTCTCCGGTGTTCAGTCCGTTCAAGATGCTCAGATCGCACTGGCGGGCATTGCTGCGCTTAAGTAGCGAACTATCCGCAGCAGATTGTGCGGAGCGCAGGCATCCTTAGTTTTATTGATTCGCTGGGATCGCAGAAATTTAGGTCTGCAACACCCATGGCTGCAGGGTGTAACGAGACCATGCATCGGTGGAACATGACTAACACTTCTAAAATACCTGCGGCGCAGATTGGCCTAAATTTTCGCTCAATCTGCGCCGCAGGTATTTCTCTATTGACGCAAATCTATCGTGGTAGCGTAGAACTTCCCATCAAAAATTCATCGACTGCGCGCGCCGCTTGCCGCCCTTCGCGAATGGCCCACACCACTAACGATTGCCCACGACGCATATCACCCGCGGCGAAAACTTTAGGCACGTTGGTCGTGTAATCATCCGTCGAGGCTTTAGCGTTGTTGCGCACGTCGCGCTCGACGCCGAAGCTATCGAGGACAGATTGCAACGGATTGGTAAAGCCCATTGCGAGCAAGACCAAATCAGCTTTGATTTCAAACTCAGAGTTAGGAATTTCGGCCATCTTGCCGTTTTCCCAGTGCACGCGAGCCCCGATCAGTTTGGTGACTTTGCCATCTTCGCCCTCAAAGCGCTTGGTCGTCACGCTCCAATCGCGATCGCAGCCTTCTTCATGGCTGGAAGACGTCCGCAGTTTTATCGGCCAATACGGCCATACGAGCGGTTTGTATTCTTCCTCGGGCGGTTGCGCGAGCAATTCAAATTGGGTCACGCCAGCCGCACCGTGGCGGTTAGAAGTGCCCACGCAATCAGAGCCTGTATCGCCGCCACCGATGACGACAACGTTTTTATTGGTCGCTTTGATCTGATCAGAAAGCGTATCGCCCGCATTCACTTTATTTTGCGAAGGCAAAAATTCCATCGCGTAGTGAATGCCCGAAAGATCGCGCCCGGGCACTGGCAAATCGCGCGGCTGCTCAGAGCCACCGGCAAGAATTACCGCGTCGTAATCTTTAAGCAACGCTTGCGGTTCAATCGTTTTAGCAGCGTCGTTCTGCACTGTTGAGCTCTCAGGCATCTTGCCTACGAGCGTTTTGGTAAGAAAGGTCACGCCTTCCGCTTCCATCTGCTCAACGCGACGATCAATCAGCGTTTTTTCCATTTTGAAATCAGGAATTCCGTAGCGCAACAGCCCGCCCACGCGATCATTTTTCTCCATCACCGTCACGCTGTGGCCAGCGCGCGCGAGCTGCTGAGCCGCGGCTAAACCTGCCGGACCCGATCCGATGACCGCAATTTTTTTGCCTGTTTTCTGCGCCGCAGGTACGGGTACCACCCAGTTATTTTCCCAGCCTTTATCAATAATGAAATGTTCGATCGATTTAATGCCAACCGGCGCGTTATCAATATTCAACGTGCACGCAGATTCACACGGCGCGGGACAAATGCGACCCGTGAACTCGGGGAAATTGTTGGTGCTGTGGAGCACATCGAGCGCTTGCTTCCATGCACCTTTGTAGACGAGATCATTCCAATCAGGGATGATGTTATTGACCGGGCAGCCGTTATGGCAGAACGGAATGCCGCAATCCATGCAGCGCGCGCCCTGCTTTTTGGCTTCGTCATCTTGCAAACGCAAGACAAATTCGCGGTAATTCTTTTTTCGCTCGACCGGTGGCAGATACTGCTCTTCGATGCGGTCAATTTCTAAAAATCCAGTTACCTTGCCCATGCTTATTTCACCTCTGCCGATACCTGCGGCGCAGATTTAGTCTTATTTGCCAATTGCGTTTCGCTTGCGTATTGCTCCGTGAGCGCACGCTTGTATTCATGCGGGAAGATTTTTACAAATTTCTTGCGCTCGGTCTCCCAGTTGTCGATGATTCGCAGCGCGACTGTTGAGCCAGTAACGCGCAAATGCTTATCGACCAAAGACTTCAACAATGCTTCATCGCTCATGCCGCTATGGCGCTTGCGGCCTTTGCCTTGGGCGATCAGCTCATGATCTGCGCCGCCCTGCTCGGTCTCGGTTTGCACCGACTCTAGCGCGATCATACTCATATTTGCATGGTGCTTAAAGGTGCCGTCGGCATCGTAAACGTAAGCATGGCCGCCAGACATACCCGCTGCAAAATTGCGCCCGGTTTTGCCGAGCACGACGACCGTACCGCCGGTCATGTATTCGCAACCATGATCGCCAGTGCCTTCCACGACCGTCGTCGCGCCAGAATTGCGCACCGCGAAGCGCTCGCCCGCCACGCCGCGGAAGAAGGCTTCGCCCTCAATAGCGCCATAGAGCACAGTATTGCCGATCAAGATATTTTCTTCTGCTTTCGCGGGGCACGCAGGATCAGGGTAGACGATGATGTGCCCGCCCGACAAGCCCTTGCCCGTGTAATCGTTGGTTGCGCCTTGCAGCTCAAAGGTAATACCGCGCGCTAAAAATGCGCCAAAAGACTGCCCCGCAATGCCATTGAATCGCACGCGCAGCGTATCGTCTGGCAAGCCTTCGTGCCCATATTTCGCGGCAATTTGATTGGCCAGCATCGCACCGACCGAGCGATTGCTGTTTGAGATTTTGCTTTCGATAATCGTTTTCGTGCCGCTTGCAATCGCATCTTTCGCGGAGGCGATGAGCGTATTATCCAACGCAAATTCAAGCCCGTGGTCTTGCTTTTCAACATGCCGACGCGCGACTTCTTTGGGCATATCGGGTTGATAGAAAACGCGCGAAAAATCTAAGCCTTTGGCTTTCCAGTGTGTAATGCCCGCTTTCATTTCGAGCAGATCGCTGCGGCCGATTAATTCGTTGATCGTGCGCACGCCAAGTTTGGCCATCAACTCTCGCGCTTCCTCAGCGACGAAGAAAAAGTAGTTCACCACATGCTCGGGCTTGCCCTGGAATTTCGCGCGCAAGACCGGGTCTTGCGTCGCCACGCCAACCGGGCAGGTATTTAAATGACACTTGCGCATCATGATGCAGCCTTCAACCACCAGTGGCGCAGTGGCAAAGCCAAATTCATCAGCGCCGAGCATCGCGCCGATGATAACGTCGCGGCCTGTTTTCATTTGACCATCGACTTGCACGGTGATACGGCCACGCAGTTTATTGAGCACCAACGTTTGCTGCGTTTCGGCTAAGCCCAATTCCCACGGGGTGCCTGCATGCTTGATCGATGAGACCGGTGATGCGCCGGTGCCGCCGTCATGACCGGAAATCGTGACGTGATCGGCCTTGGCTTTCGCCACGCCCGCCGCGACGGTGCCGACACCGACTTCACTGACCAGCTTCACGCTGATCGAGGCTTTCTGATTGGCGTTTTTAAGATCGTGAATGAGCTGCGCCAAATCTTCAATCGAGTAGATATCATGGTGTGGCGGCGGTGAAATCAAGCCAACGCCCGGCACCGAGTAACGCAATTGACCGATGTAGTCAGAGACTTTTCCGCCTGGCAATTGCCCGCCTTCGCCCGGCTTGGCGCCTTGCGCCATTTTGATTTGGATTTGATCGGCAGACGCTAAATATTCTGCTGTGACCCCAAATCGCCCAGACGCAACTTGCTTGATTTTTGAGCGCAGTGAATCGCCTTTACGCAACGGGATATCGGCAACGATGCGCTCTTTGCCAACGACCGACGCGATTGTGTCGCCATCGTTGATTCCTGCGTCGCCACCATTGCGCATTTCGGTGCGGTAGCGCCGAAAATCTTCCCCTCCTTCACCTGTGTTCGATTTACCGCCGATGCGGTTCATCGCGACAGCAAGCGTTGCGTGGGCTTCAGTTGAAATTGAACCGAGCGACATTGCGCCAGTGACGAAACGCTTCACAATCTGCGCCGCAGGTTCGACCTCTTCGATCGGCACTGGCGTGCATTGACCATATTTGAAATCAAACAATCCACGGAAGGTTTTAAGTGCCCGCGATTGATCGTTGATAAGTTGCGCGTATTCTTTAAACGTGCCAGCACCCTTTTCCAAACCGGCGCGCGTGGCATGTTGCAATTTCGCGATGGAATCGGGGGTCCACATATGCTCTTCGCCGCGAATGCGATAAGCGTATTCACCCCCGACATCCAGCGCATCAGCTAATGTGGGGTCATTGCCAAAAGCAAGCCTATGCAAGCGCACAGATTCTTCTGCGATTTCAAAGACGCCGATGCCCTCAACGCCCGTGGGCGTGCCGGTGAAATATTTTTCTATAAACGGTGTGTTGAGGCCGACCGCTTCAAAAATTTGCGCACCGCAGTAAGATTGAAACGTTGAAATGCCCATTTTGGACATGACTTTGTTTAAGCCTTTGCAAATCGCTTTGATATAACGGTATTCACTTTCCTCGGCCTTAATTTCCGGCACGATTGTGGAAAGTTGGGTAAGCGTCTCAAGCGCGAGGTAGGGATGAATTGCCTCCGCGCCATAGCCGCCCAGCAATGCGAAATGATGCACTTCGCGTGCAGAGCCGGTCTCAACAACGAGGCCCGCACTGGTGCGCAAACCCGCGCGCACGAGATGCTGATGCACGGCAGCGGTTGCTAAGAGCGCAGGAATCGGCACGCGCGCTTTGTCGACATGACGATCAGTCAAGATCAAAATCGTAATGCCTTGCTTAATTGCATCGACCGCTGATGCGGCGAGCGATGCCAGCGCGGCCTCGATACCTTCTGTGCCCCATTGCACGGGGTAAGAAATATCGAGCTCTTTTGATTTAAATTCTGCGCCTGAGAAAAGCTCAATATGGCGAATTTTCTCCATATTTGAAGCGGACAGTATCGGTTGATCTGCCTCAAGGCGCATCGGCGGATTTTGCTCATCCCAGCCGAGCAAATTAGGCTTCGGGCCGATAAACGTCGTCAGTGACATCACTAACTCTTCGCGAATCGGATCGATCGGCGGGTTGGTAACTTGTGCAAAAAGTTGCTTGAAATAGTGATAAAAAACTTTTGGCTTATTGGATAGCACTGGCAGCGCGGCATCATTGCCCATCGATCCTGTTGGCTCTTCGCTATTGATGCCCATTGGCGCGAGGATGAATTTCGTATCTTCTTGGGTATAGCCAAACGCTTGCTGCCGATCAAGCAACGAAACACTTGCCGATACCTGCGGCGCAGGTTCTGGCAAATCTTCGAGCGAAATCTTAGTTTTTGCGATCCAATCTTTGTAGGGCTTAGCTGCGGAAAGATTTCGCTTAATTTCAGCATCGTCAATGATGCGCCCCTGTACCAAATCAACAAGCAACATCTTGCCAGGCTGCAAGCGCCATTTTTTAACAATTTTTGATTCGGGAATATTGAGCACACCGACTTCTGAGGCCATCACGATATGGTCATCATCGGTGACGATATATCGAGCAGGGCGCAAGCCATTGCGGTCAAGCGTTGCGCCGATTTGCGTGCCATCGGTAAACGCCATCGCAGCGGGGCCGTCCCAGGGCTCCATTAGCGCGGCATGGTATTCATAAAACGCGCGCTGATCTTCGGCCATCAGCGGGTTGCTCGCCCACGCCTCTGGAATCATCAGCATCATCGCATGCGATAGCGAGTAGCCGCCCATCGTGAGCAGCTCTAAGCAGTTGTCGAATGACGCGGAATCTGATTGACCGTCGTAAATCAACGGCCAGATTTTATTAAGGTCTTCTCCTAGAACCGATGAGGAAATCGCTTGCTGACGAGCACGAATCCAGTTCACGTTGCCGCGAAGCGTATTTATTTCTCCGTTGTGACAAACCATCCGAAACGGATGAGCCAAATCCCACGTTGGAAAGGTATTTGTGGAGAAACGTTGGTGCACCATTGCCAGCGCAGACGTAAGCGTCGGGTTTTGCAGATCAAGATAGTATTCACCGACTTGATCGGCGAGCAGCATGCCTTTGTAGACTAAGGTGCGCGTTGACATCGATGGCACATAAAACTCTTTGCCGTGGCGCAAACAAAGAGCCTGAATCGCATGCCCGGACGATTTGCGGATAATAAAAAGCTTACGCTCAAGCGCGTCGGCATCCATGTCTGGGGAGCCGCGCCCGATGAAGACCATGCGGATGATCGGCTCGAGCGCCTTCACGCCTTCGCCCAACGTCGCATTGCTCACCGGAACATCGCGCCAACCGAGTAAACGTTGCCCCTCGGCATGCACCGCCCGCTCAATTTCTTGCTCACAAGCCATTTTCGATGCGGGCTCTTTCGGCAGGAAAACCATACCCACGCCGTATTCGCCTTGCTTTGGCAGCGTGATGCTCAATTTGCCACATTCTTTTCGTAAGAAAGCGTCGGGCATTTGAATTAGGATGCCCGCACCATCGCCTTGCAATTTATCCGCACCGACGGCACCCCGATGGGTAAGATTTTTCAAAATCTCAAGCCCTTTTTGCACAATCTCGTGTGACTTCTTGCCCTTAATGTTGGCAATAAATCCGAGACCACACGCGTCTTTTTCGTTTGAGGGGTGGTAAAGCCCTTGCGCCTTCGGCGGCGCGAAGTTTGCATATGGAGTGCCAGCTTGGGCAGCCGACGGCAATGGACGTTCAGTATTCACGGGCAAAATCCTTACATGTATGCGAAAAAAGCATAAAGCCATAACGCCTAAACATACAAAGCGCACAGCGAAACCTTTCAATTGTAAAGCATTTTCTTTCTAGTTTTGGTGGCACGGCGTCTGTTTTTTTAAGAAATCCCGCTAGGCTGAACTGAAATAAGGTCGTTTTTTACCGTCTGCGCAACGATGTCATAAATTCAACATATGACATCTTGATTCCGAGCTAACTGTGCGGTGTAATTGAAATAATTCGGTCATGACAGGGTAATGCCCTGATCCGCACATCAGATGAAAACTGCATCTTCTTTAGTATTCAAGCTTACCTCGCAAGGCTTAATCGCTGTCGCGCTCTCAGGAATCGTCTTGCAACTTCCAGGCTGCGGCGGCGGCGGCACCACAGAAGGCGCCCCGCTTAATCCTGCGCCTGGGCCTGCTGCGCCACTTCCATTAACCGTTAACCCTGGCGTGGTGACGCTTTATGTCAATCAACCTACTTCGCTTTTGGTCACTGGCGGTGTGCCGCCTTATCGCGCGTTCAGTTCAAATCCTACGCTGCTGCCTTTACTGCAAGACGTCATCGGAAGCACGATTACGCTATCCGCTGCAGGCGGCTCCAGCGGCGGCACAAACAACGCAGCGGTCACCATAAGCGTTACAGATTCTGCCGGTAACAGTGCGACCGCCGCGGCGGATATCGTGCCGACCCCGTTTCTCGACAAAGAAAAAGACTTCAAGATCGTTGGCGCAAATTGCACAAACGGAAGCGTCTGCGCCGGACAAACGGCGACGGCCTCAGTGACCTTGCGTAGCCCTACCGGAGCGCCGTTGGCAGGACGACAAGTCAGATTTGAGGCGCTTCAAGGGCAATACAACTTTGTTTTGGATGATGCAGCAACGCAGCTTACCAAAGCGATTACGGTAACGACCGACGCCCAAGGCTTGGCGATCGTACGAATTAAGGCAGATGTCAACGCGATTACGTCGTTTGGGCTCATCCGCGCAACCGATTTAGTCACAGGCTCGCGGCTTGATAATAGCTTTCCTGTCGTTCAAGTTACCGACGGCAAGGAAGTGCTTACAGTGTCCCCTTCTTCATGGACGATTACCGGCGCTTTCAAAGGAATTTGTAGCTCGGGTGCGGAGGTTGGATATTACATTTTTGGCGGTACGCCCCCTTACCGCGTCGTTTCGTCGGTACCCGATACGATCCTAGTCGGCAATCTTTTTGGCAGTAACGTTGCTGGCGGAACTACTACTGTCTTATCCAACGGAGGTTACTTTACGGGTCGCACCAACGGCGGTTGTATCATCAACAGCAATGCCGTGATATTCATTACGGATGCCACAGGTCGCACCGTTGGCGTCGGGCTTGAAAACTCGGAAGGTAAAGACCCAATTCCAACATCAGCGCCGGTTCCAGTCGGTAAGCTAGTGGTTACGCCGCCGACCGTTCCAATCATTGCCTCGACAAGCGGTACGACGCGATCTTGCGCAGCTGGCTTAACCGGCACGCAAACGGTGTTAATCAATGGTGGGGTGAGTCCATATCGCGCCACTGTCGTAGGTGGAGCTTCGTCGGTCATATCCGGTGGGAGCTTAATCGCTTCCGGCGCCTACTCGGTTTCTACTTCCTTCGTGGTTCAGTGGTCTACGGGCACGAATGTGTATCCAGTGGGCACAGTGACAACCGTTACTGTCGTTGACTCAGCGGGAAGCCAAGCGGTTACGACAATAAACTGCACGTAAAAGTATCGTTTTTCACCTAAAACTGCGCCGCAGGTATTAACCTGCGGCGCAGTTTTTACTTCAGCAACGGCGCTACGTCTGCAAAAGCTACGGCGCGCACGACTTCGGCAGAGCCTATCTTATTCAATAAGATAAATGTGACCTTCTCATTCTCTGTTTTTTTGTCCATTTGCATCAATTCCCAGTAGCGGACTGCCCTCAATGGCGGCAAGTCTACTGGGCAACCGATTCGCGACACCAGCGCACGAACACGCGTTGCATCAACTTGAGAAATTCGCCCTAGCCGATGCGATAGCTCCGCAGCGGCAACCATTCCAGCGCCAACCGCTTCTCCATGCAGCCAAACGCCGAAACCAAGACCAGACTCAATTGCATGCGCGAAGGTATGCCCAAAATTGAGCAGGGCGCGCGCGCCGGTTTCGGTCTCATCTGCCGCAACAATTTCTGCTTTTGCTTCGCAACTCTTTCGCACTGCGAGTGCAATCGCCGCAGGATCTAGCGCATGAAGTTTGTCTGTATTTTCTTCGAGCCAGGTTACGAAATCGGACTCACCAATGAAACCATATTTAATCACCTCCGCGAGCCCAGCAGTAATCTCGCGCGCGGGTAGTGATCGCAAAACAGCTAGATCAATCAAAACTACTTTTGGCTGGTAGAACGCACCGAGCATGTTTTTGCCGAGCGGATGATTGACTGCCACTTTACCCCCGACGGAGGAGTCAACTTGCGCAAGTAGCGTCGTTGGGATTTGCACGAACGCAATGCCGCGTTGATAAATCGCTGCGGCAAAGCCGCCGATATCTCCGATAACTCCGCCACCGAGTGCGACAAGTGCGCTCGATCGATCAATTCCTAGTGTCAGCATTTGCGTCAAAATCTGATCAAGAGTTTCCCAGGTCTTGAAGCGCTCACCGTCGGGGATCATAATCACGTCAACAATCATACCTGCCGCTTGGAGCGATGCGCTAACTCTCCCACCATAGAGCGCATCGACGGTCGGATTAGTCAGTAATACGATGCGTCTACAGCGGGGCAGCACTGTCGAGATCGTCGCTCCTGCGGCAGCCAACAAGCCCTCACCAATATGGATGGTGTAGCTACGCGCTCCGAGCGCTACTTGAACTCTACTAATTTCGGTCATGTTGGGTTCCTAAAAATCCTTGACGAGATCCTCGATCTTAGACGCAACGACGGTCGGAGTCTCGTTTGTGATGTGGACAATGGCGTGAGCGGTCTCGCGGTACCACGCGTCGCGCTCGACGTATAGGCTTTCTAGCCGCTGAAGGGGATTACCAGAAGCAAGTATCGGACGACCGCGATGGGTTCGTATGCGCTGGTAGACCGTCGTCGGCGAAGCGTGCATGTAAATCACAACGCCGCGTTGCCGCATGAGGTTCCGATTGGCGGGTCTAATAACCGCGCCCCCGCCCGTAGCGAGCAAGATCGACTCACTATGAAGGAGTTCTTGCAAGACGCTCGACTCCCGGTCTCGAAACGCATTCTCGCCTTCAATTTCGAATATCGTACTAATTTCAACGCCCGTTACACGGACAATTTCGATATCAGAATCAAAAAAAGGGCGATCAATCTTCTTGGCAAGAACCTTACCAACCGTTGATTTTCCGCATCCCATGAGTCCAATGAGGATTATGTTTTGCGTATTTGTACCGAGCAATTGGAGGTTATTGCAGTCCGGTGGTTCAGATATTGCGCGTGTCATTTACCCATTTTATCGGTGAATGACACGCGATCAACAACATCGCTCGTTCTGCGTTTTTGGTGCGCTACTTCAACGACGTCAATGAATCGGTGACCACGCGCGGCGTAATGAAAATTAACAACTCCGTTTTATTTTCCTGCTTATTCGTGTTTCTAAAGAAAGCACCGAGGTAGGGAAGGTCGCCAAAGAATGGCACTTTTGTCACGTCGCTACGCGTGACTTCTTCATAGATACCACCAATCACCGCAGTTTCGCCGTTATTAATTGAGATCTGTGTCGTCAGCGATTTTGTATCGATACTTGGCACGCCGCTGCTTCCGGAGACAGCAATTTGCGCGCCGACGGCATCTTTCTTAATTTCGAGCTGCATGATGATTCGATTGTCAGGCGTAATTTGCGGGGTGACAGCGAGCGAAAGTACAGCCTTTTTGAACGCGATCGCGGGCGTGGAGCTCGAGCCTGAGGCCGGTGTTACGTATGGAATTTCCGTGCCCTGCTCGATCACGGCTCGTTGGTTGTCCTGCGTAACCAGCCTAGGATTCGAAACCACTTTACCCCGATTATTAGCCTCCATCGCTTGGAGCTCAAGGTTAACCATATTGCCAGAACCAAGATTCAAGAAAGTGAGCGCGAGCTGCCCTGCAGCGCTCGAAAGCGGAAGATTGACATTCATTAATTCCGGGCTCGTTTGAACTAACTGACGCCACGGTGGGATACCGGTCGCAATGGGCACTGCGCCACTTGTAAATTCCACCGTACCATCGCGATTTACGCGATCAATTTGACCGGTTGTTCCCGAAGTGCCCAACGTGAGCCCGCTACCCAACCGCGATGCGGTCTGTTGCCCAAAACGCGCACCAAGCTGACGCCCAAATCGGTCGTCGGCGACGACGATTCGAGTCTCAATCATCACCTGCTTCACTGGAATATCTAAGCGCTGTAGGAGGCGACGCACTTCATCAAGTTTCGACGGAATGTCTTGCACCATTAGCAGGTTTGTTCGGCTATCAACTACTGCGCTACCGCGCTTAGACAAAATGCCTGACCCGCCGGCTGAAGAAGCCGCAGCCGCTCCTGCGCCGCCGCCTGCGCTCTGCCCGCCGCCACTAGAGCCGCCAACAATCATGCGCTGAACCGCTTCCGCCTTTTGGTAGTTAAGCTGGAATAGCTCAGTCTTCAGCGGCTCGAGTTCAGTCAGTTGCTGCTTACTTTCAAGCTCTAATTTTTCTTTAGTCGCGAGTTCTTCTTTCGGTGCAATATAGACCACGTTGCCGTTTTTGCGCATATCGAGCCCACGCGTTTGCATCACGAGATCGAGCGCTTGATCCCACGGAACTTCGCGAAGCCGCAATGTAAGGTTGCCGGTGACGGTATCACTCACCACGATATTCAATCCGGTGAAATCACCGATCACCTGAAGCACAGAGCGCACGGCGACATCTTGAAAGTTGAGCGAAAGCTTATCGCCTTTGTAACCCCCACGTGTACCTTGCGTCAGCTTGTTAGGGTCTTCAATGACGGCCCGAACTTCTACGATAAGTCGGTTATCCGTTTGATATGCGGTATGTTCCCACAGTCCCTTTGGCTCAATGACCAATCGGGTGTTTGGGCCCTGTTGGAAAGTATCGACCGTCATTACTGGAGTGCCGAAATCGGTTGCATCAATTTTTTTCTCGAGGTTGCGCGGAACGTTCGTGCGCAGCAAATCAATTACCAGTGATTTTCCTTGATTTTTGATATCGAAACCGGCGCCTGAATCTGAAAGCTCCATGATGATGCGCGCCTCGCCATCCTTACCGCGGCGAAAATCGACATCACGCAATGCATACGTCGCCGCAACATCGTTTTGCTTCGGTGCGAAGCGTGAAACTTCTGAGCCTGACTCGGCTTGGGTCGCGCCTGCGGCCTCGAACATGCTCAACACAACTTTACGCCCGTCAATTTTGCTTTCATATGATTGCAATCGGGTCAGATTGAAAACCACGCGCGTACGATTGCCCGCTTGCACGACGTTAAGGCTGCGCAAAATGGGCTCACCAACCTCTTGGAGTGTTCGACCTAGGCCGTTGGTCGTATCTGCGAAATCAATCGCGATTCTGGGCGGAGACACAATCGAAAACGCCGGAGGCATGACTGCCGGCGCATCTTTAAGCGTAAAGGTCACCACCGTTCGCCCACCCGCCGCTTTAGAGACGGCCATATCTTCAATGACGTTGCCTGCTTGCGCTTGTGCAATACCTGCGGCGCAGATTAGGGCGAAAAAAGTCGTAAAAATCGTAGTAATTTTTTTCATATAACGCTTTCCGAATACGGACATTGCTGCTGTGTTCATTTTTTACCCGCTTCTGCAGTTTTGGCTTCCGTAAGCCCAATTCGATTCAATCGCTCAGACCACTCGCCTGCACCATCTTGGAAGAGCTCCCGCATGATCAATTCTGACTCGTTCACAGTAGTCACAACACCGAAATTCTGACCCAAGTAATTACCGCGTTTGATTGGGAAGACCCGATTATCCTCAGTACGCACGAGGCCTATAAGCTCTTTTCCCTGCTGCAGCGTACCCACCATTCGAATCTTCTCAAGTGGAAACGCTTCCAAGGGCTCACGACGGCGCGCCGAATCAGGTGCTTTTGTAGAGTTGGCGCGACCAATATCAACTTTTCGCGGTTTGAATGGATCGATAACAGCCGTTGGCGAAAAAGCGAAAGCTTCGTAGGGCTGCAGCTCTGGAATCGGCTCGATCTTCCCGCGAAGGCTTTCGCCTTGCTTGCGCATCCAATCTTGGAGATCATCGTTTTTTTCAGCGCATCCTGCCAAACACAGTGCGGCGGCTAAGAGTAATCCGTGCGTTTTCATTTTTTCTTCGCGTCTTGTTTGCTCTTACGCTGGACTTCGACTTCATCCTCGTCGAGGTATCGGTAGGTGCGTGCAACTGCATCCATTTGCAGTTGTCCATCTTTTGCGGGAACAAGCGCGATATCAGTCAATGTCACGATACGCGGCATCTTCGCAACATCGCTCGCAAACGCACCAATGTCAGGATACGCACCCGTCACGCGAATATCTACGGGAAGTTCAGCATAAAACTCGCCACGCTTTTCAGTAGATGAGGGCTTAAACAAATCAAATTGCAAACCGCGCCCTATGCCTGCTTGGTTGATATCGGCGAGCAGGCCATCCATCTCATTTTTTGAAGGCAATTGCCGCAGAAGCGTACCAAACTGCTTCTCAATATCTGAGAGCTGTTTCACGTGCAAATCAAGGTTGATTGCTTGCGTTTTTTTTGCAACGAATTGCTGCCGAAGCGTCGTTTCTTCGGCTTCTTTTGCTGTAATTTTCTCTTGCTGGCCCTGCCACCCGAGATACCAACCCAGCGCAACAATTCCGCCGATGACAAAGAGTAGAGTAATTATTTTTGCTGCAATTGGCCAGCTCCCAATTTTCTTGGGATCGAGCGCGCGGAAGTCTGAAAGTGTCATCGCCGCGCCCTAGTTCAATAATTTATTGGTAACCGATTGCCGCGCTGCTTCGGCTTTCGAAGGCGCGTTTTTCGGGCTTGGTTGCGTCGCAATCGGCGCGCTCGGGTCGATCACAACCGTTTGCCGCATCGTCGCGTTTAGCGAGAATTCATTTGTGCGTTGGGTGTTGACCGTCGCCGCCTTCACCTCTACGAGCTCTGGCGTTCGCAAAACGGGTGATACCTCCAAATCGCGCATGAAGGCGGAAACCCGCGCGTTGCTCTGAGCAAAGCCGCTTACGTTCACTTTGCCGCCGGTTTGCTTAACCGACTTTAGGAATAGCCCCTCGGGGATTCGTCCAATTTGATCGAGTAATTTCACACCTTCAGATCGATTGGTTTGCAAAGCCTCAACGACTTGCTTACGGGCCAACAGAGCGCCGGTTTGCTCTTTAAGCCGCTTAATCTCTTCGATCTGTTTGTCTAGCTTTGTAATTTCACCTTTGAGCAGCGTATTTCTTGACTCTTGCGACGACAGGCGCTCGTCCAAATATTTTGAGCCAATGAACCATATCGCAGCACCGGCAATTGCGGCGCTTGCGAGCAACACCAAAAACTGCTGTTGCCGGGCTTTGCGCCGCTCTTCACGATGGGGCAGTAAATTGATGCGAATCATTCTGGAAATCTCCGCATGGCAAGACCGCACGCGGTAAGTAATGCTGGCGCGTCTTTCGCAGCCGCACGGGAAAGCTTACCGGCTGGCATCCCCGCGAAGGGGTTTGCGACCGTCGTATGAACGTTAGTCCGACGGGCAACGCTCTCGGCGAGCCCTTGGATACGAGAACAGCCGCCCCCCAAGAACACGTGATCAATCTGCTGTGACGAGGTTGAGGTGAAGAAAAATTGCAAAGCCCGCGACAACTCAATCGCCAACGTATCGATATACGGCTTGAGCACGTCACCTTCGTAGTTAGATGGGAGGCCGCCATTTATCTTTGCGGCTTCGGCTTCTTCCTGCGTCATGTTGAAGGCGCGCTGAATATCTTGCGTCAGTTGATTTCCGCCAAAGGAACTTTCTCGGGAAAAAATGACCTCACCCTCATTCATAACGTAAAGACGGGTGATGCTCGCTCCAATGTCAAATACGGCGATATTTTGTCCGGAACCTTGCCGCGGCAGTTGCGCGGCCAAGTAGTGGTAAGCCGCTTGAAGAGCATAGCTATCGACATCGACCACTTTCGCTTTCAGCCCGCTGGTCTCGATCGCGGCGACGCGCTCCTCGATCTTTTCCTTGCGCGCGGCGGCGAGCAACACATCAACTTCACCGTCCGCTGACTTAGAAGCGCCAAGCACTTGAAAGTCAATATTAACTTCGTCAAGCGGGAAGGGGATGTATTGGTTAGCATCTGCTTCGATCTGAAACTCAAGATCGTCATCACTTAAATCGCCCGCTTTCGGGATTTTTTTTGAAAATACCATGCCGGCGGGTAAGCATGTCGCGACGTTTTTCGTGCGGCTACCTAACTTACGGCGGGCACGGCGAACAGCCTCAGCGACGATATCCACGTTTACGATGTTGCCATCGGTAATGGCCTCACGGGGGAGTGGTTCGATCACGTAACCAGAAAGCTCGGCAGATTCCCGAGACCGGCCCGTGAATTCCACCATCTTTATCGCGGTGGACGCGATATCCACCCCGAGCATCGGCTCCGCTTTGGGTGAAAATAGTTTAGACAGGAAATTCTTGGCCATAAATGCCTGAGAAAATATGTTAGTTGCGTAATTTAACGTATGTGAGATGAGAACATATTGGGATTTGTCGTGCAAGGGGTACAACGCAATCGAAACAAAATCAGATGCTTATAATCGGAAATGCAACACTTTTCTGTGAATATTCGGTCTAGTGACAAATGGCCAAAGGTGGTATTCCGTGCAACTAGCCAAGATCTGGCTCAAATATATAGCTGCGCTCATTTTTGGGCTAATTCTGGTCGCCGGGCTGATCGTTATCCTTTTCGTTGCGCTGACGTATCCTCGGCTGCCCGCGATGGATTCACTAATCGACTATAGACCGAAAGTGCCCTTGCGGGTCTTTAGCAGTGATGGCACGCTTTTGGGCGAATTCGGTGAAGAGCGACGCAGCGTCGTCAGCCTGCCGCAAGTGCCAAAAGCCCTGCAAAACGCAATCCTAGCGGCAGAAGATGCCAATTTTTACGAGCACGGGGGCATTGATTGGCAGGGCGTCCTCCGCTCTGCGATCGTTAACGCCTCAAGCGGCTCGATTCGCGGCGGCGCGAGTACGATTACGATGCAGTTGGCGCTTAATTTTTATCTCACACGAGAGCAAACCATGTTGCGCAAGGCTAACCAAGCCTTGCTGGCATTCAAAATTGAACGCAGTTTGACCAAAGACCAAATCCTAGAGGTCTACATTAACCATATTTTTCTTGGGGAGCGCGCATATGGCTTTGGGGAAGCGGCGAACGCTTACTACGGGAAAAATCTGAGTGAACTCAACTTAGCTGAGTTCGCAATGCTTGCCGGTTTACCGAAAGCGCCGTCGGCATACAACCCCATCGTGAACCCAACCCGAGCAAAAACCCGCCAGCTTTACGTGTTGCGACGTATGCGTGAGCTCGAAATGATCACAGTTGCAGAACACGACAAAGCAGCCCAAGTCCAACTTAGTTATGTCCGTACCCGTCAGGAAATCGGCCGCAGCGCACAGTACATCACTGAAATGGTCAGACAGCAAGTCTTTGATCTTTATGGTGAAACTGCCTACACGCGCGGGCTTAACGTGACCACAACGATAAGCTCTGCCGACCAAGACGCCGCCCACGCGAGCTTAAGGCGGGGCGTCCAGGATTACGATCGCCGACACGGATACCGCGGGCCCGAAGGCTACATCACGCTACCCGCCGCTGGATCAGCGCGTGAGGAAGCGGTCGACGCTGCGATCGAAAAAGCGGGCGATAGTGAAGAATTACTTGCGGCCATTGTGGTTGAAGCCCGCGCCAATCGCGTGGTTGTGAGCCGGGCAGAAAAAGCACCGATCATCATCGAGGGCGATGGTCTCCGCTTTGTTCGCAAAGCCCTTACCGAGACTGCCGCGCCCAACGAACGCATTCGCGCAGGCGCAATCGTACGCATCGTCGATGACGGCAAAGGCCAATTCCGGATCGCGCAGCGCCCGGAAGCAGAAGCCGCCCTCATCGCGATGGAGCCCGATACCGGCGCGATTCGTGCATTGGTTGGCGGTTTCGATTTCTCGCGCAACCAATTTAATCACGCGACCCAAGCCCAACGCCAGCCGGGATCGTCAATTAAGCCTTTTTTGTACTCGGCGGCGATCGAAAAAGGGGTGACTGCGAGTACGATCGTCGATGACTATCCAATTACGATTCCCGCATCTAAGACAGGCTCAGATGATTGGGAGCCGAAAAACAGTGACGACAAGTACGATGGCCCGATTTCAGTTCGCCAAGGGCTTGCGCGCTCGCGTAATACGGTTTCCGTGCGGCTCATTCAAAAAATCGGGGTTCAATATGCCCACGACTACATGATGAAATTTGGCTTTGATCCAAAAACCAATCCGCCGGTCTATGCCCTCGCGCTCGGCGCGGGCGGTGCATCACCGTTACAAATGGCGACGGCCTACAGCACCTTTGCCAATGGCGGCGTTCGCGTCAAGCCGTACGTGATCTCGCGAATCACCGATCAGCGGGGCGCCGAGGTCTATATCAACAAACCACCGAAACCTGACGAACAAGATCAAGTTATCGATCCCCGCAACGCCTTCATCATGGCCAACTTACTGCGCGAGCCGATTCGCTCAGGCACCGCAACGCGGGCACAGGCGCTAAAGCGACAAGATATCGCAGGCAAAACAGGAACAACCAACGATGCAGTTGATGCTTGGTTCGCTGGCTTTACCCCCAATCTTGTAGCAGTCACCTGGCTCGGCTTTAGTACGCCTAAATCGCTTGGTGAGCGGGAAACCGGTGGTGGTGCTGCGTTACCCATTTGGTTGAATTTCATGAGCGCAGCGCTCAAAGGCGTGCCACAAGGGACGCTAAAACGACCCGACGGGCTGTCAGCCGTGCGCATCGGAGGTAGCCCAAAAGCATTTGAGCCCGGTCAAGAGCCTCCTGCAGACGGCAAGCAGGCCATGGAAGGTGGTTACATGGAGTATTTCTATTCGGAATATCCTTCCGGCTCTGGAATTACCTATATTGGGGGCGACTATACGCCGCCAATTGACCCATTCTCCGGCGCAACGCAAAGCGCAGCGCCGCCTATTGCCACCGAGCAGGTGCCCACGCCTGCGTCGCCCCGCTAGTCACCGAGGCGCAAATGGAGCGTGCACAACTCCAGTGGGCGCAGCAGTGTGCCGCAGTAATCATCGAAAGCGGGCTCACCGATTGGCAACTTGCGCGTAAAAAAGCACTCAAATCCATGCACGTTTCTGCGCCGCAGGTACCCGCCCCTAGCGACCGTCAAATCATAGCGGCGATTAAGGAATATCACGCGCTCTATCAGCCAGAGGAGCATGCCGCGCAGCTTTACGCGCAGCGCGAAGAAGCCTTATCTTGGATGGAATTTTTTGCCCGCTTTTCCCCGCGGCTCACAGGGCCCGTTGCCGAGGGTTGGGCACACGCCGAAAGTGAGATTCGCTTGGAAATTTCCGCGCCCGACGAAAAATCATTCGAGATTTTTTTGGTTAACGAAAAAATCGCCTACTCAACGCCCGAGGGCGCGGCGGGGATCAATCACTACTTTATTGACGACGCTGATTGGCCCTTACGCGTGATGATGCTGAGCGACGCGACGCGTGGGCGGGCGAAGTGGCATGCAGAGTCATTGCGACTTTCTGCACCGCAGGTACGGGTAATTCTCGATCTAAGCGAATAAATCGCGCAACGCTTCGCCGGGCTCCGGTGCGCGCATGAACGTTTCGCCAACGAGGAACGCGTGCACATCGACTTCCCGCATCCGCGCGACATCGGCAGCAGAAAGAATGCCGCTTTCCGTCACCACCCGTTTGCCTTGCGGGATGCTGCTGAGCAAGTCAATTGTATTTTGCAAGCTCACTTCGAAGGTGCGCAGATTGCGATTATTGATTCCAAGAAGCGATGTATTTAACTGTAACGCGAGTGCGAGCTCTGCAGCATCGTGCACCTCGACCAACACGGCCATGCCGAGCCCGTGGGCGTGCGCCTCTAAATCTCTGAGCTGTGCCAGATCAAGCGCAGAAACAATGAGCAAAATACAATCGGCGCCCATTACCCGTGCCTCGTCGATCTGATACGCCTCGATCATGAAATCTTTGCGCAACACGGGTAGCGCACACGCCGCGCGGGCGGCAATCAAAAACTCTGGCGCACCCTGAAAATATTCCCGATCTGTTAATACTGACAAACACGCCGCTCCGCCCGCTTCGTAACTTTTTGCAATGGCTGCAGGATCAAAGTTTTCCCGGATCACGCCTTTGCTCGGGCTCGCTTTTTTAACCTCTGCAATCACACCTGATTGACCACGCGCGATTTTGCGCTCAATCGCACCTACAAAATCGCGTATATCGGTCGTGTTGCGCTCCGCTAAGTGCCGAATCTGCGCCGCAGGTATTGCCTGCTTCGCACGGGCAATTTCGTCCACTTTTGTTGCCAGAATTTTTTTGAGAATGTCGCTCATGTGTTTTATCCGTGTATTGCGCGGCTATCTGCCGGGGCTTGCTCGCGCGCATCATGCGCGTAATCGCGCACGACATTGGCCACGCGCAAACAGTAATTTTCAAATAATTCGCTGCGCCCCAACTCTTGCGCTGCCCGATGGGCTTGCACGTTGCGCCAGCAGGTCAGCGATGCTTCATCTTTCCAAAATTGGAGCGAGAGTAGTTTTCCGGGCGCGTAAATACTCTCGAAGCGCTCGATCGAAATGAGTCCATCTACTTTTTCAAGCTCCGTCTTGAGTGCCGCTGCCATATCAAGATAGGTTTGGCGACAGCCTTGCTTCGGAGTCACTTCGAAAATCACCGCGATCATCTCATTGCGCCTTCATCGCTTGGGTCACGCCGACAAACTGATCGAGCTTGGCGCGCGCTGCGCCGCTCGCAATCGCCTCCCGTGCGCGCGCGATGCCATCACCAATGTCTTGTGCAAGATTTGCGGCATAAAGCGCGGCGCCCGCGTTTAGCGCAACGATTTCGCGGGCTGCGCCCGATTTATTATTGAGCGCTTCGAGCAGCATCGATTTTGATTCAGCGGCGTCTTCCACTTTGATTGAACGGTTAGATTGCATCGCCAAACCAAAATCCTCGGGGTGAATTTCATACTCACGGATCTTGCCGTCTTTTAATTCACCAACGAGCGTTGCTGCGCCAAGCGAGATTTCATCGAGACCATCTTTGCCGTGGACGACGAGCGCATGCTTCGCACCCAATCGCTCTAATACACGCACCTGAATACCGACCAAATCAGGATGAAATACGCCCATCAAAATATTCGGAGCGCCTGCCGGATTGGTCAACGGTCCGAGGATATTAAAAATTGTACGCACGCCCATTTCCCGACGCACGGGCGCGACGTTTTTCATTGCCGTATGGTGATTCGGGGCAAACATAAAACCGATCCCCGTCTCAGCAATGCACTGCGATACCTGCGGCGCAGAAAGCATGATATTTGCGCCTAACGCCTCAAGCACATCGGCCGCGCCTGATTTTGACGATACGCCGCGATTGCCGTGCTTTGCAATTTTCGCGCCGGCGGCGGCCGCAACAAACATCGATGCTGTCGAAATATTAAACGTATGCGAACCATCACCGCCGGTGCCGACAACGTCCACCAAGCTGTCTAACTGCGCCGCAGGTACGATCACTTTCGTCGCCAGCTCACGCATGACTTGCGCGGCGGCCGTGATTTCACCAATCGTTTCTTTCTTTACACGCAAGCCGGTCAGTATCGCCGCACTCATCAACGGCGAGACTTCGCCCGCCATGATCTGGCGCATTAGCGAAAGCATTTCATCAAAGAAAATTTCTCGATGCTCGATGGTGCGTTGTAGTGCTTCTTGCGGAGTGATCGACATTACTTCAGTTCCAAAAAGTTTTTGAGCAATGCATGCCCATGTTCGGAGAGAATGGATTCAGGGTGAAACTGTACGCCATGAATGGGCAGCGTCGCGTGTCGTACCGCCATGATCTCGCCATCTTCGCTATGCGCGGTGGGGATCAGCTCTTTCGGGCAGCTGGTTTTTTCGATCACTAAAGAGTGATAGCGAATGATTGTGTAAGGTGACGGAATATCTTTGAAAACGCTGGTGCCGTCGTGCGTGAGCGTTGATGTTTTGCCATGCATCACGCGCTGCGCTCGCACGATCTTTCCGCCAAATGCCGCACCAATGCTTTGGTGCCCAAGACACACGCCAAGCACCGGCACTTTACCCGCCGCCGCTTGAATGAGGGGAATCGCGATCCCCGCTTCTGCTGGCGTACACGGCCCAGGCGAGACGCAGATGCGATCGGGCTTGCCCGCCATTACATCGGCAACGCTCACTTCATCATTGCGCTTGACCGTCACGCTCGCGCCTAACTCGCCTAAATATTGCACAAGGTTGTAGGTGAATGAATCGTAGTTGTCGAGAACGAACACTTTCATTGCGTGCCTCCTGTCGCCGTTGCGGCATAGCCCGTTGCTTTTGGCGCGATTGCATACGATGCGTTAATGCGTCCTGCAAAAAAGCTTTTGATCTCTTCAACAAAACGGACGCAATCCGCGCGGCTGACATCCAGATGCGTGACTAATCGCGTCATCGGAGCGATTGGCGCGAGAATACCTGCGGCGTAGATATGGGTAGATAAAGCGGCAATCTGCGCCGCAGGTAGCGTGCTCGCAAAATCGACAAACACCATATTGGTCGCTTGAGACACGTTACCCAACGCATCGATACCGCGCAAACCGTTCGCCAGCGCTTCAGCGTTGGCATGATCTTCAGCAAGCCGCTCAAATTGATGGTCGAGCGCATACAAACAGCCTGCGGCCAAAATGCCTGCTTGCCGCATGCCACCGCCCAACATCTTGCGCCAGCGCCGCGCCTCTAAGATCATTGCCTTCGAGCCCACGAGCACCGAGCCCACCGGCGCACCCAAGCCTTTGCTAAAGCAAATCGATACGCTATCAAACCCTGCGCATGCCACTTTAAGCGAAACGTCCATGGCCACTGCCGCGTTGCAAATTCGCGCACCGTCTAAATGCGAAATCAGCCCATGCTCACGCGCCAATTGCAGCGCCGCCAACACGTAAGCTGCTGGCAACACTTTACCGCCGATGGTATTTTCTAAAGCAAGTAATTTTGAGCGGGCAAAGTGATCGTCAACGGGTTTGATTGCAGCTTTAATTTTCTCGAGCGGAATCGAGCCATCGGGCGCATTTTCAATCGGTTGCGGCTGAATCGAGCCGAGCACGGCTGCACCGCCAGCTTCATATTTGTAGGTATGCGCGAGCTGGCCAACGATATATTCATCGCCCCGGGCGCAATGCGCCATCAGCGCGGCGAGATTGCTCTGGGTACCGCTGGGCAAAAACAGCCCCGCTTCAAAGCCCGCCCGTTCCGCAACGACCGATTGCAGCTTAATCACGGTCGGATCGTCGCCCCAAACGTCATCGCCCACTTCGGCGGCAGCCATCGCCGCGCGCATCGCGGCATTGGGGCGGGTTACGGTATCGGAGCGCAGATCGATTAACGTGTTCATTGCGAATTCTCACTCAAAAAGGCGAAAACTGCGCCGCAGGTAGGGCACGATTTAATGATTGCGTTCATCGTCAAGCCCTCTCTGAACCATTTCTGCCGCGCGGATGACCGCACGCGTTTTGGCGAGGGTTTCTTGCCATTCATTTTCAGGGATCGAATCGTGCACGATCCCTGCCGCGGCTTGCGCATAGAGCATGCCGTTTTTAACGATCGCAGTGCGGATCGCGATCGCTAAATCCATATCGCCTTGGTAGCTCAGATAGCCGACCGCACCGCCGTAAATACCACGCTTTAACGGCTCTAATTCATCAATGATTTCCATCGCCCGTATTTTGGGTGCGCCCGAGAGCGTGCCCGCGGGGAATGTTGCGCGCAACACATCAATATTGTTGAGTCCCGCTTTCAGTTTCCCATCCACGTGGGATACGATGTGCATCACATGGGAGTAACGTTCCACCTGCATTTTGTCTGTGAGCTTTACGCTACCGATTTCGGCAACGCGACCGACGTCGTTGCGCCCAAGGTCAATGAGCATCACGTGCTCAGCGATTTCTTTTGGATCAGCGAGCAGCTCTTTTTCATTTGCCTGATCTTCCTCGCGCGTCTTCCCGCGTGGGCGCGTGCCTGCGAGCGGACGCACCGTGATCGTACCCGCTTCTTGTCGCACTAAAATTTCAGGCGACGCGCCAACAACATGAAAATCTTCAAAGTTGTAAAAGAACATATACGGTGATGGATTGAGCGTACGCAGCGCTCGGTAAAGCGAAATCGGCGGCTCGGTGAAAGGCATTTCCATCCGTTGCGACGGCAACACTTGCATGCAATCGCCCGCCGCGATGTACTCTTTACATTTCGCCACATCGGCTTTGAATTTCTTCTCGCCCGTGACCGAGTACGCTTGCTGCACGTGCGTGGCTGGCTGCAAAGGAATGATTGCAGGCTGACGCAACCGCCCGCGCAATTCAGTGAGCCGCATGGCAGCCCGCTCGTACGCATCTGGGCGCGACGGGTCGGCATAGACAATCAACGTAATCTTGCCCGATAAATTGTCCATCACCGCGAGCTCGTCGGTGAGCATCATCAAAATATCAGGCACGTTGATTGGATCTGATTTCTCGGGCTTGGCTGCGAGCTTAGGCTCAATGTAACGAATGGTCTCGTAGCCAAAATAACCAGCGAGCCCGCCGCAAAAACGCGGCATGCCGGGAATCGCGGCAACCTTAAATTGCCCTTGGTAGGCAGCGATGAAAGCGAGCGGGTCTGAGACTTCGTGCTTCACTTCATTGTTGGGCGTAGTCACGGTAATGCGCTTGCCACGCACGGCGATGCGCGTAGCGCACGGCAACCCAATAAAAGAGTAGCGGCCGTAACGTTCGCCTCCGACGACTGATTCCAATAAAAAGGAATGCGGCGCGTTAGCAAGCTTGAGGTAAAGCGAGAGCGGGGTATCGAGATCGGCGAGGGTCTCAAGCGTAAGCGGTATGCGGTTGTAGCCCTGCGCGGCAAGCGTAAGGAATTCGGTTTCAGTCATGATTGCACCATTTAAGGTTGAACGTTTACAGCAAGGGAGTAGCGATCTGGCTCGCTACGGGCGCACGAAATTAATTGGCGGACAAACGCCAATAACCCTGAACCCAAACCCAAGCAAAACGGTGCATTTTTGTGATTTTTTCTTAAATACCTGCGGCGCAGATTTGCTTATTTTTTGAGCAATTCAACGATTTCCGCGAAGGAATTAAATATACCATCACACGAGATTTCAGCAATTGGCGTGCCTTCTGTATAGCCGTAAGACATCAAAACGACGGGCGCACCAGCAGCGCGCGCCGCTTCTGCATCGTTACCTGAGTCGCCAATCATCAATAACTGCGCCGCAGGTATGTTGAAGGTTTGCGCGGTATGGGTAATCATCAATGGATCAGGCTTGCTGCGCGCTAAATCGTCGCCGGCAACAACAAGCTCAAAATCTGACAGCATCTGCTGCCGCTCAAGCAATTTCAGCGTAAACGCGCGGGCTTTATTGGTTACGCATGCCAGCGGAAAACCCTGCGCGCGCAATGCTGCGATGCCTTCGATAACGCCCGGGTAAGGCCGCGTTGTGTCGTCGATATGGGCGAAATATTCACGCTCGTAAATCGCAATGGCGCGGACTATTTCAACGTCGGTCGCCTCCCGCCCAAGCGAAGCCGCGAGCGAGCGGCGTACGTGCATCGCTTTGCCTTTACCAACGAAAGTCTTTAAGCGCTCAATCGGAATTTCTTGCAAGCCCATCGCAGCTAACGTGCGATTCGCCGCGCCAGAAAGGTCGCCGATGGTATCCAGGAGCGTGCCATCAAGATCGATGGCAATGGCGCGGATATCGGAAAGTGAAATCATGAAGTTCTTCATTTAAAACGTAAATACCTGCGGCGCAGATTTATCGCATAGGCGGTGATCTAGGTTATGCGTGGTCGACTGCTGTGCGCAACGCTGCAATCTTCTTAGCGTACTCACCGCCGCCAAAAATTGCAGAACCCGCAACGAACATATCGGCACCGGCGCGGGCGACTTCGGCAATATTATCGGCTTTGATGCCGCCATCGACTTCTAGGCGGATGTTGCGCCCAGTCGCATTGATGCGCCGGCGCACTTCAGCAATCTTGGGTAAGACGGATGGGATAAAGGATTGGCCGCCGAAGCCCGGATTGACACTCATGATGAGCACGAGATCAATCTTCTCCAGGGTGTAATCGAGAAAGTGCAGCGGCGTGCCTGGATTAAACACCAACCCTGGCCTTGCGCCGCACTCCCGGATGAGCGCAATGGTGCGATCGATATGCTCGCTTGCCTCGGGGTGAAACGAAATGTAGTCCGCTCCCGCTTTGGCAAATTGCGGGATGATGGCATCTACAGGCTTGACCATCAGATGAACGTCAATCGGTGTTGCACCAACATGAGGCTTAATGGCTGCGCATACCATCGGCCCAATCGTGAGATTAGGAACGTAATGGTTATCCATCACGTCGAAGTGGATCACGTCCGCACCGGCGGCGATCACATCGCGTACTTCTTCGCCAAGCCGTGCGAAATCCGCAGACAATAGGCTCGGAGCGATTAAACATTTTTGAGTAGTCATGCCAAAATTACACCATGCCTGAAAAGTATGAAATTACGGTTAAGCCAAAAGCCCAGTATCTGCCCGATCACTCTGATCCGGGAAAGAAGCAATTTGTGTTTGGCTACACCATCGAGATTCGCAATACGGGGACGGTCACTGCCCAGTTGATCAGCCGCCACTGGGTCATTACTGACGGCGATGGGGATACTCATGAAGTCAACGGTGAAGGGGTCATCGGAGAGCAGCCAATTTTGGCGCCGGGGCAATCGTTTGAGTACCAAAGCGGCTCGCAACTCTCCACCGAAGTCGGGACGATGCACGGTAGCTACCAAATGCTGGCGCAGGATGGCACCCAATTTGAAGCGCCGATCCCGCGCTTCACGCTCTCGACCCCGCGCACGTTGCATTAGTCTTTGCGCGACTGCTCACGCTCTATATCTTTCTTACGCGCGCTGCCCATCGTCCACCAAATGATGAACACCAAGAGCCCAAGTGCGACGCCTGCTTCTAATGCGAGTACCCACATCGGTGTTGCTCCTATTTTTAAGCCCGACCAGCGGCACAATTTTACGTGTGCGAAGTCGTCACCATGAAACGCCCTCACCTGCGCGGTCCGTTCGCTGATTTTCTCATTGCGATGGATGAGGCGCTCGCCCGCCAAGCCGATGAAGCCGCGCTACTTAACCAGGTGGAATCTGCGCTCGCGCCGTTACTCGCTGATGGCGCGTGGTGTCCGATTGAGATGAAAGCGGTGCGAGACGACGGTTATCAGTCTTTTGCGCTTTATATTGACCCGCAATCCCGTTATAGCGTAGCGAGTTTTGTGTGGGGCCCAGGGCAGGCGACGCCGATACACAATCACACCGTTTGGGGCGTGGTTGGGGTGCTAGAAGGGCAAGAGCAGTGCGAGGAATATGCCTACGGCGAAGAAGGTCAGTGGCAGGAAACGCACCGCCATGCATTGCTGCGCGGTGCAGTTGATAAAGTCTCGCCAACGATTGGCGATGTGCATATTGTGCGCAACGGTTTGGTTGACCGCGCATCGATTAGCATCCACGTTTACGGCGGCGATATTGGGCGCATTGCGCGCAGTATTTTTAACGCCGATGGCACCTCGCGACCTTTCATTTCCGGTTATGCCAACGCTACACCTTGGATCGAGGCGTAAGTAGAAATGATTCGTATTGTTACGCTGAATCGCTTCCCCGTGAAGAGTCTGCGCGGGCATGGCTTACCTGCGGCGCAGATGTTGACCGAGGGCATCGCGCGCGATCGGGGCTGGATGGTGATTGACCGCGATGGGGTTTTCCTCACGCAGCGGCAGTGCCCGCGCATGGCCACGCTTTCAGCCCAATTAACCGAGAGCGGCATTTGCTTAGCCGATGCAAACAACGATGTGCTCAACGTTGCGTTCCCCGCGGCCGATGCTCGCATTTCTATCCGGGTGTGGAAAGATGATTTCGCAGCGCTCGATGCCGGTGACGCTGCCGCGCAATGGATTTCATCGAGGATCAGCGTGCCCGTGCGATTAGTAGCGTTTGACCCAACACATACTCGTTTGTGTTCAAAAGCATACGCTAAAGATTCCGGTGCCCATACTCAATTTGCGGATGGATTTCCAGTATTGGTCACCAACCAAGCATCGCTTGATGATCTCAATGCCCGCATCAACACCGGCGCAAAAATCGGCATGGATCGCTTTCGCGCTAATGTCGTAATCGATGGGCTCGAAGCATGGGATGAAGATCATCTGGACACGATCACCTGCGGCGGGGTCATTTTGCAGCTGGTGAAACCCTGTGTGCGCTGCATCACCACAACAACTGATCAAATCACCGGCTTACGCATGGGCGAAGAGCCCCTGAATACGCTCGCGCGCTTTCGCAACAATCCCGATATGGGCGGCGTGATTTTTGGGATGAATGCGATCGTACTCGCGACGGGCACGCTGCGCGTTGGCGACCCAATCGAAGTCACTTACCGCTTTTAGATCTCCGGCGCTTCAAAAAAATCTGCGTCGCAGGTATTTTTGAGGTTCAAAACCTACTTTCCGGGCATCTTACAGCAGCGAGCAGATAGCGAGAGTGTGCGATTGCCTGCACTGTAATGGTAGCCATTGCAGTAGGCAACACCCGCTACATCAATGCCTTAACGACTGATAACTAATTCTGTCGGTGCTGTAGAAGGGCTTTGCCATGTGCAGTTAGCGGCAATTGCGCTATAGGTGGCCGGACATGCGGCGGTGAGCGAAGATGATGCCGCAACGATCACTAAAAACCAATGACAATTCGCTAGGTCTACTCGCCATAAGTTTCTGCGCGACTCCGGCCGCCCCCGCGCGACCTTTCGGCTCTTCTCGCACACGATCAAAATATCACGCGAACATAGCGAAGGTAAAGTAACGTTTAAGAAATCCGATCTACAATCAGATATCAGATTTTTTAATGTGCGCTCATGACCCAAATTCGAATTCGAATTCGAGAACGAAATCAAATTACCCTTCCCGCTGCAATCGCGACTGCAGCAAAACTACAGCCTGAAGACACGCTTGAGGTTGATTATGTAAACGGTGTAATTACGCTTGTGCCTGTTGGAGCACGTGAGGGTAAGCGCACGATAACCCAATATGTAGGCAGCGCAAAGGGTTTGTGGGGTAAGACGCGATCAGAGATTGATGCGAACATCCTCGCTGAGCGCGACGCATGGGAGCGTTAGCGAGCATGCCCGCCGCGCTCAAAAAGCTGCGGGGAAAGCGGGTGTATTTCGACACCGCACCGATTATCTACGCGCTGGAAGACGCGCCGGTGTTTGCGGCGCCTTGCATCACTTTGCTGCGCGCCAGTGAGGAGCGGCAATTAATAGGATTTACCGGCGCTGCAGCGTTGGCTGAAATATTGGTCAAACCACTGCGAAGCAATAATCGGGAATACGCCGAGCAGCTCAAAACTCTATTTTTAAGCGGCGATATTTTTCAGTGCGTTGAACACTCGATGGATATATTTTTGCTTGCCGCATCAATTCGCGCCGAGCGCAATTACAAGCCGATGGATGCACTTCATCTCGCAACATCAATCATACTAGGATGCTCATTTTTCGTCACCAACGACGAGGCTATCAGATCAAGCACTGCCCTCGAAGTGGTGCTGATTAAGGATTTCGTGTAGAAATTGGATCGCAACAAGTAATGATTACTAACAGACCACATTTATTACACTATGCGAAGTCCGGTAGCGGTAGCAATTATTTTTGGTAACAGAGTGCTTAAAAGAAGCTCAATATCGGCACTCTGCGCCGCAGGTATTTGCGAAATTTCACAAATACCTGCGGCGCAGATTTAGGTCAAAAAGCGCTTAAATTAACGCACGCACATCAGCGGCACGCGACCCGACGGCTCCAAATTCCACGCATCTTTTTCAAGCATGATGTCAAAGTAGCCCGCATCGGTGAAGTAGCGGTGATTAGAGTCATAGCCGTTGCGCCCTGTCAGGGTATTGCGATAGGTCGGCGTGTTGTGATAGTTGTAGGTGCGGTAAAGAGCGCGCGTTCCAGATGGGCAACTGTTGCCAATCGGCAGCACGACACGGAAGGCATCGCCACCCTCTAACTTCCAACCACTATTTGGGCTGGCAACGACATTGCACTCGCCGCGATCAGCGGTATAGAAGTGCGAATTAGGCCCACCAATCGGAAGATCACCAAAGAATCGGCACACCGGAGCTGTGCCCAGCGTGCCAGAAGGATACACCCCAAATTGTTGACCCGTACGGAACCAACCAGTAATGCGTGTGCTCGGTACATCGAGCGAAGCGGCCTCGCTCGGATCGGCAGTAATGAAGTAGTGATCGTTGGTCACGTTGTAATACTCCGTGGCAATTGAGCCATTCATCGGGGTCGGGACACCAGCAGGATCAATCACGCTCGCGATGTACGGGTAGGCGAGATCAAAGCGGGCGTAGCGATCAGTGCCGGTTGGGTTATCGCACGCGGCACTGCCTTGCGAAAGTGAGCCGCGAAAGAGGTAACAGCCGCCAGGACAGATCGAGGAATTATCGAAGGTATACAAACCAGAGCCGCTTGAGCCTTCTTCGGTTGAGCCCTGCGACCAGCGCACCGTCCAGTAGCTGGATGTTTGATCGCCAGGCAGGCGCCCCTCAGCCGTAATATTTTCCACATTGGTGTAGCCAACGGTTTCGCCCGATGAATATTTCATGAGGTCACCAATCGGGTGATGCAAGCCCGTGATCGCACTTGCACGCCGACCCAGCGCTTGCGTCCAGCCCGCAAAAATTGCATTATTCGGCGGAGAAAATCCCATTTCCATTAACGTTACGTCGATGCGCGCATCGTTGAACCGCACATTTGCGCCACCCGTGATACGCTGAAACGTAGGAATAACTCTGCTGCCGCAATCTGCTGCTTGAAATGCCCAATACGAAACGAGCGAAGATGCTTCCGCTTGCGTAGCGATGCAATGGCTGGCGGTATAGAGCAGCGGCCGCTGGCTGGCATTAGCGATCAGCGTAGCGGAGCAGAGTACCGTGCTTAATCCAGATTGGAAGACAATTTTTGCCACTGATTTTTCAGCATCGCGCAACGCTTGGCTGCGATTAGCAACGCAGGCAAGATCGATGTGGCACGCGGGGGCTCGACCGATGTCTGATTCACGTTTGCTCAAATCAGCTTTGACATCCAAGCCTACGGCGTGCTCAATCACAATCGCACTGCCTGCGGGCGAGGCACCAGAAGCGAGTCGAACATCAATGAAAAGTGCGTTGCCATCCAGAATCGAAGTCCAGAGTGTTGGCTCGTTTTGAAGTGAAGCCGCTCCCGCCTCCACTTGCGAGGCGTCGGTGCCCATAAAACGCAACCCGCTTTCGCTCACCGCACCTTCAAGCCGATAGCCCAGGCGGACGCTGGTGGCCGCTTCGATATCGATCCGCGCGCGCGCGGCTTTACTGCCATCGGCAAGCGTATGCCACGCCAACTGATCGAGGGCGATCCGCTGCTGTGCGGGTGCAAGCTCGCGCGAGCTTCCAATCACGAGACGTTTGCTGTGATCGCTATTCACCGCTTTGCTTGATTTTGGCAACGCGCTCACGCGAGCACTGATCTGCATTGAAGCCGCCATGGTTTGCGGCAACCACATTGCCAAGACTTCGGCCGCTTTCGCCGCATCTAAGCTAGGCTTTACGGCCATTGGCGGCATTGATCGGGGGGCATCCTGCGCGAATGCAATAGCGCTAACGGCGGCGAAGCCGACAAGCGCAGGCCATTTTAAAAAATGCATATTCATTTCAAACTCCAAATCAAGATCAATTCTCAGTAAAACGCACAACGCAGCGCTTTCGCCTACGACCGACGGCACTACTCCCAACGATGGGAAAGTCGGACGACGCCCATTTCGCGGGTCGCGCCGTCAATACTAAAGTGCGCTTCTTTTGTGTCGAACAATCGCATTCCCTCTGGGTCCATCGCATGCGCTCGGATTGCATATTGCCCCGGTAGCAGCGATACGGCATCATAGCGCAAACAAAATTGAAATACCTGCGGCGCAGTTTGTCGCAAAGGCGCGCCACCGATTTCGCTTCCCGTCCCATACACCGGCACACCGTCGGCGCGCACCAACCCAATCGCAACGTGGGGAGCGCGACCATCTGGTGAAAAGACGTCGCCAACAACGGACAAGTCGTCGCCCATGCTTAGGCGCGCTTCGCTCTCGCGGCCATTCAGCTGCAAGCGCTGCACATGATAGAGACCGTGATCGCCTGCGATTGGTTCCGCAACGGGATGGGCGCGCGCATCTTGAGCGTCTTTCTCTTGCGAATAGGCAAGATAGGCTTGCGAGATAGCCATCGCATCGCCCGCCATGCGTACCCGTCCACGCTCAAGCCACATCGCTCGTGCGCAGAGTTTTTGCACGTGATACATGCTGTGTGAGACCAAAAGCAGAGTGCCGCCGCCACTCAAATAGCCCTCGACCCAGCGAATGCACTTTTTCTGGAAGGCTTCATCGCCCACGGCCATAACTTCGTCGGTAATGAGTAAATCGGGATTCACCGCGGTCGCGATCGCAAAGCCTAAGCGAACGACCATGCCCGAAGAGTACGTCTTAATTGGCTTATTGATCGCATCACCAATATCAGCGAAATCCATAATTTGCTCTCGCTTGGCCGCAAGTTGCGCCGCAGGTATGCCGAGCAAAGCGGCGGAAAGCGCAATGTTTTGCGCGCCGGTATATTCTGGGTGAAAACCGCTGCCCAATTCGAGCAATGCGCTCATCGACCCTGCAACCTGCACCCGCCCGCTCGATGGCTTGACCACGCCGGCAATCAATTTCAGTAGCGTCGATTTGCCCGCGCCGTTTTCGCCGACAATCGCGAGCGACTCGCCGGGGCGTACGGTAAACGAAACATTCTCTAACGCACTAAACGCATCGCGCGGCGGCACCCTTCGCCACGCCGAGGCAAGGGCGCGCAGGCCGCCGCTCCCCGATTGAATCGAAGCGTAGTGCTTACTCAAATTTTCAGCAATGATAAGCGGGCTAGAGCGCGTCATCAAAGCGCTCCTCAAGCCTTAGAAAAATGCGGCGCGCGATCCACCACAGCACAACCGCGGTCAGCACAAAAACGAGATCGCCTGCAGCCCACAACACTTTGCCATCAAAGAGCACTTCCCGCATGCGGCTCACGGGATAACTCAAAGGATTAAACGCGAGCCACGTCCGTAGTGATTCGGGCAGCGTGGCGAGTGAAAATAAAATCGGCGTCGCATAAAACACCAGCATCCACAGCGAATCAAGCAAATGCTCCAGCTCACGCCAATACACTTGCACAGCCGAAAAGACCAAGCCCAACGCGAGCGCGAGCACGTACCAGCCAAAGAGCAACAGCAGCCAACTTGGCAACCCCGCCAGCGTAATCGTATCGCCAAAAAAAGCGAGCGCGGTGAGTGCAACTGCAAAGCCTGCAAGATGAATCAGAAACGACGCCGTGACCGTTGCGTAAACCAAAAGCTCACGCGGAAACGCAATCTTGCCCACTAACGCAGCGTTGCTCACGATGGCTTGCGTCGCCCGCCCCACGCCTTCTCGAAACATCAACCACGGCCACAAACCGACCGCTAAAAAAAGGGTAAATGATTTACCGTTTAATTCTGCAAATTGGGTTTTGAAGACGAGCGAAAATACGATGGTGTAAACAGCAAGCTGCAACAAGGGATTGATAAGTGCGAGGTAAGCGCCTATGCCTGTACCCACGTAGCGGCTTTCAAGCTCGCGCTTAAGAAAATTTGCAGCCAGCAGTCGATGCGAGCGCAGTGCCCTCATACCTGCGGCGCAGATTCATTCAAACAGCGGCGTAAACCTTCTTCCCAATGCGGCATTTCGAATCCAAACGCGCGCTCAAATTTCTCACCGTTCATGACGCTATAGGTCGGTCGTTTAGCCGGGGTTGGAAACTCAGCGCTAGAAATCGCATGCACCGGAATCTGGCGCGGCCCAGCCGCCACGATCGCGGAAGCGAATCCATGCCAAGTCGTTTCGCCATGGGCCGTGAGATGATACGTGCTAAGGCGTTCGCGCAAGCCCTCAACCCCAAAATTGATCGCATGGACAACGGCGTGTGCGAGGATACCCGCCGCATTAGGTGTGCCATGCTGATCGGCGACGACTCGCAAAAATTCCTTTTCTGCGGCAAGGCGCTGCATCGTCAGTAAAAAATTCTTTCCCGTACGCGCGTAAACCCAACTCGTGCGCAAAATAATTGCATCGCAGCCACTGGCCGCAATCGCTGCTTCGCCCGCTAATTTGCTCGCCCCGTAGACCGAAATGGGCGCGGGCGTATCGGTCTCAAGCCATGGCCGAGAAGCACTACCGTCGAACACATAATCCGTTGAAAAATGAACGAGCGGCGCGCCGAGAGACCGACAGGCTTTCGCGATCTCCGCCACGGCATCGCGATTCACTGCGTACGCCACGTCGGGCGCGGTCTCAGCGCTATCCACGGCGGTATAGGCGGCAGGATTGATGCATACCTGCGGCGCAATTTCAAGCAGTTTTGCCGCCAGTGTTTCAGGTTTTGTGAGATCAAATTGCGCGCGATTAAGTGCGATGACCTCGTGCCCACTCAACGCTGCGCGCAGGTGCGCCCCCACTTGCCCACTAACGCCCGTGAGCGCGATTCTCATGCGTACGTCTCTGCATCGCAAAACGCTGCACCAGCCTGATCTTTTGCGTTCACGATCGGTGCGCTTCCAAGCGTAGAGATAGGCCACGGAATATTGAGCGCGGGATCGTTCCAGAGCAGAGTGCGCTCATATTGCGGCGACCAATAATCGGTTGTTTTATACAGGAACTGCGCTGCAGGAGAAATCACCATAAAACCATGGGCGAAACCCGGTGGCACCCACAGCAAATTGTTTCTCGTTGCGCTGAGCGTCACCCAAGCGGCCTTACCAAACGTCCGCGAGCTTTTCCGCATGTCCACGACCGCATCAAACACTTCGCCTTCCACAACGCGCACCAATTTGCCTTGGGCATTTTGAATTTGATAATGCAAACCACGCACCACAGCATGCTTGCTTTGACTGTGATTATCTTGAACGAATGTAAAACCAGCGGCAACTTTCTCCGCAAATTTATGCGCATTGAAACTCTCAAAGAAATAGCCGCGCTCATCACGAAATACCTGAGGAACAATTTCTTTAATGTCAGGAATTTGCGTATCGATCACGTTCATCAAAATACCTTTTGTGTAAGCAATGAAAGCAAATATTGGCCGTAGCCATTCTTCTTTAGCGGCTCGGCGAGGGCTTGCAACTGCCCGCTATCAATCCAACCCGCGCGAAACGCAATTTCCTCTGGGCACGCGACTTTTAAGCCCTGCCGCTTCTCCAATGTAGCGATAAATTGGCTGGCTTCCAGCAAGGAGTCATGCGTGCCGGTATCGAGCCACGCATAGCCGCGCCCCATGATCTCGACATTTAATTGATTGCGCCGCAGGTATTCTTCATTAACCGAGGTAATCTCAAGCTCCCCGCGCCCGCTAGGTTTCACGCTTGCCGCAATATCGCACACCTGATTGTCGTAGAAATAAAGCCCAGTAACCGCGTAATTACTTTTCGGCTGCTTTGGTTTTTCCTCAATTGATATTGCACGCCGCCTTTCATCGAACGCCACAACGCCATAGCGCTCGGGGTCGGTAACGTGATACGCAAATACCGAAGCGCCAGAAATTTGTTGATCGGCTTTTTGCACGATCGAGTGAAAATCGTGTCCGTAAAAAATATTGTCGCCCAGCACCAACGCGGATGGGCTGTCGCCTACGAAATCACGCCCAATAATGAAGGCCTGCGCCAGCCCATCTGGCGACGGCTGAACGGCATATTGAATGTTTAATCCCCACCGCTCGCCATCACCGAGTAGATCGACAAATCGCGGCGTATCACTTGGTGTGGAGATCACCAAAATATCGCGGATTCCTGCAAGCATTAATGCCGAGAGCGGGTAGTAAATCATCGGCTTGTCGTAAACCGGGAGCAATTGCTTTGAGACCACTTGCGTCACGGGATGCAGGCGTGTGCCCGAGCCGCCCGCTAAGATGATGCCCTTACGTTTTGATTGCAACGTCATGCGCGCGCCTCGTAGTTTTTGGAGAGCCAGTTTTTATACTCGCCGCTGGTCACTGCGTGGACCCACGCATCGTTATCTAAGTACCATTTCACTGTTTTGCGCAATCCCGTGGCGAGTGTTTCGCTCGGGCTCCAGCCCAACTCCCGATTTAGCCTAGAGAAATCAATTGCATAGCGGCGGTCGTGCCCCGGGCGATCTTTCACGTAGGTCATTAAGCTGCGATAGTCATAACCGGGCTTCATCTCGGTGAGCAGATCACAAATCGTGTGCACGATTTTAAGATTAGCCCGCTCAGCATCGCCACCGACCAAGTAAGTCTCACCCGGCACGCCACCGTCGAGCACCGTGCGGATCGCGCTGCAATGATCGCTCACATAAAGCCAATCACGAATCTGCTGACCGTCACCATAAATGGGCAGCGGCTTATGATTGACCGCGTTATGGATCATCAGTGGAATGAGTTTTTCTGGAAACTGCCGGGGGCCGTAATTGTTAGAGCAGTTGGTAGTAAGGGTCGGTAAGCCGTAAGTGTGGTGGTAGGCGCGCACTAAATGATCACTCGCAGCTTTGCTCGCGCTATAAGGTGAATTCGGTGCGTATTGACTCGATTCGCTAAATTTTGGATCGTCTTTACCCAGCGTGCCGTAGACCTCGTCGGTCGAAACGTGACAAAAGCGAAACGCTAATTTCTGCGCCGCAGGTAGCGCATCCCAGTAGTGCCGGGTCGCTTGCAACAATCGCAGCGTGCCGACAACATTGGTCTGAATAAACGCTTCTGGCCCGTGGATAGAGCGATCAACGTGGCTTTCGGCGGCGAAATGCACGACCGCGCGCGGCTGGTGCTTTGCAAATAGAGCCGTCAGCGCAGATTCGTCAGCAATATCCGTGTTTGAGAACATGTAGCGGGCATCGCTCTCGACGCCCGAAAGGCTCATCAGATTGGCCGCATAAGTCAGACTATCAAGATTGACTACGCCTTCTTGTGACCGCGCGAGCCAATCCAAAATAAACGCCGAGCCGATAAAACCTGCGCCACCCGTTACAAAAATCATGAAAAATTTCCTATTTCTTTCATATGTTTTACGATTGTAAGTTGCGGAACGCTAAGGAAACTAAAATGACGGAATGATTCGTATTTCTCGCACCTTTCTTGCAGCGGCGTTTGTCGTCTCGGTTGCGCTTAGCGCGGCCTTAGCGCAACCGGTACGCCCAAACACCGCGGCGTTTTCAATCCTACCGCCGTCACCGAAAGAGATGAGCACGCTCTGCACGGGCACGGATGATTTGCGCGAATGCGGCAAGCGCGTTGAGGCAGCGCAGCTTAAGTCGGCGCAATCCGTGGTCAGCCGCCGCGGTAAGCTACTTTCCGTAACCCTTACAGAAAGTGGTGCGGTTCATTTTTTAGACGAAGGGGGCGCAGAGGGCGGGGAAAGTTTTTCTTTTTTCGCCTACTCGGGTGCGGCTGATGCGGTCACGCTTTATCACACCAAAGCCGATAAGCTTGGCTTTATCGTCGTGCTACGCAAATCCGGCGAGGGCAGCGCAGTGCCCAATGAGCCGATTTTTTCGTCCAGCGGCGCTGATTTTTTAACGGTTGACGCCTGCAAGCGTGAATGCGAGCAGCGGGTCACTTGGTGGCGCACCGGTGGTGATGTGGTGCGTAGGCATGCGGAATTTATCGTGGCAGCGTCGACGCAAGATGCCCAAGCCGCGTGGACCCCAAATGGCAGCATCTGGCTGGAGCTTACGATCGACGACAAAAAGCAGACCACTGAGCTTTTGCGCAATGACAAACGCTGGACTTTCGCCTCCCCAAATTGATGAAAACCCCTTCTCAGAGCCCACGCGCACCACAGTCGCCCGAGGAACTGCGCAAACGCGAGATCCGCTCATTTGTTGTGCGTGCGGGGCGTATGTCTGATTCCCAATCGAAGGCTATCGAAACCTTAATGCCCCGCTATGGCATTGAATTTGACAATACCTGCGGCGCAGATTTAGGCTTTTTTGAGCATCAATTTGGCCGCACAGCACCACTCACGATCGAGATCGGTTTCGGCATGGGCGTGACCACAATTGAGATCGCCGCCCGCCAGCCAGAGCGCAATTTTTTGGGTATTGAAGTACATCCGCCGGGGGTGGGCAATGCGTTGAAACTCATTGACGCACAAGCACTGACCAACGTGCGCATCATTCGCCACGATGCAGTGGAAGTATTGCGGCATATGGTCGCTGCGCAAAGCGTTGATGCGTTTCACATCTACTTCCCTGATCCGTGGCACAAATTGCGTCACCATAAGCGGCGATTGATGCAAGCACCCTTCGTTGCGCTGCTCGCTTCGCGCCTAAAGCGCGGCGGCTACGTGCACTTAGCGACTGATTGGGAGCCTTACGCGCAGTGGATGCTGGAAGTATTGCAAGCGGAGTCATCGCTTAAAAATTCCGCGACCGATTTCGCGCCCAAACCCGCTTCGCGGCCAACAACGAAATTTGAAATGCGCGGGGCCAAACTCGGCCATGGTGTGTGGGATCTACTCTACACCAAAGCATGAGCAAAGCCTTTACCAAAGAGACCGATGGCAACGACGATGACAATGAAGATGTCGGCGTGCCCGCATTGCCAGAGGGCACAAAAAATTACATGACCCCCGGTGGCTACGCGCGGCTCATCAAAGAGATGGAAGATTTCATCCACGGCGAACGCCCAGAGCTGGTTAAAGTGGTGCAATGGGCTGCGGGCAACGGTGATCGCTCAGAAAATGGGGATTACCTCTACGGCAAACGCCGTCTGCGCGAAATTGATCGTCGATTGCGCTATTTAAAGCGCCAGCTAGATCGTGTTGAAGTCATCGACCCGATCACCCGCGATACCGATCAGATTTACTTCGGCGCAACCGTAACCTACGCTGACTCCGAAGGCAAAGAATGCACAGTCAGCATTGTTGGCATTGATGAAGCCGATCTCCATCGCGGCTATATTTCCTGGGTCAGCCCAGTCGCGCGCACGCTAACGAAAGCCCGCGCTGGCGATAGCGTGCTATTGCGCACGCCCAATGGTGTGGTTGAGCTTGATGTTGTGGGCGTACGGTATGTTGCGTTAGACACCCACATCGCACCGACCCTGTTGGCCGGCTAAAAACGGCGCTTAACCTCGGTGCCTCGGTGTTTTTCCCGTTTTTAGCGCACGAAACGCTGCAAAATCTGGCTGCATCACTGCGATCAACTCCAAGCGGACAGAAAACTGCGCTAACATATTGATATGGCAACAGAAATCCAATCTCTTACGCAATCCGTTGAGCACATGCTCACGGAGCACACGCGCCTGCGCGTTGAAAATCAAGCGCTCACTTTGCGGGTGCGCGCCCTTGAGCAAGACCTTGCACGCAATAGCGAGCGCGTCTCAAAAGCCAAGGCCAAGCTTGATGCTCTGATCGCGCAATTGCCGCTCGAAGCACCGCAGCCCGATGCCGAAACCGCACCGCAAGAGAGCTTGCTATGAGCGCAAACGCAGTGGAAGCACGCATCGCGGGGCGCAATTTCACGCTCGCTTGCGAGCCCGACGAAAAAGCTGATTTAGAAGAAGCCGTGCGCCTCGTTTCAGAGCGGGTAGACGAAGCCTACGCACAATCAAACACCGCCAGCGCTGAGCGCTTGCTTCTGCTCGCCGCCCTCAATCTCGCGCACGATATGCGTCGATTGCGTGGAGCGCGTGGCGGCACGTTTTCAGCGGCTGTGGCCAGCAGTAAATCAGACGCGACCGATGCCGATCTGATTGCTCTGCGTGAACGCATCGATCAGGCGCTGCAATCGCGTTAACGACGCTTTTGCCGTCACGATGGCGCAAAAATCGGTCTAAAAATCGTTAAATCTGCGCCGCAGGTATTAAGCCTCAGTTAGCCCAATTTCGCTTTTAGCAAAACCGAAACTGCCTGCATATCAGCACGACCGGCGAGCAGCGGTTTTAAAACCGCCATTACTTTGCCCATCGCTGCCCCACCGCCCGCACCTGCGGTCACGCCCGCTTGCGCCATCGCTTCCGCGATCACGGCATCGAGCGCGCTCGCGCTCAATTGTTGCGGCAAATATTTTTCGAGTACGACGATTTCTGCGGCTTCGTTGGCTGCCAATTCTGGCCGCCCGCCCTTTTCAAACGCGGCAATCGATTCACGGCGCTGCTTGATGAGTTTTTGCACAATCGCAAGCACATCGGCGTCGTTAAGCTCAATGCGCTCGTCAACTTCGCGTTGCTTAATCGCTGCGGTAAGCATGCGCAAGGTCGTCAGCCGCAGCGCATCTTTCGCGCGCATGGCATCTTTAATTTCATCGAGTACGGATTGCTTGAGGGACATAATTTTCTTTCAAAATGCAAAAAACCGCGGTGGTTGCCCAGCGCGGCTCATTTGGTCATGTAGCAGTCAGCGCTGCTTAGTACATCTTTGGCGGCAACATTTGCGCGCGCAAACGCTTATAGTTGCGCTTTACAGCAGCCGCTTTTTTGCGCTTCCGCTCAGCAGTCGGCTTCTCATAGAACTCGCGTGCGCGAAGCTCGGTGAGCAAACCGGTTTTTTCGATGGACCGCTTGAAACGACGGATGGCGGCTTCAAAGGGCTCATTTTCACGAACGCGAATCATTGGCATAACGAAATCTCAAAATGTTTTGTGGCACGTAGCCCTAAACTATAACCTGAAACGACCCCATTGCGCAATACCTGCGGCGCAAATTTGCAATCTTGATCTTAGGCATTGAATCCTCTTGCGACGAAACCGGCGTCGCCCTCGTCCACCGCGAACGTGGACTTTTGGCGCACGCGCTGCATAGCCAAGTCGCGATGCACGAAGCCTATGGCGGGGTCGTGCCCGAGCTTGCATCGCGCGATCACATCCGGCGCTGGGTAAATTTAACAGAATCTGTTTGCAAAAAAGCAAGCGTTCACTTGGGTGAAATCGAAGGAATCGCCTACACCCAAGGCCCTGGACTTGCAGGCGCATTGCTGGTGGGCGCCGCCGGTGCGGCAGCCTTAGCGGCCGCGCTGGGCAAGCCTCTGGTCGGCGTGCACCATCTCGAAGGGCATTTACTTTCGCCGCTTTTAGCGACCGAAAAGCCCGCGTTTCCGTTTGTTGCGCTGCTCGTTTCGGGTGGTCACACACAATTAATGTCCGTCAAAGGCATCGGAGATTACGCGCTTTTGGGTGAGACGCTCGATGACGCGGCGGGAGAAGCTTTCGATAAATCCGCAAAATTGCTCGGATTGGGCTACCCCGGCGGCCCCGCGCTCGCGCGTTGCGCGGAAGCCGGCAACCCGCAAGCCTTTGCGCTACCACGCCCGATGTTGAAGGAATTAAAACGCGACGGCGATTTGAATTTCTCATTTTCTGGCTTGAAAACGGCCGTCTCTCTCGCAGCACGCAAAGCGGGCATCGTCGCCATCGCCCCGGCGTTGCAGATTGCGGATACCTGCGGCGCAGATTCTGCGCCGCAGGTATCTACGCTAGCGGGGTTAGCCAAGGCATCGCTGGTCGCCGATTTAGCGGCGAGCGTTGAGGCGGCGATTGTGGACGTGCTCGTTGCTAAGAGCATCGCCGCCTGCGTCACTGCCCGACTTGATACGCTCGTAATTTCAGGCGGCGTCAGCGCCAACACGCGGCTGCGTGCGCAACTAAATACCGCAGCGGCCAAACGCGGCATTCGCGTCTACTATCCTCCGCTTGAGCTCTGCACCGATAACGGCGCGATGATTGCGCTTGCCGGTTCATTTCGACTGCAAGCCGAAGGGCGGCGTGACTATGCGTTCTCAATCAAACCACGATGGGCGCTGGCGGAATTGTTACCCGTCGCGCTTTAATCTGCGGGGCTAAATTCCCTCGCCCAATTGCACGGAAACTGTTGTGCACCAAACAAACTAAGTCTAATGCCCAAAACTCCATTAAAAACCGTACCCCTATTTACTGCGCGTGACGATCCGAAACTTGCGTTCCCCATCTCAATTTCAATTCCGATTGCCGACGACACAAACGTATTTTCGTCCGATATTCTGCTCGGTGAGCAGGTCTATACGATCCACGGCGTTGATGAACTGCAGACGCTGAGCACCGCTCTTTTTATTTTGAAAACGCATATGCAACGACCTTCATTTCCGACCCTATTTTGGGAGAACGGTACGGTATTTTCTTTTGCCGTCTATTTTGGCAAGAATTAGCGATCACACATTAAATCGAAAATGCAAAACATCGCCATCTTTAACGATATAGTCTTTGCCTTCCAATTTGCGCGGATAAGGGCGCGACGATTGCGACCGCCAGTTCGTTTCGACTGAACGCCGAGTGGCGGCTGAAGCTGCGATCTCAATTAAAACGCGGTGCGTGTTGGCGGATTGTGCCGATCACGCTCTAACGCGTGCTACGAGCGTGCTCTCTGAACCCTGCTTAAATTCGAAGATATATAGTTCAAGGCGACTTGTTTTTAGTGATCGCTTCAAACACCGCTCGTGCAATTACTTCCGCGCCTTCGTCATTCGGGTGCACCCGATCTGGGAACAAAGCTTCCTGCCCGAAGAGCGCGCGATAGAGATCGATAATACGTATCTTTTTCTCGGTGGCGACTTGTCCAATCAGCGGAATAATTTTTCCTTTTACCCCCTCGTTATTAATGTCAAAATTGCCTTCGCCAATCACCGGGGCTGGGTAGGCCAGCAAAATTGTTATATTCGGATTGAGCGACTGAAACCGCTCCACAAGAGACATTGAGGATGCATAAAACCCGACTATCTTACTTATGTTTTGAGGCTTGCTATCGTTCGTGCCGAGCTTAATCACCACAACATCCGGAATGAAAGCGATCGCTTTTAAAAATTGGTCAGATTTTTTATAAGGAAAATCTCCATCATCGAGCATAGTTGTGCCGCTCGCGCCGAAGTTGCGTACCTCGTAACCTTTTCCGAGCAATACTCCGAGTCGAGTAGGGTAGCGATTCGCCTCGACAGTAACACCAGCACCAAAAGTGATGCTGTCGCCGACGCAAGCGACTTTGATTAGCTGTGCTTTCACATTTGCGCTCGAAATCAACGCAAACGACATGGCGAATAGAAGATGATTTCTCATAGCGTTTCGCCTCAAGTTGAATGGTCGCGGAAGCAAAGCTTTCCGATTGATCTTTTTAATATGGATTGGTCACAATGAAAAATCAGAAGCGCTACACATTAAACCGAAAATGCAAAACGTCGCCATCTTTAACGATATAGTCTTTGCCTTCCAAGCGCATTTTCCCGGCCTCCTTCGCACCTTGCTCGCCTTTGAGCGCGATGAAATCGTTGAACGCAATCGTCTCGGCGCGGATGAATCCTTTTTCGAAATCGGTGTGGATCGCGCCTGCGGCTTGCGGCGCAGTAGAGCCAGCGCGCACAGTCCAGGCGCGCACTTCTTTTTCACCCGCGGTGAAATACGTCTGCAACCCAAGCAAGTTAAAGCCTGCGCGGATGACCCGATTTAAACCGGGCTCTTCGAGGCCGAGCTCTTTCAAAAACTCCATCTGATCGGCATCGTCCATATCGGCGATTTCAGCTTCGATCTTCGCGCAGACCATCACCACTGGCGAGCCGTCTTTCGCGGCGTAGGCTTTTAGCGCGTCAAGGTGCACGTTATTGGTAATGTGCGCGTCGTCAACATTTCCGACATACATCGTGGGCTTGGCGGTGATGAGGCACAGCGGCTTCAAGGTGGCGAGCTGCTCTTTGGTCAAGCCCATCGCGCGCACGGGTGTGCCTTCATTCAACATTTTCTGCACCGGCTCAAGCACGTCAACCAGCGCTTTCGCTTCTTTATCGCCGCCCGATTTCGCCACTTTTTGATAGCGAATCAGTGATTTATCGACCGTTTGCAGATCCGCTAACGCGAGCTCGGTATTGATGACTTCAATATCGTCTACGGGCGATACTTTATTCATCACGTGAATCACGTTATCGTCGTCGAAGCAGCGCACCACGTGCGTGATCGCATCGCACTCGCGGATATTGGCCAAAAATTTATTGCCCAAGCCTTCTCCGTCGGAAGCGCCCTTCACCAAACCCGCGATATCGACGAACTCAACCGCCGCCGGTAGCGTGCGCTGCGGCTTTACGATCGCAGCTAATTGCGCCAAGCGCAAATCGGGAACTTCGACCACGCCGGTATTGGGCTCGATGGTGCAAAACGGATAATTTTCAGCCGCGATTCCAGCCTTGGTTAGCGCGTTGAAAAGGGTGGACTTGCCGACGTTGGGCAAGCCAACGATGCCGCATTGAAGGCTCATAGTGTGTTCTCGTGGATCAGGCTGAAATGCTCAACCGTGGGGAAAGGGTCATAAAAATGGTGAAGCAGCGCTTTCCATTCAAGGTATGGCGCGGATTGGCGAAAGCCGATAGTATGATCTTCGAGAGTGCGCCAGCGCACGTGCAACACATAGCCGTTGCTGCGTTCGATGCAGCGCTGTAGTTGATGGTCAACGTAGCCCGGGCTTTTCGCAATAATTTTTGCAGCGTCGACGAACGCCGCCTCAAATTGCGCGGTCTGGTCGGGTTTTACGGTGAGTGTGGCGACTTCTAAAATCATGATTTGGTATGAATAATCTTCATTGCATCCGCCATCTTACCTGCGGCGCAGTGTGGCCAGGCGTTGAGCGCTTTATCGATCGCGATTTCGATTGGCGTTTGCTCTTCCGCGCGCGGGCGTTGAAGCACCCAATCGGCGACTTCTTGCGCGGAATTTTGCGAATCGCGCGGGTGGCCAATGCCGATGCGCAATCGCCAATATTCGGAAGTGCCGAGCTTGGCATGAATATCACGCAGACCGTTGTGCCCGGCATGGCCACCCGCAAATTTGAGCTTAATTTCTCCCGCGGCAAGATCTAATTCATCATGCGCGACCAAAATCTGCGCCGCAGGTATTTGAAAGAAATTGGCGAGTGCCGCAACGGATTGCCCGCTGCGATTCATAAAAGTGGTGGGCTTAATAAAACGCACATCACCGGCTTTGGCGACATCGCCAAAATATTTGCGGTCGGGCGCAAATTGCGCGCCGAGCTGACGGGCAAGGCCATGCGCAAACCAGAAGCCCGCGTTGTGCCGCGTTTGCGCGTATTCGCTGCCGGGGTTACCAAGACCGACGACGAGCAAAATCGGTTCGCTTGGATGCCCTGTGCCCGTCGTTGCCATATTGCTTACTTAGTTCTAAGCGCGCATGCGCGTATTAATCATCACAAGCTGAGCGATGAGTAACGCGGCAACACCGTTATGCGCGACCGCAATCGGCAGCGGCAGAGAGAGCAACACATTGCCGATGCCGAGCAAAATCTGCGCGATGAGTAAAGTCGCCAAGCCGATGCCCATGCCACGCCACCGCTTACTGCGCACCAACGCAAAGGCAAAGGCGCCAACGATGCCCGCAATGATTAGCGCGCCCACCCGATGCACCCAGTGAATCGCGGTGAGTGATTCGCGCGAAAGGAGATCGCCCTTTGCGGTTTTTCCGAGCTCGCGCGCGATGATGAAGCCATGCTCAAAATCCATCGCTTTGGGTTTAATTTCGCCATGGCAGGTTGGGAAATCGGTGCAGGCGAGCGCGGCGTAATTAGTGCTCACCCAACCGCCAAGCGCGATTTGAAACGCAACCGCGACTAACGCGATGACAGCCGCGAGACGTAGCGCGAACGTCGCCAACACCTTGTTGCCGCGAATACGCACCACTTGCCACGCCAGCAACGAAAAAATGAGCATGCCACCGAGCAAATGGCCAGTGACGATGGCCGGCTTTAGTAGGAGCGTAACCGTCCACTTACCAAAGAGCGCCTGCATAAGAATCACAAACCCGAGCGCGGTTGGAAACCATCGGGGAATGTTTTTAGGCTGCTTATTCAGCCACGACATTACCGCCATGATAATGATCAACACACCGAGAATACCCGCGATGTAGCGGTGATTCATTTCATTCCAGGCTTTACCCAACGTCACCGGGCCACTGGGCATGATTTTTTCTGCTTTGGCGATATCGTCGGCGGCTTGCTTTGGCGTAAGCTCGCCATAGCAGCCGGGCCAATCAGGGCAGCCGAGCCCGGCATCGGTGAGCCGCACATAGGCTCCGAAGGTGACGACCACGAAACACAAGACGAGCGAGAAATAAGCGAGCGCTTTATACATTTTCATTAACCAATCCTCGACGCGCGCATCAGCCGCGCCATATCTTTATGCACGCGTTTAGCGTCGGGCAATTTCGGCCATACCAAAATTTGGTTACCGAGCGGATCGATGAACATAATGCCGTCACGCTCTGCCGCAAGCGTATCGGTGCGCGCGCTTTGACCGGCGGCCGCGACGACAAAGCGCACGCCTGGATTTTGAGCGATCAGCGCATCGCTCGGGGCAGTGGGCACGATCGCTAAGCGTTGAACGCGATCTTTGTCTTTATGCAGCATGGTGCGGGCTTGGCGCAGCGTGTAAAGCTCGGTGGTGCAATCTGCGCCGCAGGTATGAATGATCCACCATTTACCTTTGAAGCTTTCGCGATCAAGCAGCTTACCCTCTAGATCCTTGAGCGCGGGGTAGCTCACGGGCTTGGTCTCAACTAGCGCGCCGTAGTTGATTCGCCCAGCCGGCTCGGCAACTTTCACGTAATACATGATCGTACCGCCGACAAAAGGCGCGGCACAGACAGCGAAGATAAGGAGCAACATGCGTTGCGTTGGGGTCATTTTCATGGCGATGATTTTCTAAAGCTAAGCACTAACCAGAGGACAATCGTGAGCGCTGAAAAACAAGCCCACTGCCCCGCGTACATTCGGTGCGTCGTGATTTTAAAGTCTGGCGATATCCATGCACGAATGAGGGAATCGCCCACGCCCGCCATCGCGGTTTGCTCGATGATAAAGGGCGCGAGCGGGATTTGCAGTGCTTGGCGCAACGGCACGAGCTCAATGGTTTGCACGAGCGCAGGCGTATCTGCGCCCGCCGCCAAACGTTGGGTGCGCTGCGCGGGCACGTTTACGCGCCCCATGAGCGTAAATTGCGCCGCAGGTATTGCAGGCGCAGCGGCACGCGTGCGCTCGCCTATCAATGGCTGCCAGCCACGATTGACGAGTACGGGTGGGCTGCCGTCGGCGGGCGCGAACGCGGCATAGACATGCGCGCCGGCACGCCCTGCCTGGATTTGATTGTCGTGCAGAAAACTTTTGCCTGCGATAAATGCGCCAGGAATCGCGACACGGGCGAAGCGATCAGTATCGAGGTTGATGGGCGTGAGCTGCGTACGCGCGGGGGCTTGCTGCTGAGCTTCAAATTGCGCTTGCAGATGGGCTTTTTGCCCGGCACGATCAAATTGCCAACGGGACAAAATCGCGGTACCGATTGCGACCGAAATTGCGAGCAACGACAACCACGGATGCCAGCGAAACTGCCGGCGCGGGCGTACACTTTGCATTTGGTCGATGATTGTTTCGGAGCGGTTCATGCGTTACTTCGTGGTTGCAGCATTAATACTTATTATCGCGAGCTTATTCTCAGCGCTCTATTACGTTTATAAAGACCGCGGCACAGGATCAAAACGGGCAGTGCGCGCGCTGACGATACGTGTCGCGCTTTCTGTTTCGCTCTTTCTCATGCTCGTCATTTCGATTCAAATGGGTTGGATTACCGGTGGGCGAATTTAGTTCGCGAGAAGATTGATTGAGCCGCTTTGAAACAAAAAACGCCGCGTGACTCGCGGCGTTTTTTGTGCAAGCGCAATTTAATTAGATCGCGTAAACAAGAACAAACAGCAGCAGCCAAACCACGTCAACAAAGTGCCAATACCATGCGGCCGCTTCAAACGCGAAATGCTGCTCTTTATTGAAATGGCCACGGATTAAGCGATACAGCATCACGCTCAACATAATTGCGCCCATCGTCACATGGAAACCATGGAAGCCTGTTAGCAAGAAAAACGTAGACCCGAAAATGCCAGAGGTCAGCTTCAGATTCAGATGTGAATAGGCGTGCATGTATTCATAAATCTGGAAGCCAAGGAATGTGAATCCAAAGATGATCGTAAGCGCGAGCCAACGAATAGCTTTTGCCCGATTACCATCAAGCAGCGCATGGTGGGAAATGGTGAGCCAGACGCCGGAGAGCAACAACAAAAGCGTATTGATCGCGGGGATGCCCATCGCGCCCATCGCGGTGAAGCCCTCTTTTGCGTTCGGGCCTGCCGTCGGCCACGCATCGGCAAATGTTGGCCATAGCAATTTCGCATCTAAGCTCCCAAGATCAGGAACCGATTGCAGCCGGGCATAGCCCAGCGCGCCAAAAAAGGCGGCAAAAAACATCACTTCAGAAAAGATAAACCAGCTCATGCTCCAGCGAAAGCTGACATCCACTTTTTTGTTGTATTTGTGGGCTTCAGATTCGCCAATGACTTGCCCAAACCAGCCATAAAAAACGTAGAACAATCCTGCTAAGCCCGCATAGAGCGCGTATTTCAGGGGGATGCCGATCACGTCGATATCGTTCATCAGCCCAACTGCGCCTGCTGCCATCGCAAGCAGGGCGATGCCAGTGATGATCGGCCAATACGATGGATTGGGTACGAAGTAGTAAGGATGGTTAGTGGCTGAGGCCATGTCAATTGCTCCCGCTTATATTGAATTAGGTTGCGCCTTCGATTTCGAAGAACGTGTAGCTTAAAGTAATCGTATTGATGTGATCCGGCAACTTTGGATCGATAACAAAAACAACCGGCATTTTGCGCGTTTCACCTGCGTGCAGGGATTTTTTCTCGAAGCAAAAGCACTCTAATTTTTTAAAATATTCTGCCGCCTGCTTTGGGCCGTAACTCGGCACGGCCTGACCCGTCATCTTGCGCGATTGCTCGTTGGTAATTTCATAAACCACCTGTGAAAGCTCGCCCGGATGCACTTTCAAGCGCGTGACTTCAGGCTTAAATTGCCATGGCAGTTTGCGGGTATTGGCATCAAATTCAACCGTTACCCAACGTGATTTATCAATTTGCGAATTGACCGGCGCAATCGCATCGGGCTGGAGCAAATTACGCACGCCGGTGACCTGACAAAACTTCTCGTAAATCGGCACCATCGCATAACCAAAACAAAACATGAGCGCGACACATACCGCCAGCTTTTTGAGTAGCTCAAGATTGTCGAGTTTGGTTTCGCGGGTAGTGACACTCATCGCAATTTCATCCGCGCCTTACTTCAGGCTCAAGCGATAGCCAAACACCGTCACCACAAAACCAACGGCCACCAGCGCCAAGATAATGCCGGTGATGCGGTTTTTGCGACGCTGTTCGGGTGGGAGTTTGGTCATCAAATGTGCTCAAAAAAGGGTTAATCTGCGCCGCAGGTATTCATCAATTTGAGATACCTGCGGCGCAGAATCACGTCATTTCACAGTCGGTGGGGTCTCAAACGTGTGATAAGGCGCGGGCGAGGGAATCGTCCACTCCAAGCCTTCCGCGCCATCCCATGGTTTAGCAGGCGCTTTTTCACCGCCCCGAATGCACTTCAATACGGCCCAGAGGAAAATGAATTGCGATAAACCAAATCCAAATGCACCGATCGACGACATCATGTTGAATTCCGCAAACTGCATGTTGTAGTCAGGGATGCGGCGTGGCATACCGGCGAGACCTAAAAAATGCTGCGGGAAGAAGGTGATGTTGAAGAAAATCAGCGATGTCCAGAAATGGATTTTGCCGATACGCTCGTCGTACATATGGCCGGTCCATTTTGGCAGCCAATAGTAAACGCCCGCAAATGCGCTGAACAACGCGCCAGCCACCATCACGTAATGGAAGTGGGCGACAACGTAGTAAGTGTCGTGCAGATGGATATCGACCGGGGTGAGCGAAAGCACTAAGCCGGTCATGCCGCCCAACGTAAATAGGAACAAGAAACCGAGCGCGAAAAGCATCGGGGTCTCAAGCGTAATCGATCCGCGCCACATCGTCGCAAGCCAATTAAACACTTTGACGCCGGTGGGCACGGCGATCAACATCGTTGCGTACATAAAGTAAAGCTGGCCGGCGGCTGGAATGCCCGTGGTGTACATGTGGTGTGCCCAAACGATGAACGAGAGCAGCGCGATCGATGCCGTCGCATAGACCATTGAGTGATAGCCAAAGAGCTTCTTGCGCGAAAACGCCGGAATCACTTGGCTGATCACGCCAAACGCTGGCAAGGCAATGATATAGACCTCGGGGTGACCGAAGAACCAGAAAATATGCTGGAACATGACCGGATCGCCGCCGCCCGCTGCGTTAAAGAAACTGGTGCCGAAATGACGGTCAGTGAGCAACATCGTAATCGCGCCAGCCAACACCGGCATCGAAGCAATCAACAAGAACGCAGTGATAAGCCATGTCCAGCAGAACATCGGCATTTTCATCATGGTCATGCCGGGTGCGCGCATGTTCAAAATCGTCGTGATGATGTTGATCGAGCCCATGATCGACGACGCGCCCATGATGTGCACCGCAAAAATCATCATATCCATCCCGATACCGGCTTGGATCGAGAGTGGTGGATACATCGTCCAGCCACCCGCTGCAGCGCCGCCCGGCACGAACAGCGACCCAATCAGCAAGACAGCGGCTGGTGGAAGCAGCATGAACGACAAATTATTCATCCGCGCAAACGCCATGTCAGGCGCACCGATCTGCAGCGGGATCATCCAATTAGCGAACCCAACAAATGCCGGCATGATCGCGCCGAAGATCATTACGAGGCCATGCAGCGTCGTCATTTGATTAAAAAACTCAGGCTCAACAAACTGCAAGCCCGGCTGGAACAGCTCAAGCCGAATGGTCATCGCCATCACGCCGCCCGAGATGAACATAATGAAGCTAAACCACATGTAAAGCGTACCGATGTCTTTGTGGTTAGTGCTGGTCAGCCAGCGCTTTAGACCGCTCGGGTGGTGGTCGTGGTGATCGTCGTGGGCGTGATCGTTGCCGTGGGGAATACTTGCCATGATCGTTTCCTTTTGTGTTCTCGGTTTTTCGCTTACTTCACTGCAATGATTTCAACGCGGCGGGCTTCTTTATTGTCCACTGCGCCGGTTAACACTTCTGGCTTACGCATCTCGATCCGCGCTTCATCAACGCCTGCGGTCTTGAGCGTCTCGCGCACTGCTTTCGCGCGATTTTTAGCCAGCTCAGCATTTTGGTCGGCGTTGCCAGTTTTATCAACGAAGCCAGATAACGCCACTTTCGCGTTGGCGTTGGCTTTCAAAAATTCAACCGCTGCTGCCACTGCTGCTTTTGTATTGGCAGGCAGATCCGTTTTGCCAACCTCAAAGAAAAGTTTGGCTGGAAGTGCCTCATTCTGCGCCGCAGGTACAGCGGCGACAGCCGCTGTCGACACCACGGGAGTTGCTGCTGACGCTACTGCGGCCGGCGCTGCGACAGTTGCCGCAGCAGGCGCGTTTTTGTCAACGACGCCATACTTGAGTTTCTGCGCAATCACCCACTTTTCGTATTCCGCCTCGGTCTTAACCTCAACAACGGTTGGCATGAAGCCATGCTCTTTGCCGCAAAGCTCGGCACACTGGCCACGGTAGATGCCAGGTTTTTCAGCCTTGAACCACGCATCTCGGACGAACCCGGGAATTGCATCTTGCTTGACGCCGAGCGCAGGCACATACCACGCGTGCAGCACGTCGTTTGCGGTGATGAGAACGCGCACTTTCCGGTTCATCGGCACGACCATCGGGTTATCGACTTCGAGCAAATAGTTTTCACCGCGGGGCTCGCGGCCTTCGATTTGGGCGAGCGGCGTAGAAAGCATCGACAAATAGCCGAAACCATCATGAATATAGTCGTAGCCCCACTTCCACTGATAGCCGGTCACCTTGATCGTGAGATCGGGCGATGAGGTATCTTTCATCGCCAAAACAGCTTTAGTGGCTGGCCACGCCATGACAAGAAGAATGAGAAACGGAATTACGGTCCACGCGATTTCCACCGAAGTGCTCTCATGAAAAGTAGCCGCCTTATGGCCCTTACTCTTGCGATGGGCATACAGCGAATAAAACATAAAGCCGAAAACGATGACAAAAATCACCGAAATGATCCACATAATCGCCACATGCAAATCTTGCTGCATGCGCCCGATTTCTGTAATCTGCGGCTGCAAATCGTATTCCATTTTTGCTGCAGCCATGGCTGAAAAAACTGCCCCGCCCACGCCGCTCGCCCGCATTGCCCAATATTTCATCGTCATGTTGAATTGCCTCGAACTTTTAACTTGCCAAAACGCGCGCTCACCACTCAAGCCCACGCCGATTTCAACCGCTCTTTAAGCAAGCGTTGACATTCGTTCACGCCTGCTTCGTTTAGAAACTCGCCGAACGTTACCGCTCGGCCTTTGCACGCAATCACCATCAAACGACGCTTGCCCCAGCCTGATGGTTTTTGCTGCCTGCTGACTTGCGCCCAAGCTGCCGGGAGCTCGCATTGCCGACCGTACTTACCGTATTGGCGCACTACTTTTAGCGCGCCGCCTTCGATAATGATCGCTTCGAAATCTTCCGCGTGGGAATCCCACCACCAAAACGCTGCGCCTACCGCCAACAATTCAACACCGGTAAAGGGCATTACGATCCACGCATCAAACGCAAACCCTGCAAAAAACGCAAAGAAAAAGCCAATCGCGCACATCAGCGCGAAGATCGACCATCTTTGCTTGCGCGCCAGCGCGCAACGGCGCGGTGCTTTGAGGATCCAACGAGTTTCAGAATTTGACACGAAGGGCAACCCGCTCGATAGTCTCGCGACCCATCGGCATTGCACGGCAACATAGCCTCTTTACCCTTCAAAGTGTAGCAGAGAGGATGCTTCCACGATAGAGGCATACGCCCCAAAACGGCGCAGAAATGCGGTTTTTCAGCGTTTCGATGTTTTCATGCAAAAACGGCATGTTTGGGTCTAAAACGTTCGCCACCCAGCCTAGACAAACAAGGCCGCGCGCGGCAATCACCTCTGAAGTCAGCCGCGCATGATTGATGCAACCCAGTTTCATGCCAACCACAAGCAGCACTGGCAGCCCGCAGGCGGCAGCAATATCCAGCATATCTTCTGAGGAATTGATCGGCACGAGCGCGCCGCCCGCGCCTTCGACAATCATGACCTCTACCTGCGGCGCAGATTTGACGTATTTTTGCGCAATCACGGCAGCCGAAATTTCAACACCGACGCGGTGCGCAGCCAAATGCGGGGCGACCGGGTCGGGCAGCGCATACGTGCAGGCATCTTCAAACGGTAGCGCGAATTTGCATGCGGCTTCCATCGCAAGCAAGTCTTCACTTTTTCCATTAATCAAGCCTGCGGCAACTGGCTTCATCGCCCCTACGCGCACGCCTGCTCGCACCCACTGCCGCGCAATTGCGCAGGCAACGGTTGTCTTGCCGATTTCAGTATCGGTGCCGGTGATGAAAAGCGATTGCGGCTTCACGCGGCGCGCGCCCAGCGCATCGGTCGCGTTGGGCACACCCATTGAAAGCCGATTTTTTCGAGAATGGGGTGACTCATCGATGTGCAATCCACCGCGATAAATTCAAAACCACGGGCAATCGCATCGGCAAATCGGGCTTTGTAGAGTGCAGCGTATATCCCGCGCCCGCGATATTCGGGCACTACTGCGCCGCCGTGCAACTCCGGGAATTGCGAGCCTAGGATGTATTCGATATAACCGCAGCCAATCGGCGCATCGCCTGCATAGGCGCAATAAAACTGCTGCGCTCCGCTCACAAAATCGGCGCTGAGTCGATCATAAAGCCACGGGAAAACGCGATTCCACGTGCGCTCTTGAAGATCCACGATATCGGCAATGCCGCGCAAATCGCGCACCTGCTCGATCCGCCAATCGGCATCTGACATCGATACCTGCGGCGCAGTTTTTGGCAACGTGTAGACCATAAACGATTCTTCGTCATCCGGCTCGAAACCGGCACGCTGCAATCGCGCCACCAAATCGCTCGGCGTATCAAAGCCGTATGTTTTCCACTCCAGCCCGCGCCCGCTTTTCTGAATTTGCGCGACGACCTCGGCAATAAAGGCATCGGCGTTCGCAGGGGTGAGCGACGTAAATTGTAAAAAATCATCTTGCTTGGCCGCATGCGCTTCAAAGAGCACGGCTGCCCCTAAATCCGTACGCGTCATCCCCGCCATGTCGCATTTTCGCCGATCAGCAACGTAGCGCTGATACATCGCCGCGTGCGCGGTCATCGGCCTCTCGCCTTCGGATTAAATTGCACAATCGCGTGGCCATCCGCCGTCGTTTTTGCAGCCACTTTCCATGCGTGGCCCGTGATCACTTCAAATTTCAATGCAATCTGCGCCGCAGGTTTTGTTGAAAGTGGGTCGGGCGCGTTGATCGCCGCGAGCCGCGCAGCGTGTGCGTGCTTACCCATGAGCCCACGTGGCGACTGCGATGTGCCTGCAAACGTATGCCCCGTGCGCTTTAGATCATCAAAAAGCGCTTGCGCGGTCGGGTAGGTCAGCGTGATGTCGTCGCGCGCCATCACGGGATCGGCGAGCGCGGTTTCAATCAGCAAATCGCCGATGTCGTGCATATCAGGGAAGGCATGAACCTGCGGCGCAATTTTGCGCAGCTCGCGCAATGAATCCGGCCCCGCATACGAAAATAGAAACACACCACCGACCCGCAACACGCGCGCGCACTCGGCAATCACCGCAGGTAAATCTGCGGCCCAATGCAGCGCAAAATTGCTCACAATCAAATCAACACTTGCGCTTTTAAGCGGCAACTGCGCGAAATCAGCGCAGACGGCATCGGCCACCGCTTTGCGCCCGAGCAGCTTGCCAAATCGTGATGGCGCGGGCGCAGCTTTGCGCAGCATGGCTTCGGCGAAATCAAGCGCGACCAATTGCGCTTGCGGGTAGCGGGCGCGTAGCGCGGCAAGCGCGCCACCCGTGCCGCAGCCGAGATCGAGAATGGAATGCGGCGCAATCTTGAGGTAATCTAAATTTTCTAAAAGTCTTGCGCCGACTTCGCGCTGGAGCGCGGCAGCGCCATCGTAGGTCTGCGCTGCGCGATTGAAATGCTTGCGAACGATACGCGGATTAATTTCGCTCTTCATGGATTAGCGTCTACAAAGGCGCGCACCGCGTTTGCAAATTCAGCGGCATGTGAAAGATGGGGCGCATGTGCGGCGCGCGCGATGTGCAGCATCTGCGCCGCGGGTAAAGCCGAGGCGAAGAACGCGCCAATGCTCGGTTGGGTGAGTCGATCCAGCCCACCCGTCACAACGAGCGTGGGTTGCGTGATTTCAGAAAGACGCAAGCGGGCATCAAATTGGATCAGTATTTTCAATCCTGAAACTAACGCCTCTTTCTGCACGGTGGGCCGGGCGTGGGCGCTGCGCATCACCAGCGCACGCGCCGCGCGGGCCTCATCGCTGCCGGTGACATTGGTGAATAAAAATCGCTCCAGCGTTGCTGGCGCGGCGTTTGAAAAGTCATCGACAAAGCTCTGCAATACCTGCGGCGCAGTTCCGATTGGCCAATCCTCACTTTGGCCGAATTTTGGCTTGGTGCAGGAGAGGATCAATCGTTTGATGCGCGTTGGATGCGCGAGCGCCCACGCCTGCGCGACCATGCCGCCAAAGCTCCAGCCGAGCACGGTCAGCGGCGCTGCGATATGCGCAGTCGCCGCGTGAATTTCACGCACTAAATTTGGCAAATCAAATGGCGCAATTAGCGGCGAATGCCCATGCCCCGGCAGATCAATCGTGTGCACTTCAAAACGATCCAATAGCTTGCCCACCAACGGGTCAAAAAGCCCGCCGTGCAGCGCAAAGCCATGCAAGAGCACGATGGGCTCGCCGTGGCCGACGGCCTCAATGTGCAAGGTCATGCAGGGCATCAATCAAGGTGTGTACCTGCGGCGCAGAATGGGCTGCTGAAAGGCTTACCCGCAGTCGTGCAGTGCCCGCCGCCACCGTCGGTGGGCGAATCGCGGGCACCCATAACCCTCGCGCCTCCAACGCTGCAGAAAGCGCGAGCACCGCGTCGTTTCCGCCCACGATTAGCGGCTGAATCGCGGTTTCGCTATCCAATAATTTCCAGGGTAATTGCGCGCAGCCAGCCCGAAATTGCGCGATGCGTGCATGCAAATCTGCCTGTGCCGCAGGTTCGTCGCGGATGATGCGCAACGCTTCAATCGCTGCCGAAGCGAGCAAAGGCGGCGCGGCAGTGGTGAAAATATAGCTGCGCGCAGTATTAATGAGCCATTCAATCACAGTCGGATGGGCGCAGACAAATGCACCGGCTACGCCTGCGGCTTTCCCCAAAGTACCCATCGTGATGAGGCGATCACTTTTCAAATTGCAATATGCCGCAGTTCCACGCCCGCGGCCGATCACGCCGAAAGCATGGGCATCATCAACCAGCAGCCACGCATCGTGCTTTTCTGCCAACGCGAGATAATCAGCCAGTGGCGCAATATCGCCGTCCATACTAAAAACGCCATCGGTTGCAATCAGTTTGCAATCTGCGCCGCAGGTATCGAGCATCGCCGAAAGTGCTGCGATATCGGCATGCGGGAAAATGAATTTCTGCGCGCCAGATAATCTCGCGCCATCAATGATGCACGCATGATTCAGCGCATCAGAAAATACGGCGGCTTTGCCGTCGCAGAGCGCGGTGATGACCGCGAGATTGGCCATGTAGCCAGAGGAAAACGTTAACGCACCGGTCAACGCACCGCCGATGAAATCCGCGATTTCACGCTCGAGCGTATCGACAATTTCGGTGTGGCCAGAAATTAAATGCGACGCACCCGCGCCGACGCCCCAATTTTCAATGCCGCGCTGCGCAGCGGCCGCAATGCGCGGATCGCTTGCAAGCCCCAAATAGTCATTGCTCGCAAATTGCAAAAAATCGCGGCCATGGCGCGATACCTGCGGCGCAGATTTGGTCGAAACGACGCGTCGCGTGCGCGTGAGACCCGCTTTTGCACGCGCATCCAGCTTGGCTTGCAGCGCTGAAATCAGCAAGCCACTAATCCCAATTTCGCAAACAGCGCTTCATCTGCGCTTACATCCGGGTTGCCGGTAGTGAGCAATTTTTCGCCATAAAAAATTGAGTTCGCACCCGCCATAAAGCAAAGCGCTTGAATGCCTTCACCTAGCGCTTGCCGCCCTGCTGAAAGCCGCACTGCACTCGCAGGCATCGTGATGCGGGCCACCGCAATCGTGCGCACAAACTCAAACGGATCAATCGCCGCTTTTCCTTGCAGCGAATCAGCCAGCGGCGTGCCCTGCACTTGCACTAAATGATTGATTGGCACACTCTCTGGCGGTGGGCTCATATTCGCCAATTGCGCAATTAAGCCCGCGCGCTGCGCTCGCGTTTCGCCCATGCCAACGATCCCGCCGGCGCAGGTTTTCATGCCCGCATCGCGCACGCGGAAAAGCGTATCCAAACGATCTTGGTAATCGCGCGTTGTGATCACATCACCATAAAAATCAGGCGCAGTGTCGAGATTGTGGTTGTAGTAATCGAGCCCAGCGCTTTTGAGCGTACCGGCTTGCGCCTCGGTCAGCATGCCCAGCGTGCAGCAGGCTTCCAGCCCCGCCGCTTTCACGACCTTGACTAACTCCGTAACCTTTTCAATATCCCGATCTTTCGGCGCGCGCCATGCAGCACCCATGCAAAAGCGCGTCGCCCCGGCCGCTTTCGCTTGCGCGACGGCTTCGCCCACTTCTGCGGGCGACATCAGCTTGGTAGCTTCAACGCCCGTGTTGTAACGCGCCGCTTGCGGGCAATAGCTGCAGTCTTCCTCGCAACCGCCGGTTTTAATCGAGAGTAAGGTCGAGCGCTGCACCGCATTTGCTGCGTGATGCGCGCGATGCACGGTTTGCGCCCGGTAGAGCAATTCCAGAAACGGAAGCGCAAATAGCGCCTCAACCTCAGCCCGCGGCCAAGCTTCTTCGCGCGCCTGATTTACCTGCGGCGCAGATTTTTTAGCTTCAAAATGAATGGGTTTTTCGACAACATGCGCTGCGCTCAAACTTCACCTCGACGGGAAATGCGACCGCCGCTAATGACGGTTCGTTAAATTCTGAGTATTGCAGAATTTAACGAAGTAGACGTGGCTTTTAATTGGAATTTATGCAGCCGCTCAATACCAGCTCATAAAGTAACTAACTAGTTGTTATATTTATGCTTTTTATGGCGGGCGACTACGCTTCCAAAAAAACGTTCGACGCAAGAGTTTTTGAATCGTGATATCGCAAATCGGCTGTTAAGACACTTTCAATCCGAGCTTGCAAATTTTTGAACCCGCCAGACCTCACGGTAGGGATTGCGTCGTAACTTCGATCACCGCACAGCAAAAACGAGCAAAAGTGATCGAGCATTTGAATATTTGTCCCGAATTGTTCGATCCACAGAAATTGACCCATTTGATTTATTTCTAAAAAAATATACTCATCGTCAGTTGTAAAAATCAAATCAATACAACCAAATTTGAGCCCCATTTGGCCAAGGAGATTCCGGCAACGGTCTTGGATTTCGACCGGGAGGTGATATTCTGCAATCGACAAGTTGCTGGGACTAGTCGCTCTCCAATCAAGCTCCCCAGCGCAGGTATCTTGCGAATTCAAACGAGTGGCGTGAATGTAACCGCCCATACAAGTTACACGTATCTCATATTTCTTCGCGACCTCCCTTTGAAAAATCATCGGAGCTAGTTTCAGCGTCGCATCTGATGGCAGTGACTCGAGGCGCACCCGATTTGTCATCGAAACGGCTAAGTCGCCATTACTTTTTTTCCAAATTGTCTGTTTTAACGGCTTACATACAAACGCGTGTTTAGGCGATGAGATAAAGTCCCGGATCGCAATCGGATCGTTGGAGACCAGCGTAGAGGGAATCCTAAAACCTATGCTGAGTGCTATCTCAAGTTGGCGTACTTTATCTTCTGCGGCTCGCGCACAGCTATAGTCATTGACGGTTACGGTTGTGTTTGATATGTGAGCAAGTAATGAACGCACCATTTTGTCAGTGTCATTTTTTACGACTGACAAATCAGCAGGATGAATACAGTCCGGCAGCAACGGAATTCCTACGCGTCGATTCCAAAATACATCAAAGCTTGCACAATCAATTTCTAGTGGGGATTGATCGGTGCGCAGCGAAGTCTTTACGGTTTTTTCTAATCGCACCGAAACTTGGTTTGCTGTAGGCACACCAGCTGCAAACCACCGGATGACTTTATGCCCAAGATCTGACAAAGCAAGATCGACTGCTATCGCGTGAACATCACCGTAAATCGTGGTGTAAAAAAATTCATGCTTCGCTACTACTGCTTAGTTTTGGGGAAAGATCGCAACCGCTGTGGCAACGAACTACTAATTTTCCCAACGCTGAAAACGCCGTCAAATCCGGGTTGCGCTCCTGCATCGAAAAAATGAATTCCACGGCTCATTTTTTGTTTGTTCGAACCATCAAATTTGGTAACTCCGCACACTGCAACGCATACCCACGCATCCCCGGCATCGTGGGCAACGGCAAAGGCGAGTGCGGAGAATTCAGACGCTATGATGCTTGCTAACGGTCGATACGTTGGATCACGCGAACTGCCGCCCATTTTGGACGCATGAACCCGGCCAGTCACGACTATATGGATTGCCTCACTATTTGCGGCCAGCGATTTGCGAATTGCACTTGCCATGCCCTCATCTCTTTTTCTGGCTATCGCCATCGCATCGAATTTCGCATCGGGCGTGACAAACGCGGGGGGCGGGTCATAAGCCAAAACCTTGACGCCCGAATACCGCGCTGGGTTTACTGAAATTTCTTCGATTACATCGAACATGCCTTGGCTAGAGACGCCGAAAGGAAGCGCAGAACTCCAAAAACGTTTCTGCAGCAATTCGTCACGTGCACTTGAGCTTCCGTTGCTTTGCAAATACAAATCAATGTCCGCCTGCGTCGATTCCGGCATTTCAAGCGCCAAAACAACGGAGCGGCCAGCCCGCGCGAGCTGACATGTAAGCGCTCGGACAAATTCTGGGATTTCCTGAGTGCCGTGTATTTCCCCAAAAATAACAATTCGATTCCCCATCAATCGGCCAATCGTTGCGTCGGAGGCAGCGGTACAGTTGTCATCCCATTCGGGGCTTGGAGCAGCGCTCAATAATGCGGTCTTATACTCACTGTCGAACCGATACTGAAGCCTTCTGAGTACTTGAATATTTTTTTCATTCTTTTTTTGATCTCCGGCTCTCAACGCTTTTAACGCCAACCTAAATCGAGAGTAATCCATGTTTAAGAAGGCGATGACGCCGCTGACGTAATCATTCCAAAGAAAACCGCGGGTATCCACTGTTTCCGAATAAAGAGAGTCTGAAAATGCACTCACTGCGTCTCGGGTTTGTCCTGCAAATGCAAGCATTTGGCCGCGGTGAAACAATAGTTGAGGTACTTTTTTTTCGCCCAGGTAATCCTGTATCAAATCGGCAGCCTCGCGATGACATCCTAGATCATTAAGCCGCCGCCACCCCTGACCCTCTGTTTGATCAAAATCTTTAACTGACCGCTTTAAATCTGAGTGCTTGTGCAGCAAATACTCGACTTTGCATTGCTCGTCGGAAATCTCACCGCTTCGCACCAGAGGGCTGTATGCGATGATCATTGAATATGTCACTAAAAGCAAGAAATACTCAGACAGTTTTAATTTCATACAGAACTTCCTTAACCCTTCAGCGAATGTGCCACGAAAAGTAAATCATACTATCGTGGCACTTTAAAGATTATTTGGACAGCACTAATCGTCGTTTCCGCAATCCTCATCGCCGCTTGTGGTGCAACTCATAGCAGAGACGGTTGTGGCGTCTCGCTGGATCGGACCAGCGCCGCAAATGCCCTCTAATTCTTCCCTTGACAATTCACGAGCCATAGATCTAATCAATACTCGTTCCGAAGTCGAAATCGTTTTCATATTTAACTTACTTTCGCTAGCACGCCACATGACGTCGGTAAACTTTACCCCCCCGGTTGGTTTGTCAATCCGAAATACGTAAATTCTTTCGAATTAAAAATTTATATGGCCTCTAAAGTTCTTCTCAAAAAACACTCCCGACCGACCGATCATTCATAACTTTTTTGAGAAATCATCGACTGAGTTTTGAAAGGTTTGAGGTTTGGATCAGAGCGCAGACTGCTTCACGGGTCGGCGTCGATAGACTGGCCGCGAGCTGAAACAAGCGCACATCCGGTTTAAATCGGAAAATAGGTACGCGTTGCGTCGATGCATTCGCGAAATTGGCAGAAATTAATTGGTGGTGGTTTGATCCAAACATAATCTTCAATGTCATGTTATTCAGATAGCGGCATCACCAATCAACCCATAGGTTTGGGGCGCACAAGCGGACTTTGTTCTCAAATCTGAGATTTCCTTAGTAATATTCAGCGCCCGGCAAGAACTCGATGCGCACGCTCGCATTAGTTCACTTATTTTTGGGCAAGCACAGCCTGTAAATACAGGGTAAAACCGAGGCAGAGCTTGCTCGACGCCCTACACCGCTCGATCATTGAGCCGCTGCCTTTCAGGCGCACACCCGAATTTAACCACCGAGCTAAAACTACTGGCACACTCAAATCTGCGCCGCAGGTATAACGCGGCGAAAATTAAGCCGCAGCCACCGCTGCCGCCTGCGCCGCGATCACTTCTGTTCGAACATGCTCGGTCAACTCAGCTTTGAGCGTAGCAAACGCTGGATTAGTTTTAATTGAGTAATGTCGTGGATTGGGAAACTCAACCGGGCGATCTACTTTAATGCGCCCAGGTCGTGCGCTCATGACGACCACGCGCGTGCCCATAAAAACCGCTTCATCAATATCGTGGGTCACAAAAAGCACCGTCTTGCGCTCGCGCTCCCAAAGGGCGAGTAGATGCTCTTGCATCAACTCGCGCGTCTGGTGATCTAGCGCGCCGAATGGCTCATCCATCAGCAAGATGCGCGGATTATTCGCAAGCGCGCGTGCCAAGGCTGTGCGCTGTTGCATGCCGCCGGAGAGCTGCTTCGGGAAGTGATTCTCAAAGCCTTTTAGGCCCACTTTGACAATGAAATCACGCGAAATCTCTAAAATCTGCGCCGCAGGTATTTTGCGTTCCCGCAAGCCAAAGCCCACATTTTCTAAAACCGTGAGCCAGGGGAAAAGGGTGTAACTCTGAAAAACCATGCCGCGATCTGCGCCCGGGCCTTTAATCACTTTACCGTCGAGAAATACGTCGCCGCTCGTTTGCACGTCTAGCCCAGCGACGATGCGCAGGAGCGTGCTCTTGCCGCAGCCCGAAGGCCCGAGAATGGTAATGAAATCATTCTCTGCTACCTCAAGATCGGTCGCTTGCAGTGCCAGCGTGCGCCCGCCTTGGGGTGAAATAAATTCCCGCGAAACGCCACGAATTGAAAGCACGCTCATAGCGTCGCCCATGGAAACAATTTACGATTGGCTGCTTTAAAAAGCAGATCACTGACCAAGCCAATGACGCCAATGACGATGATGCCAAAAATAATCTGATCGGTGGCAAGCAGCGCTTGGCTATCGGTAATCATATGCCCAATGCCCACCGATGCAGCGATTAACTCGGCGACAATCACGTACGTCCACGCCCAGCCGAGCACCATGCGTAGCGTCTCAAATACCTGCGGCGCAGAATTAGGCAATAACACGCGCGAAATCAGCGATTGATCGCTCACGCCCAGCGTATACGCGGCTTCCACTAGATCGCGGCGAGTGTTACCCACAATCACCGCGATCATGAGCACCAATTGAAAAAATGAGCCTAAGAAAATGACCGCCAATTTCTGCGCCTCGCCAATCCCTGCCCACAAAATCAGGAGCGGAATGAAGGCGGACGCAGGCAAATATCGGGCAAATGAAATGAAAGGCTCAAAGAAGGCTTCAATTGGCTTGTAAGCGCCCATCGCGATGCCGAGTGGCAGCGCGAGCGCAGTAGCAATCAGAAATCCACCAACGACGCGCCAAACTGTCATCCCGATGTCTTTCATGAAGCCCATTTCAGTGATCAGCACATACCCGCTTTTGACCATGGTGATGGGATCAGCGAGAAAAGTCTTGGAGACGAAACCACCGAGCGTGACCGCCGCCCAAAACGCAAAAAAGAGCACAAAAAAAGAAATACCGAGCGCGATACGCGCGCCCGACGAAATAGGCTGGAGAGGTTTCATCTAGATGGCCACTGGGTGAATAAAGAGTGATCGTTTCCAATCACCCTTCACTTGGCGTTTCGTGTTACTTAATAAAGCGAGTGTCAGCCAATTTGGTCAGATCAGGAATCTGCTTGATGATGCCGACTTCGAGCAGTAGATCAGCCGCTTCTTTGCTGAACTGCGCGTGCTCACCGGCAAAAAATTTCTGATTGGCAGCACGATCTTGCCAGCGCAAATACTTCTGACTGCTTTCAAACTGCTCCGCCGATTGCTTTACGTCCGCGCCCATGATGCCGAAGCTTTTCTTGGAATCAGACTTGATCAGATCGAGCGCATCGAAATACGCGTTGGCCAGACTTTGCGCTGCCTTTGGATTTTCGGCAAGGAATTTTGGCGTGCAGCCAAAAGTGTCCATCACCATCGGGTAATCGAGCGTGGTAGCGATGATCTTGCCCTTGTCGGGTGCAGCGCGCACGCCAGAAAGGTAAGGCTCGTAGGTCATTGCCGCATCGAGATCAGCAACGCCTGCGATGATGGCATTGGCCGCCGCTTGTGGGCCCATGTTGACCACTTTCACATCTTTCACCGTCATGCCATTTTTCTTCAGCATCCATGCGAGCCCGAAGTAGCCCGCGGTGCCTGGCGCGTCTGCGGCGACGGTTTTGCCTTTTAAATCGGTGATTTTTGCGATGCTGGGCTTCACAACCATGCCGTCGGCACCAAAACTCTTATCAAGTTGAAAAATCTGGGTAGTCGCCACACCATTGGCGTTCCATGCGACCCACGTCTCCACCGTCGTTGCGGCGCATTGAATATCACCGGAAGCAATCGCGAGGTGTCGATCTTTTTGTGGAATCTTTTTGATTGAGACATCAAGCCCGTGCTTACTAAAAAGCCCGGCTTCTTTGGCGAGCGTGAGCGGCGCAAAGCCTGTCCAGCCAGACATTCCAATAGCGACTTTTGTCTCTTGGGCAAAAGCGGGGACCAATGCGGAAAGTGCAACGGCAGCGGCGATAAGCTTGAATTTCATGGTGATACCTCCTTTTTTGTGAAGCGAAATTATTGAATCAGTTTATGTCGGAATCCAAAGTGCGGGAAGTTCATCAATTTCCCTGAAAACACGGGAAAGTGCACCGCAGGTAATGAGCTCAGTTGCCATCTCAATGTCAGCCGCAAAATAGCGATCATTTGCAATTGGGGCGCTATGCTGGCGCACGAGCGCATGGGCTTGCTCCAGCGGATGCGACGAACGCAACGGGCGCAGAAATTCCACTCCTTGCGCCGCTGCCAGCAGCTCAATGCCCAAAATGTGTGCGGTATTGGCAATCATCGCTTGCAAGCGGCGCGCAGCGAATGTCGCCATCGAGACGTGATCTTCCTGATTTGCAGAGGTTGGCAAACTATCGACGCTCGCTGGATGCGCGAGCGATTTATTTTCACTCGCGAGTGATGCCGCGGTCACATGCGCAATCATAAAGCCGGAATTGAGCCCGGCGTTTGCAGTCAAGAAAGCAGGCAATCTTGAAACTGCGCCATCAATCAGCATGGCAATGCGGCGCTCGGATATTGCGCCGATTTCAGCAATGGCCAACGCCATCGCATCGCAAGCAAACGCAACCGGTTCCGCATGAAAATTTCCGCCAGACAAAATCTCGCCGGTCTCGGGAAATACTAACGGATTATCTGTCACTGCATTGGCCTCACGCACGAGAATCAACGCGCTATGGCGCAATTGATCGAGGCACGCGCCCACCACTTGCGGCTGGCAGCGCAGCGAGTAGGGGTCTTGCACCCGATCATCGCCTTCCGCATGGGACTTACGAATCTCACTGCCCGCCAACAGCGCGCGATAGTATTTCGCCACATCAATTTGGCCCGGCTGGCGGCGCAGCGCATGAATGCGCGGATCAAAGGGTGCATCGCTTCCGCGCGCGGCATCCACGGTCAGCGCGCCAATCACTAGCGCCGCTTCGAGCACGGGCTCAAAGGTGAGCAAGGCATGGAGCGCGAGTGAGGTCGAAGTTTGGGTGCCATTGATCAGCGCAAGCCCTTCTTTCGCACCGAGTTTGAGTGGCGTGATTTTCGCTGCCGCGAGCACGGGCGCAGCGGGCACGCGCTTGCCATCGACTAACATTTCGCCTTCGCCCATGAGCGCGAGCGTCATGTGTGCAAGTGGCGCGAGATCGCCCGATGCGCCGACCGAGCCTTGGCTCGGAATATAAGGCGTAAGCCCAGCGTTGTAGGTCGCGAGCAGGCAATTAATGACAGCATCACTGACGCCCGAATACCCCTGCGCCAAGGCATTGATCTTCAACGCAATCATAAGCCGCACGACCGCAGGTGAAAGCGGTGCGCCAACGCCGACCGCGTGTGAGCGAATTAAGTTTTCTTGGAGCGCGTTGAGATCATCGATATCAATGCGGCGATTCGCCAATTTGCCAAAGCCGGTATTGACCCCATACGACGGCGCATCGCCAGCAGCAATTACAGTGACAACTTTCGCGGCAGCGCGCATATTACGTCGCGCGAATTCTGGCAGCACGATCTCATGCGCGCCTGCATGCAGGGCGGTCAGCTCATCGAGCGATACCATTCCGACGGAGAGCTCCATTTTTTCCATTTCGACCAATCGACTAATTACGCACCATCGGTAGATTGAGCCCATTTTCTTGGGCGCTTACTTTCGCCGAGTCATAGCCCGCATCCGCATGACGCATCACGCCCGTCGCTGGATCATTCCAAAGCACGCGCTCGATGCGATTGGCCGCCTCTGGGGTGCCATCGGCTACGATCACCACGCCCGAATGCTGGGAGTAGCCCATGCCGACTCCACCGCCATGGTGCAACGACACCCAGCTCGCCCCGCTGGCGGTATTAAGTAATGCATTGAGCAATGGCCAATCAGAAACTGCATCGGAGCCATCTTTCATTGACTCGGTCTCGCGATTGGGCGATGCGACGGAGCCGGAGTCAAGATGATCGCGACCGATTACGATCGGCGCGGAGAGCTCGCCAGTGCGTACCATTTCATTAAACGCCAACCCTGCCCGATGCCGCTCACCAAGACCAATCCAGCAAATTCGCGCTGGAAGACCCTGAAACGCAATGCGCTCGCTGGCCATATCGAGCCAACGATGCAGCTCAACGTCTTGCGGAAACAACTGCTTCATCTTGGCATCGGTCTTGCGAATATCTTCTGGGTCGCCCGAGAGCGCAACCCAGCGGAACGGACCCTTACCTCGGCAAAAGAGCGGGCGAATGTAGGCGGGAACAAAGCCCGGAAAATCAAACGCATTTTTTACCCCGGCATCAAACGCGACCTGCCGCAAATTGTTACCGTAATCAACGGTTGGCACACCCATTGCATGAAAGTCGAGCATCGCCTGAATGTGCACCGCGCAAGATTGGCGGGCTGAGGTGCGTAGCGCTTCAAATTGCGATGCATCAGCGCGCGCCTGCGTCCACTGCGCCATCGACCAGCCAGCAGGCAAATAGCCATTGACCAAATCATGGGCGGAGGTCTGATCGGTTACGAGATCGGGGCGCATGCCACCCGCGCGCGCGCGGCGGGCGAGCTCGGGAAGCACTTCTGCCGCATTGCCACACAAGCCGACTGAAATCGCCTTTTTTTGTTCGGTGTATTGCTTGATTCGCGCCAGTGCGTCGTCCAAATCATGCGCCTGCTCGTCGAGATAGCGCGTACGCAAACGAAAGTCGATGCGGGTTTGATCCACTTCGATATTGAGCGACGTTGCTCCGGCAAAGCAGGCAGCAAGCGGCTGCGCGCCACCCATGCCACCTAAGCCTGCAGTAACGATCCAGCGCCCAGCGAAGCTGCCGCCGTAGTGCTGCCGAGCCGCTTCTGCAAACGTTTCGTAAGTGCCTTGCACGATGCCTTGGGTCCCGATGTAAATCCACGAGCCCGCGGTCATCTGCCCATACATCATCAAGCCTTTTTTATCGAGCTCAGTGAAATGCTCCCACGTCGCCCATTTAGGGACGAGATTGGAATTGGCGAGTAAGACGCGCGGCGCATCGACATGAGTGCGAAACACGCCAACGGGCTTTCCCGATTGAATCAGCAAGGTCTCATCATCGTTTAGCGCTTTGAGCGAAACCAAAATTTGCTCAAAGCAAGCCCAGTCGCGCGCCGCCTTTCCAATGCCGCCGTAGACCACGAGCGCATCAGGATTTTCAGCAACCTCGGGATCGAGATTGTTTTGAAGCATACGATACGCCGCCTCGATGACCCAGTTTTTGCAGGCGAGGGTCGCGCCACGTGGCGAGCGCACGGGGCGGGCTAAGACTTCACCAGGAGGAAGGTTTAAATTGGCCATGATGCGATCCTTTAAATTCGCTTGAGTGTACTTGTCTATACAAGCACATGCAAGTACGTGTTTCGATCCGGCAAACGGGCTATCATCTGGATGTGAACTCAGGAACTAAACATACCTCCGGCGCAGATTTCGCGCCACAGCGCGCCCATCGCGTTGTTGACGCTGCCGCCGCTTATGAGCGCGTGAAGCAGCATATTAAAGAGGCGCTAGCAAACGGCGAATGGCCGCCGGGCGCGCGCATGCCCTCAGAGGCGCACTGGGTCAAGCACTTTGCGGTCAGTCGCATGACGGTTCACCGCGCCTTGCGCGAGCTGCAGTCAGAAGGCTTGATTGATCGGGTGCAGGGGGTCGGTACTTTTTCGGCACAGCTGAATCGCGTCTCGTCAACGTTAACCATCCGTGACATTCACGAGGAAATTCTCGCCCGCGGCCACCGCCATACGGCCCGGGTTCATCTCTTACGTGAAGAAAATGCCACGGCAGCGATTGCCTCGCGCATGCAGCTCGTTGTCGGCGGGATCGTATTCCACAGCATCATCGTCCATTTTGAAAACGATATTGCACTCCAGCTTGAAGATCGCTACGTCAATCCGATCAGCGCGCCAGATTATCTTACGGTTGATTTCACCCAGATCACGCCAACGCACTATTTGCTAAACGTTGCCCCGCTGCGAGAGGCAGAGTTTGCAGTCGCAGCGGGTTTACCATCAGCGCGGGAGGCGCGATTGCTTGAGATCGCGGCGGAAGACCCCTGCTTAATCGTAACCCGACGCACCCTAAATCAAGCGCGCGTGATTACGAGCGCGCGACTCGTTCATCCGGCTGGGCATTATCAAATCGTCGGTGCATTTCGACCGTGATACCACGCATCATTGAAGCAGCGAAGACGCCCTCGCAAGCGTGGAAAAACGGAGGCGGTATTACACGCGAATTGCTTTGCCTACCTAACAATGAACATTGGAAATTGCGTATTTCGGTAGCAGACATTACGCAGGACGGTGCCTTCTCGGCATTTGCCGGCGTGACCCGCTATTTCACAGTGCTTGCGGGCGAAGGCGTCATGCTCGGAACGCCTGCGCAGCGCATTACTTCCGACATGCAGCCGATTCGCTTTGATGGCGCAGATGCGCCGATGTGTACGCTCATCGCCGGTGCGACGCGAGATTTGAATGTAATGGTGCGCGCGGGCGGTGCAATATCCTCGATCAAAATGCAGACTTTACGCGCTAAGCGTATCGAAGCAATAACGATCAATACGCAAGCAAATTTCTCAGCACTTTTTTGTATGAACGAATGTGATTTGCATGTCGGTGATCGCCACTTTTTGATCCCGTCGATGTCGCTCGTGGTCATACCTGTGGCGCAGATTCGATCAAAAATTGAGGTAATCTCAAGCGCTACGGATCGGCGGGTATTTTGGATCTGCGCGTTTGTGGATATCGATGAATAACGACATCACACTTTGGAAAAATGCGAACGTAGCGGGTTTCGCTACAGAAACTGCCTACGGTTGGCAGGAAAACACCTGCTTTGCAACCTCGAACAATCGCGTTGAGTGGATCGGTGAACTTCAAGCATTCCCAAGCCAATTGCGGGTGCGCGTTAACGACGAATGCGATCTCGGCGGTGCCTGCGTGACGCCCGCCCTCATTGATTGCCACACCCATCTGGTCTACGCTGGCAATCGTGGGCACGAATTTGAGATGCGCTTGCAAGGCGCGAGTTATGAATCAATCGCGAAAGCGGGCGGCGGCATTCGTCATACGGTAGATGCCACGCGCGCGGCATCAGATGAAGCGCTGCTCACGCTGACACTCGCGCGAGCGCGCACGCTGATGGCGCAAGGCGTGGGCACGATTGAAATTAAATCGGGATATGGCTTAACCGAGGTTGACGAACTGCGACTGCTACAGATCGCACGCCAAGTCGCTGCCCAGCTGCCCATCACTGTGCGCACGACCTTTCTCAGCGCCCACGCGCTGCCGAGCGAATACGCCGGACGCAGCGATGACTACATCGCCGCCGTCTGTGCTTGGTTGGAAAAAGCGAACGCGCAAGGTCTAGTCGATGCTGTCGATGTGTTCTGCGAAAAAATTGGGTTCTCGTATTCGCAAACGGAGCGCGTTTTCGCGGCCGCGAAACGCCTCGGTTTGCCAGTGAAGCTTCACGCCGAGCAGCTTTCCGATTCCAACGGCGCTACGCTAGCCGCTTCGTACGCTGCGCTCTCCTGCGATCATCTGGAATACCTTTCCGACGTTGGCATTGCTGCGATGGCCCGTGCAGGCACAGTCGCGGTCTTACTGCCGGGCGCGTTTTACTTTTTACGCGAAACAAAATTACCGCCGATTGAGGCACTGCGCGCCGCGGGCGTGCCAATCGCAATTGCGACGGATCACAATCCAGGATCATCGCCGACGCTCTCGCCACTCTTGATGATGAATATGGCCTGCACGCTGTTTCGACTTACGCCTGAAGAGGCGTGGCGCGGATTCACGATTAACGCCGCGCGCGCGCTTGGGCTTGATCCATCGTTTGGAAAACTTTGCGCGGGCAGTCGCGCTGATTTTGCGGTGTGGGATGCCTCGCATCCGCGCGATCTCGTCTACACGTTTGGTGCAGACCCGCTTAAATTTCTGGTGCTCAATGGGGCAATCGTCCATGCCTGATGCAATTTTTAGGTTACACACGGGTAAAACACCTTTACTGCTCAGCCTGCCCCACGTCGGCACCGTGATACCTGAATCGATGCACATGCAATTTAGCGCGCGCGCGCTCGAAGTAGAAGATACCGATTGGCATCTTGAGCGTGCTTACGATTTTGCAGCAGCGCTCGGCGCTAGCGTCATCGTGCCGCGCTATTCGCGTTACGTCATCGATCTTAATCGCCCGCCAGACAATACGCCGATGTATCCCGGCGCATCTAACACCGAGCTCTGCCCGAGTCGATTTTTTACCGGCGAGCCGCTTTACCCTGAAAAAAGCGCACCCACCGCGCGTGAAATTGATGCGCGGCGCGAAACCTATTGGCAACCTTATCACGATGCTCTTTGCGCCGAGCTGCAACGCCTGCGCGATATTCATGGCTACGCGATCTTGTGGGACGGTCATAGCATTCGTTCGCAAATTCCGTGGCTTTTCGATGGTCAGTTGCCTGACCTCAATCTCGGCACTGCCAGCGGCGCGAGTTGCGCGCCATCCCTGCGCGATACCGTCGCGCAAACACTTGCGGCGCAATCAACCTTTAGCGTCGCGGTCGACGGTCGATTTAAGGGTGGATACATCACGCGCCATTACGGGCAACCCGCGCAATCGATTCATGCACTGCAGCTTGAAATGTGTCAGTACCTTTATATGGAGGAAACCCGCCCGTTTAATTTCGATCCAAAGCGTGCCGCGCGTTTACAGCCACTTTTGCAGCAATTATTAGAAGTACTTTTGAAATGGCGTCCTGACCATGTCGCAAACGTCTAACGGAATTTTTTGGGCTGCGCAGGCATGGCTCACGCAGGCTGATGGCTCGCAGGGCTGGCACGAAAACGTACGGCTTAAAACGGATGGCGCAGGAAACTGGTGCGAAATCAGCGCGGGTATTTCAGCGCACGATGCGCGCCTTGCCGGTGCAGAAATCATAAAGGGCGCACTACTGCCGGGTCTCGTAAACGCCCATAGCCATGCTTTTCAACGTGCTTTCGCAGGACTTGCGGAGCAGCGCAATGGACAGGACGATGATTTTTGGAGCTGGCGCGATCGCATGTATCGCGTCGCGCTCGCAATTTCGCCCGAAGAGTTCAAAGCGATTGCCACCCAACTCTATATCGAGCTTTTGCGCGGCGGCTATACGCATGTCTGCGAGTTTCACTATGTCCATCATGCGCCCGATGGGTCGCCCTATGCAGATCCGTTTACGATGACGTGGGCGCTTACCGAAGCCGCGCATGATGCCGGTATCGGGCTTACGCTGTTACCCGTGGTTTATGAGCGCGCAGGAATGGATCAAGAGGCATTGCGCACCGATCAACGCCGCTTTGCGGCTGATGCCCAATGGGCCATGCGATGCGCCGAAGCGGTGAATACGCGCACAAACGTAAAACTCAACGCTGGTGTTGCCTTGCATTCGATTCGCGCCGCGACGCCGCAATCGATTCGCGCGGTTGCGGCGCAATGCCAACACCCAATTCACATTCATATTTCCGAACAAACCGCCGAGGTAGACGCGTGCGTCGCCGCGACGGGTGCGCGGCCCGTGCGCTGGCTGACCGATACCGTAGCGCTCGATACCCGATGGAATTTAGTGCATGCAACGCACGTCGACGCCGAAGAAATCGCCCTTGTCGCGCGCGCCGGTGCTTCCGTGGTGATCTGCCCCACAACGGAAGCTAATCTTGGCGATGGCATCACGCGCATTCCACATTGGTTTGCCGAGAAAGTCCCACTCTCCATCGGCTCCGATAGCCACGTTTGCCGCGACGCGTTTGAAGAGTTGCGGCTGATGGAATACGGCCAGCGGCTCATGCTGCGTAAGCGCAACGTGCTGGCAAACGCGCAAACAGGGCTCGCCTCCACCGCTGCCCGCCTATTCAGCGAGAGCGTCGCCGCCGGTGCCCGCGCTTGCGGCGCAGCGCAAACAGGGCTGCGTGTGGGCGCACGCGCTGACGCGCTCGTACTCGACACCACGGCGCCAAATTTACTTGGCATCGCCATGGAAAACTGGCTTGATGTCCGTACGTTCTCAAGCCCATCGACGCCGTTTGAAAACGTTATGGTCGCAGGGCAGTGGATGATTCGCAATGGGCAACACGCCTACGATACCCGCAGCAAAAGTGCATTCATTGCGGCGATGAATGCGCTCACAAATCACGGCAGCTAACGCGATGGGTTTACGCGGATTATTCGTTGCCGCATCACGCCTCGCGCGCGGCATCGAAATGGAATGCGCGCTTTGCGGCAGCGCAGCCCAAGAACAGGCGTTGTGCCCACCATGTTTCCGCGCGTTGCCCTATTTAGGCTGCGCGTGTGGTTCGTGCGCGCGTCCGCTCCCCACCGCTGGCATCTGCGGGCGCTGCCTGCGTAAGCCGCCGGCATTTGATGCGGCGATTGCAGCGCTGGCCTACGCGTTCCCTGTCGAAATTCTCATCACGCGCGCGAAATACGGCGCCGATTTGGGGATGGCCGCATTTCTCGGTGATTTAGTTGCCAAAACAGCCCAATCTGCGCCGCAGGTATTTTCAGATTACGCCAACGCTATCGTCGTCCCCATACCGCTTTCACCCGCACGCCAGCGCGCACGCGGCTACAACCAGTCAGCAGAAATCGCACGCGTGGTCGCCGCGCGACTGGCACTGCCATTGGCCAATGATCTCATGCGCACGCGCGAGACCGAAAAGCAAGCGGACTTGCCCTTCAAAGCCCGCTTGCGCAACGTGCGCGATGCATTTTCGGCCGCTTCTCTCGAGCGCCCGTTGGCGGGAAAGCATGTCCTCCTCGTTGATGATGTGATGACCACCGGCGCGACCGTGCACGAAGCGGCGAAGGCGCTGAAAGCTGCGGGCGTGACGCGGGTCACCGTCGCCATCGTTGCGCGCGTGGTGTCACGCACAAAAATGTAAAACTAACGACTATGCTCCACGTCGTCCTCGTTCAGCCTGAAATTCCACCAAACACGGGAAACATCATTCGCCTCTGCGCAAACACTGGCGCGCAATTGCATTTGGTCGAGCCGCTTGGCTTCCCGCTTGATGACGCCAAGCTGCGCCGCGCCGGGCTCGATTACCATGAGTTCGCCCCAATGAAGGTGCACGCAAATTGGGTTGCTTGCAAATCGGCGCTCGGAGAACGCAGGCTTTTTGCGCTCACGACCAAAGGCACGCGCTCGCCCTATGAGGTGCAATTCAACGATGAAGACGTGCTCGTGTTCGGCAACGAAACTTCGGGTTTGCCAGAAGCGGTGCGCAATGAATTTGCGGATGAAGCAAAGCTCAAGCTTCCGATGCGCCCCAATAATCGAAGCTTAAATTTGTCGAACGCGGTCGCGGTGACGGTGTTTGAGGCGTGGCGGCAGCTCGGGTTTGCGTAAACAAAAAAATGCGTGCGCTCAAAAGCGCAGATCAAAACAATCCACGCTTCTTGAATCGCCGGCGCTCGGTTAGGTTTCACAGGAATGTAAGCTGAGGCCGCACGCGTGGCGCGTTACCGAGAAGTTTTGTCAAAACGCAGTATTGAAAAAGTTTGGTTTAGCGTCGCGGACGCGGCGTCTCCTACCTGCGGCGCAGATTTGCGCTTAAACGATCTCGACTGGCAACATCATCATCGCATCTTCATGCTCAAGATTGTGGCAATGAAACATAGACCGCTACGGGCCTTCTTGCGCGGTTGAAAAGTCGATCACGATGCGGCCGCGCTCGCTCGGCCAAACGGTGACGGTATTTTTGTATCCAAGATCGACAGTGGGCAATCCATCATGCCGCCCCAGCGCTTTTGCCGGGCCGTAGAGTGCAGTACGCTTGAGCACGCGAAAGTGAAAACCGCGCAGGTGAATCGGGTGGGGCATTGATATCGGGGCGTTATGAATTTCCAAAATTTCTTTGGCGCCACGCTGCACGCGAATCACGCTATCAATATCGTCATATTTCTTGCCATCCATCGTCAGCCTCGAACGCCATCGAGATCGAGCCGAAAGCCGCGATCTGGCGCGGTATCGCGAGTAAATACCTGCGGCGCAGCCGGCCAGCGCCGCCGCGCTACGTGCGAGTAAAAATTCGCGGCGCTCCATTGACTACATTTTGAGCGTCATGCCCAGCGTGGCGAGCCAGGTGCGACCGGCGGCTGGCTCAAAAAATCGGCCATTGCCTTCGTTCACAATCACGGTGCCTGCATAGCGTTTGTCCGCAAGATTATCAACCCGTGCGCCGAAATCGACCGCCAGCGCGCCCTTGCGCCACACATAACCTACGCGAGCGCTACCAATCGTGTAAGCAGCGGCAGCATCGGCATTGGTGTCGTTCACATAAATTTTGCTTTGATGCTTGATCTCGAGCGCAGCGGTAACGCCCGCGGGGTGCGACCATTTCATCTCTGCAAAGGCTGATTGCGCGGGCAGGCCCGGCAACTTATTGCCAGCGTTTACGATGACGACAGGCACGGTACACGGCGGTGCGCCGCAGGTCTTGAAGGCTTCGTCGTATTTCGCGTTAAGCGCGGTCGCTGCGATCAAAAAATCGATTTCGCTCGTAAGCGACGCCACGAGCGAAAGCTCACCGCCCGTGCGTGTCGTTTTGCTAGCATTTTGAAAGGCGCTGCGCCCGCCCGCATTGGTGAGCGTGACAATTTCATTTTCAGTTTTGGTCTGAAAAATAGCCAGCGCTGCGCGTACGCTACCGGCGCGATACTTCGCGCCCATTTCAACGCTATCACTCACTGCGGGCTTCAAATCAAAATTTAATCCGGTCTGGCCGCTGGCACGGTACGAAAGCTCGTTGAACGTCGGCGTTTCGAATCCACGACCCGCGCTGGCGTAGAGACTAAGCGCGGGCGAAGCTTTAAACGAAACGCCGAGCGCAGGCGTCAATTTTTTGTAGCTGGCTTGACCGCTATCGTCGGGGTTACGGCCCGCCACAATATAGTCATCGTTACTTTTGAAATTGACATTGCTCTGACGCACGCCAGCCGTGAGCGATACCTGTGGCGCAACTTTAATCTGCGCCTGCGCGTAAAGATCTTCATTACGCACCCGATTGCTTTCATGCCGACGCAGCTTGCCAGTGACGCCAAGCGTGGTGCCATTGAAATTTTCATAGCCTCGGCGGGCTTCATCGAGATTGTCGAAATTGCCGCCGACGATGAATGAGCCCCATTGGGCGCGATGAATATATTTCGCATCAATGCCGCCGTAGCTGCGATTGAAATCAATCACGCCGCCGGGTTGGGTCGCAGCCGTTTGCGTGGCCACGGGAATGCTCTGCCATTGCGTGACCGCGCGTTCGCCGCCGTAGACGATTAATTCAAGCGCGTGAGCGGGTGCCAACGCATGCTCTGCTTTCACTCCAAATTGGCTTTGGCGCGTGGTTTTGCGGGTATTAAAGAGCGTCGCAGCGGCGGTGGTCTGATCGGGGTTAGTATCAAACTCGACCCGGGTCAGGCCGAGCGCGTCTTGCGCGTTGATATTCACGGTATTGGCAATGATCGTCAATTTCGTATCGCCGATCGCAGACGTGAGCTTGGCATTGCCCGCAGTTTTGGTTGCCGCACTTTGCGGACGTGTGCCATCTGTGGCAAAACGGGACGTATCAAAGTTCAAGCCTGTGCCACCGCCAAACCGCCCGCCAGCCCGCAGGCTCGTGCGCTGCGTATCGTTGCTGCCAAAGGCGAGCCCAATCGCTGCTTCCGGTACCTGCGGCGCAGATTCGGTAAAAATTTGCATCACTCCACCGGAAGCGTTGCCGTAAAGCACTGAAAACGGCCCGCGCAGCACTTCCACTCGATCCGCGCTACCGAGCGCGAAATGGGAAACCTGACCCTGCCCATCGGGTTGCGAGGCCGGAATGCCATCGGTAAATAAGCGGATACCGCGCACGCCAAAGCTCGCCCGCGCACCAAAGCCACGCGAGGAAATCTGCAGATCTTGGGCGTAGTTGCCACGATTTTGTACGTTGATGCCCGGCACGCGGGAAAGCGTTTCGCTCAAATTAATCTGCAGCGTTTGATCGCGCAACGTCTCCGCGCCGATCACATCAATGGCCATCGGCAAATCTTGCGGATCTGCGGCGACCCTGCTGCCGGTGACCACCGTGGGTGGCAGAGATTGCGGCGCGGTTTGTGCACGCAGACCCTGGGCCGCGAGCAAAGTCGCGGCCGCGATTGGTAAAGCACAAAGAAGTAGGACGCGACCTATCTCAAGTTCCCTCAGAAATAGCCAAAAAGACTGGATGCAATGTGCAAGCTCCGTGCCACGTAGAATGTACCCTAGCGGCGTGGAAAATTTGAATCATCGTTTCTCAAAATCCATCCCAGTCATCGCTATCGACACTTTCGGATTTTCATCATGCGCATTTGCTCTATTCGCAGTTTCATTACTTTTCTTTCAAGCGTAGCCTTGGCAGTTCTTGCAGGCTGCGGCGGAGGCGGCGGCGCGTCCGCACCCGCCCCAACTGGCGTGACCACGGCGGCCGGTGATAGTCGCGTCACCGTCAGCTGGACTGCCGAACCCGGAGTTGAGTATTGGTTGTTTTACGCGGCAGTGCCGGGCGTGACCCCAGAAAACTGGACGACGCTCGCTGGCGGAAGGGCGGTCGTCAATGTCACCTCGCCTTACGTTGCGATTGGTCTGTCCAACGGCACGGCCTACTCGTTTGCCATCAATGGCCGCAAAGATGGCGGCCCCGGCGGTCCGGGCTCGGTGGCGCAAACCGCAAGCCCGCGCTTGGCGGGTGTCACTTGGGCATCAGGCGCGGCGCTTGGCACAACGGCATTTAACGGCGTGTCCGCAGTAAGCGGCACCGACGCCACGATCAAAGTGGTTGCAGTCGGCAACGGCGGCTCGATTTATAGCAGCGCCGATGGCAAAGCATGGATTTCGCGCGTCAGCGGCGTAACCGAAAACCTCAATGGCGTGATTACCAATGGCGCGATCGCGGTCGCAGTTGGCAATGGCGGCACGATCTTGCAATCGACCAACGGCGAGGCGTGGACGAAGGCAGCCTCGGGCACTACGGCCAATCTTAATGCGGTCACCACCAGCGCGATCGGCAGCTTCGTAGCCGTCGGCGCTGGCGGTACGATCGTGACCAGCATTGATGGCCTCACGTGGGTCGCGCGGGCATCCAACGTAACCTCTGATTTGCTCGGTGTCAACTTCGTTAATTCTAATTTCGTAGCACTTGGCGCAGCAGGGACGGTGCTTGTAAGCGCTGATCTTACAACGTGGGCTAATCGCAGCATCGCCAGTGCAGGCGCGCTGCGCGCCGCCGCTTTCGGCGCCACGCAATACGTTTTGGTGGGCGAGAAAGGCGCTGTTTATACGAGCGCAGACGCCATTACGTGGGCCTCGCAAGTTTCGGTTACAACCCAAAATCTAACCGGGATTCTCGCAGGCTCGCAGCTCATCGCTATCGGCGACGGTGGCACCATCCTCAACAGCATCAACGGCACCGCTTGGAGCCCCGTGAGCTCGGGCACAACGCAAAATTTAAGCGCGATCGCCACGCGCGATGCAGGCTATATCGTTGTTGGTGCAAACGGGGCAAATTTAACGTCGTACTAAATCGGCAGAGGCTTCAAAAGAAGCCTCAAACAACACAAAACTGCGCCGCAGGTAGCCTCACCTGTGGTGCAGTTTTTTTATCAGATCGCTGGCAACAATTTCTCGCTGATATTAGTGCGGATGTAGCCCTCCGTTGATTACCGATCCCGCGAAATATCAATCACTCCCCGCGATTGCGTGCAAATCGCTTTGGCGATATAGTTCGGTAATCGCACGCGAGGGTAGTACATGAGGCTTTCCAAATTCGGTTTTGTTTCGATTTTGTTCTTTACGTTCACCCCCCCCCCCCCTCCGCAATCGCGCAGGTCTCGGCTACACCGTTAATCCGATCGACGCTCGTCGGTTCTAAAGACGCACCGCTTCACCTAGACGCGCACCCCAACCGGCAGAGCAGCCTGTACCGCGACTACTTTATAAGTGATCGGGTCGCCCCCGACCTGAGCGCCGCTGATCTTCTCGCGCTGCCGAGCTTGATCGTGAGACTCAACGCGGGTCTCGCAAAAAATCTCGCCGAGCCGGAGTTGTTAATCGCAAGCGCTAAATCCGAGCAAGCGCAGCGGGTCAAAGGCATTCAAGAAAAACTAGGTAACCCCATTTCGATTACCCCCATCATTCGCACCGAGCGCCTCGACCCAAAAGTGCGCGCTGGGCTTAAGCTGCAATCAGAGCGCGTCATCTCTAGCGAGCAAGAGCGACGCGTAGAGATTGATGGCCGCACCGTCGAAATTCTCCCAGTCATTAAAACGAGCGAAAATCCTGAGCTTGCCCTGCACGAATATGTTCGATTGACCTACTTGAGCCAGTCAGATCGCGATGCAGCGCTCAAAGCGATGCAAAGTGATCCGTTTTTTCGCGCTGCCCGCAAAGAGCTCACTTCTCAGCTTTCAGGCGAGCCGCTTTACGATAATGTCGTCCAAGGCACCGCAAGCAGCCCGCAAAGTGGGATCACGGGGCAGTGGGGACCGCACGCACTGCAAATGAGTCAGCTTTGGAGCTTAACGCCGGGGCATGGTCATGTTGCGATCATAGACAGCGGGACTACAACCGCCCACCCTGACTTGACTAAAAGCTTGCGCAAACATCGAAGCTGGAATTTTTTCCCACGGTATTCAGGCTGCGAAAACGACGATGTCAACGCGAGCGGCACGATAGGTTTAACGGATGGGCATGGTCACGGCACCCACGTTCACGGCATCATCGCAGCGGAGCATAGCAATAACGCGGGCGTGCGCGGGCAATGCGCGCGCTGCAACGTGCAGGTCGCAAAAATCACCAGCTGCAATGGCGGCGGCGCGGGCATTTCTGAGGCAGATCAAATTGATGCGATCCGCCGCATGATTCGCTCAGGCGCGAATGTGGTCAACATGAGCCTAAGCGCAGGCGTGCACTCCTGCGGGACGGCTACGCCGGGCACACAATCGGGCAGTGTGAAATACCAATACGGCGGCTACACAAACGATGCGAACGATGCTTATTGCATGCTTTTGAAATTTGCCTCCGATGCAGACGTACAGATCGTGGGAGCCTCGGGTAACAACAATTCGGCGCTACAGTTTCCAGCCTCTGACCCGCGCACCGTGGCGGTCGGTGGCGCGCAACTCGGTGAAACGCATGGCTCGCTGACCAGCCTCGAGCTTTGGAATGCGAAGCAATGGAAAGAGCAGTCGCCCGCACGACCAAGCAATGAAATTAGAGAAATCGGAACTAACTTCGGCGCGAATCAATGGCTCAGCGCGCCAGCGCGAGATATCGTCTCCACCTTTCACCCAGGGTCTGAATGGGGTGCACTGGGCAGATGCGGCTCTGGCGCACTCTTTGGTCCTGACACCAATACGCCAAAGCAATACTCTTGGACAGATCAATTCGGGTACACGCTATTGACCGCCCCCGGATTGCCCGCAACATACAACGTTGGCCAAGGCTACGGCATCTGCAGCGGCACTTCCATGTCTGCGCCCTTCGTCTCCGGGCTGCTCGGCATTACCCGCTCCGCGATTCCGTTAATGAATGCAAAGTCATACCAAACCCCTAATTCACTGGGCACTTGGCGCTCGGTTGATATGCGCACCCTGCTTAAAAATAGCGCACGCATCCCAGATGGCGCGGGGGGATTTCTCAGCGCAGGGGCGTTTTCTCAATACTGGGGCTATGGCATTGCGCGTGGCGGCAGCGTCGCCAGCCAATTGAGCGCATATGCGAAAGGCGCGCCAGAGGACTATTCGTTTGAGACGCCCCTGATCGAGCAAGAGGAGCTCTCGGGTAACGATTTTTTCTACACCACCGTGCCAACGCAAGCGGCGGCCGCTTACTTTGGCGGCCTGCTCTGGCCGCGCACGTCGTCAACCCAAATTTATTGTGGCTCAAGGTTTGCGAGCCGCGTCGTCGATACCTATCGCAGCCCAGCGGGTGCACCAGCGCTTGTACCGTCTTCTTCGATCGTCCCTACAGGCGGCTTTGGCCAAGTCAATCCACCGCCCGGCCAGCCCTTCCCGCCGCCGACCTCATGCAACTACACGATGCCGGAGCGACTCAAGGCGAACTTTCGCGTCATGACAACGCCGGTGGCCAGCGAGGGTACCCCGCTTCTTGCGCTCAACCGCTATAGCGTAGTGATCGATGCGGGAGGCGGTGAATATGCAGGGAGGCACATCTACGTAGCCCGCGCGCCGACCGCGCCCACCGACGAATTTGCCCAGTATGGCTGGAAATTTGACGGTATCGAGGGCTATATTTACCCCGCGACCGCCTCCGCGCCGCGCGGCGATATGGAGCAGCTTTGGCTGATGCTGCGACCCAGTACGTATACGTACGCACTAGTCTTAAATAGCGCCATCGCCGGTTGGCAAGCGCGCGGCTATCAACTCGACAGCACCGGCAGCGCTTGCATAGGCTGCGCCATGGGTTGGGTCTCTAAAATTTATTGAGCGTAGAGCCCGGGAAAATGAAACTTCGCACCTTACGTACTGTTTTTGTATTTCTTCTCAACCTGCAGTGTTTACTCCCGATTGCTTGGGCGCAAGCTCCTCTTTCGGCTGGAATCCGAGAGCCCGCCGAGGCGCGCATTTCAGGGTTTCCGATTACGCTCGGCGTCGGTTTTCTAGATCTTTGCTACGAGTTAGTTCCTCCATTCAATTATTCAAGTATTATTACCGTGCACAAAGCGCCCGGGCTCGTGACCGTTCGCGTCGTGGGCTATTGCCCACCACTCTTTGTTTCTATTGTTCAAGGAGGATTTGCTTTTAGCTTAAACGACCTGTTGCCGGGTATTTATGAAGTGCGATATGAGTTCTACAATTTCGATGGTTCATTCGTGAGCGAAGGTTTAATGCTGGGCTATGATTCCCAGAATCAGCGTGTGTTTCCGTTCACCGTGCTCGCTCCAACACAAGAAAATCTCGATCGAGTTTTCCGCGTCCCCACGCTTTCGCAAATCGGCATGAGTGCGCTTGCGCTACTGATTGGCGCTTTCGGCGTGCGTCGCATCCGACGGCGAGCGCGGTGAAGTAGTGGCCGACGAATTTGCCCAGTATGGCTGGAAATTTGATGGGATCGAGGGCTATATCTACCCAGCGACCGCCTCCGCGCCGCGCGGCGATATGGAGCAGCTTTGGCTGATGCTGCGACCCAGTACGTATACGTACGCACTAGTCTTAAATAGCGCCATCGCCGGCTGGCAAGCGCGCGGCTATCAACTCGACAGCACCGGCAGCGCTTGCATAGGCTGCGCGATGGGTTGGGTCCCTAAAATTTATTGAAAAGGATATGAAAATGAAACTTCGTTTGATCGCCATCCTTTTTAGTTTTGCCGTTAGTCTTCCTGGCATGATCCCAACGGGATGGTCGCAGATTGACCGGGCAGGGATCAAAGAGCCCGCCGAGGCGCGCATTTCTGGACTCCCGATAACGCTAGGTGTTGTGTTCTTTTCTCTGTGTTACGAGCTGGTACCCCCGTTCAACTTTTCAAGCATAGTTACGGTACACAAGACACCGGGGCTCGTGACCGTTCGCGTAGTGGGTTACTGCCCGCCGCTCTTTGTGGCTGTCGATCAAAGGCGTACCATCGCGCTCGAGGGTTTAGCGCCGGGGGTCTATGATCTGCGCTATGTGTTCTATAACTTCGACGGCTCGTTCGTGAGCGAGGGATTAGTGCGCTGGTCTGATCCTGAAAATAGACCCTATTTTCCATTCACCGTGCTCGCTCCAACACAAGAAAATCTCGATCGAGTTTTCCGCGTCCCCACGCTTTCGCAAATCGGCATGGGCACGCTCGCGCTACTTATTGGCGCTTTAGGACTGCGCCGCATCCGACGGCGGGCGCGATAAAAGTGCATCGTCGCAAAGATACCCAGAAGTGTAGGATGAACTTAATTGAATGATACGCACTCAGTCACGAATTGCAGGAAATAAAGTGCTTTATACGTATCTTTAGCCTTATTCTCACCCCTTAGATTTCTTACGCATGTTAAATGAAAAACTGCGCCGCAGGTATTGCTACCCGCGGCGCAGTTTTTTGAGCAATTCCCTATTTCCTATTTCTTCAGCACGTAGCGCGCGGCCCAGGCGAGCACGCCAAGATCGTCCAGCCAGCCCACGACCGGAATAATATCTGGCAGTAAATCCAGTGGCGAGAGAATGTAGAGAATCGCCAAAATCGCGATGATGCCGCGCTTCCAGCCTTCCTTTGGCATTGGTTGCGTGCCTGCGCCCGCTGACTTACCCGAGATAATTTCACCTTGCATGACCGTCCCTTTCATTTTCGACGCCGCGACGTTGCGCTAAACCGCTATCTTCTCAGAAAACGGCGCAACGTGCTGCGAAGTCGATAACGCGATTGAGTACGCAGCGTTGACGCCGGGATCTTACGGGCTGAGAAATGCAATCGTTGTCAAAACCAACGGCGCGGCCAACAAGAAAAGTACACACCCAAACAGCACCCACACCCAACGCGGCTTTTTGGGCGACGGTGATTCTTTCGCCATTATTTCAGCGCAGCAAATTGCTGTCGCAATAGATTTTTTTGCACCTTGCCCATCGCATTGCGCGGAAGCTCAGCCACGACATGCACCCGCTTGGGCACTTTGAAATTGGCGACATCGGCTTTCAGGGTGGCGATCAAGGTTGCTTCATCAATCTGCGCCGCAGGTAAGGCCACGACCACTGCCACCACGGCTTCCCCAAAATCAGGATGGGGCACGCCGATCACCGCCGATTCCAGCACGCCGGGCAGCGCATCAATTTTTTCTTCCAGCTCTTTGGGATACACGTTCAAGCCGCCGGTAATGATGAGATCTTTTTCGCGCCCGACGATTTGCAGATAACCATTTTCAAGCCATTGCCCCATATCGCCGGTTTTGAAAAATCCATCTGCGGTGAATTCCTCGGCGTTTTTTTCTGGCATCTGCCAGTAGCCGGGGAATATATTTTCGCCTTTGACTTCGATGCTGCCGATTTCATTTGCACCACAGGTTATTTCACCTTCGCGCACGCGCACCGCAACGCCCGGCAGGGGTATGCCCACCGTGCCCGCGATTCGCGCGCCCACGAGCGGGTTAGACGTATTCATGCCGGTTTCGGTCATGCCGTAGCGCTCCAAAATCGCCTGCCCCGTGCGCGCAGAAAACTCGATGTGCGATTCGGCCAAGAGCGGGGCAGAGCCGGAGACGAAAAGCCGGATCGTCGTGCACTCGACTTTGCTGAAATTTGGATCGGCAAGCAAGCGCGTATAAAAAGTGGGCACACCCATCATCACGGTGCTTTTTGCGAGCAGTGCCCGCGCTCGCGATGGCTCAAACTTTGGCTCAAAATGCATCGCTGCGCCGGCGCGCAACACGCAATGCAGCGCGACGAAAAGCCCGTGCACATGATAAATCGGCAGCATATGCAAAAGCACATCATCACCGGTAAATCCCCAAAACTTCACCAGCGTTTCAGCGTTTGCCGCAAGATTGCGATGGGTAATCATCGCACCTTTGCTGCGCCCGGTGGTGCCGGAGGTATAGAGAATCGCCGCCAGATCGTCGGGGTTTCGCGCAAAAGTGGCGAAATCTGCGCCGCAGGTATTGGCTATTTCAGCCAAACTCCCGGTTCCCGCAATATCCATCGTTAACACCGTGGTGTGTGGCGCAGATCGCACCGATACGCCTGCCACGGCGGGCGAGGGGTCTGGGTTGAGCGTTGAAACGATTTCGGCAAACGTTTCCCGCTTACCGGGATCGCACACAATCACGCGCGGTTGGGCATTGCCGATAAAGTAGGCCAGCTCTGATTTTTGGTAGCCGGTATTAAGGGGCAAAAATACCGTGCCCGCCCGTAAGCAGCCTAAGTAAAGCGCGACGGCTTCGTGCGATTTTTCAACTTGCACTGCGACCCGATCACCCGGCTGCGCACCGGTATTGACCAGCGCTTGCGCATACTGGGCACTGCGGGTAATTAAGGTGGAATAGGAAATTTGCTGACCATCAGGCAGAATCATTGCGGGCTTTTCCCCCATTTGGGGGAAGCCCTGCGCGAGAAAAGTATATAAATTCATCATCGCAGTTTATGCAGTTTGATCACGCCAAGACTGCTTGCAACGCTGGAATTGAAAAGACACAAAACTAGGATATGGCGCCAACCTCAGACACCACCTCAACCGCCCACTGGCGCGAAGCATTCGCGCTGGCGGAATCGCTTGAGCAGCAACCACACGAAGCCCAGCGCGCCCATATCGCGGCGCTCGCGGCAAGTGACCCGCAGCTCGCCCACCGGCTCGGCCTGCTCCTCGGCAGCGAAACCACCAAGGCTGAGATTGAGGCATCAGTGACTAAAGTGCTCGGCGCGACCCGCGTCGCCGCCGAAAATCCGCTTAAAACCGACGACAATGTGGGGGCATACACCCTCATTCGCAGGCTGGGTCGAGGCGGTATGGCCGATGTCTGGCTTGCGCAACGCACCGATGGTGCACTCAAACGCCCGGTCGCGCTGAAATTGCCCATGGCGGTGATGCCAGCGGCCATGCTCGCGGAGCGCTTCGCCCGCGAACGCGATATGCTCGCGCAGCTCGATCACCCCAATATCGCGCGCATTTACGATACGGGGACCACCGCGCAAGGCCAGCCCTTTCTCGCGCTGGAATTTATCGACGGTGAGCCCCTTGATCACTATTGCAGATCCGCAAAATCGAGTATCAATGCGCGCGTGCAACTGGCCCTGCAAGTGGCACATGCCGTGCATCATGCGCATTCCAGGCTGGTGCTGCACCGTGATTTAAAGCCTTCCAATATTCTCGTCACCAAAGACGGCACGGTCAAAGTGCTCGATTTCGGGATCGCGAAATTGCTCAGCGAAGAGCGCACCGCTGAAGAAACCCAATTTACCCGCATGACCGGCGCTGCGCTCACGCCCAAATACGCCGCACCCGAGCAATTACTCAGCGAAACGGTGACCACCAGCACCGACACCTACGCGCTGGCGGTGGTGCTTTATGAATTGCTCAGCGGCGCGATACCGTTCATCGATAACGCCAAAGATTTAAGCGCGCGCATGGCAACGCTCAATAGCCCGTGCCGATTACTCTCAGAAACGGCTATTTCTGCGCCGCAGGTATTGGCGCTGGGGCTGAATTCCGAGCGCGTAGTCAAGCGCGCACTCGCTGGCGATCTCACTGCGATTTTGGATAAAGCGCTGCGCCGCGCGCCAAACGACCGCTACCCCTCCGCACTCGCCTTTGCCGAAGATTTAGAGCGCTACTTAACCAGCCGCCCCGTGCTCGCCCGGCAAGGCGCGGTGACGTATCGCGTGCGCAAATTTTTAAACCGCCACCGCGTGCCCGTCGCCGTCGCCGCGATGGGCACACTCGCCGCAGCAGGCCTAGGGCTGCACGCCATCACCCAAAGCCAAAAAGCCGCCCAAAGCCAGTCGCGCGCGGACTCGATTGATGGGCTGATGGAGAGTTTATTTCAAGGCATGAGCCCGGATATTGCGGCCAAGCGCACGTTTACGGCGAAGGAATTGCTGGATCGGGCGAGTGGGTATTTGACTAGCAACGGAACAATCGTGGCAGAAACAGCGCTCGCAACCAACTCCAAGATGGCCACGCTCTACCGCGACATTGGCGAGTACAAAGATGCCATCAAAATCCAATCTGCAATGCTCGCCGAAGCGCAGAAAACGCGCAATATTCCGCAGCAAATCACGATCCTGCGTGAGCTTGCTAATTGCGCTTGGCGAGGCAATGATTTCGCCTTGGCGCAAAGTAGCGTTGACCGTGCCCATGAACTGATTAAAAGCAGCGGAATCACCGTGCCAATTGAGCTTGCGCGACTTGCGAACATTGAAGGCGCGATCGCCACGCGAATGTTTAAAAATGAGTTGGCCACAACCCGCTATGCCTATGCAGAAGCGCTCTGGCGGCAATATCAACCTGAAAATATCGAAGAGCTTGCCTGGGCAATTGAAGGGCAGGCGATTGTTGATCGGATGAGCGGAGATCTTAAATCTGCAAGGGAGCGCTACAACGCGGTCGTCGCGCTCGATACAAAGTACCCGAGGCGCGGTACAACAGATCGCATTCACACCCGCGCCCAGTTGGCAGCACTTAGCTACATGGACGGCAGATTTGCCGAGGCGAACCCGCCGCTAAAGCGCGCGTGTAACGATATCATTGAGCGGTTGAGCGTTGCGCACCCTGACACACATATAACCTGCTTCAATTTTGCGTATTCCTCCATTCGTCTCGGTCTCTGGGACGACGCGACAAAAATGATCAACACGCTTCACAGCGATCTCGCCTATCGCGAAAGCGCTGGTAAACCTACCTTGCAGCTTAAATCGTTGCTGGCCATGTATCAAGGCAAAGCAGAGGAGGCTGAAGCTGGGTTCAAGCTCGTAGGATCGGCCTACCGACAACTCCCAGCAACGCCCACCGTTGCCGATAATATATTGAGATTTGAACGACTCGAAGCCGAGGCCGCGCTGCGCGCCGGCAAAACGGCACCGGCGTGCGAAATGCTCCGGGGCGTCGAACGCGCCTATATCGAAAAAGCAGGTGAGGCCAGCGTAAACGTCGCTGCGACCCGAATCTTACTGACGGTGTGTGCGCTGCGAAGCGGGGACCGCGCAGCGGCCAAATTACTCATTGTCAGCGCGAGTGAAACGCTGCACAAGTCACGGGGAGATCATCATCCGTTCACGCTGGCGGCCTACGCTTTTCGGGCTCTGGCGGGAGACGCACCCCAAAACTCTGTTGAAACGGAGCGCATCAGAAATGAGCTCATCTGGCAATCCGGTGCGCAGCAACTCATTGAATACATTGAGGATCGCGGCCGGCAACTAGATCCCAGCCGGACGCCGGTTGTGCTTTAAGCAATTCATTATTTATCTAAAGCACTGAGATGTTTTGCGCAAATATTACGTTCTTACCGGTATCCACTGATTTTTTGACTAATAAAAGGAAATTAGCATGCCGAGCCTCCGATTCATTCAAAACAACCTGACCGCCGCATTTTCGCTCGCGATGTTGAGTTCGTTTACGCCAACCGCGAGCGCTGCGCTAAGCATCCCCGCTGTTACGCTAGACGCTTTAGCCTGCTCGATCATTCCGAGCACGATTCCGCAAGGGGCGCCCGGTGGGCAAGGCTCGATCTTAGCGGGCGCGTTTGAGGTGCACGGCAAATTGATAGCGACTCCTATCCCGCCCATCTCCGGCCAAACCGCACGTCGATATGAGTATCAGTATATTGTTCAAAATGCTTTCCTTCCATTGGGAAGACCAGCAGTCGCGAGCAACGGAACAACGACTAGCTACACCGGCAAAGTTCAAGTCGATACCTATCATTTCCCTTGGAAACCTGCGTATTACACTGCGTTTCAAAAAGTCGCCGACCCACTTTCTTCGATGCAGCTTGATGAGCCGTTTTACGCGGAAAAAATTATTGGTGGCGGTACTGTGAATGCAACTTACATCGGGCCCGCGTTTACAGTCGTCGTTAAAGGGGCGCTGGCCAACGGCGAGATGCGCAACGTGGCGATTTGCACGCTGATGCCATCAGCTCCAGCAGCAATGATTTTCTAGATTTTTGTGGGTAACGGGTGAATCAGCAGCTCACCCGTTGAAATTTCGCACCGGATTAAATCCGTTTTAAACCGCCAACTCACTCGCCAAAAAAACCCGCGCCTTTTCCCAAGCGCGGGAGGCAGTGGCGAGCGAAATTTCTTGATGCTCGGCGCACTCTTCCATCGTGAGCCCGCCAAAGTAGCGTAGCTCCACGATATTGCAGGCGCGCTCGTCGATGCGCTGTAGCCGCTGCAAGGCTTGCTCTAAATGCTCAAGCTGATCGTCGCGGAAACTCACGCCCGCCACACCGGTGTAGAGCGTCACGTCGGAGACGCCACTGCCGCGCTTTTCGGCTTGCATCTCGCGCACGTGATCCAAAATAATATTGCGCATTACTTTTGAAGCGTAGCCAAAAAACATGCGTCGATTCTGCGCGATTGAGGCTTCTTTTCCCACCATGCGCAGATAGGCTTCGCTCACCAAACCGGGGCTATCGAGCACGCTAAACGAGCCGCTTTCATAGAGCCGATGGCGCGCGATGCGGGTTAAATCAGCGTAAACGACTTTATAAAGCGCTTCTTGCGCCGAGCCCTCGCCGCTTGCTGCGTGCTGCAGCAATTCAGTAATCTGGCGTTCGTCGTTTTCCTGGGGCATGGCGTGATTTCGCTCGTTTTTGTGGTCGAACTGGCCGACTTTAACGGATTATCACGCTTGTACGTTGAAAACAGCGAGGTGGATTCAATTTCACGCAATACCAAGCCTACTGCGCTCCACGCAAACGGCCTCACTCTGCGCCCTAGCGCCCTTTCTCGGCATCAAAGACGCAAAAAACTGCGGCGCAGATTAGCGGGCAAATCACGCCACGCGATTTGCTTACCAAAGCTTTACGCACGGCCCGCGAAAGGCAAATTGCACCGGCAACTCGCCCGCTGGCGCACCGGCTACCGCAAAACTTACGCCAAGATTGGGGATTTTCGCTAAGACTTCCTCTGCAGTGCCGGTCATTTGAATTTCGCCATTACCAAAATTAGGAATCGTGCCCAACAATTGCGCCGGTCCGCCCGCGGGCAGCGCCCAAAGCCGCATTTCTTGCTCTACTGGGATCGCTCCGGCCGTAAGCACTTTTACACTGAGCGATTTGCCGTGCCGTGGCGCAGAGACCACAAATGCGGCTTTGGCGTCTGCACCTGACAGCACCGCCACATAAGATTGCGGCAAGCCGCCCATCGAGGCCACTTCTGGCGCATTCATTCTTTGCAGCATGGGTAGCGCGGTGAGCATTGCAAAGGCAAATGCTGCGCCCGCACCAACTAAGCCTAAATTGCTTATCGAAAACCATTGCCGCCATCGCGAAATGCCCAATACCTGCGGCGCAGATTGCGTGCTTTTTGGTGCTGTCCGGGCTTCAATAGTGCGCCAAAGATCGCGCGGGGGCGCGCGCTCGGGCAGCGCATGCGCGAGCGGGATCAGACGCGCTTGCCATTGCTCCACCGCGCTCTGCGCCGCAGGTATTTGACGCATGATGCGCTCAAAGCGGGTGCGGGCTTTGCCCTGCAGCGTACCGAGCACGTATTCGCCTGCAAGAATGTGCAGTAGCTCAGGTTTGTTGTAATTCATCGCGAGTTCCTAAGCGCAAACCGGCGCGTGGCCTGCGCTTTGCATGCAGGCGGCCAAACGCTCCATGCCGCGACGCGCCCACGTTTTAATCGTGCCCAATGGCTGCGCGAGATGGGCGGCGAGCTCGGCGTGGCTCATGCCATGAAAATAAGCGAGCGCGAGCGTTTGCCGCTGCTGCGCTTCAAGCGCGCGTAGGCAAATCTGAAGTTGCGCACTTTCCGCTTTGCCGATCATCTGCTGGAGCGGCGTTTTTGCATTGGAATCTTCAGGATCCCACATCTCGCCGTCTTCATCGTCTAAATGGGTCGAGAGCGAAACCGCATCGTCTTGCGCGCGGTAGACATCAATGGCGCGATTGCGGGTCAGACTTATCAGCCATGTCATCGGCTGGCTGCGCACGGCGGCGTAATCTTGCGCCCGATTCCAGACATTTACAAACACATCTTGCACCACTTCTTCGGCGAGCTGCGGCTTGCGCACGATGCGTAACGCTACGGCATACAACTGCCCGCCTGCGAGCGCGTAAAGCGCTTTCAATGCCGGTTGATTTCGCAATGAGATGCGGGCTAATAAATCTCCCGCTTGCTGCTGCTTCGACTCAGTAATGGCCATGATGCTGTGCTCCTATTTTTCGATACGCACGGTGCCACGCTCTAACGGCACTTCCGCTTTTGCGATCTCAGAAAATGCTTTTTGAATCGCCTCAAAACTCGGTAAGCGAATGTCTTCAAAATCACCCCAACGCAGCGGCGGTGGCAAGCCGTTGTAAACCTCGCGCGGGGCGAGCATACAAGCGATTTGCCGCTGCGTCGCGCCCGCTTGCGCTTCGATCTTGAAGCCGCCCGCGCCAGGGAGCGACACCGTTTGCCCAAGCTCTACACGTGGATCACTCGCAAATCGATTGGGAAAGATCCGCTGGATCGCCAAGGTCTTGGCATCAAGCGCGTAGCAATACAAATAGCCTTCGCGTACCGTCGTAATATTGACTGAGATGCTCTCCGCAGGCTTATAAAATGATTTATCAAATATCACCGTCAGCGGTGAAGTGCTTGCCGCAACACTTGCAGGTGCATCAGATACCTGCGGCGCAGATTCAGGCTTTTTTTCAGCGATAAACGTAAAAGGTTTCTCAGGTGGAGCGGGAATCGGCGCGTTTAGAAAAGTGCGAAAAAAGGCAAAATCTTCTGGGGTATTTTCTGCTAGTTTCAATCCCTTTTTATACGCGGCGAGCGCATCGATAGTGGCTTTATTTGCTTTGCCATCCAGCGGGCCGTTATAGAAATCACGAAAGCGCAATTGCTCTTGAAAGTATCGGCGCTTATCATCATCGCGCCGCATCGAGAAAAACCAATCTTCCATCTCGCGGGTGACTTCTGGGTGATCGGTCGCTAAGCCTAAGCATTTCCAATAGGGCGTGCGCGTTAATTTGCCCACCACTTCGATCCCTGCCAGCTCCACCATATTGCGTACGGCTTGGGCGCTACCTTCATTGCGATTGAGAGCAAAGGTAAATGAAATATTTGCCTTCTTAATTTCGGCTCGGCCATCGCCCGCGCTCGCTTCATCGCGACCGATGGCAATCGTATTTTTAGAAACTACGCCGGGCAGCAGCGTAAAGTCTTTAGTCTTAATAATGCTGGCATCAAAACCAAGCACCGATACTTGCGAGGTGCGTCCGGCACTGATTCCGAACAAGTTTTGAAAGATCAATCCAAACGTACCTTGCCGCTTAAGCAAATCCTCATCAAATTGGGTCACCGAGCCGCGCAAATCAAACTCAGGAATAGCAGAAAATTCATTTAGCTTTTGTGCTTGCTGCAACAGTTGCACCAGATTTTGATTGTCGCTGCCGAAAGTCTGCAAGCGCACCGCGCGGCTACGGCGGGTCATATCGGATACCGCTGAAATCATCATGTCGCGCGTGCCAGCAGAAAGCCGATTTGATTTATCTTGAAAGTCCTCCATCATCATGGTCACGTCGCGCACGCCGTAATCAAACATCACTTGATCCATGCAACGCAAACCATCAGAAAAATTGGTGATATTGCGTTGCGGACTCGCGGCGGGGGCTACGCGCAGCGCAGCGAGCTCGGTATCGGTTTTGCGGTCGATGGGGGTCGCGCAGCCAGCTGTGAAAAGTGCGGCGAGAACGAGTGGTTTTAAATAGAGATTTTTCATGACAGCCTCAAAATTAACACGTACCAAATCAGCCGAGGCGCAGCGCGCCTCGGCTTTTATTTAGCATCAGTTCGTGTGCGGTACGAGAATTGCGCTGACTTGCGGCGTCCGCTGATATTGATTGACCGCGCCCTGCGTGCCCAAATCGAGCCGCCAACCCTGACCCGCAACCTGCGCGTCAGATAGGCCCTGAACATACGAAAATCCATTGCGACGCCCTTCGAGCGGAGCCCGCACGTAGTCGACGTTGAGGTCGTAAGGGCGCTGGGTATTCGTACGCACAACATAGTCGCGTGGAGTCGCGAAACTAGAGAGCGCCTGGCTCGCACCAATGGTGAGCCCGGCTGCAACGCAAATTGGGCCAGTGCTGTGAGTAAACGGGGTTTTTCCGGAAGGGCACGCGGAAAGCACATTGCGGGGTACGTTCAAATTAGTTTGCGTGGTGATCGTTTGCCCATCTTCAGTGTTCGCTGCGCAAACATCAATATCACCAACGATACCGGACGCATTTTGCCGAACAACTAAGCGCGGAAACGCAGGGTCTGAGCACACGATGGCGCGCGTTTGCTTTGCGCCTTTGCAGCTGAGCAGCCCAGAATTGCTTGAGTAGCTTGCGGTGGTGGCATTTGGGCAGCGCGCATCCATGATTTGTTGAGGTGGAGCAATCGACGGGAGTTGAACGCCGGGTTGAATCGTAGGTAGACCCTGCGCGCTTACACCTTGCATTGCGCCTAAACCTGCTGCCAGCGAAAGTGTGATTGCCGAAGCCAGTTTGTTGAAAGAAGCGTTTTTCATGATAAATCTCCAAAGTAATTAAGTAGGTAAAAGTAAGCTTGCTTCGCATCGATTTCATCGGTTTGATGCGTCACACCCCTGATACGGCTGGCGGGTAAAACTGGATTCAATTTCTTTTTTGACTTTTTCTAAAGAGGTTCAAAAAAGCGATGTGTGTCGGTACAAACGGGGTTTTTGCGCAAACTCTCTCAATCCTTTTGAAAAACGGCTGAAATCACCCATATCTGCGCCGCAGGTATTGCGAAATAAGCACCGTCGCGCGCAGCTCTCCCCCAAATGGCGGATACCTGCGGTAAGCGATTGCCGTCAAAATCAGGGTTTACGGGGAAATTGAGCGGAAAAATGTCTGCAAGAAGCGCGCTTGCGCCTGAGGCTGAGCCTGCGGGCGTGATTTCCCCGAGCACGCAAACATGGCAAAACGTTTTTGCGCTGGTCAAGGAAATCGACGCCCTCGGATCGCGTGAAGAAAAGTACCAGCGCATAAGCGAGATCGCGCGCGCGCAACCGCGCATCGCGCGCGACGCGCAAGCGCTGCTCGGTCTTGGCGATGGTGATGGCGCTACCGAGCTGCCGCCATCAGCAGAGCTCACGACTTTTTTAAAGACCGCGTCGTCGGCGACCGTGCCGCTGCAAGCGGGCGACATCATTCAAAACTACACGCTAACGCAACCGCTCGGGCGTGGCGGTATGGCCGATGTCTGGTTAGCGCGACGCAACGACGGCACGCTCGATCGATCCGTAGCGCTGAAATTACCGCTGGCAATGATGTCTGCCGCAGCGCTAGTGGAGCGCTTTCGCCGCGAGCGTGATATTTTGGCGCAGCTCGATCACCCCAACATCGCAAAAATATTTGATGCAGGTACTACCGCGCAAGGGCAACCTTTTCTCGCGCTGGAATACATTGATGGCGTCGCCCTCAATCAGTATTGCGCGCAAAAGCGGCTTGGCCTGCGCGAGCGGGTGCAGCTGATCGTACACGCGGCGCATGCAGCGCATCACGCCCACTCACGGCTCGTGCTCCACCGCGATATAAAGCCTTCTAACATGATGGTGACGAAGGAGGGGGCGTTAAAGCTACTCGATTTCGGCATTGCTAAATTACTCACCACCGAGCAATCGGCGGAGGAGACCCAATTTACGCGGATGAACGGCGTGGCCATGACGCCGAAATACGCCGCGCCCGAGCAGTTAGTCGGTGAGACGGTGACCACGGCGACCGATACCTTTTCGCTCGCGGTCGTGCTTTTTGAGCTGATTACGGGCAGCGTGCCGTTTCAAAACGACGCTAAGGAGATGAGCGCGCGCATCGCGCAGCTCGATCAAAGCCCACGCACGCTCGCGCAAGCGCCCGAATCTGCGCCGCAGGTATCGCAGATGGGGTTTTTATCAATCGCCGCTTACCGCCGCGCGCTGAAAGGCGATATTAGTTTCGTGCTCAGCAAAGCCTTGCGCCGCAACCCCGGCGAGCGCTACTCTTCAGCGCTCGCTTTCGCCGCAGATTTGCAGCGCACGCTCGACAATCGGCCGGTGGCCGCGCGCGAAGGCGCGACGATTTATCGTATCGAAAAATACCTGCGGCGCAATTGGGCGAGCGCGAGTATTGCAGCCGTCGGCGGGCTGGCCGTGATCGCATTTGCCGGGCATGCTTTTCAGCAGCGTGCGATCGCTACCGAGAGCCAAACCCGCGCCAAATCGGTTGATGGGCTGATGGCCAGCTTCTTAGCCGGGATGAGCCCTGACATGGCGAAATCGCGCACCTTCACTGCCAAAGAATTGCTTGACCGCGCGCAATCGTTTCTCAATACCTCCGGCGCAGTTTCTGCCCAAGGCGGCGAAATTGCCAACGCCCGCATGGGCGAGCTCTACCGCGATATTGGGGAATACACCGACGCGGTGAAAATTTTCACCGCGCAGCGCGAAGCCGCGCAGCAACGCAAAGACCCGCGGGCGGAAATCGCCGCGCTCTGGAATCTGATTGATATTCACAGCAAAGCCAATCAACATGGTGCAGCAACGCCACTGCTCGCTGCGGCTCATGAATTAGCAGCCGCCCATCTGCGCGCACCGGATCTGCTGCTCGCAAAGCTCTCGATTGCACAAGGGCAGCGCGCGTGGCTGCAAAATAAATCTGACGATGCAGAAAAGCACTACGCTGCTGCTGAAGCGCAGCTCAAATCCTTGCAACCGCCCGACGTTGAGCTTTTGGTCTGGGCCATTGAGGGTCAAGCCATTGCAGCACGGACAAAAGGCAATTTGGCGGATGCCCGACAACGATTTCAAGCGGTGCAAGCGCTCGATGCCGCAATCCCCGTTCGCGGTGAAATTGATCGCTTACGAACACAATCGCATCTTGCTGTGGTGGATTACATCGATGGCCGCTTCGCGCAAGCGTCGGGGCCTCTTAGAGCAGTTTGCGATACCTTTCAATCGCGCTTGGGCAACGCCCATGCGGAAACGGTCGCAGCCTGCCAAAGCTATACTTTCTGCGCGATCCGCCAAGGCCAATGGGATGCAGCAGAGGCGATGCTAGCGCGCCTTCGCGCCGCAACCCCATTAGAAAAAGAGGGACAACATCAATGGTTTGATCAATTGGGGGCGTTGGCTTTGATGTATCGCGGGCAACCGGCGCAAGCGGAGTCAGCGCTGCGCGCCATCGTCCTGCGCCATGAGAAAGCCGGCGCGGGCGAAAGCGATGCGGGGTTGCGCGCGCGGCGGGTACTGGCTGAAAATATTTTGCGGCAAGGCAAAACTGACGATGCGACGGCGCAACTGCGCATCATCGAAGCCAAGCAAATCGAAATGCGGGGCGAAAAGCACCCCGACGTCGCGCTCACGCGCGTGCTCCTTGGTATCGGCGATTTGCGCCAGGGGCGGATCGCGCAGGCGCAGCAGCAGTTAAGCGCAGCTGCGCTGGTTTTGCAAAAAGAGCGCGGCGAGCACCATCCCTCTACGATTTCTGCCCAAACCTACGCGGCATTGGCGCAACGGGATAACATACCTACGGCGCAGATTGGGCTCGCGCAACGCCTTGAGAGCGCACTGGGCTGGCAAGCGGGCGCGCAAACGCTCATCGAGCGTCTCAACCAGCCGCAACCGAGCACTGGCGCAGCATTTACGCAACTGCCAGTGGTGCTCTGAGGCCATTGCGTAGCCTTCCCCCCCATTTGGGGGATTTACACCTGACGACGGGGATGCAATGATCGATTTAGATGCAGTTTGTCGTCTGTACCCATATCTACACCTAAAAAAACGGGAATCCATCATGAGAACAACCACGCGCCTGAGCCTTTTCACAGCGCTCGCCGCACTGAGTGCCAATGCAGCCGCACAATGGTATTACTTCCCGCCGCCACCGCCACTGCCGCAGCTATCGTGCGCTGCTGTGCCAAGAACGATACCAAACGGTCAGGGCTCCGGCGGGGGGGGCGTGCAAACGCTTTCGCTAAGCGTGCCGAGCGTAAACGGCGCTGCGACGTGGACTTATTCACCCCCTGCTGACGGTATCAATCTTGCGACCTACGCGTACTCAATCGCTGACTTGCGTTATGGCGTGCCTTCATCGATTCAGCTCTACACGGGGTATGGCGTTATTTCTTCTGCGACGACACACGTACGCATCCTGGTGCGTAGCGATGATGGCATTACGACGGTATATAGCGATTTACAGGCGCTCGATCCTGCGCTTACGATTTCAAGCAGCCGCTACAACTTTACGACTACGAACCCCATCGTCGCATCGCTTTCGTCTTCGGTCGAGACGCTCGTGGCACGCAATGCGAATTGGTCTATCGTCATTCAGGCCGTGCGCGATACCGGGCTAGGTGGCGATATATCTGCAACCAACCCGAACTGGACGCGCAATATCGCAGCCTGCCGAATGGTGATCCGCGATCCATTATCCTCTGCACCCAGGAAATAGCCGTAAGGCAGTCTAAGCAGCCGTCAACTCTCTGGCTAAAAACCCACGCGCAAGCTCCCAATCGCGCGTGGCGGTGGCGGACGAAATGCCAAGCGTTTCGGCACATTCTTCCATCGTCATTCCGCCGAAATAGCGCAACTCCACCAGACTACAAGCGCGGGCGTCAATCCGTTGCAATCGGCTCAAGGCTTGCTCTAGTGAATCAAATTGATCGTTGCGAAACGCAACGCCCGCCATCTCGGTATAGAGCGTGAGATCGGTCTCGCCGCTGCCGCGCTTTTCAGCATTTGATTGCTTCACGTAATCCAAAATGATATTACGCATCACCTGCGAAGCGTAGGTGAAAAATACTTTGCGGTTTTTGGCAACAGTAGCCTCTTTGCCCAGCATGCGTATGTAGGCTTCGCTCACCAAGCCCGGGCTATCCAAGATGGAAATCGAGCCGCTTTGGTAAAGCCGCCCACGCGCCATTTTGTGGAGATCGGCGTAGACGACGTTGTAAAGAGCGTCGCGCGCGCCATCGCCGCCAAGGGCTACGGCATTGAGCAACTCGGTAATGTCGGGGGGTGCGCTTTCTGGAGCAATCATCGCAAATTAATTTTCATTGATGAGGTGTTTTGGAGAATTTATGCGTCTGAACAGGTAGCAGACACACAAATCACATTTAACTCTTGGAGCACATCATGTTAACTTTTTCCCTCATCGCGCTTGCTGCACTGATTGCCGCTGCAGCAACTTACTACTACTTTTTTGCCAAATCATCGTCAGTAAGCGGGCTTGACTTCGCCGACGCGATCAATGACCCGCTTCTGCAAGAGTGCCGCGCAGAGTTGGACGATCATACGCTGGTTTACGCGCGCCCGGCAAAAGACACCACCAAAATTTGAGCTTGCCCCGCGATTCAGGTAACGTATGCGTCTTTTCATTGAAAATCTCGGTATGCCATACGATACAAGCGGTGATTCAGGCGCACGCAATGTCTTAGGTGGAGCCTTGCAGAGTTGCTCCACCGATCCACTCACAGGCTTTTTTCGCGATGGCTGCTGCACGACCGGACCTGACGATCGCGGCTCCCATACGGTCTGTGCGGTGATGACAGATGCATTTCTGAACTACTCGAAATCACGGGGCAACGATCTTTCAACCCCGCGCCCTGAGTATGGATTTCCAGGATTGAAAACGGGCGATCGGTGGTGTTTGTGCGTGAGCCGTTGGCGCGAGGCTTATGTGGCCAATGTTGCGCCGGAGGTATTTTTAGGTGCAACGCATGAGGCGGCGCTCAATGTCGTAACGCTCGAAGCGCTGCAATCACACGCGCGCTAAGATGATGCGATTGCCCGCAGCACAGGGGGCGAGGGCTTCCGCCGCGCCGTCGAACGCTTCAAATACGTGCGCGAAACTATCTTCAAATCCGAAGCCTGCGCCAAACACATTCACCGTGATCGCCCCGCCAGGGCGCAAGCAGCGCTTGCAATCGCGGTAGAAGGCAACGCTATCGTGCACGGGGCCAAAGGCATCGGCATCATAGAGATCAATGATCATGACATCGCACGATCCGTGATGGGCTTTTGCACGCACCCATTTCGCAGCATCGATAATTTCGATCTCAAAACGATCATCAGTGGCTGGCAATTTGAAAAAGCGGTGGGCCGCAACGCAGACCTGTGGTGCGATTTCAATCGCCGTGAGCCGCGATTTCGGATAGTTTTTGAGGCAATATTTAGCCACACTGCCTGCGCCTAAACCGAGCGTGACGATATGGGCTGGCGGCAGATCTACGCACCCTTCCCAGACCATCAAATCATTGGTGTAGTCGAGCACGAGCGTGTAGGGCGCGCGAATCTTCATCGCGCCTTGAATCCACTCGCTGCCGAAATGCAAGTAGCGGATGCCATCTTCCTCGCTAATGTGGAGATCGATTTTCATCCGCGCAGATGCCGACACGCCCAAACGATACGTTGACCCGCAGTGAACAAAACTAAGCCTGCGAAGCTCCAAAAGAGCCAAATCTGCGCCGCAGGTATGAGCAACATTAAGCCATAAAACACAATCGTCTCAAAGCCTTCGATCAAGCCGGTTGGCATGGTCAGTGTGGTCGTGCGGTTTTCGTCGGCGATGAGCGCCGACAGCAGCATCCATGATGCGCCGTTGATATAAAACGCGGCCAGCATCGCGATCAACGCAACCTCCGCTCCCGGTAATTTAAAGCCCCACCACAATCCAATCGGGATGGCGGCATAAATGGCGAAATCGGCCATCAAATCAAGATAGCCACCGAGCTGGGTTTGCTGATCCGCCAGCCGCGCGACGGCGCCATCGAGCCCATCGCAAATGCGGTTAAGAAAAAAAAGCGCGAAGGCAATCGCGGTTTCACCAAAGGCGGCGGCACCGGCCGCGCTCAGCCCAATGGCCAACCCGACGGCCGTGATCGCGGTCGGATGCACGCCCCTGAGCGCGCGCGCAGCCGCTGCGAGCACGCCATCTTTTGCGCGACGTAATGCAGCATCAAACATCGCTGCTTCCAGTAATACCTGCGGCGCAGATTTTGATCATTTTCAAGGCTTTGGCACGCCTTTATTGGCCAGTGCATCGGCACGATTATTACCGACGTTGGTCGAGTGCCCTTTAACCCAATTCCAGCTCATTTTGTGGGGGGCGCAGGCCGCTTCCAGTGCCTGCCAAAGCTCAGCATTTTTCACCGGTTTTTTGTCCGCCGTGCGCCAACCATTGCGTTTCCAATTGGCCATCCAGGTCGTAATGCCTTGCATGACGTAAGTGCTATCGGTATAAATCGCGACGGTGCAGGGCTTGGTCAACGCGCGCAACGATTCGATCACTGCGGTGAGCTCCATGCGGTTATTGGTCGTATTGGCTTCACCGCCAAAAAGCTCGCGCTCGTTCGCGCCAGATATCAAAAGCGCGCCCCAACCACCAGGGCCCGGGTTTCCTTTGCATGCACCATCGGTGTAAATCGAAACTTCCATTGCTCAATTACTCTTCAAAATGGGTTGTTGAATGTGCGCCAACGGCCGCACGGCGGCGGCGGGTTTTCTCATTCCACTCGGGGCGGATCAGCCGCACGTTGGCCACACGCTTGACCGCATGCAGGTAGTAAGTCCCCCCCGCGATGGGCCACCAGCGATCACCGGCGCGGTCCATCCATTGCACACGGTTGAGCCATTTCGGATTTTGCGTGGGCAGCGCATACGCGCCAAGCGCGCCACCGACGACATCGAAGCCGAGTAGGGTCAGCCAATCTTTCATGCGATAAAGACTAATCATCGCAGCATTCCAGGGCGGCAGCGTTTCGCGACCAAAGTAGCGGCGGCTGCCGAAAAGTGAAAATGGATTAAATCCTGCAATGACTACCTGCCCTTCCGGGCGCAAGATGCGATAGACCTCGCGCAGCACATCATGCGGCTGCAAGACAAATTCCAGCGCATGCGGCAGCGCTACGACATCAAACGTATCAGCACCAAACGGCAGGGCATCGGCGTCGGAGACGATATCGGCTTTGTTCTCCCAATCTAGCGTGGCGCGATGGGTGATGCGCGAGCTGCGCAAAAATGAGAGGGGCGCGAGCCCGATTTGAAGTGCATGAAAGCCAAACAAATCGGCGACGGTTGCATCAAAATAGCGATGATCCGCTTCCAGCACATATTGCCCGAGCGGCGAGGCAAACCACTCCAGCAAGCTGGGCTCGATTGCCGAATGAAAATGAGAGGAAGGCGTTTGCGACATGTTCCAGATTGATCCAATTCCAGCGTTTGCCGATAACTACATTTGGGCGTTGCATACTGCCGAGCACTGCGCCATCGTGGATCCCGGCGACGCAACCCCCGTAATCAAATGGCTTGATGCGCATAGATTATTGCTCAGCGCGATTTTGATCACCCATCATCACGCTGATCACGTCGGCGGCATCGCCGATCTGCGCCGCAGGTATGGCGATGTGCCCGTCTATGGTCCGGCAGCAGAAAAGATCCCCGAGCGCACGGTTGCCCTGCGCGAAGGCGATCATGTGGCAATCGCTGAGATCGGTAAAGCGTTCACAGTGTGGGAAGTGCCTGGGCATACGCTCGGGCATATCGCCTTCATCGCGGACGGATTCGCGCTCGTGGGCGATACGCTTTTTGCCGCAGGTTGCGGCCGACTCTTTGAAGGCACGCCCGCGCAAATGCATCATTCGCTCGCGCGCTTGGCAGCGCTCCCCGATGCTACCCAGATTTACTGCACGCATGAATACACGTTGTCTAATTTACGTTTTGCGTTGGCGGTGGAGCCTGAAAACGATGCGCTGGTGCAGCGGGCATTTGATGCGGAGGCAACGCGCGCGCGGGGAATCCCGACTGTGCCCTTCGCCATTGCCATTGAGCGCGAAACCAATCCTTTTTTGCGCGCGCACTTACCCGCGCTGGCAGTGGCCGCTGCTTCGCACATGCGACGCCCTATTTCCAACGCGGTCGCGTCGTTTGCAGCACTGCGCGAATGGAAAAATAATTTCCAATAAATGGCATTACGTTTCTGGCGTAACTCCGTGGTTAGAAACGTAAATTTCGCTTACAATGCGCGTTGGTCTCGCGGGTGCATGCGCCCGCCTTTAATTGCTTTTACCGCTTCAATTGAAAGGAAGTGATCGATGACGTTCAAAAGATCCGCCCTCGCATTCGCCTTGTCCCCGCTGTGGGCAATCTCCGTCACTTCTGCGCAACCTGCGACGCTGGCAAGCGAGCCAAGCGCTGCTGCCGTTACCGCATTAAGCCCAACGCAAGCGCACCCTGCGGCGCAGATTTCTGCGTCCACAACGCTTGCAATTGCACCGCTTACGACCACCGAGCCCGCCGCTGCGGTTAACATAACGCCAGCCAATGCGCCTGCGCCAACAGGCGTATTGGAAGCCATTACGCAAGATGCAAATGCGACAAAAGACGCGCTCAAAAACGAATCAGAAGTGATCGTTGTGAGCGAGCCGATCATTGCCGCACCGCCAACAGATCTATGGGATCGCATGCGCCCAGGCTTTGCCATGCGCGATTTAGATGATGAATACGTGCGTAAGTGGGAGCAGTTTTACGCCGGTAAGCCTGACTATATGCAGCGCGTGGTCGAGCGCGGTGGCAAATACATGTTTTATATCGTCACCGAAATTGAGCGTCGGGGCATGCCGCTTGAGATCGCGTTGCTTCCGATCGTAGAAAGCGCTTTTGTCGCGCAGGCGAAATCGACAGCAGCCGCTGCCGGTATTTGGCAATTCATCCCATCGACCGGTAAGCATTTCGGCATGAAGCAAGATTGGTGGGCAGATTCACGTCGTGATATTGTGCAGGCAACTAAGGGCGCGCTCGATTATCTCGAAAAACTACACGGCATGTTTGGTGATTGGCACCTCGCGTTAGCGTCTTATAACTGGGGCGAGGGTGCCGTTGGGCGCGCAGTCGCGGCCAATCAAGCGGCAGGACGCGGCACCGATTACGCAAGCCTCAACATGCCCAATGAGACGCGAAACTATATTCCCAAGCTGCAAGCGATCAAAAATATCGTGTTAAACCCGGGTGCGTTTAACCTGAAATTAGCGGGCATTCCTAATCAGCCCTACTTCAAAACGGTCACGCTCTCGCATCATATCGACGTCGATAAAGCCATTAAGATGGCAGATGTCTCTAAAGAAGAATTCCTCGCGCTCAACCCGGCACACAACCGCCCCGTTATCGGCGGCCGCGACGAACACCAAATTTTGCTGCCCGCCAATAACGCTGATTTGTTTTTGTCGCGCTTAGGTGCGGGCGAAAAAGTATTGGTCTCTTGGATGGCCTATAAAACCAAAGCCGGTGACCGACTTGAAGCCGTCGCTCAGCGCTTTGGCACGACCGTCGATACGCTGCGCGCGGTCAATGGCATCCGCTCCGCGCCGCCAGCACTGCCTGCAGGTTATAACTTGCTCGTGCCATCGGCTGGGCCTTCAGAAGAGGCGTTAGGCAGCTTGCAAAACGCGGTATTTACCAAATTGCCGGAATACGCGCCGGGGCCTGCGCTTCCTAAGATTCACCGCGTTGCCAGTGGCGATACCATCGCCAGCGTAGCCAAGCGCTATGGCGTTACGGCAACGAAGCTGGCGCAATGGAATCGTGTTGGCGCAAAAGCCAAGCTCGGTAAAGGCACGCTACTCGCCGTGAGCGGGGCGATGCCGATGCAAACTAAACTCGTACGCGTTAAAAAAGGTGGCCGCTACGTGATGGTCAAGCAAAGCGTGCCCGCAGTGCGCGTTGTCTCAGGCAAGCGCGGCAATGGCAAGATCGTCTACGCCAAAGCCGGCGGCAAAAAGGCAAAAGCAAAACGCAACACGCGCCGCCGCGCCTAACACCAAAACTTGTTATCCCCTAAAGCGCGCTTCGGCGCGCTTTTTTCATGCTGCACGACGAAATCGGTGGCCTGGCAACTACTCGCGCTGAGCAATCTCACCATAAATTGTCGATTCTGGAGGGCAATCCGCAGTCAGATAATCTCTGCGCGCGAACGACGCGCGCCGAGGCCTGTGCCATAGCCTGCGCTGCTTGCGCCGACATGCCGAGCCGAAACGCGCGCTTAAGCCATGCCTGAGGTGCGCGCACCGATCGCAGGCCCCCTTGAATCCACTGCGCGGCAACAACGCGCCAAAAATAAAAAAGGGCACCAGTGGTGCCCTTTTCTCTCCAAGTCGAAAGAATTACTTCTTCTTTGCGGCTTTCTTAGCTACTGGCTTTTTAGCGGCAGCTTTCTTTGCAGGCTTTTTAGCGACAGCTTTCTTCGCTGCAGGCTTCTTAGCCGCTTTCTTTGCTGCAGGCTTTTTGGCTGCGGCTTTCTTTGCAGGCTTTTTGGCTACAGCTTTTTTCGCTGCGGGCTTCTTAGCTGCTTTTTTGGCTGCTGCTTTCTTTGCAGGCTTTTTAGCTGCTGCTTTCTTTGCAGGCTTTTTGGCTGCAGCTTTTTTCGCTGCGGGCTTCTTAGCTGCTTTTTTAGCTGCGGCTTTTTTCGCTGGCTTTTTAGCTGCGGCTTTTTTCGCTGCGGGCTTTTTAGCTGCGGGCTTCTTTGCTGCTTTTTTCTTTGCTGCTTTTTTCGCCGGGGCTGCTGCTGCAGGTGGCGTCATTGTCATCATGTCATCCATGTGATTAATCTCCAAAAGGGTTGTTACCTAGGCACACTTTCCAGTTCATTTCCGCTTCACTTCGCTCTCGTGACGCAGATACAACACTATCAACTGTTGCGCGGATTTTATTATTTATTTATTTATTTAACAATACTATTGACGCGCGTGTGAGACGAATTGATGAAATATTGTTGTTTTTTTGAAATCATTTTTTTACAAAAACGTGCGTCGATTTTTTTTACACATACTCACGGATCTATCGCATCAACCGAAATGATCGCATCGTCTGTGCGATCAATACACGCATCAGAGTGAATTTGCGATCACGCGCTCTGATGCGAAGAGCGTTTCTACTTCCTCGCGTGAGCGAATCAAATGCGTACGCGCTTCGTCAACGATGAGCTCACACGCGCGGCCGCGGGTGTTGTAGTTTGAAGCCATCGCAAATCCATAGGCGCCCGCAGAAAGCACCGCTAGCAAATCGCCCTGCTGCACGCGCAGCAACCGCTCTTTACCTAGGAAGCACCCGCTCTCGCAAACAGGGCCCACGACATCAAACTGCGCCGCAGGTATCTCGGGGCGAGCCTTAACTTCTACGATTTCATGGTGGGCTTGGTAGAGCGATGGCCGTAGCAAATCATTCATCCCAGCATCAACAATTGCAAAGCTCTTCGCTTCGCCTGGCTTCAAATACTCCACGCGCGTGAGCAATAGCCCGGCGTTGCCAACGAGCGAGCGCCCCGGCTCTAAGTAAAGCGTTTGCGGCCGATCGCCAAATGTGCGCTTAACCATCGCTGCAAATGCGTTGAGGTCGATGGTTGCGTCGTTTGCGTAATTGATCCCGATGCCACCGCCCAAATCAATGTGTTTGAGCGCGATGCCCTCTGCGGCGAGCGTATCGGCCAATCCAAGAAGTTTTTGCAGCGCTTCTTCGTAGGGGGCAACTTCTAAGATCTGTGAGCCGATGTGGCACTCGATACCGACTACCCCGATGTGACTCATCGCCGCTGCATCACGGTAAAGCCGCGCTGCCTCTTTAAACGCCACGCCGAATTTATTGCCTTTCAACCCAGTCGAAATATACGGATGGGTTTTAGGATCAACATCTGGATTAACCCGAAAGGTGATGCGGGCAACACGATTCGTCGACAAGGCGACGCCCTGCAAGCGATGCAGCTCAGCCTCTGATTCGACATTAAAGCAATCAATATCATGCTCTAGCGCGAAATGCATCTCAGCGCAGGTTTTTGCAACGCCTGAAAAAATGACTTTGCGCGGATCTGCGCCGGCAGCGATCACGCGCATCAATTCCCCTTTAGAAACGATATCAAACCCGGCGCCCTCGCGCGCCAGCAAGTCAATAATCGCCAGATTGCTATTTGCTTTCAGGGCATAGCAAATGCGGTGGCGCATGCCAGCGAATGCGCTGGTATAGGCTTGATAGGCATCGCGGATCGCCCGCGCCGAGTAGACAAAAGCTGGCGTGCCAAATTCATTGGCGATGTCTGTGAGCGCTACGCCCTCAACGAAAAGCGCGCCGTTTTCGCGGCGCAAAGTAGGATATGGAAAATTCATGGCGAGGGCGAGGTTACGGTTTGGAGTTGTGGCGCAGCCCGATCGGGGCGAACGAGAGGGCCTTTTTGTCCGCACGCAGCGACGAGCGCGCAGAGCAACGAAATCACAATCAGACGTATCATGGCAAAACAGAAATTGCAGAGAATACGAAGGCTAACACATGACCGAAACAGAATTTACCCAGCGCGCAGATACGGTGCTCTTTGAGATTGGCGATGCGCTTGATGAAAGTGGGCTCGACTGCGACTGGGAATGCGCCGATGGCATTTTGACGATTGACATCGCAGGTGGAAAAATTATCGTTAACCGCCACGTCCCGAATCGTGAAATTTGGCTTGCGTCTTCGATCATGGGGGCGGCTCACTTCCGTTTCGATGGCGCGCTTTGGCGGGATACGCGCAGCGATTCGAGCCTGGGGTCGGCCGTGAAAAAAGCGGTGGCAGCCCAAGGTGGCGCAGACTTTACGCTCGCGTTGCCGTAGCGTTCTACAACGTAAACGAGAATTCAGCAGCAGCGTTGTATCTGCTTCGTCGCTCATATTTATAAAGAGGAAGATCAAATATGAACCGCATTACCTCGTTTGTACCGCTCATCGGCGCGTTTTTAGCGCCTATCGCATTTGCCCAACCGTCCCCACTGCCGCAATCTGCGCCGCAGGTATCCGATGTCGCGCGCATCTTGGCGCAGACGTTTTCCGAACAAGACATCGAATTGATTGCGGGCACGATGCGCGACGCCCTGCAAGGTAAGCAAATTGATCCCGCGCGTATGCTGCCGTTGACTAAAAAGATGGAAGGCTTGAGCGCAACTTTATTTCGTGAGATGCTCGCAATTGGTTTACCTGCGATCACGCAGCTCGAAGCTGAGCTCAAACGCGAGCTCCACAAACAAAAATCTGGGCAATAATTCAATGATTGATATTCAATTTCTTTTAAACACAAGGAGCATTAAATGGGCGTTTTAGATGGTTTGATCGGATCCGTAATTGGCAATATGATGGGTGGCGCCGGCGGCACCGCTGGAAACGCGCAGCAAGGCGGCGCAAATCCACTGATGAATATCGCGTTTCAATTAATGCAGCAGCAAGGCGGCTTACAAGGCTTGCTCGGCACGCTTTCGCAAGGCGGTATGGCTAAGCAGGCGGAGTCATGGGTCAGCCAAGGTCAAAACCAAGGCGTCACCGGCGACATGCTGAAATCAGTGCTTGGTTCAGGCGTGCTGGGCAATCTCGGCGCGCAGCATGGCATGAACGAAAATGAAGTCAGCGGTGGCTTAGCCAGCATGCTGCCTGAGCTCATCAATCAGATGACACCGCAGGGCCAAGTCCCGGCGAACGCGAACGATATGATCTCGCAGGCAATGGGAATGCTGCTCAAGCGATAAACTACGCAATGTAGGGTAATTAAACACCAAAAAAACCACCTACGGGTGGTTTTTTATCGTCAGATGGGGAGCCGGGCATGGAAAGCGTATTTATCGCAATAATTTTGGGAGTTGTCGAAGGAATCACTGAGTTCCTTCCCATTTCCTCAACCGGGCATCTCATCGTCGCCGAATCATTTTTTAACTTTAACGACGAAAAAGGCAAAGTTTTTGCCATCGCCATTCAGATGGGCGCGATGTTGGCCGTCGTCTGGGAATACCGCAAAAAGTTTAGCCGTGTCATCATGGGCTTGGGGCGGGACGCCAGCGCAAATAAATTTGCAATCAATATCATCGCTGCTTTCGTGCCGCTTGCGATATTGGGCTTACTTTTGGGCAAGCATATTAAAGCAGTATTGTTTAACCCGCTCGGTGTTGCGGCGGCCTCAGTCATCGGGGCGTTGATCATATTTTTCGTTGAGCGCAAAGAGCACGTGCCGCGGGTTAAATATGTCGATGATATGACCACGATTGACGCGGTGAAATGCGGGCTCGCGCAGGCGTTTGCCTTATTCCCCGGCATGTCCCGCTCCGGCTCTGCAATCGTTGGTGGCATGTTGTTCGGTCTTTCGCGCAAAGCCTCGACCGAATTTTCATTTTTCTTAGGCGTACCCACGTTAACCGCCGCTGGCCTTTACGAGCTTTACAAAAATCGCTCGATTCTTTCCGCTGCCGATTGGCCAATTTTCCTCATCGGCGCTGGCGTTTCGTTCGCGGTCGCCCTCATCGTCATCCGGGCGTTACTGCGTTACGTCTCCACGCACTCGCTAAAGCCATTCGCTTGGTATCGGATCGCCTTCGGCATTTTCATCGTCATCGCTTGGCAGTTGAAATGGATTAACTGGTAACGCCGCTAGACCGCCAAGGCGTAGCCGTCGGCGTGCAAGGTTAGCGTTGCCCGCCCGCCGATGGGTAGCGTGGCCTTGCGGGCGATGTGCCCAAACGGAAAATTGGTGACGATCGGCATCGTATACCTGCGGCGCAGATCAGCGATTAAATCTTCAAAAACGTAGCCTTGCGCGATCGCAGTTTCGGGCTTATAGCCGTTAATCGCACCAAAGATAAGCGCCTGCTGCGTTTGCAAAATACCGGCGTGGTGTAACTGCATGAGCATGCGATCTACCGCGTATGGCTCTTCGTCAATTTCTTCGATCAGCAAAATACCGCCCGCGACGTTTGGCATAAAAGGCGTGCCAACGCAATGGGTAATCAGCGAAAGATTGGTGCCCCAGAGCATGCCGTTGATGGTTTGAGTCAATACCTGCGGCGCAGATTCGGGCATTTCTGATGCCACGGAGACACTGCAGTGCCCACTCGCGAGCGTGCTCCAGCATTCGCGCTCCATAAATGGTTCAATCTCAGTGCGGCCAAATTCCGGCGCAGCCATTGGGCCTGCGTAAGTCATGATCCCGTGCGTTAACGCTGCGAGGGAGAAGGCGGTGAAATCGGAAAATCCGATAAATTTTGCACCGCAAGATCGAATTAAATGCCAATCCATTTGGGCCAACAAGCGGGTCACGCCGTAGCCACCGCGCACCGGCATCACGATATCGGGCCGCTGCGCAAGCATGGCGTGAAAAGTTGCCAACCGTACTTCATCGGTTGCGGCAAAGTAGCCGTGGGTTTGCTGCACATTTGGATCTTCAATCAGCGTATGGCCTTGCGCACGTAAGTAGACGCAAGCGCGCGCATACGCCTCATGATCACGCACACGCCCCATCAACACCGGCAAAGCAATCGTATACGCCATCGTTATCGCATCCATCCAATCAAAAGCCCGGCGACTGCACTTGCGCCGATGACCCAAATGATGCCCCATTTTAGTTTCCACAGCGCAAATGCTGCAGCGAGCGAGAGCCCGAAGGCCACAAAATCAATCTTGCCCGGATAAAACGTATGCACACCAAAGAAAACCGCCAGCGAGACGATGACGCCAACGACGCATGCGGTAATTGCCGCTAAAGGCGCCTGCAATTTGAAATTACTGCGGGTAGACTCGACATACGGCCCACCGGCAAAAATGAAGATGAATGATGGCAGAAAGGTAAAAAACGTCACCACCAGCGCCGCAATCGCACCATTCATAAACGTATTTTCAACGCCAAAAATCGCTTTGCCCACGCCTGCCACATAGCCAACGAAAGTGACCACCATAATCAGTGGGCCCGGCGTAGTCTCGCCAAGCGCGAGCGCGTCCATCATCTGCGGCATCGTCACCCATTGATATTTCTCAACGGCAGCTTGCACGACATAAGGCAAAACCGCATAGGCGCCGCCAAACGTCACCAAAGCCATGCGGGTGAAAAATGCCGCGAATGACTTGAGCGTTTCGTTTGGTAACGCGAAATAAACCACTGAACCAAGCACAATACCTGCGGCGCAGATTGTGGCAAATCGAGACCCATTCCAGAGCGCGTGTGCAGGTGTGGGCGTGTCGTCGTCGATGATTGAAGGCTCGTGCGGTTTGGTAGAGGCCGCGTGCCCACTACCCACTTTCAATACCTGCGGCGCAGTTTTGCTCACGACGAATCCAATCAACGCAGCACCAATCACGACAACTGGAAATGGCACGCTAAACACGGAAATCGCCACGAACGCGGCAACTGCGAGCCCCCATGCAAACGGCGTTTTCAATGCCTTTTGCGATACGCGCCACGCTGCGAAAAGCACAATCGCAACAACCGCAGGCTTGATGCCGTAGAGGATGCTGGTCATCACTGGCGTATTGCCAAACTTCACGTACACCCAGCCCAGCCCAATCAACATAAACAGCGAGGGCAAAACGAACAATCCGCCCGCCACGATGCCGCCCCACGTGCGGTGCATGAGCCAGCCGATGTACGTCGCGAGCTGTTGCGCTTCCGGGCCCGGCAGTAGCATGCAGTAATTGAGCGCGTGCAAAAAGCGACCATCGCTAATCCACTTTTTTTTCTCAACCAACTCGCGATGCATGATCGCGATTTGCCCCGCAGGGCCGCCGAAAGAGATGAAGCCGAGCTTTAACCAAAATTTTGCAGCGTCTAAAAACGCGATTTCCCCTCGCCCCGGGGGAGAGGGGTCAGGGGTGAGGGGGTATGCCGGTGCAACACCGCCTGATTCCTCGGAGGTATTTTCGGTTTTCTCTAAACCAACTTTTGACGCTCGAGCAATCACCCTCTCCCCTAACCCCTCCCCCCCGGTGGGAGGGGAACGATTATCGCCAGTCACTTCGGCACCCAATTGTGGGCTTCCGCAACGCCTACCGTTTCAGAAACGCACCAGCGGTAGAGCGCATCGTAGATCACCAATCCCTGCGCCAACATTGCGTGGTCGTCGTTGAAATTGCGAGAAAGTCCGAGCGAAATCGCGAGCAGCCCCGCCGATTGCGGCGCGAGATGAAGCGCATCGGTATCGGCGCCACGCACGATAGTTGCTAATTTTTGCAGAGCCGGATCAGCCTGCAACTCGAATGCCGCGATAAAAGCATCGAAGCTACAGAGCGCGCCGTTGTGCTCTAGCGGTGCGCCCGGAATATCGTACGCTACGGCGTTTTCGCTTTGAGCGACTTCAAAGACTTTTGCCGTCGGCACATACAAAAATTCCGCGCGCGGGTCGATAAAACGCTTTATGAACCACGGGCACGCGATGCGATCAATCTTCGGGCGCTCGCGCGTCACCCATTTCGAAATGCGCTCACCATCCACGCCTAAATCGGGGCGCTTTCTCACGGCCATCCCGCCCGCTTCTTGCCACGCGCGCAACCCTCCTTCGAGATATGTGGCCAACACGCCCGCATCACGCAAACGCTTCGCGCCCTCGATACCCACCGCCGCGCCTTTCACGCAATAAGCCAATACCTGCGGCGCAGATTTGAGCTCTGCAGGCATGTTTTGATTGGCATTGAAATCCCAGCGCAGCGCGCCGGGTAAAAAGTATTCGCTCGCGGCGAAATCTTCCGCTTTGCGCACATCGAGCAGCAGCGGCGTATCGCTTGCCTTAGCAAGCAACGCGCGCAGGGAAATGGGGGAGGTGAAAGGAGATGCGGTGTCCATAAAAATCCTAAGAAAGAAGCAGATTGGACGGGACACCGTCTCGCGAAATACTATCAACGCGCCGGGTTCTGCAAATAACCCGTGACTGAAATGTACCAGAACCTTAAGCGTTGTTCAAGCGAAATAACCGTAGCGCACGCGCCAAAAATAATCCACTGAGTGCACCGAGCATAACCGCTGCGATCGATTGCACCATCGCATCGCCGCGCAAAGTTGGCTTCAGTGCAAACGCGATATTGAGCATGTAACTGATCATGAAAATTGCCAGCATAACAATCATCGGAAGTACGCTCCCAGGCATTGAAAGCGCATCACTTTCCGGTAAATATCGAACACCACTGCGTACACGCCCCCGTTTAAACCCAAATAAAAGCATCAACGCAAATGCAGCTACCCACCATGCAAATGCATAGGCAGGGCGAGGCGATGCAAATAACCCGACCATGAGCAACGCAATTGGCGCAATCAAAACCGTAAAACGCTTCACCGTGCGCTCACACATTTGCATCGCACCAAGTGCGGCCAACACTGCGAGCAGAATCCAGACCCACGTTGGTGTATTTTGAATGATTTCGGTGATGAATCGCATATTATTTCCACTTCCAAAGCCACATCTGCGCCGCAGGTATTGATCCTAAAAAATACTCTATAGCGCTACGAGCGCGTACTCTACCATCCAGAAATTCTCGAGCTGTTGCACGCGTGCTTCTTGTGAAAATGGTGCAATTAACTGGAGTAACTCGGCCTCAGTTGGAAAGTTTTTCAGCGCCCGGTGTATCGACTCATCCTTCAGCGTACGGCGCTGATAAGTATTGCCATCATCATCGGTTTCCACAATCGGGAAATCGTTGAGTTGTACTTCGTTGTTGTCTATGAAAACGACCCTCGCTCCTGGAAGCAACCGCGCATGAAGCGATGAGAAAAATTTCGTACGTGCTGAAATCGGTATGTGCGAAAACCATAACCCAGCGAATGCTGCATCGAACGATCCAAGATCATCTGAAAGAGCGTACGCATTTTCTTGCCGAAACATAACCCGCGACATAGCCCGCGAGCAGTGTGATCGTAACCGGGCGATTTGTATCGGCTCGGCGGTGCCGTCTGTGGCGACGACTCGCGCAGCATTTCTTGCGATATGCTGCGTCCAGTAGCCTGTGCCGCACGCCACTTCGAGCACGTTTTTCCCGGCGAAAATATTTGGCAACGCCCCAGCTAAAAAAGCAATATCTTTCGCCCGCTCGGGCTTATCGTAGACGGCATCGTAATACGGCGCACGCTGCGCATAGTACGCGCACATTTCGACAGACGAGCGAGAAGAGTTCACAACGTATTGTATTTAATTAAATCGCCTGCGTGCAACGTACTACGCGATGTTTAAATGGGCTTTGAAAGGGAGATATGTACTAGCGCCACAAGGATTGATGGCGCCTCAATCTACCTTCGCGCCACTTTTCTTCACCACATCGCCCCACTTCACCACTTCCGCTTTTACAAACGCACCAAACTCCTCTGCGCTGCTGCCCACGGGCTCGGTGCCTGCGGCTAAGATACGGTCGCGCACTTCCGGCTTTGCCAAGATCGCGCGGATTTCTTTGGTGACGCGATCGGTGATTTCTTTGGGCGTGCCTGCGGCCATAAATACGCCTTGCCACGCATTCACCTCAAAACCGGGCAAGCCTGACTCAGCGAGCGTGGGCAAATCGGGGAGCAATGCCGAGCGCTTGCTGGTGCTCACCGCGAGGGCGCGAACTCTGCCACCTTTTACATGCGGGATCGCTGAGATCGCATTGTCAAACATGGCTTGCACATCGCCCGCGATCACAGCCGTCATCGCCGGCCCGCCCCCTTTGAAAGGAACGTGCAAAATTTCGGTCGTGGCGCTGATATTAAAGAGCTCGCAGGTGAGGTGTTGCGAAGTGCCGTTACCCGCCGAGGCGCAGGCAAGCGGGCCCGTTTTTTGCTTGGCATATTGCACGAACTCTTGCGCGGTTTTTACTGGATGGTTGGTCGGCACCACGAGCACATTAGGCATCGAAACCAATTGCGTGATCGGCACGAAATCTTTAATCGGATCGTAGGGCAACGATTTATAGAGCGAGGCATTGATCGCGTGTGTGCTGATCGTGCCGCCCAAAATGGTATAGCCATCCGCAGGCGATTTGGCCACATGATCGGAGCCGACGCCGCCGCCCGCGCCGGGCTTGTGCTCAATCACCACCGAGACGCCCAGCGCTTTTGATAAATCAGCTTGCAGCAAACGCGCGAGCTGATCGGTGCTGCCGCCTGGCGGGAAGGGCACGATATAGCGAATTGGCTTATTTGGCCACGCGCTCTGCGCCTGCGCGGCCGAGGTGGCTAAATTACCGGCGATACCTGCGGCGCAGATTGCGAGCCCTACAAGCGAAAATTTAAAAAAAGTTACGGCGCATGATTCACTCCTTGTCGTGTGGTTTTTTATTTGCACGAGTGTAAAGCGAATCTGCGCCGCAGGTATTTCTAAAGCTCGGAAATTACGACAACCCGCACATCACCACGCCTTCGCTCGTCCAGCCGAGGGCGGTGAGCCGCGCGATTTCTGCGGGTTGGGTGGTGTAGCGATGGTGGCTATCGCCGCGCGCAAATCCGTTGTTGTAAATGCGATAGATCGCGACGGGCGCACTTGCCGGGCAGCCTGCTGGCGTCGGTACGTTCACCGAGAATTCCGTTGATTCCAAATTCCAGCGCTGCGTGCCTTTTGGAATTTTCGATTCTTGTGCCTCAAACGCGACGCAATTATCGCGACCGACTAAATAAAAGTGGGAGTTTGGCCCGATCTTTGGATCGCCGTAGAAGCGGCAGACGGGCTGCGCGCTGCCATCATCTTGATTTGCGGCCCACGCTTTAAATTCGTCACCGGTCAGATCCCAGCGGGCATCGCCGGTCAGTACCGTGCTCAAAAAAGTGGCTTCTTCGAGATTTTGCGTGCGGAAGTAGTGATTGATTGATTTGTTGTAAAGCTCATAAACGCGCACTTTACGCGCATTTGCATCAACGCTCGCTTGCCACATTCCGCGACCATAGGTGCTCACGAGTAAAGTCGAATCGTTCAGCCAAGATTGGGTCAAAATTGATGCGGCGGCGGGGCCGTCGTTCGTCGTGCTCCACGTCAATCCACCATCGAGGCTGGTGAAGAGCCCGGCAAAAGTGCCGAGATAAAGCCAATCGCGGCGCAACGGATGCTGCGACAAGCTGGCAAAGCTGGCTTCGGGCAACCGCCCCGCGCCAAGTGCTGCCCACGTCGTGCCGCCATCGCGCGAGACTTGCAGATTGCCCGCGGCAAACCCACCGAAAAGCACATAGACGACTTTCGGATCGAAGCGATCAAACACAACGCTTTCGACCAACCGGGCCGGCAACCCTGTGACCTGCTGCCACGTCGGATCTGCCGCGAGCGCGTTGGAAGTGCGATAGAGTTCGCCGTTGTTATGCCCAACCCACATTTCATTGCCGTTACCGTTGCGTACGGCCATGCTGCTGATGTAGTTATCACCACCCGCGGCAGTCGAAGGCGATTTCGCTGATTTCCAAATCACGTTTGCGTCGCGTGGATTGGTGGTTACCCAAAGCGAATTTCCGCCCGCATAGAGACGTAACGGGTTATTCGGATCAAGCAAAATTCCGGCGTCGAAATTGGCTTTTTCGTTATCGGCATTGCTGGTGCAGCGCCCGCTGGCATTCGGCGCATCGGGAATGCCGTCGCATAAGCGCGTACGCGTGGGGCCCACTTGATCGACGGCATCGCCGCGAAAGCGCTGCACGAGCAAGTTGTAGACCGTTGCATAACCGTAGTCGGAAGTGGGATCGAGCTGCGGCGTGAAGTAATCGCCACCCAGAGCATATTCCTGCCACGTATTAAACGCATCGCGATTAAAGCGGTAGCCGACAAGACCGGTATCTTGGGTGCCGATGATCACCACGCCGCGCGCGGGATCGGCGGCATGCGCATAAATTTGTGTGGCGACCAAGCCATTATTAATATTGCGCCATTGGCCTTCTGGCTTAAATTGCGCCGCGGTCACGTCGTCCATCACCCAGACGCCACCATCATTGACGTTATAAATTTTTTGATTACTGATGCCAAACTGCGCCGCAGGTACAAACGCATGATGATCGGAATGGGCATTCGCACCAAAACCATTGCTACCCTTTGCGCTTTGCGCCTGATCGAAGCCTACAAAAATACCGCCGCCGTTGGTTGAGCGATAGAGGTCAACGCCGCCGATCAAAATAATATTGGACTGGGTTGGATGCACCCAGATCGCGTTATCGTAATCGCCTTGTTTTTTCAGATGCTTCGGTGTCGCGCGCAATGCCCATGAGCGCCCGCCATCAGCAGAGCGATAAATCTCGCCTTCGTTCATATCTACGCTTGCATAAAGCACGTTTGCTTCGCCATTGGAAAACGCAATTTCTACGCGGCGCGGCTCGAGATCTGCCGTGATTACTGGGCTGCGCTCCCAAGATGCGCCGTTATCTTCTGAGATCACGACCGAGCCATCAAATAAGCCCGCAATAAATCGCGCCGGGCGATTCGGGTCTTGCTTCAAATCGATCGCACCATCGCCACCATTGCCATCGGCCTTGCGGTAGCCTGTCAACGCTAGCGGTTTGCTAAAGCTTACGCCAGAATCGGTCGAGCGGAATATGCCATCATTGGTGGCAACAAGCATTAAGCCAGACACTTGCTTTGATAACGCGATGCGATTGACGAACCGAAATGAATTATTGGCCACTGCGTTGGTTGCGGGCAATTGGCTCCATGAATCGCCGCCGTCGCGGGTAACGTAAATGCCTGCGCCCCTGCGCCCGCTATATTCGCCGGTGCCAGCGTAGAGCGTATCGGCATTGTTGGGGTCGATCACCAGCGTCGCGATAGCGTTCGATGCAATCGCGTCAGTTAATGGTTTCCAATTTTCACCGGCGTCGGAAGATTTCCAGACGCCACCGCGGGCCGTGCCCGCCCAAAGCACATTGGCATTGGTCGGATGTACGACCAGCATGCGGGTGCGCCCAGCAACGTTGCCGGGCCCGAGATTTGTCCAGCTTGTGCTGCCGACGCCCGCAAGCTTGGCCGTTTCGCCCTTCGCGCGCACGAGCGCCTCGCGAGCAGCATAAGCGTTGGCTGCGCCATCGTCGGGCACGATGCCGAACTCATTGCGAGCGTGCAAATATTCCATGCGCTCACGCCCCTTGGCCTTTTGCGCATAGGGCTTTCGCAAATCGCTTCCGACGCGCGCCGCACTGGCGATTTTTGCGTTCGACTTTCCGCTGTTGAGCTCAGGCCGGCCTTGCTGCAATGCGCCCTGACTCGCGCATCCGGCCAACACGACAACCAAGACCGCGCCCAAACCAATATTCGACAAATTCAAGATAATTCCTTCAATTCCAATTCAGTAAAACCAGCACGTCGGCGGGCATCCAGATTAAATGGCGGCCGCATCGGCGGCGCTCGGTACTTCGTTCGCAACTGCGCAAAAGTTGCAATTGGGTCGCACTGCGCCGCTTCGCAAAGGCTAGCGTACCACTTGTTGCCAATCGCGACATGCCCTATTTCGTCGCGCAAAATAATGTCTAAGATTTCAACTGAACGAAGATCACCCGCTTGTCGCAATTTCGCGGCAATTGCCGGGGTCACATCCAGCCCACGCGCTTCCAACACGCGCGGCACCAACGCAATGCGCGCGAGCACATCGCCTTGCGTACGCGCGGCCATCTCCCATAATCCGTTATGTACGGGGAAATCACCATAACTGGTTTTGTAGTGTTGGGCTAAGTGGGCGGCAAGCAGCGAGAAATGCAGCGCCTCTTCTTTCGCGACCTGCAGCCAGTCTTCGTAATACGCGTGCGGCATCTTTGGAAAGCGCAACGCAGCATCCAACGCGAGGTGAATCGCGTTGTATTCAATATGAGCAATCGCATGCAACAGCGCGGCGCGACCTGGCGGCGTTGAAAGCGCACGCTGGGGCACGGCTTGCGGGGAGACGAATTGCAAATGCGCCGGGAATCCAGGGGTGAGTAGCGCGTCATCGGCAATGGCGTGCGGTACAAAAGCGCCAATATCAAGCGCAAAAACAGCAGCTGCTTTCGCATTCGAGTCGGTCAATTGAAAGGCGTGCAACGCTGCAGAAAATGTCATCTCCGCATTGTGGCAAATTTCCGCTTCAGTGTGCGCGATCTGTGCCCTAGGGTTTTGCCTAAATACGTGCGGCGCAGATTTAGGCCTGCACACTAAAATTGACCAATGCATTTACACATTCTCGGCATTTGCGGCACTTTCATGGGCGGGCTCGCGGCCATCGCCAGAGCAGCGGGGCATCAAGTTACCGGCTGCGATGCCAACGTCTACCCACCGATGTCAACGCAATTGCAAGCGCTCGGCATTGAGCTGATCGAAGGTTTCGACCCCGATCAATGCAAATTGAAGCCCGATGTCTACGTGATTGGAAACGTGGTCACGCGCGGCAATCCATTGATGGAAGCCATTTTGAACGCTGGGTATACCTACGCATCAGGCCCGCAATGGTTATACGAGCATGTGCTGCGAAATCGCTGGGTACTTGGCGTGGCTGGTACGCACGGCAAGACGACAACGACGGCCATGCTCACCCATATTTTGGAATACGCGGGGCTTAACCCCGGCTATTTGATCGGTGGCGTGCCGCAAGATTTTCCAACGTCTGCGCGCTTGACTGAAAGTAATTTTTTCGTGATCGAAGCTGACGAATACGACACTGCATTTTTTGATAAACGCTCAAAATTCGTTCACTATCATCCGCGCACCGCGATTCTGAATAATCTCGAATATGACCACGCCGATATCTTCCCCGATCTGGCCTCGATCGAGCGCCAATTTCACCATCTAGTGCGCACGATGCCGGGCAACGCGCGGATCATCGTCAATGGCCAAGATGCCAACTTGACGCACACGCTGGGTATGGGCTGCTGGAGTGAGCTCGAGCGCTTTGGCATCGAGCAGGGCTGGGCGATGAATAGCGAAGGCGCGGTGGTGTTTGGTGGCCAGCGTTACGGCGAGCTCAAAATTAACGTGCCCGGCGAACACAATCGCATGAACGCGCTCGCGGCATTGGCGGCTGCGCGGCACGTTGGCATTACGCCGCAGGTTGCGCTCGAAGCCTTGGCGCAATTTAAAGGCGTTAAGCGGCGTATGGAATTGCGCGGCACGGTGCGCGGCATTCGCGTCTACGATGATTTTGCCCATCACCCGACGGCAATCGCGACAACGGTGGATGGTCTGCATCGCGCGCATCCTAGCGGGCGGGTGCTGGCTGTACTCGAGCCGCGCTCCAACACCATGAAGCTCGGTACGATGAAAGCCCAATTGCCCGCATCGCTCAAAAATGCTGACCATACGTTTGTTTTTCAAAGCAAAGCGGCCTGGGATGTGGAATCAACGTTCGCCCCAATGGGCGTGCGGGCGACGACCCATTCCGATATTGATGCGCTCGTGCGCGCGATTACCCAGAAAGCGCAACCCGGCGATAGCGTTTTGGTAATGAGCAATGGCGGCTTTGGTGGCATCCACCAAAAATTGCTTAATGCGCTGGCGCAACCGTGAGTACGCCCACCCTCACCGATAAGCTCGTCGTCGCGATTTCATCGCGTGCGCTCTTTGATTTCGAAGAAGAAAATCGCTTTTTTGAGCAAAGCGATGATCGCCGCTACATGCAATTGCAGCTTGATCGGCTCGATGCGCCCGCGAAGCCCGGCGTGGCGATGCCGCTGGTGCGTAAGTTACTTGGCTTTAATTCTGATGGCACGCATCGGGTCGAGGTGGTGATTCTGTCGCGCAATGATCCCGTCTCTGGCTTGCGGGTATTTCGCTCGGCGCAAGCTGCCGATCTACCACTCTTGCGAGGGGTATTTACGCGCGGCCGCCCACCGTTTGAGTATTTGCAAGCGCTACACGCCAATTTATTTTTATCCGCTAACGCCGACGACGTGCGCGCTGCGCTTATCGCGGGCGTGCCTGCCGCGCGGGTGATTCCTGAGTCGGCGGCTGCCGGTGCGCATTACGCCAATGAATTGCGCATCGCCTTTGACGGCGACGCCGTGCTTTTCTCTGATGAAGCCGAGCGGGTCTATCAATCGCGCGGGCTCGATGCATTCCAATCGCACGAAGCCCAAAAGGCGGGGCAGCCGTTACCGCCCGGCCCCTTCAAGCCGCTGCTTGAAGCCTTGCATCGGCTGCAACTTGCGTCAACCGCAGGTGTGCCGATGAAAGTGCGTACGGCCTTGGTCACCGCGCGCTCAGCGCCTGCGCACGAGCGGGCAATCCGTACGTTAATGGATTGGAAGATCGAAATCGATGAAGCGATGTTTCTGGGCGGCTTAGATAAAGGCGAATTTCTCTCAACATTTCAACCTGATTTTTTCTTTGACGATCAGACGCGGCATGTGGAATCGGCTTCCAGGTTCGTGCCCTCGGGGCATGTGCCATCCGGCATTGCCAATGCTTGAAAAATTGCGAGCCTGGGCGCAAGCGCTTAAGCGGCAAATCGTGATCGTTTGGCATTTAGCGCGCGATCCAAAAACGCCTTGGTGGCTCAAAGCATGGTTTGGCATCACGTTGGCCTACGCGCTTTCACCCATCGATTTAATCCCTGATTTTATTCCTGTGTTCGGGCTTTTAGACGATTTGATCTTGCTACCATTCTTTATTTGGCTTGGCATGCACTTTTCTGCGCCGCAGGTATTGGCTAATGCCCGCGCAGCAGCCGATGCTGCGCTGCGGCTTCCGGCCTCGCGTGCAGGCGCCATTGGCATCGCGGCAATTTGGGCGCTTGCCATCGGCGCGACTGCGGTTTATTTTTGGCGCAAAACTTAAATGATCGCTGCGATTGCCACGCTGCTGCCCGCTTTTCTCGTCATTGGCGCATCGGCATACGTCGGGCGCAAATCGCTTTCTGATGAAGCAATTAAAGGTTTATCTAACCTCACCTTTTCGTTGCTGCTCCCGGCGCTGCTCTTTCGCGCGATGGTCACTTTTCAATTTGATGCGCAGCACGCCAAAGCCCTCGCGGGCTATTTCATTCCGTCGATTTTTTTGCTTCTTTCCACGCTGGTTTTTTTGGTCAAACGCAAGCACGCGAGCACCGCGCACGCCGCCTGCTTTGCTTTTGCCTGCACTTTTGGCAACACCGTGCAAATGGGCATCCCGCTGACTACGCTAGCCTTCGGGCAGGAAGGCTTGGGGCTTTTGCTCTCGCTGATTGCGATCCATGCCCTCATCTTGCTCACCATGACCACTCTGATCGTTGAGTTTTCTCAAGCCCGCAGTGGTAACGCTTCGCTGCTGCAGAGCATTTTGCCAACGATGAAGGCGACCGTCATTCACCCCGTGATCTTGCCCATCTTAGCCGGGCTCTTGTGTAGCGCGATCGGGGTGACCTTGCCGCCGTGGTTAGATGCTGCGCTGAAATATTTAGCCGATGCCGCCGGGCCGCTCTGCCTTGTGTTGCTGGGGGCGCAATTGGGCAAGCTCCAGGTGGGTAAGCTTTGGATACCTGCGGCGCAGATTTCGGTGCTCAAGCTCTTCGTGCATCCGCTTTTAGTGTGTGGAACGCTCTATTTACTGGGGGTGCGCGGCGTGCCGCTCTACGCGCTGACGACTGTCGCCGCTCTTCCCACGGGCACCAACGCTTTTCTCTTCGCCCAGCGCTACGAGACCGATGTCAACACCGTTACCGCCGCCATTGCGATTTCCACGCTCGTTAGCGCGCTGACCTACACGATAGCGCTCACGCTCGTGCGCTTCCTATAATTGCGGTATTCGCAATAAAGCAAAAGCCCTCCTTCCATGCATGCTCTCTTTGAGGATGACGGTGACCTCAAAGCCGGCGCCATCCATTCCGAAACCGATGCCACCGCGCAAATCGAGACCGCCAGCGGGCGTCGCATCAAAGTGAAATTACCGGCAGTGCTGCTGCGCTTTGCGTCGCCCGCGCCCGATGAGCTGCTCGCCAAGGCGACCGCCCAAGCGGGCGAAATTGATCTAGAGCTGCTTTGGGAAACGGTGCCCGATGTTGATTTAACCTTCACCCAAATCGCTAAAGAATACTTCGGCGCGCAGGCGAGCGCCACTGAGCAGGCGAGCGCGCTCGTGCGCTTGCTGCAAAACCCAATGTATTTCCGCAAACGGGGCAAAGGGCTCTTTAAGCGCGCCCCAGAAGCCGAGCTGAACGCTGCGATTGCAGGCGTTGAGCGTAAAAAGCTGGAAGCAATGCAATTGCAAGGATGGGCTGATACCCTGCTCGCAGGGCAATTACCCGCTGAATTTGGCACGCCACCCAACGCAACAATTGACCGCTTGCTCTACGCGCCAGATAAAAGCGCAGCGGTGACCAAAGCGCTCACGCTCGCCTGCGAGCAAGGCAAAACTAACCCACTTTCACTGCTACTGACCTGCGGCGCAATTCCTTCGACCCACGACTATCATTTTCGGCGATTTCTTTTCCATACGTTCCCCAAAGGCACGGGCTTTCCCGCTGCCGAGACTTCACCTGCGCCGCAATTGCCAACAGCGGCGGTGCGTGGCTTTTCGATTGACGACGAAGCCACCACTGAGATCGACGATGCCTTTAGCGTGGGCATCAACGCCCAAGGCGAAACGGTGATCGGCATTCACATCGCTGCGCCTGCGCTGGGCATCGCGCCCGGCAGCCCAATCGATGATATTGCCCGCGATCGACTCTCTACTGTCTATATGCCGGGCAACAAAATCACGATGCTGCCCGATGCGGTCGTGCGCCAATTTACCCTCGCAGAAGGCAAAACCGTTCCCGCGCTTTCGCTTTACGCCACCCTTGATAGCGATCACGGCGTGATCCGCACCGAGACCAAGCTTGAAGCCGTGCCGATTGTGGCCAACCTGCGCTTGCAGCAACTCACCGATGCCATCGTTGACCCGATGGCCACCACGCGCGCGCCGTGGCAAGAAGAAATGATCGCGCTGCATAAATTTGCCAAAGCCCGCTTTACGGTGCGCGGCAAAAATGAAATCAACCGCATCGATTACAACTTCGAAGTCATGCCTGATGCCGCTGCGCCACACGATATGGAGCGGGCGAAAGTCGCGATCCTGCCGCGCGCGCGCGGCAGCGCAATTGATCTGATCGTCTCCGAGCTTATGATTTTTGCAAATGCCTCCTGGGGCAAGCAATTGGCAGATGCGGGCGCGGCCGGCATGTTTCGCATTCAAGGTGCGGGCAAAACGCGCATGGCCGTGCACCCGGGCCCGCATGAAGGCTTGGGCGTGCCTTATTATCTGTGGTCAACATCACCGATCAGGCGCTATAGCGATTTACTCAATCAGCGGCAATTGATCGCGCTCGCCAATGGCGAAGCGCTGCCTTACACCAAACAAAATACAACGCTCTTAGCCGCAGTGGCTGATTTTGATGCGACCTATAACCAATACGGTGATTTCCAGCGGCAGATGGAGGATTATTGGTGCTGCCGCTGGATCGCACAAGAGGGAATTACCGAGCTTAACGCCACTGTGATTCGTGAAAATTTGGTGCGCTTTGAGCGCATTCCGCTCGTGCGCCGTATCGATGAGCTGCCCTTCTCAGCACCGGGCGTTACGGTGCGTGCACGCATCAATAGCGTCAATTTTTGGGAAGCGACCTTCAGCGTCGGCATCGTTGCCCCCTAAAATCAAGGCGTGGCGAACGTGAACTCTCAGCAGCGCATCTCCAATCGCATCTTAAAGCTTGCGGTTAGCATTTCTGTGCTCGTGCACGGGATCTTACTTTCTGTGCACTTCAAGCTGCCTGAAAAAGTGATGAATTCCTTGAATTCACCGCCTTTAGAAGTCACCCTCGTCAACGCCCGCACAAACGAGCGCCCGATTAAGCCGGATGCCCTCGCGCAAGCCAATCTCGACGGCGGTGGCAATACCGATGCTAAGCGCCAGCTGAAATCTCCGCTACCGCGCGCGCCCGTTGATGCTGAAAATACGCAGCTCGATAGCGCCCAGCAACGCGTGCAAGATTTAGAGCGGGAAGTGCAAGAGCTGATGGCGCAGCTCAAGAAATTGCCAACTACGACCTCGGCAAAACTTTCGCCCAATGTTGAAACCAATCAAAAGCTCACCGAAGTGCAAGAGCGCATGATGGAGCTGCAGCGCCTCGAAGCGCAGATCGCAAAAGATTTAGATGCCTACCAGCAGCGCCCTAAGAAAAAACATATTGGCGCGCGCGTTGCCGAGTTTCGTTTTGCGCGCTATGTTGAAGATTGGCGACTCAAAGTCGAAAGCGTTGGCAATGCCAATTACCCGCAAGAAGCCCGCGAGAAGCAGGTTTACGGCAGCCTGATTTTGACTGTTGGCATTCGCGCGGATGGCTCTGTAGAAGGCGTAGAAATTGATAAATCATCTGGGCGGCGCTTACTTGACACCGCCGCTCTAAAGACGATCAAGCTCGCCGGGCCGTTTTCGCCATTTCCAGCGGATATTCGCGTTGATACTGATATTCTCTACATCACGCGCACCTGGTCGTTTAGCCGGGACGATGGTTTCGGCACTTCCACCAAGCAGCTCCGGTGAAATCAATGCACCAAATTTTGCGCGCGACTGCAATCGCGTGCGGTGTTTTTATTGCGCTTATTTTTGCTGTGCAGCTTTGGTTTGCTTGTAACGTGCTTTGGCTTAAATATGTAGACCCTGATTCCACCGCCTTCATGCGGCAACGGCTCTCCGTGCTGCGCATGCAAAACCCGCAGGCGACATTGAAATACCAATGGGTGCCCTACGAAAATGTTTCGGCAAACTTAAAAAAAGCGCTCGTCGCTGCCGAGGATGCAAAGTTTGTGGAGCACGAAGGCTTCGATTGGGAAGGCATACAAGCCGCGATGGAGAAAAATGAAGATAGCGGTAAACGCTTAGCTGGTGGCTCCACGATCACCCAGCAGTTAGCAAAAAACTTATTCCTCTCGCCCGATAAATCATATTTGCGCAAAGGCCAGGAAGCAGTGATTACGCTCATGCTCGAGACCATGCTCGATAAAGAGCGCATCTTAGAGCTCTACATCAACGTGATCGAATGGGGCGACGGTGTATTCGGTGCGCAAGCTGCCGCGCAACACTACTACAAAATTCCGGCATCAAAACTCAACGCCGCGCAAGCGGCACGATTAGCCTCCATGGTGCCCAACCCAAGGTTCTACGAAAAAAATCTGAAATCGCCAAGGCTGCGCTACAAAACGAATATTATTTTGAAACGCATGGGTAGCGCGGAATTGCCGGAGTAAGTGCAGAGAAATAATCGCTGCGGCGCAGCATATACCTGCGGCGCAGATTGAGCACTTTTTGGCGCAATTTCCTTTAAAAAATTGCCCGATCTGCGCCGCAGGTATTCAACCCCCCAAATGCGCGCTACCGGCTCAACGCGCCATAGATCAGATTCTGCACTTGCTCGCGATAGTATTTGCGTAGATCTCCCGGCGCGGCAGTGCCGTAGGCAACCACAAGTTGCTCTTTCGGATCGGCGAAAAATCCTGTGCCATTCGCCCCATTCCAGCTAAATTCGCCCGGATTGCCGGGGACTGCGGCAAGGCCAGGCTGCATACGCACGGCCACGCCTAAGCCAAAGCCATAGCCGTCACGATGCGGCTCGACATTCGCCACACGATTTTGAATCGCACGACCCAAATGATCGCTCGCCATCATTTGCACCGTGGTTGGGCTCAGCACTTGCGCGCCTTCAAGGCTACCGCCGTTAATGAGCATTTGCCCGAAGCGAATGTAATCTCCCATGCTGCCAAACGCGCAGCCGCCGCCGCAATCAAACGACGCCGGGCGCGTCAACGCGGCGATGGCTTGTGGCTTTCCATCCAGTGGATTGTTGGGGAACGGACGCGCTACGCGCGCCATTTGCGCATCACTAGGACGAAAAGTGGTGTCGGTCATTTTCAGCGGCTTCCAAATGGATTCCGCCAAATATCCACCAAGGCTCGCGCCGCTAATTTTCTCCACCACTGCGCCAAGCACCTCAAACGATAAGCTGTATTCAAACACGGTGCCCGGCTGATACACCAGCGGCAGCTTCGCGAGCGCATTGGCAACTTCGCTGGCCGTCCCCATGCGTTGCGCCTCGCCGCCGCTTGGCCATTGCGACGAAATAGGGCTGCCGCCATCCGGGCGCCCGCCGTAAGTCAAACCAGCCGTGTGGCGGAAGAGATCATGAATCAGGATCGGGCGCTTTTGCGGCTCGGTGGTGAATTTTCCATCGGCAGCAGGCACGCCGACCACTGTCGCGCCATACGCCGGAAAATAATCGGCGAGCTTGCTAAAGAGCGGCAACTTGCCCTGCTCAGTCAGCGCAAGCGCGCCAACCGCCACCTGAATTTTCGTCATCGAAGCGAGCTGAAAAATCGTGTCGGTATTCATCGGCAATCCCTTGACTGGATCGGCCTGCCCAAACGCTTTGAAATACACCAGCTTGCCATTGCGCGCGATCGCGACAACCGCACCGGGCACGCGCTTGCGCTCAATTTCACTAGCAAAAAACGCGTCGATATTTTTCAGGCGCGTACTCGAAAAACCCACACTTTCTGGTGCGGCGGTCGGCAGTGGCTGCGCGAACGCCGCGCTTGCAATCGCAATGCTCGCGCAGGCGGCCAGCGCAATAACTGATCTTTTGAAAAGCATGACAATCTCCTTGGTGTGGCGACTTGCGCACGTGAATTTAAATCAGTGCGCACCATTTTTTGGATACTTAATTGTAAGTTTTGCGGCGCAACAGACGAGGGTCTGTATCAAAATCTGCGCCGCAGGTCGTTGGCTAAGTCTTAGGAAATTTCGTTTTAAGCCACATCAAAAGATCCTTCTGATCCTTTGCTGGTGCGCGTCGCACTTGGATAAGAAGGCTATTCAAGTCTGGTCGAACGAGCGTTGCGTTAGATGCGCCCTCGTTGCAAACGGAACATGTTGCGCGAAGATTTGACGCGTCGTCAGTTCCACCTTTGCTCTTATCAATGACATGACCAATATGGAGCCGTGTTTTGCGCGGCGCATCGTAAGGATGCGGTTCGCCCGCTACCGCTCCACACATCTGACAAGTAAAACCGTTTCGATCGAGCACGTAGGCGCGCGTTTCCTTTGAGATCGAACGCTCAAATGCGGGTTGTGGTTTTGCTGACTCCAAAAGATACTGACCGGGCTTTAGCGTGCTCCGATCATTGTGTGTAAGGATCGCGTATCCCTCTTCACCTCGAAGCTCCCGCACTTTACGCGCCCATTCTGAAGAATGACCGGAGACCGCGCTCAGTTCTTCGGAATCCATCACTCTACCGATATTTTCTAAAAAATGGGCACGAAGCTTCGCGCGCGCACCGTTCGAAATTCTTTTTGGTTTCGTCATGAGCTTTAAGCGCGTTTAAGTTTCGGCTTCGCTGCGGGGTCCAACGCCGCAATAATTTTTGCGCCGACCGCCGCAGCAACGGGTGGTGGAAACGCATTTCCAATTTGACGATAAGCAGAAGTTTTCTTCCCAGAGAATTGCCAATCGTCTGGAAACCCTTGAATGCGCGCCGCCATGCGTACAGTGAGTCGGGGCATTCCAACAAAATTTTTTGAAGGAACGGAGTCAGCAATCCCCATACCATCGACGCCAAGCTGAGCCCACGCCTTTTTCGCACGCGTGGGTCCAAGATCTGGGCCACCATGTTTTTTGCTACCCCCGACGAGCGTCGGGCCGATCGAGCTCGCGCCAGCCCTCCAACTTATCGCATCCGCCCATCCATCGGCACTCATCAAGTCAAATAACGCCTCTCCAACTGACGGCGCGTTACCCGCGAGCTTATCAGGCCATTGAAAATATTCCGTGATTCCCTTCTGCAATGCAACACAAATGACGCGCGGCCGAAGTTGCGGGACGCCAAAATCCGATGCATGTAGCAGCTTCCATTGCACGGCATAGCCCATTTTTTCAAGACTATGCGTCACTGAATTTCGATAACTATCAAATTGTGGGTCGAGCAGACCGCGTACATTTTCGAGCATGACTGCAGAGGGATGGCACTCTGAAATTAACCGAATCGCCTCGGGGAAAAGATCTCTTTCGTCGTCAGCGCCAAGCTGCTTGCCCGCCTTTGAGAATGGCGGACACGGCACACCACCAGCGAAGAGTTCAACGCCTCGCCAATGCTCTGCGCTGTACTCCCGAACATCGCACTGATTGACGTTCCATTCCGGGCGATTGATCCGAAGGGTTTGGCACGCAGCCAACTCAAGCTCTACAAGGCTCAGATGGTTAAATCCCGCTCGCTCGAGCCCAAGCGCTTGCCCTCCCGCACCAGAACATATCTCAACCGAATTCATGAAATTTCACGACAGAAAATCTACCTGCATAAATGTACACTAATAAGCGAGTCTTTGACCAATATTAGTGCGAACTTCGGGAACGCCACTAGCGTTTTGCATTAAAAAAGCTTAATTCTGCGCCGCAGGTATGCCCTACTTTTAGGCCAACATCCCCGCCACAGCATTGGCCACCACTTTCGTGGCTTTTCGCAAGTCTTCTAACGCGACGTGTTCATCGGCGCGCTTGGCGTTGGCTTCCAAAATCGTGCGTGGGCCCGCGCCGTAGAGCACGCCCGGTACGCCTGCTTCGGCGTAGAGCCTTGCGTCGGTATATAAGCCTGTGCCTTTCGCGGGAATCGGCTCGCCGAAAACGCGCGTGGCTTCTTTGCAGAGCGCCCCGGCTAATTTTTCTTGGCCGGGGATGGGCGTGAAAGCGCGGGCTATGAGCAGGCGCTTGATATCGATTTTGATATTGGGGAATTGCGCGGCAGCGCGCTCGATGAGTTTGCACAAATGCGCTTCGATCTCGATCGGGTCTTCTTCGGGGATCATGCGTCGATCAATTTTAAGCACCACTTTGTCGGGCACAACATTGGTATTCGTGCCGCCGGTAATCGTGCCGATATTTAATTTCGGCGAACCGATGCCTTCGATTTTTGAGGTGGTTTGCGCCAGCGTATCGCTCAATTGGTAAAGCACATTCATGATACCGTGCGCAGCGCGCAATGCATCTACGCCGGAGCTTTGCTCGGCCACGTGTGCGCCACGACCGTGCACGGTAATCTCTAAATGCAGCGCGCCGTTATGCGCCGTAATCACTGCGTAAGAAAAGCCAGCAGCAATCAAAAAATCAGGCTTAGTATGCCCGTTTTTGAGCAGCCAACCGGGACCCAACTCGCCGCCAAATTCTTCGTCGTAGGTGAAGTGAAGCTCCACCGTGCCTTTGAGCGGCAGCTTTTTGTGGAGCTCGCGCAGGGCGTTGAGCGCGGTGATGTAGGTGGTGAAATCAGATTTGGATGCAGCGGCGGCGCGGCCGTAAAGCTTACCGTCCTTGATCTCGCCACCGTAGGGGTTGGTCGTCCAGCCTTCGCCGGGGGGTACGACGTCGCCATGCGCGTTTAGCGCAATGATCGGGCCGTCTTTTAAAAATGTATGGCGCACGATCAAATTGGTGATCGACTGCATGCCGTAGGCTTTTACTTCCGCTTCGGGAATGGCGTAGCGCTCCACTGTGTAGCCCATGGCTTCGAGCAACTTGGCGGTGATTTCTGCGTGCGGCGCGTTGTTGCCCGGCGGCGTATCAGTGGGGATGCGCACGAGTTCTTGCAAAAGCTTCGTTTGCGTAGCGAAATGTTGATCGACGTATTGATCGAGAAAGTTGGTCATCGAAATTACCTAAAAAATGTAAATACCTGCGGCGCAGATTGGAGCTTTTTAAGCCTGAAATCGCTCTAAAAAATGCAGCATTACGCGCGTGGCCGTTTCGGCATCGTCTGCCGTCATCATCTCCAGTGGATTATGAGAAATACCGCCATTACCGCAGCGCACGAAAAGCATAGAGAGCGGGAGCACGCCTTTGAAACTCATCGCATCATGCCCGGCACCGCTGGGCAGATGTTTGACTTGAACGCCCTGCGCGGCGATGGCCTGCGCCCATTGCGCTTGGTGCGCTTCATCGCAAGGCGCGGCGCTCAAATGAAAAAATGCATCCCATGCGAACGAAACGTTGCGCCGCTGCGCAATGGCTTCGCAGCGCGCTTCCACGCGGCTGACGTACGCCAGTCGTGTAGCGTCATCGCCTGAGCGAATGTCGATGGTGAAATTAGCTTCGCCAGGAATCACGTTCATCGCCCCGCCTCCCGCCACCTCCATTTTGCCCACCGTGCCGACTACTTCGCCGTTACCTGCGGCGCAGATTTCTTCGATGGCGAGCGTCATTTGCGCGGCGCACGCCAGCGCATCTTTTCTGCCTGCCATGGGTACCGTGCCTGCGTGCCCGGCCAAGCCTTTTAGGTTCACGCGTACGCGCGTTGCGCCCGCGATGGAGGTAACCACGCCGACGGACAAACCGTCGTTTAACAAAATCGGGCCTTGCTCGATATGCGATTCAATAAAACCAAGATATTTCTTAGGATCGCGTGTGAGCGAGGCGAGGGCGGTTGGATCACCACCAAAATCAATCACCGCTTGCTTGAGCGTGATGCCATTCGCGTCGGCCTTGCTCCACCATGCGTCATCGAAACGCCCGGCCATGGCTTTGCTGCCAATGAGCGTAACGCCGAAGCGCACGCCTTCTTCATCGCCAAAGGCAACGATCTCAAAGGTAAACGGTAAACGCTTTTTTTGCGCTGCCAGCGCATACACGCAAGCAATCGGCGAGAGAATGCCAAACAAGCCATCGTACTTTCCTGCGTTCACTACGGAATCCATATGCGAGCCGGTCATCAACACGGGGGCGTTCTCGCTCGCGCCGCGATAGCGCGCAACCACATTGCCAAGCGTATCCCAGCCCGCTTCATCGCAGCCCGCTTCTTTCATCCACGCAATGATTTGCTCACCGGCGCGCTTGGCCATAGGCGTGAGATACGTGCGCGTGACCTCGCCTTGCACTTCGGTCATCGCGCCGAGAATTTCTGATTGCTGCAAGATGCGTTCGCCAATGTTCATTTTGAATCCTCCGTTGCGGGATGGTGCGCAGCCCAATGGCGTGCGATTTCGATGCGGCGCGGTATCCAGACAGCATCATGCGACTGCACATAATCTAGAAACTTTATCAATCCTTGCGCCCGCGCTGGCTGCCCAATCAATCGGCAATGCAGGCCGACGCTCATCATTTTCGGTTGATTAAGACCATCGGGATCGCCTTCCTCGTAAAGCACATCAAAGGCATCGCGCAGGAACGAGAAAAATTGCTCCCCCGTACTAAAACCTCCGGGCATCGCAAAGCGCATATCGTTGTTGGTCAAGGTGTACGGAACGATGAGGTGCGATGCCATTTCACCGTTAGTTTTTTGGACGCGCGTCCAAAACGGAAGATCATCGCCATAATAATCGGAGTCATATTCAAAGCCACCGAAATCGGCAACCAGCCTGCGCGTATTTGGGCTGTCGCGCCCGGTGTACCAGCCTAGTGGACGCTCGCCGGTCGCTTGCATGATGGCATCAACGGCGAGCTTTAGATGCGCGCGCTCCTCTACTTCATCCATATGCTGATAATGAATCCAGCGCCAGCCATGCGAGCAAATCTCCCAGCCTGCTTCTTTTATCGCCGCGACGGCATCAGGATTGCGCAACAGCGCCATGCCAACGCCAAATACAGTGAGCGGAATTTTGCGCTGAGTAAACATGCGATGCAGTCGCCAGAAGCCGGCGCGACTGCCGTATTCGTAAATGCTTTCCATCGACAAATGCCGTGCCTCAAACGCTGCCGCACCGACGATTTCAGAAAGAAATTGCTCGCTCGTTTGATCGCCGTGAAGCACGCAATTTTCTGCGCCTTCTTCGTAGTTCAACACGAATTGCACCGCGATGCGTGCGTTATTCGGCCAGCACGCGTGCGGGGGAGTGCGCCCGTAGCCCACTAAATCTCTTGGATACTGTTGATTATTATTTTGTGTCATACCTGCGGCGCAAAAAGCGACTACCTACGCATTATGTCGTGAAAATTAACCCATATCGGAGCGGAAGGCCCAGCCTGTGAAGTGCTTTTCAATCCAGGCGGTAATTGCATACAACACAATGCCGAGTACCGCCAAAGAGACCACGCCTGCAAACACCAGCGGCACGTTGAAGTTTGCTTGCGCCGTTAACATCAAATTGCCAATGCCTTCGTTTGCTCCCACGGTTTCGCTGACCACCGCACCCACAAACGCGAGCGTAATAGCCACTTTAAGCGAACCAAAAAAGTAGGGCATTGAGCGGGGTATGCCCACCTTACGCATGATGTCAAATTTGCTTGCGCCCAGCGCGCGCAGCACATCTTGCAGCTCCGGCTCGGTGGTCGCTAAGCCTGTTGCTACGTTCACTACAATTGGAAAAAATGAGATCAAAAACGCAGTGAGAATGGCCGGTACAGTGCCAATGCCAAACCACAAAATAAGCACTGGCACGATCGCCACTTTTGGCACCGCGTTAAAGCCAATCATGATCGGATACAAGCCGTTGTAGATTACTTTTGATGAGCCCACCAACAAGCCCAGTGCTAGGCCGAAAACAATGGAAAGCGCAAAACCTACTAGGGTCTCGAACAGTGTGTGTAGCGAATTTTTATACAGCGGCTCCCAATACTTCACCATCGCCTCGGCCACAGCAGAGGGCGTGGGCAAAAACGTGCTGGGGATCGAAAACACCCTGCAGGCAATTTCCCACAACGCAGCAAAGCCTACTATAAATACTGTGGGCCAAACGATTTGTTGTGCGCGTTCGTTCATAGCGTCACCTTGGCGGGCGTGCGGTGGGCGCCGATGAAGGAGCGCAATTCCAGCACAATTTCAGCGAACGGTTGGGTGTAGGTCACCTCTAAATCGCGCGGCCGCGGTAAGTTCACATCCCGGCGCTTCACAATGGTGCCAGGGCGGTTGCTCATTACATACACCGTATCGGCCAAAAATGTGGCCTCGCGCAAATCGTGCGTCACCAACACGATCGTTACCCCGCGCGCGGCGTGAATATCGCGCAGCGCACACCACAACTCCTCGCGCGTGAAGGCATCGAGCGCGCCGAAAGGCTCATCCAACATCAAAATATCCGGCTCATGAATGAGTGCGCGGCAAATGGACGCGCGCTGCTGCATCCCGCCGGAGAGTTGCCAAGGAAATTTTTCGGTAAAACCTTTTAAACCCACACTCTCCAACAACGTACGCGCTTTTTCTTGATACGCCGCTTTTTCGCGGCGAATTTTGCTGCGATGAGGCTGCACGATTTCCAACGGCAGCAAAACGTTATCGGTCACTGTGCGCCAAGGCAGCAAATTGGAAGATTGAAACGCCATGCCCACGCTACGCAGCGGCCCGGTCACGGGTTTACCTTCAACGAGCAGCGTGCCTTCCGAGACTGGCAATAACCCGCTGACCATTTTCATGAGCGTAGATTTTCCGCAACCCGATGGGCCCACTACAGCGATGAACTCGCCTTTTTTGATGTGTATATCGAGATGCTCTACGGCTTTGGTGCGCGCTTCCCCCTTGCCATAAAACAAACCGACATCGTTGATTTCAACGAGTGCATTCATAGCGCAATCTCCTTACTGCTTTTTTATTGATTTACTTCAGCGTGCGTTCCGATTTCGCGGGTAAATATTGGGCATCGAAAATATCACTGGCGCTCGGTTTATTGGTGTAGTTGAACGCCACACCAATTTGATCGATAGATTTGCTCAAGCGTTTCATATCCACTGCGCCCAAGCCATTGGTCTGCACTTCTTTGGTGACGAAATTTTGATCAAGCGCCATTTTGAGGCGCACAAACTCAATGGCATCGTCCGCAATCTGGTTGCGCTTAATCACCGTTTTAACTGCCTCGCGTGGGTTGGCGATCGTATCTTGAATTCCACGAAGCGTTGCCCGCACAAAGCCTGCAACCGCTTTCGGATTTTCAGCCGCAAATTTTGGATTCACCATAAGTGCATTACCATAAAGCTCCAAGCCAAAATCGCGCATCAGCATCACTACGATATCGTCTTGTGCGACACCTCGGCTGCGCAAATTCATGTATGAACTAAACGAAAAACCGGTAATCGCCTGCACTTTGCCTTCGGCCAACATTGGCTCGCGCACAGGGAAGCCAACATTCTCAATTTTTACTTTGCTGGCATCTATTTTTTGTTCTTTCACGACGATCGGCCACTGGGCAAAAGCACCATCTGGTGCAGGCGCACCGAGTGTTTTGCCTTCCAAATCTTTCGGCTTCAACACGCCGTATTTTTTCATTGAAATAATGGCGAACGGCGGAGCGTTATAGATCATTGCGACAGCCTTGATCTGTGGATTTTCTTTCTTGTCCCGGTATTTAATCAGCGAGTTGATATCGCCAAATGCCATTTGATACGTACCCGCGCCAACACGGTTAATTGCTTCTACCGAGCCGTTGCCTGAGTCGATCGTTACGTCCAACCCCTCGGCTTTGTAATAGCCTTTATCGAGCGCTACAAAATAGGGCGCGGCGGGGCCTTCAAACTTCCAATCGAGGGCGAATTTAACGCTGGTTTGAGCCAAGGTTGCGCCGCTAATCGCGGCGAAGGTGAGTACTGCAAGCTGAGGGAATTTCATCGGTAATCTCCTTTACATTATGAACTGTCAAGTCACTGCTCAGCAAGGTACATGCCATGCTGATTTTTTGTTAACGAACTCGCGCGCCTGTGGTGTACCACTGGCTAATAATTTCCCGCTCTGCATCTGAAATATTAGTTAAATTACCGATCGGCATGGCTTTGAGTACAACCGTTTGCTGATAAATCGATTGCGCGTTTTGCGCGATGCGCTCAGGGGTGTCGAGCAATATATTTTTCGGTGGGGCCGCGAAGCCGGGGTAGGTAGGTTTTTCCATATGGCAGCTCGCGCACTTTTCAGTGATTATTTTCTCGACAATTTGATAAGAAATTGCGCTTTTTTGCGCCGCAGGTATTGATGTCTTTTGAGGGGCTAAAAAGAAATATAGTGCGGCGATAATGCCGATGCCGCCCGCCCACCAGCCGTAATTTTGAAAGCCTTGATGTTTACGCACGAAATACAGTCGGATTAAACATCCCGCTAGCGAAAGCCCGATGAGCACAATCCATGCGTGTTTTGCGTTCGTTAGAAACGCGTAGTGATTCGAGATCATCACGAAGAGAACGGGCAAGGTGAAATATGTGTTGTGTACGCTGCGTTGCTTGCCACGTTGCCCATGAATTGGATCGAGCAGCGCGCCATTTTTCTTCGACTCCACCATCTTGCGCTGGCCGGGGATAATCACCATCAACACATTGGCAGACATGATCGTGCCGAGCATTGCGCCGAAATGAATAAACGCGCCGCGCCCAGAAAAAACATGGGTGAGCCCGTAGGCGGCGAGCGCAAGCAAGAGGAACATGAGCCCGGCGAGCAGCGGCTCGTTCTCGCCTAATTTCGTGCGGCAAAGTAGATCGTAAATCACCCATCCGCCTAGCAAAAATCCTAAGCCAATGCCAATCGCTGCGCCTTTGGAAAGCTCCATCACGCTTTTATCGATCAAGTAGATTTCAGCCTGCCCGTAATACATGAGGCAGAGCAAAAAGAAACCGGAGAGCCAGGTGGCGTAGCTTTCCCACTTAAACCAATGCAGTGGCTCGGGCAATACCTGCGGCGCAGATTTGAATTTTTGAGCGCGATAGAAGCCACCGCCGTGCACGGCCCACACCTCTCCGCCGATACCAATCTCTTGGCTCGGCTCATCTTTGGGCGGCTTCAGATTGGTATCTAGCCAGACGAAATAAAACGACGCACCGATCCAAGCGATGCCGACGATTAAGTGCAGCCAACGGCCGAGGAAATTGAGCCAATCTAAAAAATACGCGACGTCCATGCCATCCTTGACGTCGCACACCACGGCGGGCACTGTGGGCGATAGATGTCGCGATTAGCCTTAAAGACCGGGCGCTCCGCTGCGACATTTAAATTTGATGAGAGATATTCTATACCGCACAATCGCCAAATTCCGTTGATTGTTTTGTTTCGCCCCTATGCTAAGCCTATCTTCCATAAATTCGATGACACCAGCATCGTTCACGCTTACCTTTGGTGCTGTATACGAGCATTCTCCGTGGGTGGCCGAGCGAGCGTTTGCCATTGCACCGTTCAAAAGCCGCGCCCACTTATGCGCTGCACTCGTTGCCAGCGTGCAAGCCGCAAGCGAAAATGAAAAGCTCAATTTATTGAACGCCCACCCCGAATTAGCCGGCAAGGAAGCGACAGCGGGCGGGCTCACCGCTTCGTCCGCCAGCGAGCAGTCGGGCGCAGGACTCACGGCGATGACCACAGATCTTATCGCGCAGCTACGCTCGCTAAACGCGCAGTACCGCGATAAATTTGGTTTCCCCTTTATCATTGCGGTGCGCAACAACACCCAAACTTCGATTTTCGCTACGCTTCATGCGCGACTGACCAACACTGCCGCGATGGAGCTTAATACAGCGTTGATGAACGTCGGCGAAATTGCCCGCTTACGCTTGCTTGATCTCGTTCAGGAATAACCCACAATGGCACGACTTTCCACGCACGTACTCGATACCGCAATCGGCAAACCTGCGCCCGGCATTCGCATTCAACTTTTTGCGCTCAATGGTGAATCGCGCTCGCTCGTCACCGAGCGCATGACCAATGCTGATGGCCGCACCGATGCGCCGCTACTCGCTGGCGATACGATTGCAACCGGTACGTTTGAATTGGTCTTTTATGTCGGCAATTATTTCCGTACCTGCGGCGCAGATTTACCATCGCCGGCCTTTGTCGACGTTGTGCCTATTCGATTCGGCATCGCCGACGCAGCTGGGCACTATCATGTGCCGCTACTGGTCAGTCCATGGAGTTTTTCCACTTATCGGGGAAGCTAAATCTGGGCAAATCTGCGCCGCAGGTAGCGTCATTAAAAACTCGAAAATTGCGCTGCATACCGCTTGATTCCGTAATCTTGGTATGCAGACGAAGCGAGAGCCTTCTTCTGATCCAAAATACGCAAATTCCATCGGAGCTTTCAAACTCATGCGCCCAAATACGCTTAAAGAAAAAATGGCCAGCGGCCAGCCGACCACCTGCGGGTGGCTTTCGATTCCATCGACCTATAGCGCGGAGCTTGCCGGACACGCGGGATTTGATACGGTTTTAGTTGACCTCCAACACGGCATGATTGACTTTCAAGCCGCGCTTGAAATGCTGCAAGCGCTTTCGAGCACGAGCGCCACGCCGATGGTGCGCGCAACGACGCTCGATCCAGCGGCGATCATGCATTTGCTTGATGCCGGCGCGTATGGCGTCGTCTGCCCGATGATCTCGACCGCAGCGCAATGTGAGACGTTCGTATCCGCCTGCCGCTACCCGCCACGCGGCGATCGTAGTTATGGCCCCGCGCGCGGCTTGCTTTTTGGTGGTGCGGATTATTATGATCACGCCGATTCGCACATTCTCACTTGGGCAATGATCGAAACCGTTGAGGGCGTTAAAAATGTCGATGCTATTTGTGCGACCCCGGGGCTTGATGGCATTTTCATCGGGCCAAACGATTTATCGCTCGCGCTCGGCGGCAGGCCAGGCGCAGATTTCTCTGATCAAAAACTAATCGATACGATCGAACACGTTCGCGTACGATCGAAAGCTGCGGGAAAATTTATCGGCATCTACACCGGAAGCGGCGAGGCAGGTAGCAAGCGCATCGTGCAAGGCTTCGATATGGTCACCCTGGGCAATGACGCCTCGCAATTGACGGGAGCGATGAAGGCCGCAATTGCAAGCGCGAAAGGCGGCGGCGCACCAGTTGCAGCGAGCAAAACGGGGTACTAAATTCCTAGGCTTCAGCACGATCTCATGCCAAGACTTGAGATCGTCGATGAGCGCTACTCTTCGAGCAACGGCGTGTATTGAATGAGCGAGCGCCGATGTGATTTGAAATGAGGATCGAGCACGCGCACCCATGCCCAAAATTTAGCGGAGTGGTTCATCTCGTGCAGATGAGCCACCTCATGGGCGATCACATAGCGGGCAAGATTTGGCGGTAGTTGGATAAGCCGAAATGTTAATCGCACGACACCATCGGAGGTGCAACTACCCCACATCGTTTTGGTATCGGTCAATTTCACTTGCTGCACACTGACCCGCAATTGCTCGGCAAGCGCTACTACCTGCGGCGCAAATTGCGCTTGCGCAACGTCTCGTAACCATCGATCAACCACCGCCTTTTGCTTCTCGACAGATAGGACAGTGGGCGAGGCCATCAAGATTTCATTCTCGGTCACTTCAAACGCTTCAAAAAGTGAAGGGACGACCCGCAAGCGCAGGCGCTTACCGCGAAAGAGGATTGATCCACCATCGTGGTAATCCGCCGCGACAAGCGATGTACGGGTCTGCCACTCACCTAATTTTTGTACGATCCATGGGCCGCGACCGGCTAAGATCGCATCGATTTCGCGCTGCGCCAAACGCAGCGGAGCGCGCACCACCAGCCCGCTACGCTCGATGAGCATGCTCACCGATTTGCGGCGGCCTCGATGCAATTGATACGTTACGCCCACTCCCGCAAGCACGGCATGAATCTGCCGCGGCTCCGGCAAGAGTGAAGGGCGCGGCGCGGCGACTTGGGTCACTAAGCTTAACAAATTAGCAAATAAAGCGTGACCCTTGGTTGCCATTTAGGCCCGACCCGTTAACGAAGATATTCTGGGATCGCCTAGGCGCTCAACTTCCGCCTCAATCACGCGCTCAATTTCAGCAGACAGCGATTGCATCTCGCGCCCGCATGGATCAATCGGGGGTAAAAAAGAAAGCGTAATCAAACCTGGCGTTTTGATAAAGCCTTTTTTAGGCCAGCAATACCCAGCGTTATGCGCCACAGGAATGATGCGTACGTTCGTGCCCGCTTCAGCGAGCCCGATCGCTAAGCGCGCGGCGCCAGATTTATATTTGCCGCGCTTGCCTGCGGAGATACGCGTGCCCTCCGGGAAAATCACGAAATTAAACCCACGCCGCACCCGCTCACCCCCCTGCGCGATCATTTGCGCCATGGCCTGATTTCCAGCCGCGCGATTGATCGTAATTGGCGACGCAAGGGCAAATGCCCAACCAAAAAAAGGCAGAAAGAGCAACTCACGTTTGGCAATAAATGCGGCAGGCGCAAAATGAAAATTAAGGGCTAATGTCTCCCATGTCGAGGAATGCTTTGAGACGGCCATCATCGATTGCGCGGAAGTACCGGTGAGATTTTCGCGTCCGATAACTTGATAGCGTACGCCACAAAGCACGCGCACCAACCAGACGAAAAAGCGCGTCCATCCTGTTGAAAACATATAGCGCGCTTTAGGCGAAAGCGGTGCGGTGCAGAGCATCGCAAGCGCATACGGCGGCGTTACCAAGAGTTGGATTGTCAAAAAGAGCAGAGAGCGCAATGCTTGCATCGTGTTCCTATTGAATCAATGCGTTTACGCAGGCGCTGAGATCATCAAACACTTGCGTACCCGCGGGCAATTGTGCGTCATCTATCACTCGCGCGCCTTTGCCGGTGCGCACGAGGCACGGCTTGGCGCCGACGGTCGCTGCCGCCTGCAAATCACGCAAGGAATCACCCACGACCACGACATTTGAAAGTGTGACCTGAAACCGTTGCCCGATTTCTTCGAGCATCCCCGGAGCGGGCTTGCGGCAATGGCAGCCATCGGCCATCGTATGCGGGCAATAGAAAACTGCGTCGATACGCCCGCCCGCTTCCTGCGCCGCTTTGATCATTTTGGCGTGGATCGCATTAAGTGTGGCCATCGTAAAAAAGCCACGCCCAACGCCGGACTGATTAGTCGCTACCGCAATTTTGTAGCCCGCTTGGGTGAGCCGCGCAATGGCATCGAGGCTGCCCGGCAGTGGCTTCCACTCGGCGGGTGATTTGATGAAATGCTCGCTCGCCTGATTGATGACGCCATCGCGATCTAGGATGATAAGTTTCATCGCGGTTACGCTGCCAACTTAGCAATATCGGCCACGCGATTCATCGCGCTGCGCAAATCACGGAGTAACGCCAAACGATTTGCACGCACCGCCAAATCTTCGGCCATAACCATCACTTCGGTAAAGAAAGCATCCACCGGCGTTTTGAGTGCGGAAAACGATTTCAAATATCCCGCGTAATCGCCCGCATCGAACGCTTTCTGCGCCGCGGGTATCGCGGCGGCGAGCGCGGCGTGCAGCGATTGCTCCGCCGATTCGGTGAGCAATGCGCTGGAGACCTGCGGCGCAATGTTAGCGTTGGTTTCTTCCGCTTTGCGCAAGATATTGGCAACGCGCTTATTCGCAGCCGTCAGCGATTCGGCTTCTGGCAACGCCATGAACACGCGCACGGCGGCGAGCTGATCGGATAAACGATCCAACCGATTCGGGCGCTGCACGATGACCGATTCCACTTCGTTGGCGGTGTAGCCTTGATCGCGCAAGACGCCGCGCAGGCGGTCGTAAATGAAATCCAAAAGGTGCGATTTTTTGGCAGTAGTTGTTACACCTCCAATCGCAGGGTTAACGACGTTAAATGCGCAGTCGACAAGATCGGAAATCAAAACGGTCAAACGTTGCTCCATCACAATTCGCAACACCCCCAATGCGTGCCGCCGCAATGCAAACGGATCTTTATCTCCGGTGGGCACTTGCCCGATGCCGAACAAGCCTGCGAGCGTTTCTAATTTATCTGCAAGCGCGCAAGCAGTAGGCACGCCCGCACTCGGCAGCGAATCTCCGGCAAAGCGCGGCTTGTAATGTTCATCGCATGCCGCGGCGACATCAGCAGCCTCGCCATCATGCGCGGCATACGTGCGCCCCATGATGCCTTGCAGCTCTGGGAATTCACCGACCATCAGGGTTTGTAGATCCGCTTTCATCAGCGTGGCGGCGCGCTGCGATTTCGCGCGGTCTGCGCCGATCAAGCCTGCAATCTCTCCCGCAAGCGCGCTTAAGCGCTGCACGCGCTCGCCTTGCGAGCCGAGCTGATTGTGATAAACCACTTTTGCCAATTCCGGCACACGGGTTTCGAGCTTGGATTTCTTATCCGTTTCGAAAAAGAAGCGGGCATCGGCCAAGCGCGGACGCACTACGCGTTGATTGCCTTCAATAATTTTCTGAGGACGATCCAATCGCATATTGGAGACGAGCAAAAACTTCTCGACTAACTTTCCTTGCGCATCAAAGAGCGGAAAGTATTTTTGATTCGTGCGCATCGTCAAAATCAAACACTCTTGCGGCACGGCTAAAAACTCTTTTTCAAACTGCGCAACGTACACCGTTGGCATTTCGACCAGCGCATTCACTTCATTGAGCAGATCATCGTATTCGCCTAAATTGAATCCGAGCTCTGCGGCTTTTTCTTTCAGTTGCCGTTCAATTTCAGCGCGCCGTACATCAAACGACGGAATAACATGACCCTTGGTTGTCAACAATGCAAGATAATTCTGCGCCGCAGGTATCGAGATATTTTTCTCGCCTTGAAAGCGATGACCGTCGGTAATGCGATCCGACAACAAACCAAGCGCTTCGACGGGCACCACGCTCGCGCCATGCAGCGCAACGATGCGATGCGCAGGCCGTACGAACTGCACAGTCGTCTCGCCGTCGGCGAGTTGGTAGTTCATCGTCTTCGGAATCGGCAATTTCGCGAGCGATTCGGTGATCGCCGCTTGCAAGGATTCCGCCAGCGTTTTGCCATCAACGATCACATTCGCAAAAAACGTTTCGTTTTTGCCATCCATCTCGCGCGTGAAATCCGCAACTTTCAAGGTTGACAGGTTCATTGCCGCTAATTTTTTAGTGAGCGCAGGCGAGGCGTTGCCCGCTACATCGAGCGCGACCGAAACTGGCAAGATTTTTTGCTTCACAGCCTTGCTTTGTGCCGCAGGTATTACGGCGGAAAATAGGACGGCCAAGCGCCGCGGCGTTGCAAATACCTGCGGCGCAGAATTCGTCGTGAGCAAGCCATCTTTGACTAATACCGATTCAATCCCCGCAGCAAACGCATCGCCCAATCTCTTCAATGCTTTTGGCGGCAGCTCTTCGGTGAGCAATTCAATGAGTAACGGCGCGCTCATTAAGCCACCTGCTTTTCTGGCGTGGCCGCATCGAGCATCGGAAAGCCCAGCCGCTCGCGCGACTCAAAATAGCTTTGGGCTACAGTGCGGGAAATATTACGCACGCGCGCCATATAGGCCGCGCGCTCGGTGACGCTGATTGCGCCCCGGGCATCGAGTAAGTTAAAGCAATTGCTGGCTTTGAGCACCATCTCATATGCGGGCAGCGCGAGCTTGGCTTCCATTAAGCGCTTGGCTTCGGCTTCGAAGGTATTAAATTGTGCGAGCAACACGCTCGCATCACTTTGCTCGAAACTGTAGGTGGATTGCTCCACTTCGTTTTGGCGGAATACGTCACCATATTTCAGCGTACGCTTTTTGCCCGCTACCTTCATCTCGGTGTATACCAAGTCGTAAACGTTTTCGCAGTCTTGCAAATACATACAAAGCCGCTCAAGCCCGTAAGTAATCTCACCCGTGATCGGCTTGCAATTTAAGCCACCCACTTGTTGAAAGTAGGTGAATTGGGTGATTTCCATCCCGTTCATCCACACTTCCCAGCCTAAGCCCCATGCGCCCAGCGTTGGATTTTCCCAATCGTCTTCTACGAAGCGCACATCGTTTTGCCCGAGATCAAAACCGAGCGCGGTAAGCGAACCCAGATAGAGTTCGATGATATTCGGCGGTGAAGGCTTCAACACCACTTGAAATTGATGATGCTGGTGCAGCCGATTTGGGTTATCGCCATAACGCCCATCTTTCGGGCGGCGGGAAGGCTGCACGTAGGCCGCATTCCACGGTTCGGGCCCGAGCGCGCGCAAAAACGTGGCGGTATGGGAAGTGCCTGCGCCCACTTCGAGATCGATAGGCTGCAAGAGCGCGCAGCCCTGCGCGTTCCAATAGGTTTGTAGCCGCAGGATAGCTTCTTGAAAAGTAATCATGCCGACATTTTAGAGGGGTAGACTGCGATCTTTGCCGAAACTTCGATTTTTCATGACCGCGCTCACCATCGACATCGTTTCCGACCTCGTTTGCCCCTGGTGTTTCATTGGCAAACGCCACCTTGAAGCCGCGCTCGCCAGCATGGGCGAATCTGCGCCGCAGGTACAAATCCGCTGGCATCCGTTCCAGCTGAATCCGGATTTGCCGCTGGCTGGCATTACCCGTAAATCGTATATCGAAAATAAGTTCGGCGGGGCGCAGCGGGCGGCGGAAATTTACGCGCGGGTGAAGCAGGCGGGATTGGCAACGGGCTTGGATTTACAGTTCGACAAGATCAGCCAGCAGCCCAACACGCTTGCTGGGCACGCGTTCGTGGCTCTCGCGCAAGAAGAAGGCAAGGGCGATGCGGTGGTCGAGGCGCTTTTCAAAGCGTATTTTGAGGATGGTGTTTTCATTGGTGATGTGAACACACTCGCCGATATTGGCGCTGCGCAGGGGATCGCACGCGAAAAAATTGAATCTGCGCTCAACGATCCGCAAACCTTACAAAACGTCGCTGCGCAAGATGCGAACGTGCGTGCTCAAGGTATTTCTGGCGTGCCGTTTTTCGTGATTGGGCAGAAATATTCGCTCAGTGGCGCGCAGCCGCCAGACGCGATTCGGCAGGCGATCGAGCGCGCTCTCGCTGAGGTTTAGTTCATCGATTGCTGATGCGCGCGCACGATCTCATCAAAGTTAGTATCGGCATTCATGCCCAAGCTGAGACCCAGCTTGGCTTCAAACGCTTGCGGCCACGTATTCACGATTCTTTCAATCGCGGGATCTGGATGCCAGGTAAGCCGATCTGCGACTTCATCGCCTGCCACGCGACGTAACGACTCGGCCATTTCCCTAACGGAAACACTAATGCCCGGCACGTTTATTGTGCGCGAAAAGGCCGGCAACTGCGCCGCAGGTATTTCGTGGCTCATCATCAAATTATCGATCACGCGCGCGGGCGATTGCACCCACATTTTGGTTTCGGGCGAAACCGGTACGTTCGCGGTGACGCCAGCCATCGGCTCGCGAATCATGCCGCTGGCAAACGACGACGCAGCAGCGTTGGGCTTACCGGGGCGCACGGTGACAGTGGGCAAGCGTAACACGCGGCCATCGACAAATCCTTTGCGGCTCATGTCGGATACGAGCAGCTCGCCCATTGCTTTTTGCGCACCGTAGCTGCCTTGCGGGGTAACGCGTTGGTCGTCGGGCAACACGGCCGGCAACGCGCCGCCGAACACTGCAATGGAGGAAGTGAACACAAATTTGGGGATCGTTTTTTGAGCGCGGCAGGCTTCCAGCAGCGCACGTGTCGCGTCAAAATTCACCCGCATGCCCAAATCAAACTCCGCTTCTGCTTGCCCGCTTACGACCGCAGCAAGATGGAATACGCTCGCGGTATCGTCGCCCATCGCCGCGCTTAACACGCCCGCGTCGGCGACGTCGCCGGTAACCGAGCGCACAAGTGGGTGGGTAAACGCAACCTGCGGCGCAAATTGATCAAGCAAAGTAAGCTGCGAAACTTCGCGCAGGTTGCCCGCTGCATCGGTGAGGGTGCCGCGTTTTAGAATGGCATGCGCCAACCGCGTGCCGAGAAAGCCTGCCCCGCCTGTGATGAGTACCCGCATTGTGTTCAACCCTTTATCTGATGCCCAGATTGTAAGCATCGCCCAAGCGCTTGCGAGCGCGGGTTTCGTTGTGCTCCCCGAAGCAATACCTGCGGCGCAGATTTTGCCATTTCGAGAGCGAATTTTGCAAATTTTTGGCTCTGGAGAGATGCGCGCTGCGGGCATTGGTCGCGCCCAAAGTGCCCAAACTGCGCCGCAGGTACGCAGCGACGCTACGTTTTGGTTAAAAGATGATGGCGAAAACGAAGCTGACAAAGCCGCGCTCGCCTGGCTAGAGCACTTGCGCGTGCAACTTAACGCCCAACTTTTTTTAGCACTCGATCACGCCGAAGCGCACTACGCGCTTTACCCGCCGGGCGGGCACTACAGCAAACACCTCGATCGCCACCGCGACAGCGATGCCCGCGTGCTCTCAATCGTGCTTTACTTAAATGAATCATGGCAAAACGCTTGGGGCGGGCAACTCAAGCTCTACGATGCCGCCGACACATTGCTCGCCACGGTCGAGCCCCATGCAGGCACAATCGTGGTATTTCGCTCAGAGCAGTTTCCGCATGAAGTCGTGCCCGCAGCGCAAATGCGCATGAGCATCGCCGCGTGGTTAAGGAGGAGAACCTAAATTGAAGATGATGCAAGGTTTAATGCAGCAGCACGCGCTCTCGATCTCGTCGCTTATTGATTTCGCAGCCCGCTTTCATGGCGATACCGAAATCGTATCGAAGCGGGTCGAAGGCGATATTCACCGCACAAATTACGCCACTGCCGGCGCGCGTGCAAAGCGGGTGGGTAACGCGCTCAATGCATGGAAAATCGCGCCCTCCGCACGCGTGGGCACGCTGGCATGGAACGGGTACCGGCATTTCGAGTTGTATTACGGCGTCTCCGGCTCGGGGCGGGTGTTACACACATTAAATCCGCGCTTGCATCCTGACCAACTCGCGTGGATCATCAATCACGCTGAAGACGAAGTGCTTTGCTTTGATATGACATTTCTGCCGCTAGTGCAAAAAGTAGCCGCGCTCATTCCCTGCGTGAAGCATTTCGTCGCGCTTTGCGATGCCGATAAGTTGCCCGCCGACTCCGGGCTTACCAATCTAGTGAGCTACGAAGCCTGGATTGCTGCGGCCAGCGAACACTACACCTGGCCCACGTTTGATGAAAACGCCGCATCAAGCTTGTGCTACACCAGCGGCACGACGGGCAACCCCAAGGGCGTGCTCTTCAGCCACCGCTCCACCGTGCTGCATGCGATTACCTCCGCGATGCCAGATGTGATGAACATTTCCGCGCAAGATACGGTGCTGCCCGTCGTGCCGATGTTTCACGTCAACGCCTGGGGCTTGCCTTATACCTGCGCCATTACTGGCACGCGGCTCATCTTGCCGGGCCCGCATTTAGATGGTAAATCGATTTACGAATTATTTGAATCAGAGCGTGTGACCTTCTCCGCGGGCGTGCCTACCGTGTGGCAAATGTTACTTGCGCATTTAGATGCAAATAACCTCAAACTCTCCACCATGAAGCGCACGGTGATCGGCGGCTCGGCCTGCCCACCGGCCATGCTCGATAAATTTCGCGATATCTACGGCGTCACCGTCAACCACGCCTGGGGCATGACTGAGATGAGCCCGCTTGGCACGTATTGCACGCTCAAAGAAAAGCACCAAGCGCTCGACATCAACGCCAAGCGCCAGATTTTGCTTTCGCAAGGGCGATTGATCTTCGGCGTTGACCTCAAAATTAGCGACGACGCGGGCGTAACGCTACCCAACGACGGCGCAGCCTTTGGTAACGTCATGGCGCGTGGCCCTTGGATCATGCGCGAATATTTCAAAGGCGACGGCGGGCACGTGCTCGATAGCGAGGGCTACTTTGGCACGGGCGACGTCGCCTCGCTCGATGCCGATGGCTTCATGCGCATTACCGATCGCACAAAAGACGTGATTAAATCTGGCGGCGAGTGGATCAGCTCGATTGATGTCGAAAATATTGCGATGGCGCATGCAGGCGTGGCCATGGCCGCCTGTATCGGCATCGCCCACCCCAAGTGGGACGAGCGGCCGATTTTGGTGGTGGTGAAAAAACCCAACACCACCGTCACCCGTGAAGAAATTTTGGCTCATTACGCGGGTAAATTAGCGAAATGGCAAGTACCCGATGATGTGCAATTCGTAGAATCTATCCCCCTCGGCGCAACGGGGAAAATGCAGAAATCAAAGCTGCGAGAATTGTTTAAGAATTATGTGTTGCCGGGGTAAGTTTGCATTTTTCTTGATGGTCGAAAGATGTTTTTTTTTAGGAAATATATTTTTAGAAGTGATTGATTTTCTCCGCAATTCTTCCAGAATATTGTCTGGACTGTTTCTCAGCGGTGCAAAGCGCGGATCCAACCATTGCAGTGCCTCCGCGCAGACAGCTGCATGCGCGACGACCTTTGCAACGCTGTCCAAACACGCACGCGACTAGCTTTGATTCCTCGCGCGCTCGGCAACTTCTGAGTAACTCAGGCTTTAAGCCAAATCGCATATGCTAAAGCGCTACCGTTTCGAAGTTTAATTATGCCTACTAATTTTTGTCAAGAGAGAGAGAGAGAGAGAGAGACTGCCTCCGCTGTAAGGAAATTCCCTCTCATGTATTTTCTGGAGTGTCAAAAAATGAATCAAAGCACAAAAAAATTAATCGCTGTAGCACTGGTCGCTCCCTTATTTGCGCTGATGACAAAAGCCGCCATTGCCGCAGATCAAGAATGCGTTGGACAAAACGATTTTTTTAGAACTGTGATTATTGGCGTGTCGTCTGAAAGAGCCGAAAATGGTCAATGCAGAGTCGGAACAGAGTACCTGCGATTCGGTTGCAGCAGCGGCAACTACTCTAGCTTCACATTTACGCGCTTCGCCCTCATGAAGTGCAACTAATCGTTGGTAATCAACAAAAAAGTGCTGTTGACTAGCATCACAAGCTAACAGCACCGCATAACAATTCACGCGTAAAGAGAATTTGATATATGAAAAGTTTATACGGCCAGAAGAAACTCTACGTAACAATTATTTTGGTTGCTGTTTGCGCCTTTATCGGTTTCGCAATTTTTAAGAAAATTCTCTTTCAATCGAACGTTGCCGGTATTGATGTCGGCAGTCAGGTATCACCACGAAATGACATCACGGGTCAGATTGGCCCTACCGATGCAATCAAGACTAGCTTGCAAGGCGCGTCGGCAAAGTCGGGCAATAGCCAGCGACCGCCGACGCTAGCGAATACGGGTAGCGCACTACCCGTATCAAGTGGACCGCTAGCGACGATACGCTACGGGAAAAGATTTCATAGTTACGCAGAAGCGCTTGCTGCAATCGCAAACGACCCGACGCTTTCGGAAGGCGAGCGGGCAACAGCCCGCGCGCAAATTCTTCTGACATGTGCCGCGATTACTAGAAAGGGTGTGTGGCATCTTCCGTATATCAACGCCACATCACCGGACGCGGATACGAGACACAAAGCCTTTGAAGTTGCTGAAAAAATATCGCGCCAAGACCGTTGTGCGGGAATCAGTTCAGCAGATTATTCAGAAAAAGGCATTCGCGACCAGTGGCAGACTGCGGAAAAGCTGGGCGATGCGCGCGCGCGTGCGGCAATGATCGACTACAACCTTCGTAGTTCTGAAAATGTCGCGCAGCAAATTAATCGAAAAGACGGAAAACCAGTGTTGATTTATAAAGGTCCTACGGAAGCAGAAACGCAAGCTTTGTTGGCCGGGCTAAACAGTCGCGACCCCATTTTTATACTTACCCATGGCACGCTATTTTCAGAGACATTTGCCAACGTTGACTTCGTTTTCGGCTCGCAGGGTGAAAAATTAGATGCGGACAATTTTCAGACGTTCTGGGCATTGGTTGCCTGTCAATTTGGTACCGAGTGCGGGTCAGCAAATCGCGAGGTTATGGGGCATTGCGTGGAGACCGGTCAATGTGCCTACCAGTCATATGAGGAATTTTTGTTAGCAACTCGTGTATCCGCATCGCAATGGGAGCAGTATCAGCGGCTCGTCCCAGCAATCGTCAATGCTATTAATTCAGGAGATTGGACAAACGCAATCACTCGCCGCAGCCCGCCGTCCGGGCTCGATCCTACTTTCTACAATCAAACTCCGTTCAACTCTCGAACACTAAAGCTCCCTGGTTAAAAAAATCCACGCGCCACGAAAGGGCTTGCGCGCTCGGGAATTCAGCCCTAACGATCCGGTTTGTCAAAGGCGCGTCATCAGCTAAAAGTAGAAGGATTAAGACTGCGCCCTACTGCCGTTTTTTGAGCAGCGCTCCAACCCTTTTACTCTGTACTTTTATGGGTTAAGTTTGATTGCGGCTTTGCCACTTGCAACGAGCCGTCGAGCCACTTTTGACCATTGCTATGCCTACAAACACCGCGCTGGCGAAAACCACCTTTGGCTTTGCAGGACGGACTCGCGCAACCGAAATCAAATGCTCAATTTCCAAAAAAAACTCGAGCGTACAATAATCCGGCAGATGCTGCATCCCATGCGCTGCGTTCGATCTTTAGGAGTTCATGCTGTGTCAAACACCCGTCGTCGTTTTCTCACGCAAGCCAGCGCTTTAGCGGCTGCAACCTCCGCAGCATTTGGCGCTCTAAATTCTGCCCTCGCAAAAGCGCCGCTAGGCGGCGGAACTGCGGTGAGCACGCATCGCATGAAATTGGGTACGTTTGAAATCACAACGCTGCTCGATGGATTTATTGATCTAAATCCCGCAATTTTGTTAGGCGAGCCCGATGTGATTAAAAGCCATCTTGAGGCAGCGCAATTATGGGGCTCGCCGATTCGCACCGCAGTGAATGCGTTTATGGTCAACACTGGCGAGAAGTTGGTTTTGGTTGATTGTGGCGGCGCGAAAATGCTCGGGCCTACAGCGGGGCGGATGCCGCAAGGGCTTGCGCAATTGGGTATTGATCCTGGCATGATCGACGAGGTGTACATCACGCATGCGCACGGCGATCACCTGCATGGCGCTGTGACCCCCGAGGGCGCGAAGTTATTTCCGAACGCGATTTTGCGCATCTCAAAACCTGAAATCGAATATTGGGGCAGCCCAACGGTGGAAGCGGCGGCGCCTGCCGATCAAAAATGGCGCTTTGCAGCAGCGAAGCGGGCGATGACCGCTTACGGCGATAAATTGCAGCCTTTCGATATTGGAAGCGAGCTCACGCCGGGCATTCGTTCGGTAGACGCAACCGGCCACACGCCGGGGCATAGCTGCTACATGGTGACATCTGGCAGCGCAAAGCTTTTGTTGCTGGGCGATACGCTACACGTTGCGCCGGTGCAGTTTCCGCGCCCTGAAATCACCGTTAGTTTTGACTACAGCCGGGATGAAGCGCGCGCCAAACGGCTTGCGCTATTTAAAATGGCTGCGCGCGAGAATATTCTCGTCGCCGCGGTGCATTTGCCGTTTCCCGGGATCGGGCGGTTGCGTGAAAAAGAAGGCGCATTTACGTATGAACCACTGCCGTGGCAGTTGTTTTAGTAAATCAACACAACTTAAAAAAAGGCAGGCGCATGGTGCACCTGCCTTTTTTGTTTTCGCGGCCTTAGTTAAGTTGCAAGTTACCTTTACGAATCACTTCTGTCCATTTTTTCATTTCAGCGGGCACGCGCGCTTGCACTTGCTCCGTCGATCCGCCCGTGACCACGATACCAATTGCGGCTAGTTTCTCAATCACTTCGGGCATTTTTAATACCGCATTGGTTTCTCGATTGAGCATCGCTACGATTTCTGGGGGTGTGCGCGCTGGGGCAAAGAGCGTGTAATTGGTTGCAGTTTCGTAATCGCCGAAGCCCGCCTCTGCCATCGTGGGCACGTCGGGCAAGGTTGCGGAACGGCTGCGGCTGGCAACCGCCAGCGCGCGGGTTTTGCCAGAGCGAATATTGGGCAGATGCGCCGGGATGCTATCAATCGACATCGGGATCCGTCCAGCGAGCAAATCGGGCATTAATTGCGCGCTGCCTTTGTAAGGCACATGAACGATATCAACGCCTGCCATTTGCTTAAACATTTCGCCGTTCAAATGCTGCAAACCACCTAAACCAGATGAGCCATAACTCATCGCGCCGGGCGTGGCTTTCGCCAGCGCGACCAACGCTTTCACATCTCGTGCGGGGACTTCTGCGTTCACAATGAGCGCTACGGTGCCAAAGCCTACTTCCACAATCGGGAGCAAATCGCGTGCCATGTCAAAGGGCAACGCTTTGTGAACATGCGGCGCAATCGCGTAATCGACGATACTGCCGAGCATGAGTGTGTAGCCATCGTTCGCCGCGCGCGCGAGTGCAGCTGCGCCCAAGGTTGCGCCCGCGCCGGGCTTGTTGTCCACCGTAATCGGCTGACCAATGCGCGCGGCCAAACGCTCAGCGATCATGCGCGCCACCGCATCCACCCCACCGCCCGCAGGATACGGCGCGATCATCGTAATCGCTTTGTTAGGAAATGCTTGGGCGTATGAGAGCGTGGGCAACGCAACGAGGGCAGCGAGGCTTGCGAGCTGAATGATCGCGCGGCGGCGGAAAGCTGATGTCATGGAAATCCTTTGTGTCTTTAAAGGCAAACAGTCAATTTATACGATTACGCGCATGCGCGCTGGGCAAATTTCATCCGCACAACCCCAAATCTGCGCCGCAGGTATGAAACGCGGCAACGCGTGCAGCAACCGGTATGGTGAAATCGCATCATGAATCCACCTCTGCACGGCATTCGCATTCTCGACTTTACGCGCGTACTCTCCGGGCCTTTTTGTACAGCGATGCTGGCTGATTTGGGCGCAGAGGTGGTGAAAATAGAGCCGCCGCAGGGCGATGATTATCGGCATATTGGGCCATTCAAAAATGGTGAGAGCGCCCTTTTTTCAGTAGTCAATCGAAATAAAAAAAGCGTGGCACTCGATCTTACGCAATCGGCTGCGCGCGCTCTCGCGCAAGACCTTGCGGGGCAGTGCGATGTAGTGGTTGAAAACTTTCGCCCAGGCGTTGCCGCCAAGCTCGGTATTGATTACGCGACGCTCTCTGCCCTTTATCCGCGCTTGGTGTATGTGAGCATTTCTGGCTTTGGGCAAACGGGCCCGGCCTCGCATCGCCCAGCTTACGACATCGTGATGCAAGCGCTCTGCGGTCTCATGGAAAACACCGGCGAGCCCGATGGCGCACCGACGATGGTGGGCGAAGCGGCAACGGACGTGTTGACAGGCATGTTTGCTTCCTGGGCCGTGCTGGCGGCGCTTTTTCAGCGCGAGCGCGAGGGCCAAGGCCAGCATGTGGACGTGGCGATGTACGACGCAACGCTTTCATTTCTGGTCACCTCCGTCGCGCGGTTTTTGTTTACGGGTTTCGCGCCGCGTCGGGTGGGCAATCGACATCCGCTTTCCGCGCCGTTCGGCGTTTTTAAAGCGCGTGATGGTTTTTTTGTGCTTGCGGTATTGAACGATAAGATTTTTCATGCCATGCTCGATGCGATGCAGCTCTCGCATTTGAAAACGGACGGGCGTTTTGCCGATGATTCATTGCGTGCGGCAAACGAAGCAGCATTGCGTGCGGAGATTGAGCGCTGGTCTGGCGCGCAATCGGTTGCTGCCGCGGTGAACGCCATGGAAGCAGCGGGCATTCCTGCGGCGCAGATTTCAAATATCGAGGCCGCGCTGCAAAGCCCACAAGCGCAGGCGCGTGCGCTGCTGCGCCCAGTGCAGGGCGGCCGCGTACCGGGGTTAACATTACCTTCACAACCCGCGAAATTTTCAGGACATGAGGCTGCGCCTATTCGCGGCGCACCGGGGCTTGGCGAACATAACGCAGACGTGCTCGGTGCATGGTTAGGCATTGCGAAAGAAAAGATCGATGAGCTACACCAGATCGGAGTTTTGAAATGATGCGCCAAGGAATTAATACCGAAGATCAAGCGCTCTACGACGCGCTCACTGATTTCTCGCAAGCTGAGCTTGCCCCACGCGCGGCAATGTTGGACGAAACCGCGCAGTCGGCCAGCTGCCATTTACCCCAACTCGCGCAAATGGGGCTCATGGGCCTCAACTTGCCCGAAGCCTATGGCGGCACGAACGCCTGCCCAGCCAGTATCGTGCTAGCCAACGTGGCGATCGGTCGCGCCTGTGCGGCAACCTGCTCAATGCTCGGCGCGCATTATTTGGGAACGGACGCGGTGCTCATCGGCGGCAGCGACGCGCAGAAAGAAGCTTACCTTCCTGGCGCATGCAAAACCGATCTCGCTGCCTTCGCGCTTACCGAGCCCAACGGCGGATCAAACCCCGCCGACTTGCGCACCCGCGCCACACGCGAGGGGGATGGCTATCGGCTCATCGGGAGTAAGCAATTTATTTCGAATGCGGCAGAGGCAGCGTGGATTGTCGTCTATGCCAAAACTGACCTGGAGGCGCGCGGCGTAAAAGGCATTAGCGCTTTCATCGTGCCACGCAACACGCCTGGGCTTTCTATCAGCCCGCCCGAGCGCACGATGGGCATTCGCGCGGGTCACGCGCACGGGCTCACGCTCGATTGCTACATACCTGCGGCGCAACTTTTGGGCGCGGAAGGCTCAGGCTTTATCACTGCCATGCGGGTGCTAGACAATAGCCGGCTCGACGTTGCATCCAACTGCATCGGCATTGCAGAGGCCGCGCTTGATTGCGCTATTGCATACGTCAAAACGCGGATTGTCGGCGGTGAGCCGCTTGCGCACAAACAAGGCATTCAATTTGCAATCGCCGATATGAAAATGCGGCTCGAAGCCGCTTGGGCGCTCACGCTGCAAGCCGCAGCGAAGCGCGCGCAAGTCGAGCACTCAGGCGGGAAATATAGTCTCGAAGTTTCGATGGCCAAGCTCTATGCTTCAGAGATGGCAGCGTATGTGACCGACACCGCTTTGCAACTGCATGGCGGCTACGGCTTCACTCGCGATTTGCCGCTAGAGCGGTACGCCCGCGACGCACGCATTATGCGCATCTACGAAGGTAGCTCAGAGATTCAGCGAATGATTATCTCGCGTAACGTGTTGGCCTAATATTACTTAACGAAGCTGTAACCTGCGGCGCAGTTTGGCGAATTTGAGTGCTTAGACTCGCATCTGGGAATTGTCATGCATTCGCGCGCGCTAGTAGCATTGAAAGTCACGGTATTTGCTTCATTAATCCTGCATTCGCACGTTATTCTCGCGGCACAGTGCACTGCAAGCAGCGGCGCGCAGCGCGCGCGATTAATCGAGCTCTACACTTCCGAAGGCTGCGATAGTTGCCCGCCCGCTGATAAATGGCTCTCAGCGCTCAAACCCGACACGCAGCTCGTTCCGCTCGCATTTCACGTGGACTATTGGGACTACATCGGTTGGAAAGATCGCTTCGCCTCGCCCGCGTTTGGCGAGCGACAACGCCTACGCGTCGCTGCGCAAGGTTCGCGCTCGGTCTACACACCGCAAATCATGGTCGACGGTGGCGACGTTAACTGGCGGGCTATGGGTGCAAAGCAACTCGCGATGGCGTCGCCTGCGCAGATCAGACTTGAGGTGAAAGCAGGCATCGAGAATGGTGTCGTCAGTATTGCGCCCGCGGCATCCATCCTCGGTGGGGCAATCGCGTTGGAAGGTGCAAAATTCTATTTCGCGCTCTTTGAAAGCAATATCTACACCGAGGTCAAAGCGGGCGAAAATCGGGGCGTGAAACTACGCCATGATTATGTCGTCCGGCAGTGGGTTGGTCCGGTGACGCTTGGCACGCAAAAGCTTGCAATTCCAAAGGATGCGCAAGCCGCGCACTTAGGCCTTGCGATGATTGCCGAAGATAAACAAGGTGGGCTTTTGCAAGCGATTGCATTGCCGTTAGCGGATTGTCGTTAACGCGTTGAGATATACCTGCGGCGCAGATTTGGGCATTTTCAATCGCTTTTGTATCAAACAAACATTCGCGAGCGCGGCAGTTGCGCCTTATTTCATCCCCAGTTTTTGCTGCGCTTCAAAACCTTTTTTTATCGCTTCTTCGACATAAGTGCCATAAAAATCCCAACCTGCGATACCCACGATGGGGTCGGCGAGGGCTGCGCCTTTGGCATCAACAACAAGTACGGTAGGCGTAAACGTGAGCTTATATTTAATCGCAAATTTTTCGTGCGTGGTTTTATTACCTTCGAAATCGATCAGTGCGGATATTTTGTCTACATCAATTTGCCGGTAGATCGCCGTGCGCGCCCATCCAGCGTCACGCTGCATCGGCAGCAATACTTCGCGCAGCGCACCGCGACAATAATGGCAGCCGGTCAGATTTGAAAAGAGCACGAGCGGAATTTTTTTTGCCTGGGCTTCTTTGACATCGGCCTGCAAATCCACCGCGCGGGTGAGTGCGAGCTCCTCCGCCGCGCGCGCTGCCGAAATACCTGCGGCGCAGATTAAGGCCAAAAACGCCAGTGTTACACTCGAAAACGCTCTCAAACTCCACCTTTTCATCGCTTTGAATCCTCTCAAAATCGCAACCCGCGAAAGCCCGCTGGCGCTGGCGCAAGCACGGCTTGTCGCCCATCTGCTTTCATCATACGCCAGCTGCGAATTAGTGCCGATGACCACGCGCGGCGATCAGATTTTGGATCAACCGCTCAATAAAATCGGCGGCAAAGGCTTGTTCATTAAAGAGCTGGAAGTCGCGATGCAAGAAGGGCGCGCAGATTTCGCGGTGCACTCGTTAAAAGACGTCCCGATGGTCATGCCGCGCGGTTTTACGCTGGCTGCCATGCTAGAGCGCGAAGACCCGCGCGATGCGTTTATTTCCGCCCGCTTCGGCTCGCTTGAAATGCTGCCTGCAGGCGCAAAAATCGGCACTTCTTCGCTGCGGCGCATGGTCAATCTGCGCCGCAGGTATCCCACACTTGATTTCGTGCCGGTGCGCGGCAATGTCGGTACGCGGCTCAAGAAAATGGAGGCCGGCGAATGCGATGCGCTCATCCTCGCCGTTGCCGGTTTGAAAAGGCTCAATTTGCTCTCGAAGGTCACGTCATTTTTAGAAATCGAAGACAGCCTGCCAGCACCGGGCCAGGCCGCGCTCGGGCTGGAGTGCTTGACCGTTGCTGAGGAAGTCTCAGAAATCCTCAGTGAGCTCGATCATGCGCCAACCGCCGTTTGCTGCACTGCCGAGCGGGCTGTCAGCCGCGCGCTGGGCGGAAGCTGCGATGTGCCGCTGGCCGCCTACGCGACGGTCGATGGTTTCGAAATTCATCTGCGTGCGTGGTTAGCCTCAAACGATGGCGCAAAATTCGTTGAAACCGAATCCCGCGGCATGGTCGATGACCCAGAAGGTTTGGGCCTGCGCGTAGCGCAAGAATTGCAGCGTAAATTTATATGACTGATTATCATCTAGGCACATCACCCGCGCCTGCAGCGACCGCGCTCTCTGGCAAAGGTATTTTGATTACGCGACCGATGTGGCAAGCCGTGCCCCTAGCACAAAAGCTTTCTGCGCTTGGCGCGATTCCCTTCATCTTCCCCGCCATCATCATCGAAGCGAATGCGGCGATTGATCTACCTGCGGCGCAGAATCGGCTCGCGAAGTGTTCAAAAGCGTTTTTCGTAAGCGCGAATGCAGCGCGCGAAGGCTTGATGGGTTTGCAGCAATTTCCAAAACACGTAACCGCTTATGGCCCGGGGCCTGGCACTGCGGAAGCCTTGCGATCCTGCGGCGCAGATTTGGTCTGCATGCCGACCACTTCTTACGATACCCAAGGTCTGCTCGCACTGCCCGAGCTGCAATCACTGCACGGACAGCGGATCATGGTCTTTACTGGCTTAGTTTCTGGAAAAAAAGGCAAGCGCGAACTTGCCGATGCACTCGTTGCACGTGGCGCTGAGGTTGAGACCATAGACTGCTACACGCGTCGCCCCCCTGAGACAGCTGCCGATGGTTTGCTCGAAGCGTGGAACGCCGGGCGCATTCACGCGAGCGTGCTCACCAGCGCCGAAGGCATCCGCAACTTCTACGCCTGCTTGCCTGCTGCGGCCAAGCGCGCCTTTTTTGCAACGCCAGCGTTTGTTCCGCATCCTAATGTGGCCACTGCTGCATTGCAAGTCGGCGTATCGACCGTAATCACTTCGCCGCCGGGCGACGATGCGCTGATTGCGGCATTAATCCAATCTTTTGAGAAAACATCATGAGCCATAACGTCCTCATCACTGCCCCGCTGCCTCCCTTTCTGCGCGATCCGTTACTTGCAGGCTACACCACCCATGATTACGTGAATGCCACCGATAAAACTGCGCTACTCAGTAGCGAGGGCAGCAAGATTACCGGTGTCGTTTGCGGCGGCGGCACGGTACTTTCCACGGCCATGCTCGATCAATTGCCCAATCTCAAAATGATTAGCGTTTTTGGTGTCGGCTACGATGGTGTGCCGGTAGATTACTGCAAATCGCGTGCTATCAAAGTTGGGCATACCCCGGGAGTGCTCTCTGATGAAGTGGCGGATTTGGCGATGGCATTAATGCTCATGAGCGCACGACAGCTCGTGGCAAATCATCTGCACGTCGAAGCTGGAAAATGGCCAAAAGGCGGCTATCCACTCTGCAATTCTGTTCACCATAAGCGCGTCGGCATCATTGGGCTTGGGCGCATCGGGCAAACGATTGCAAAGCGTTGCGCTGGATTTGATATGGATGTGAGCTACCACAGCCGCAATGCGCGCACGGATGTCTCGCATCGCTACTTCGCTTCGCTCGTTGAGATGGCGCGCAATGTTGATTTCCTAATCGCCATCACTCCTGGTGGCGCGACCACCAAGCATATGGTCAATGCAGAAGTGCTCGCCGCACTCGGCAAAAAAGGAATTTTGATTAACGTTGCGCGTGGCTCCGTGGTCGATACCGCCGCGCTTATTTCTGCGCTTGATGCGGGCTCAATTGGGGGCGCGGGTTTGGATGTTTATGAAGATGAGCCCAACGTGCCCACTGCGCTTTTTAATCGTCCAAACGTTGTGCTCTTACCGCACGTCGCCAGCGCCACGCACGAGACGCGCTTGGCAATGGGCAATCTCACGCTTGACAATTTAGCAGCGCATTACGCCGGAAAACCACTTCTAGCGTTGATTCCTGAGATGCAATAAGGGCAAAAACTGCGCCGCAGGTATTGGTTAGCTGGGCGTAGCCGCGTTGCGCCGGGCTTCGATTTCGCGCATCACTTTATCGCGCGCCAGAGTGCCCATCGTCGACCAGTAAGCAATCTCATCGATGGTGCGAAAGCAGCCCGTGCAGAGTTTTGATTGCGTATCCATTTCACAAATTTTGATACACGGCGATGCAATAGGGCGTGGGGCGTACGAATTCATCTGCGTAGTTTAAACGTCGTCACCCATGCGCTCGCCGCCAGCATAAGCGCCGTCGTGTCCGACTAATAAATCGTTGCGTTGCGAAACATCTTCGCCGCGCACCAACCAAATCGGTCGATTCGCATAATCGACTCGCACCGTGCCCTGCGTACTTTTCATCACATTATCCGCAGCCGATCGGTCAAACACGCTCGAAGCCGGCATGAAGCGCGCGACAAAGCCAGCGCGACGATGCGCGGAGCGATTAGGCTCAGAGCCGTGGATCAGATACACATCGTGCAACGAAAATTGCCCCGCCGCAAGCACGTCATCCTGCGCGTTAGCTTCGTTGAATTCGCGTGCACGTAACTGCTCGGGCAAGACTAAATTTGCGTCGAGATTAGTCTCGTGCGCATACACGTGCTGCGTGGCGTGTGAGCGAGGGATATAGCGCATGCAGCCATTCTCAGGCGTGGCATCATCGATTGCAATCCACACGCTCACGGTTGCCAAGGGGCGAATCGGCCAATATTTACCGTCTTGATGCCAAGGCACTTTACGCCCCGTATGCGCGGGTTTGCAAAACACTTGTGAGCCCCACAAGATGATGTTCGGCCCGATGATTTGCTGCACGCAATTTAGAATCAATGGTTGCGTAGCAAACGCAAACCACTCTTGCGCAATCGCCGCGCCACCATCACGCGCGGTTGCGATATGCGGGCAAATCAAGCTCTCTGGCGCAACGTCATCGCGAAACGCCAGCAAACGCTCTAGCGCGGCGCGCATATGCGCCTGTGTATCGGGCGTGAGCGTGAGCGCAGGCGCAACGAGCCCGTCGCGAGCGTACTTTTCAAGCTCTAATTTGGTCAACATGTGCAGAGGATACCTCTAGCGCTGCTAGTTCTGAGATTCCCAGTTTCAGTTATCTGATGAAAAAACCCACACAAATCCAGCACTAAGAATCGTGCGCAACGACTTCAATTTTCATACGATCTGGGTCTTCAAAATAGAGCGCGAAATAGCGTGAACCACCGTTCGCGAACGGGTATCGTTGATCGTAGAGCAACGCAACACCGCGCGCAAGTATCTCGCCACGCAGGGCATCGACCGCCGCGCGCGTAGGCAGCGTGAAGGCTAGGTGGTTCACCCCTATGCCGCTGCGATGGTAGCGATGCTCCATATGGCGGGGCTCAACTTGCACAAACGTAAGGTACGCACCCTGGCCTTCTATCGTGAACCCTTCCGCCCAGTTTCCGCCGGCTTTGTAGCCCAAATGGGGTGCGAGCCAAGCCCAAAAAACATGGGTTCGTGCCAAATCTAAAACGTAGATTTCAACGTGGTGCAGCATTTGGACTCGCCCCCTTTAAGATTGCACGCGCGTTTGCACTCGTTAGCGCCGCAAACTGCGCCGCAGGTACACCGCGCACTTCAGCGAGCATCTCACCGATTCGTGGCAAATATTCAATACTATTGCGCGCGCGGCTACCCATGGTGCTCAAAAAACTCGGCGGAATATCTGGTGCGTCCGTTTCAACCACGATGGCAGATTCAGGAATCGATCTCAGCAGTGCGCGAATGCGATTTGCTTGCGGGTATGTGGCCGTGCCGCCAAAGCCTAGCTTAAAGCCCAAATTAATGAACGCTTGCGCCTGCTGTGGCGAGCCATTGAACGCGTGCGCAAAACCGCCGCGCACAGGAATGCGCCGGAGATATTTCAATAACGTATCTTGCGATTTGCGAACGTGCAGCGCCACGGGCAAATCAAAATCACGCGCGATTTTTAATTGCTCGGCGTAAAACCACTCCTGCTCATTGGCGCAGAAATCATCAATGAAAAAATCAAGCCCAATTTCGCCGACGATTTCGGGCTTGTGTAACTTCACCGCTTCACGCAGCACCTCTATATGTTCGCGCAACGAATGCCCGCCGGGGCCGCGCACCCACATCGGATGAATGCCCAAGCCAATGGCGCAACCGTATCGTTTTCGGGAAGCTATCGCCGCGGCGAAGTGATCGACGTGCCCCGGAAGATTGAGGAAATTGGTAACGCCTAGCGTGCGCGCCTCGGCGACGACTACATCACGATCCGCATCGAATTCGGGCGCATCAAGATGGCAGTGAGAATCGAACCATTCCACGGCTATTTCGCTCAGACCCTGCGGCGCAGTTTAGGCATGGCTAGGCATCCATCTTCGCAAATAGCGCCCGATTCACGCGCGAATGCGGTGCGCGCCCAAGCGCATCAGAGATAAATCGCCCAGCTTCGCATACTTTTTCTAAATTAATGCCCGTCTCGATCCCCATGCCGTGCAGCATGTAGAGCACGTCTTCCGTGGCTACGTTGCCTGTTGCGCCCTTCGCATACGGGCAACCCCCTAAGCCTGCGACGGAGGAATCAAACGTGCTGATGCCCAATTGCAAGCAGGTGAGAATATTCGATAGCGCTTGTCCATAGGTATCGTGAAAATGCCCCGAAATCTGCGCCGCAGGTACGTGTTTTAGCGCCGCTTCAAACGCAGCCTGCGTGCGCGCCGGGGTAGAAACTCCAATCGTATCGGCCACGCCAATATCGTCACAACCCATCTGCGCGAACCGCTGCACGCAATATTCCACCGCACTCGGGGGCACATCGCCTTGATACGGGCAGCCCATCGCGCACGAGATTGCGGCACGCACCCGCATCCCGTTTTCTTTCGCCGCTTTCGCTACGATCTCAAAGCGATCAATCGACTCTGCAATCGAGCAGTTAATATTTTTTTGAGAAAACGCTTCCGATGCTGCGCCGAAGATCACCACTTCATCGGCCCTCGCAGCCAGCGCCGCCTCAAAGCCTTTCATGTTTGGCGTAAGCGCCGAATAAATCACACCCGGTTTGCGCGTAATGCCCGCCATCACGTCCGCGCTCGTCGCCATTTGCGGCACCCATTTCGGCGATACGAAAGACGCCGCTTCCACATTTTGAAAGCCCGCTTCGCTCAGGCGATTCACGAGCTCGATTTTGGTTGCAGCGGTGACTTCTTGCGCCTCGTTTTGCAAGCCATCACGTGGGCCAACTTCTACGATTTTTACTTTTTTCAGGATCATATGATTTCCACAATTCGTGTCTCACCGTTAATCAAAGCGGTGATTCGATCACTTAGTTCGACGAGAGATTTTAGAACTGCCTGATTGGTGACGTTTCCAAGGCGAACGAGAACGAGCGGCGCAGCGAAGTGGCGAGCTGCGGCAAGGGCTACGAAATCATCGTCTTTAGTTACCAGCGCAAAACCGTTCGTAACCGCCCAATCGTAGATCACATCGTCGCTCGCTCCCGCCAGCCCTACTTCAGAGACGTGTCGTGATCCTGGAAAAGTTTGCGCCAACGAAGCCACGATACGATGCGAGATATTCTCGTCAAGCAAAAGCCTCATGCCGCAGCGGAAAGGCTCGTGGTGTGCGCCTCGCGCTGCGCGGCATAGCTCAAACACGCCAATACATCTTCGTGTGTCAGCGTTGGATAGTCTGCAATTACTTCAGCGCCACTCATTCCTGCCGCAAGCCAACCGAGCACGTCCGCCACCGCAATGCGCGTATCGCGCACGCATGGCTTGCCGAAGCGGCGATTCGCATCAACAGTAATGAGTGGGTTGAGAACTGGTGCGCTCATAGACATAAGTTTAGCGCCAACGGTTCGGCGGTGCTGACGGAATGGCACTTTTTGACAGATATCGCTTGAAAAATACTTTTTCTGCGCCGCAGGTATGGATAGATGTGCGAGATATTTTAGAATCACACGGGGTAAAAGTTCGAAATTTTTTGAACGCATAAAATTTTCATCTGCCCAACGTTCATCTCGGAAAAATATCAGTCATCTTTTTGCATTAAGTAGCCAATTTTTCCATCGCACCAGTTGCATCCATTTTGGTAGCTACCGGCATCTTCATCTGTATCCCCTGCGAATGTCTCGCCGCAGTAATCACACGTTACTGCATGCGTAAACGTTTCGTTGCATTCCTTGCATCGCAATCCGTAGCCGGAACCGATAACGCAATTTTCTCCACCACAAACCACGCAGTGCGCGTTTTCAACAACGTCCTCACCGTCTTTAATGGCTCGGTGAGACAGCTCGTAATACTCACACACACGGCAAACTGAGTCGCGATAAGCATCACGAGTCAGAGGCTCTAGTGACGTATATCCACACGACGGGCAATCGGAAAATAACGAGGCGCTCTGAGCCTTTGAAACGACATTGACATATATATTTTTGAAATAGTCCCTGGTGTCCTGAAGTTGAGTTTCGATTTTTTTGATGTTTTCGTATTCGCTTGCGAAGACTTGTTCCCACTCTCGGCTTTTCATCAGATTTCGCAGATGAAACCATGCGAGTAGCAAGTCTTTGTAAATGCGTTCCCTAACCCTACTGCTATCCATAGTGGGGTGATAGAAATGAGTCAGTTGATTGCGATCTGATCGCAATTTATTGAACGCAATCAATGCTTCGTCCGGAATCGGTGCGTTACACAGCGTTTCAAGCCGCTTAGCCGCATCAGAAAGTCCAACAGTTTTAGCCCGTCCATCACAAAATTTCTCCCATTCTGCGTCACCAGGCTTTTGAACAGAAAACTTCCAATTTGTTGAGATGAGGCATGTTTTGATGATGAGCTCAACGCCATCATAGAAATGTGGAACTGCAAAATTTAACTCGCGCTCCGTCTCATGGAGCCCTTTCAGCAAATGCGCAAACGCGTTGGAAAGTAGTCGCTTCTTTATTTCATCAATAGTTAACGCCGCTGTCATTGCAATTTCCTAGTCTTGACTACACGCTCAAACTGCCGAGCAAGCAAATTCAATACGCCTTCCCCGGATCAACAACCCCCGTAATCGCTCCTCCACGCTCCATCGCTTCAATCTTCGCTACGATTTGTTCGCAGGCATTTTGCAGCGGCGTGGTGGCAGAAACGTGTGGCGTAACGATAACTTTTGTGTGCGCCCAGAAGGGCGAATCTTTCGCCAGCGGCTCTTCGTGGAACACATCAAGCAACGCGCCCGCGAGCTGACCGCTCGCGAGGGCCGCGAGGATATCCGCGTCCACCATATGGCCGCCGCGCCCAGCGCAGATGAGAAATGCCCCGCGCGGAAGCGTGGCGAGATTTTTAGCGTTCAAGATGCCGTGCGTTTCAGGCGTGAGCGGGAGAAGGCACACAAGCACATCGCATTTGCTAAAGAACGCAGGCAACTCAGCCGCGCCTGAGTAAGTTTCAAGCCGATCCATCGGTTTGGCGCTGCGGCTCCAACCAATGGTGGTGTAGCCAAACTCTGCGAGTTTGGTGGCCACATGCCCACCCATTTCGCCCAAGCCCATTACGCCGACGGTGGGGTTGGGGATGTGCCCGCGATCTTCATGTTGCTGCCAATGCGCGCGCAACTGTTGCTCGCGATAAATGCGCATGCGCCGTTGATGATGTATGACGCCATAGATTGCATATTGCGCCATTTGCTGCGCCATGCCCGCGTCTTCCAAGCGAATAATCGGGATGCTTTTCGGCACGACATTCATCACCAAAATCGCATCGACCCCCGCGCCGTAGTTCACCACGGCTTTGAGTTTCGGTTGCTGCGAGAAAAGCTCGGCGGGAGGTTTCCACACGACTGCGTAGTCGCACAGCACGGTAGAAGGATGCGCGTGACACTGCCACGCCGGGCGCAGCGATTGCATCCGCGCGACGATGGCCGGGACGATGTCGAGACCGGTGGATTGAATGAGTAGGTTCACTCGTTTGCTTTCAATTCAACAAATGTATAGCTATTTTTTGTTTTCAGCTCATGATAAACCGCATTGATCAGCCAGCAGATGCGCCAGACTAAGCCCAGATCGCTCGACTCGTTTTGAGTGACAGTAAGTCGGCCCCCGTAGAGCCCTAGGCAAAGTGGTTCCCCTCCGCCAGCTGCGGCGGTCCACTCGCCGTTATCAAAAAAATAACCGCCGTGCCCCTGAAAGGGAACAACCGGTCCGCCGCTCATACCGCTCCAAGTTCTAGCTGAAACCAAATACATCGGGTAGCGTTCGTCGCCAATTTGAAAATCTATTCGAGGCTCGCTGGCAAGCTGACCCGCAATGCCTAACGCCGATTTTTGCTGTGAACGCCGTATCGGGTATCCAAGAATGGTCATCGGCATTCCAACTCGCCAAGTTTGCCAATCGGAAAATCTGACTTCGTCCATAGTACGGAACGTGAAAAGGAGTAAATCCTTAACGGCTTTCTCTCTAAAATGCAGCAAAATAATTACTACGTCGCTCTTAGGTTTTGGAGGATTAAATGTTTCGAAATCGATCCAAGGTTTATTCTCCAAATCGATTTCAAACGGAACCCATGACTGGTTGGCTTTGCGAGGAATCCATACTTTTGCTTTTTTTGGGGGAGCACGACCTATTTTCTGCCCAGTAAAGATGTCTAAAGCGGTGAGATTGTGTCGCGCAGTAATAAGTCCAATTTGCTTGCAACCAATATGAACTAGAAATCCTGTTCCGTGTGACAAGTACTCATCTTTACAGTCAAAGAGCTCAATATAAAGCGTTTGCAGCGGTAGCGAACCTGCACAGTTGGGGTAAGCAGTAGTCATTCGCCGATCTCTACCAACTCCGCTCCCTCTTTCACCAAATCGCCTACTTTGTAATAAATACGCACCACTTTCCCTGCTGCGGTTGCGGTTATCGTGTGTTCCATTTTCATCGCCTCCATTACAAGTAGCGGCGTACCGCGCTCGACTGTTGCGCCTTCAGCAACCAACACCGAAATGATCGTGCCGGGCATGGGCGCGCGCAGATGGCCTTGATGACTATCGGCCGTTTGCGGCGGTGCGTAGGGGTTTATGCGATGCAGCGACCACCGCTGCCCGCCGTGCTGCACTTCGCGTTGCTCGCCTTGCGCAATGATGTGCAGATGTTCGCGCGCCGTTGGCAACTGCACACTGACATGCTCGCCTTCAATCTGCGTGCTCACTGCTTGCCACGCGAGGTCGTTCACCTGCGCTTGCTGGTGTGCACCGCGCCCGCGCAGGGCTACGGTGATGACCTCTGCGCCGCAGCTGTAGGTAAATTCTGCGCCGTTGGATGTTTGCCCCATCCACCAGCCATCGCGCGCGCTCCACGGGTTAGCGTCGCGCGCTTCGCCTAAATCTGTTGCCGCCACCGCAATGGCTGCGGCATTACTCACCGATGCGTGCGGTGCAAAAAGTGCATCGTGGTGTTTCGCGATGAAGCTCGTATCCACCCCGCCTGCTGCGAATGCGGGGTGCTCCACCACGCGGCTTAGAAATTTGATATTGGTGGTCAGCCCAAGGACGTGAAATTCGTTTAGCGCCCCGCGCATGCGCTCGAGGGCTTGCGCGCGCGTTGGGGCGTGCACGATGAGCTTGGCAATCATCGGATCGTAATAGGGCGTGATCGCATCGCCTTCGCGTACGCCGGAATCTATGCGCACATCGCCATGTGTGAAAAACTGCGCCGCAGGTATTCTGAGCTTTACAATCGTGCCGATCGAGGGCAAAAAGCCTTTATCTGCATCTTCAGCGTAGACGCGGGCTTCAATGGCGTGGCCGTTAATTGCGAGCTCGCTTTGCAGTTTTGGCAGCCGCTCACCGTATGCAACGCGCAATTGCCACTCGACTAAATCTAAGCCCGTGATCGCCTCAGTAACAGGGTGCTCCACTTGCAAACGGGTGTTCATTTCCATGAAATAGAAATGCTCGCCTTCGGCAATAAACTCCACCGTGCCCGCGCCGACATAGCCCACTGCTTTCGCTGCGGCTACCGCGGCCTCGCCCATGGATTTGCGCCGCGCTTCGCTCAAGCCGGGGGCGGGCGCTTCTTCCAACACTTTTTGGTGACGACGCTGCACGGAGCAATCGCGCTCGAAAAGATAAACGCAATTGCCAAGTGCATCGGCAAATACTTGAATCTCAATGTGGCGCGGGGTTTGTAAATATTTTTCGATGAGTACGTTATCGTCGCCAAACGAATTTTTTGCTTCCCGTTTTGCCGATTCCAGTGCGGCTTGAAATTCACTCGCTGCGAAGGCAGGCTTCATGCCTTTGCCGCCGCCGCCCGCGCTGGCTTTAATGAGCACGGGAAAGCCGATGCGCTCGGCTTCGTGCGCGAGCAAGGCGGGCGATTGATCTTCACCGTGATAGCCGGGCACGAGCGGCACGCCGGCCTTTTCCATCAGTCGCTTCGATTCCGATTTCAAGCCCATCGCCTGGATCGCCGAGGGCGGCGGGCCGATGAAGGCGAGCCCAGCATCGGCGCAGGCTTGCGCGAAATCTTCATTTTCCGAGAGAAAACCGTAGCCGGGGTGAATGGCTTGCGCACCGCAGGCTTTGGCGATTTCAATAATCTTATCGCCGCGCAAATAGCTTTCTTTTGGTGTGATGCCGCCGAGCGCGAAAGCATCGTCGCAAGCTGCGACGTGCGCGGCATCGGCGTCGGCATCGGAGTACACCGCGACGGTGCGCACGCCCATGCGCGCTGCGGTGCGCGCAACGCGTATGGCGATTTCGCCGCGATTGGCAATGAGAATTTTGCTAAACATTAAGTGCTCACCCAGCTTGGTGCGCGTTTATCTAAAAATGCGCTCATGCCTTCTTTCGCCTCATCTCCTGCGCGAATGCGCGCGATGCGCTCTACCGTATCGGCCACCACAAGATCGGTAACACCCTGATTGGCTACAGCGCGGATAAGCGCTTTGGCTTCGCCCATTGCGTGTGGGCCATTGCCTAGTAAATTTTCTATGCGCTGCGCAATGATCTCATCTACGCCTTCAATCACGGTGGACATATCGTGCAGCAGCCCAATGCGATACGCTTCGCTGGCAGTGAACCGCTCGGCGGTTACGAAATAGCGGCTGGCTTGCCGCGCGCCAATCGCGTTGATAACGTACGGACTAATCGCAGAAGGAATAATGCCTAGCTTTACTTCCGAGAGCGAAAACAGCGCAGTGCTAACGCCAAACGCCATATCGCACGCCGCAATTAAGCCCACGCCGCCGCCAAATGCATTGCCCTGCACGCGCGCAATCACGGGCTTTGGGCACTCATAGACCGTGCGCAGCATCGTTGCCAGCGCCAGTGCGTCACGCGTGCTTTCTTCCGTTGAATAGCTCGCCGCGCGCTTCATCCAATTGAGATCAGCGCCTGCGCAAAAGCTCTTGCCCTCCGCCTCGATTACGACCGCGCGTACGACTGAATCTGCGCCGCAGGTATTAAAGGCATGAGTGAGCTCACCAATCATCACATCGTCGAAGGCATTGTGAACATCAGGACGATTAAGCGTGATGATGGCAATGCCACGCAGGTCGGTTTCAGTCAACAAGGTTTTGTAGGTCATGGGTCTATCGATTTGTATTTTTGAGGTTGCAGCGTTGCATTACATTCTAAAAACGCCAAATTTCGTATCGGCAACAGGCGCATTCGCCGCTGCACTCAAGCCTAAGCCGAGTACGCGTCGGGTATCTGCCGGATCAATAATGCCATCGTCCCATAGGCGCGCCGTGGCGTAATACGGGTGGCCTTCCGTTTCGTACTGTGAGCGGATCGGCGCTTTAAAGGCTTCTTCATCGGCCTTGCTCCATGCCCCGCCCTTGGCTTCCACGCCATCGCGCTTCACTTGCGCGAGCACGCTCGCCGCCTGTTCACCGCCCATCACACTAATACGGGCATTGGGCCACATCCACAAAAATCGCGGTGAATAGGCGCGGCCACACATGCCATAGTTGCCCGCACCAAACGAGCCTCCGATAATGATGGTGAACTTCGGCACTTGCGCGCAGGCCACGGCAGTCACCATCTTCGCACCATTGCGGGCAATGCCTTCGTTTTCATATTTTTGCCCCACCATGAAACCGGTAATGTTCTGCAAAAAAACGAGTGGGATTTTGCGCTGGCAGCAGAGCTCAATGAAGTGCGCGCCTTTAAGTGCCGCTTCAGAGAACAACACGCCGTTATTGGCGATGATACCCACTTGCATGCCGTATATTTTTGCGAAACCAGTAACGAGCGTTGTGCCGTAGCGGGCCTTGAATTCATCGAGCACGCTGCCGTCCACAATGCGCGCGATCACTTCGCGTACATCGTAAGGCTTGCGCGTATCCGCAGGAATAATGCCGTAGAGCTCTTGCGCATCGTAAAGTGGCTCGGAGATTTCGCCCAAAAATAGCGATTTCTGCGCCGCAGGTATTGAGGAAACAATCCTGCGTACGATGCCCAGCGCATGCGCGTCATCTTGCGCGAGATGGTCGGCCACGCCGGAGAGCCGCGTGTGCACATCGCCGCCGCCTAAATCTTCTGTGCTCACCACTTCGCCCGTAGCCGCTTTCACCAAGGGCGGCCCGGCTAAAAATATCGTGCCCTGATCTTTAACAATAATCGATTCATCGCTCATCGCAGGCACATACGCGCCGCCCGCCGTGCATGAGCCCATCACCGCCGCAATTTGCGCAATACCTTGTGCGCTCATATTCGCTTGATTAAAAAAGATGCGCCCAAAGTGATCACGATCTGGGAACACCTCATCTTGGTTTGGCAAATTCGCGCCACCGGAGTCAACGAGATAAATGCATGGTAAGTGATTTTGCTGCGCGATTTCTTGGGCACGCAAATGCTTTTTCACCGTCAATGGAAAATACGTGCCGCCCTTTACCGTGGCATCGTTGGCCACGATCATGCACTCGCGCCCTGCCACTCGCCCGATGCCTGTGATGATCCCCGCACTCGGCGCAGCGCCGTCGTAAAGCCCGTGCGCAGCCAGCGCGGAGAGCTCCAGAAATGGCGTGCCCACATCTAGCAATTGCCGCACCCTTTCGCGCGGTAGCAGCTTCCCGCGCGCCACATGCTTAGCCCGCGCGGCTTCGCCACCGCCGAGCGCCACCTCTACGTTTTGCGCGCGTAAGTCATCCACCACGCGCTGCATGGCTTCGCGATTGGCGTTGAAGGCTTCGTCGCGCGCGTTCAATTTAGTTTCAAGCTTCATATTGCGTTTATACCTGCGGCGCAAAAATAGAAGTTTTTGGGAGATAGCTTCCAAAAAGTGCTGTTTTTGCGCCGCAGGTATTTCATATTTTTTAAGTGAAGTTACGGACGCAGCAACATTGGCAGCTGCCGCATATCGTTGAACACTGCGCTTGCGCCTGCAGCGAAGAGTGTTTCTGCTGCGTTTTGCGCGCAATAGCCATATACCGTCATCCCCGCCGCAACGCCTGCGGTGGTGCCGCTTGGCGTATCTTCTACCACCACGCAGCGTGCGGGCGCTACCCCCAGGGCTTTCGCAGCGAGTAGATAAACATCGGGCGCGGGCTTTGATTTAGCCACCATATCTTTACCAAACATGCGGCCCTCAAATTGATTCAGCATGCCCGTGCGCCCGAGCGTTAAATGCATTTTCGCGGTTTCTGCGCCGGAGGCGACGGCATACGGCAGCGGCAGTTTTGGGAGCGTTTCCACGATGTAGGGAATCGGCAGAACGGAATTGCGCAGGGCCTCATCGCGGCGCTGAAGAAACTCACTGTAAAACGTAGCCTCTGGCGCGCGGCCGATTACTTTTTGTATTTGAACAACGCTGTCGGCAACCGAATGTCCCATAAAAAGCGCCATCGTTTCTTCAAGCGTAATTTTGCCTCCTCGCTCGTTCAACATATCGCGCAACACGGTGTTGGTGCAAACCTCGCTATCGACGAGTACGCCATCGCAATCAAAAATAATTAAATCAAAATAACTCATTTATCGAAAGACTCCATTGCATCAGCAATTTGGTTGGAATGATAGTCTCCACGCTCGCGCAGCCCCGCCATTGCACCCCAACGGTCTGCTTGGGAATAATGCTGGCAGAGCTTGCGTTTGGCTTCGATACGAGAAATCGCAACCTCGAACGCAACAATACTCTTCACCAGGCCATCGATATATTCTTGTGGCGCATCGGTCACCTGCCAAGGATTTGCGCTTGCGGCCTCTTCACGACGGGTCAACGCGCTGATAATGTCGATTAATATGGCGGCATCGTTTGAATATGAAACCGTGCCGTACACATGCACGACTTCGTAATTCCAGGTGGGCACAACGCGATGGGTTTCTGCTTTGCTCGCATACCAGTTTGGTGATATGTAGGCGTTCGCACCGTTAAACGTAACGAGCGCTTGCGCATCGCCCGCGAGATCGCTCCACTGCCCGTTCGCGCGCGCGATGTGGCCACGCAATACGTTACATTGCGCGTCAAACAAAATCGGCACGAAATTAGCGTGGAGCTGCGCCGCACCTTGTGTTACGACCGTGCCTGCGCCTGTTTTTGAAATGAAGTCGTACGTCCATTGAGCGTCGTTTTCTGCGAAATGTTTTGGAACGTACATCCTTAAAAACCGCCTTTCGTTAGCCACGAATCCAACTGCGGCAAACGATCATTGCCCCAAAATGCCTCGCCCTCCACCACGATCCACGGCGCGCCAAAAATGCCACGCGCAAGGGCCGTGTCGCATTGAATCTTCAGCGCTTCTTTGATCACGGGATCGTTACACGCGGCAGCGGCAGCTGCGCCATCTGCGCCGCAGGTATTGGCGGTTTTTTCGATCCACGCCAGATCGTTGATGCCTTCGTTGTTCACGAACAATCCCGCTAAGCCCGCGCGACAAAATGCACCCATTTTTTCGGGTTGGTTGGCCTTAATCCAGAGCGCGGCGCGTGCGGTGTTTTGCGTCATGATTGGAAAGGGATCAGGCGGGTTGTACGGCACATTGCAAAAGCGCGCGCTACGTAAAAAATCGTGCTTTGCGTATTCGGCAAGTGGGGCGTAGCGCATCGTCAGCGGCGCGCTCCCTGATGCTTTGAAAATCGCGCCGAGTAGCATCGGCTGCCAATCGATCGTCGCTGCATGCTTATTGGCAAGCGCATCAATTTGGGCGCTCGCGATGTAGGCATATGGGGACGAGAAGTCAAACCAAAATTCAATTTTTTTGCTCATAATGTTTGTTTACGCGGCTAGCGCGCGTCCGATTAAGATTTTCTGAATATCGCTTGTGCCCTCGTATATTTGGCAAACCCTGACGTCGCGATAAATTCGCTCGACAGGGAAATCTGCCAAATAGCCGTAGCCACCATGAATTTGTATCGCATCTGAGCAGACTTTCTCCGCCATTTCAGAGGCGAAGAGCTTCGCCATTGCAGCCTCTTTGAGGCAAGGCAATCCTGCATCCTTCAGCGCTGCGGCATGGTGAATGAGCTGGCGCGCGGCTTCGAGCTGCGTTGCCATTTCTGATAATTTAAACTGCACCGATTGATGCTCAAATATCGCTTTGCCAAACGCGGTGCGGTCTCTCGCATAACCCAGCGCAGCCTCAAACGCTGCCCGAGCCATGCCCACGCATTGGGCGGCGATGCCAATCCGCCCGCCTTCCAAGCCCGACAATGCGATTTTGTAGCCTTGGCCCTCCACGCCTAATAACTGCGCCGCAGGTATGCGGCAGTTTTCGAAAATTATCTGCGCAGTGTCGCTAGCGTGTTGCCCGAGCTTATCTTCGACTTTCGCTGCAACATAGCCGGGCGTATCGGTGGGCACGATAAACGCACTGATACCTTTTTTTCCTGCCGCTTTATCTGTAACCGCCAATACGATTGCAATCTGACCATTTTTGCCCGAGGTGATGAATTGCTTTACGCCATTGAGCACGTAAAAATCGCCGTCTTTGCGTGCCGTAGTGCGTAAATCGGACGCATCGCTGCCCGCATGGGGCTCAGTGAGCGCGAACGCGCCAATCCATTCGCCACGCGCAATCGGTTTGAGGAATTGTTGCTTTTGTGCCTCGGTCGCCACGCTCATCAAGATGCTACATACGGGGCAATTATTTACACTCACAATCGTAGACGTCGCACCATCGCCTGCCGCGATTTCTTCAATGATGATGGCTAGCGCCAAATAATCCAACCCCGCGCCGCCATATTGCTCGGGAACGGCAACGCCGAGCGCGCCCAGCTCACCGAGCGCTTTCAATGCCTCTTGAGGATACCTTTTAGCGTGGCTCCAGACGGCCGCATGAGGCGCGAGCTTTTCTTGCGCAAACGTGCGTAATGCCTCGCGAATAGCGAGATGCGTTTCAGACAGGATCATGGGGCAATGCGCCTTGCAGAGGGGACACTTTTAAGATGCCGTTTTAGGGGCGCGCCACCACCAAATCGCCGCTCAACCAAAAACCACGAAGCCGCAGCGAAAGTAAACGCGAGCGCCAAACTCAACGGGAGCAACACCAGCATGCGCGGCAAGCTACCGACATGCGTAAGCCACAATTGCACAACGATTTGTTGCGCTAAAAAGCCGTATAGGTAGAGACCGTATGAAAAATCACCGAAGCGCGAAAAATTAAGGAGCTTATGATGCAATTTTGCTTGCCCCAGATAGAAAGTAAGGTAGGGCACGGCAATCAAATACACCAACTGCTGAATTTTCATTCCGTAAGTAAGGAACAACGCGATCACGAGCGCGAGCGCGATATGACTAGACCACCGAAAGCGCTCGCGCTGCAAGTAAATATAGCTACCGACAAAAAACATAAATACCAAACGTAAGGTGTTAAACGATGGCAAGGTGCTTGCAAAATAGGACAGATTCCAGTTGCCTGAATCTAAGTCAAACCACAATTTCGCCCCGAGCACGATGCCAAGCGTAGCGACCGTCTGAGCATTGAGAAGACCGACGACGAAGAGCGCAGGAATCGATAAATACATCATCACTTCGGCAAGTAACGTCCATAGCGAACCGTTCACGCCTTTGATCGGCAGGCTTTGGAAAACGCCCGGTAAATACAGCTCATGGCGCAGCAAGGCGTTGTTAAGGTAACGCCAGGTTTGGCCGCTTGCAAAATACTCAGAAATCGAAAGCATAGTGAAAAGCGGCCCCACAATGAACAGCGAGACCAATACGCAAGCGACTAAGCCTCGTACGAGCCTGCGTAAACGCCGTGTAGCGAAATCAGTAAACGAGCGGCAGCGCTCAAAGGATGCTGTGACCAAATAGCCACTCATGCAAAAAAACATTGCCACCGCCATGCCCGCGATCGTATCGATCAACACCAAGCGCCCGAGAGGGTCTACTTGGTGCTCGGCATAGCCCACAAGCGGTATGCAGTGTCCAGCAATGACCAATATCGCTGCGACTAGGCGCAGAAAATCTAGATTATTGGAAACCTTGCTATCGTAGGCGTTCATCTCACCACGCGATGCGGGAGCCGTCGTAGTTGTGAAAAGTGCCGTTGTCGCTCGGATCCATATCTGCGATGACGCGGCGCAAGCCTGCAACACTTTCTTCCACACTTAGATCTGCGCCTGCGCCGCCCATATCGGTGCGCACCCAGCCGGGATGAACGGTAATGCACGTTACGCCTTTCGGGCCGAACGTTACCGCCGCATCTTTCAATACCGAATTGAGCGCCGCTTTGCTGGCGCGGTAGGCCGTACCGTTGCCCGATTGCCGCTCGCCAATCGAGCCCATACGGGAAGATACAGTAATGAGCTTGCCATGCGCGGCGATCAGCGCTGAGGCGAGCGCAGGAATGAGCCGCATCGCAACATAAACGTTGGTGCGCATGGCATGGTCAAACTCATCTTGCGTCAACGGCTCGCCAAGCGCTGCTTTTGATCCATACACACCGGCGTTCAACACACAGATGCTCAATTTTGTACCGCAGGTTTCAAGCAGCACTTGCGGGTCGTCGGTAAGTGCGTCGAATTCCAGTGCATCACCTCCAGCAGCGATGATGCGCTCCAAGCCTGCATTGTCGCGGGCAGTGCCCACGACTTCAATCCCCGCAGCGGCATACTGCTTGACAAACTCTAGCCCGATACCACGGGATGCACCAACGATTAATGCGCTACTCATGTTTATCTCCCAATTTTCGTAACCGCTGAATGCAAACAATGAGCCCTGGAACTGCAGTACTTAGCAATATTAAGATCACCATGTGTTTGAAATTTGAGCTTACGTTCAAAAAGCGAAAATCCAATAGCGCAACCACAACTGCAATCAAAAAAAAAGCGCAATTCACGATTAGCTTTTGAGCGATTTCTTTGAGCTCAAATGACAGCGTACTCATTCACACCTCTCCACAGCGACAGCCACCGCTTCACCGCCACCAATACAAAGCGTGGCGATTCCTTTTTTCCCACCCGTTTTGCGCAATGCGCCGAGCAACGTCACTAAGATGCGTGCGCCACTTGCGCCAATTGGATGGCCGAGTGCACACGCGCCGCCATGCACGTTTACTTTCTCATGCGGCAGATTAAATTCTTTCATCGCCGCCATTGTGACCACGGCGAACGCTTCATTGATTTCGTATAGATCTACCTGCGGCGCAGTCCAGCCTGCTTTATCCAACACCTTTTGAATTGCGCCCACCGGCGCAGTGGTGAACCAGCTCGGCTCATGCGCATTTGTGCTGTGCGCTACGACTTTTGCAATCGGCTTACAGCCCAATTTCCTAGCGGTAGATTCGCGCATCATCACCAACGCTGCTGCACCATCTGAGATCGAAGACGCGTTGGCGGCGGTAATGGAGCCGTCTTTTTTGAACGCTGGTTTTAGCGAAGGGATTTTGTCGATCTTGGCTTTGAAAGGCGATTCATCTTTACCGATGTGTACGTCACCACTCTTACCCGAAACGGTCACCGGCGCAATTTCCCAAGCGAAACTCCCATCATTGTTTGCCGTTTGCGCGCGCGTGAGCGAAGTGATCGCGAATGCATCTTGCGCCTCACGCGTGAAGCTATATTTCGCCGCGCAATCTTCAGCAAATACGCCCATCGCCTTGCCCTTGTCGTAGGCATCTTCCAAGCCATCGAGCGCCATGTGGTCATACATCGTCGCATGGCCATAGCGGTAGCCCGCGCGCGCCTTAGGCAATAAATACGGGGCAAGGCTCATATTTTCCATACCGCCGGCAATCATGACTTCATTCGTGCCCGCGAGCAACAAATCATAGGCGAGCATGACTGCTTTTAAGCCTGAGCCACACATTTTGTTAATCGTCGTCGCACCCGCAGCGAGGGGCAAGCCGCCATGAATCGCCGCTTGCCGTGCCGGGGCTTGGCCCTGCCCGGCTGGGAGCACGCAGCCAAAAATAATCTCCTCCACCGCGCAGGCTTCGATGCCTGCGCGCTCAACCGCAGCTTTAATCGCCACCGCGCCCAACTGCGCCGCAGGTATTGAGGAAAGCTCGCCCATCATCGCGCCAATCGGCGTGCGAACAGCAGAGACGATTACGACTGGATCATTCATTTACGATTCCTATTTAAAAGCAGGGGTACAAACCAACCAATAACTGCGCCAATAACCGCAATCATGATGATGCCACGCGGTGGCAGATGAAAGGGCGTGAGCACAATGGCAATCGCCATAAATCCAGCGAGTGCCTGCATAGCCTTCATCTTCAACGGCGGCCAAGGCTTACCCATCATCACGTGCGCGATCTGCAACCACGTATAAAGCGCGCCGAGTACAACCATCGCAATGCCCAACCAGCGGCTAAAGCCTAAGCCTGCTGCAATCGTGCCGAAAATGATGGCTGCAAAGCCGAGCAATAAATTACGCGCGCGCATGCGGTCGCTCCCAGCGTTGCTCAATATGCGCTGATCCCCAAGACTGATCTTCATGCTCGGCAACCAGATGAAACCCAGCGCGCTCATAAAGATAGCGCGCGGCATCGAGCCCTTTTACGGTCGTCAATTCAATATCCTTCTTACCTGCGGCGCAGAAATGCAGCGCTGCATCGAGCAGGCGCGCGCCAATGCCCTTGCCAGCATACGCGGGGTCAGCGACAAAAAAACGAATGCGTGCACGGCGGGCATCAATGCCGGCGATTGAAATCGACGCGGCGCGCACGCCGTCGGCGTACGCCATCCAAAACCGATCTTTAGCACTATCGAATTGCTCAAAAAAAGTCGCTATTTCGTGGGCAACGATGGATTCAAACGCCGCATTCCATTTCGCATCACCCACATAAACGTGGCCGTGCATTTGCACCACCCAGCCAATGCAGCCGGGGCGGTAGCCGTCTTCGATGGTCACGTTCACATCGTCTCCGCAAAGAGCTCGCGCCCAATCAGCATGCGGCGGATTTCGCTCGTACCCGCGCCGATTTCATAGAGCTTGGCATCGCGCCATAAGCGCCCAGTCGGGTAGTCGTTGATGTAACCGTTACCGCCGAGCGCTTGAATCGCTTCGCCCGCCATCCAAGTGGCTTTTTCGGCGGCGTAAAGAATTGCGCCTGCGGCGTCTTTGCGTGTCGTTTCGCCGCGATCAAGCGCTTGCCCAACGGCATAGACATAGGCGCGGCTGGCAGAAAAGGCGACATACATATCGGCTAATTTGCCTTGCATTAATTGAAACTCACCAATGCTCTGCCCGAATTGCTTGCGCTCGTGAACATACGGCAGCACCACATCCAAACACGCCGCCATAATGCCGAGCGAGCCACCTGCGAGCACCGCGCGCTCATAATCGAGCCCGCTCATGAGCACATTCACACCCCGCCCTTCACCGCCCAAAATATTTTCAGCGGGCACTTCGCAGTCTTGAAAGACGAGCTCGCCGGTATTGCTGCCCCGCATGCCCAATTTATCGAGCTTTTGAGCAACCGAAAATCCTTTGAAGCCTTTTTCGACCAGAAAAGCGGTTATTCCGCGCGATCCAGCGTTGGCATCTGACTTTGCATAGACCACGAGCGTATCTGCATCCGGACCATTGGTAATCCACATTTTCGTGCCGTTGAGCACGTAAATATCGCCTTTGCGCTCAGCACGCAATTTCATGCTGACCACATCGCTACCGGCATTGGGCTCGCTCATGGCCAAAGCGCCGACGTGCTCGCCGCTGATAAGCTTGGGAAGATATTTTGCGCGCTGGGCGTCGCTGCCGTTGCGCCGAATTTGGTTGACGCACAAATTGGAATGCGCGCCGTAGCTCAAACCCACGCTCGCGCTCGCACGGCTGATTTCTTCCATCGCGATGATATGGGCAAGGTAATTGAGCCCGGTGCCGCCTAAGCCTTCTTCCACGGTGATGCCAAGCAAGCCCAAATCGCCCATCTTGCGCCAGAGATCAGCGGGAAATTCATTGCTGCGGTCAATCTCAGCCGCGCGCGGGGCGATTTCAGCCGCGGCAAAATCGGCGATGGTTTGGCGCAGCATGTCCAGATCTTCGCCATGGTTAAATTTCAAAAACGGGTAATCCATCGTTAACTTTCTCCGCCGAGTGCGCCCCAAAAAACGGCCCACGTTACAAATTCGTCTGAAAAATCTTCAAAGTGGTGCGCCATCATTGCCGGAACGAAAAACGCATCGCCTGCTTTCACTTGCAAACGCTCACCGCCGCGCAGAAACGCGCTTGTGCCAGACACCACAAAATACAACTCATCTTGGTCGTGCGATGTTTGTAAGTCTTTCACTTTCGGTGCGTACACCACAACTGACATCGTACCGTGTTTCATCACCTCGACATCGAAGACGCCGTGCAACCATTTTGCAGTGGCGGGAAGCGGTAGTTTCGCCAGTGCATCGGCAAGGTTTACCCGTTTTGGCACGATTTGCATACCTGCGGCGCAACTTTCGGTTAAAAATGCGACGTTATCGGAACTTTACGTTAACGTCAACTGAGATGTCTACATGAAAAAAATATCGTTCGTTTTGTTAATGCTGGCGGCTCTATCTGCGCCGCAGGTATTGTTCGCGCAATTGAGCGCATCCGATGTGTGGCCGGGCAAGAAGCCGATCACGCTCGTTGCTGTCTTTCCGCCCGGCGGCTCGGTCGATCAGGTGGCGCGAATTTTGGCGCAACCCCTGCAAGCCCAATTGGGGCAAACCGTGATCGTGGAAAATAAAGGCGGCGCCTCGGGCTCCATTGGTGCAGCGGCAGTGGCTAAGGCTGAGGGCGATGGCTACACCTTCGCAGTCGTGTTCGATACCCATGCCGTAAATCCTTCCTTGATTCCGAATTTGCCCTATGACACGATGAAGGATCTGCCGCCCGTTGCGTTACTTGGCACAGCACCCATGGTGATCGCCACGCCCGTGGGGACGGAATTCAAAACGTTTGGTCATTTATCAGCGGCCGTAAAAGCAGGCAAAGCGGTGAATTACGGCACGATTGGCAATGGCAGCTTAGGGCATCTGGCGATGACCTTGCTTGGCAAATCAAATAATCTGAATTGGCAACACGTGCCGTACAAAGGTGGCGGACCAATGATGCAAGATGCCGTCGGCGGTCATGTGCCAGTGGTGATTGGCTCAGTGTTCGTGGTCAAGCCACACATTCAAAGTGGTCGCGTGCGGGCGCTCGCTGTCACGACCGCAAAGCGAAGCCCTGATTTACCGGACGTGCCAACGCTGTCGGAGCTTGGATTTTCCGGCTTTGACGCGCCTGCGTGGTGGGCGGTGCTGGCGCCGGCCAAAACGCCGCCCGATCTGGTTGCTCGCATGAATACCGAAATTAGTAAAGCACTCAAAAATCCAGAGATTGCGAAAAGGCTTGACGCCCAGGGCATCGACATCATCGGCGGATCGCCTGAGACCGCGCGCAGCTTTATTGAAAAGCAAGTGCAAATCTGGGGCAAAGTGGTGCGCGACAATCAAATTAAATCCGACTAACTTTTGGCCTCATGACAAAACCGATCATCACCGTTCTCGACGACTACGAGCGCATCTCCCGCAAGTATGTCGATTGGTCGCGCGTTGACGCGCAAGCGGATGTACGCATCCACACCGAGCCGCTGCGAGGCCACGCGTTGCGCTTCGCGGTCGCGTCGGCGAATGTGCTGGTGCTCATGCGCGACCGCACCCCGCTCAACGCCGAGCTCATCGCGCAATTGCCAAACCTAAAGCTGGTGCTATTTACCGGCACTCGCAACAATACCCTCGACACCGCTGCGCTTAAAGCGCGCGGCATCCCCGTCTGCCATACCCTTTGGGGGCCTAGTAAAGACGCAACGACCGAGCTTACGTGGGCGCTCATTCTCGCCGCCCAAAAACGCATGGAAGCCCATATGGCTGGATTGCGCGCAGGCGTCTGGCGACCGCTTCCAGGGCTCGTCCCGATCTTGCGCGGTAAGACGATTGGCTTAGTCGGGTTAGGCGAAATCGGCGGGCGTATGGCCAAAATCGCGATTGCATTTGGGATGAACGTCATCACCTGGAGCCCAAACATGACGCCCGCGCGCGCCGCTGCAGCGGGCGCGACCAGCGTTACTTTCGATGAATTGGTCAAGCTCTCCCATGTCATCAGCCTGCACATCGTGCTTTCAGAAAAAACCCACAAGCTTTTTGGCGAGAAGCAATTTGCCGCGATGCGCACCGGCGCGATTTTTGTCAACACTTCTCGTGCTGGCTTAGCCGATGAAGCCGCGATGGTTACAGCGCTTAAGAGCGGCGCGCTCGGGCATGCTGCGCTCGATGTGTATAGCGAAGAGCCGCTCCCGGCGTCACACCCAATGCTGGCACTCGAAAACGTGACGCTCACGCCGCACCTTGGCTTCGTCTGCGAGCCGGTCTTCCGACAGTTTTTCACCGACGTCATCTCCTGCCTTGAAGCGTGGTGTGCGGAGAAACCGCTGCCAAACGTATTGGCCTAGATTCAGTTTTGATGCTACCTGCGGCGCAGATGAGGGCTCTTTATGAACCTTTATCTGCGCCGCAGGTATTCATTGCGCGCGGCTTTGCGCAGCTTCCATCCCTGTTCGCCCCGACATTATTCTATTTTCAGCCTGCCCACCTTCAATACCTGCGGCGCAGATTTGGCATTGAATAGCACGGCATCGTACGGGCCGTGCAGCGAGATCCTTTCATCGCGCACTTGCAGCCAATCGCCTTCGGGTAAGCCGATCACCGTGCGGCGTGGATTCAAGGCTAAAAATTCCGCGATGCGTTGATTGCGGGTCTCGCCTTGATGACCGGGCGGTAGCGCGTTGTTGTAATGCGGGTTTATTTGAAATGGAATGAGCCCGAGCGCTTTGAAGCCTTTTGGATCAACGATGGGCATATCGTTGGTGGTGCAAATCGTCGGGCTGGCGAGATTACTGCCAGCACTCCAGCCAATAAAAACTGCGCCGCAGGTATTGACGGCGCGGGCTATTGGGCTTAATAACTTGCGCGCACGCATTTCGGCAAGCAACCGAAATGTATTGCCGCCACCGACCATCACGGCATCGGCATCGGCAAGGAGCGCTGACGGTTTTTTTGCGTCGGCCACGCTTTCGATTTCGAGCTTCAACGGCTGCAGCGCAACGCGCACCCGCTGCAGATATTCATCCCAGCCGATGCTCGTCCCTGCGAAGGGCACAAACGCCACGCGTGCCCCGCGCTTTAGCGTTTTTTTTAGCGTGAGATGCGTATGCGCTAAATAAGCGTCGTCCGGGTTTTTAGAATTCGAAAATAAAATGGCGTGCATACAACACTTTCATAAAAACTGCGCCGCAGGTAAATCAAATCGAGCGGAATTTTCTAAACTATCAACAAATCAAAAAGACCCTTAACAATAACAAGAAAGGAATAAGGCTATGTTTAAATCGTTCATCAGCACTCGCAGCAAATCAAAGCGCCAAGCCCGCTTCATTGAAGCGGCTCACTATATCGCGACTTACTCGTTTCCACTGCACGTGATCGAACGGGCGCAACGCTTTCTTGACGATACCGCGCTGCCAGACGCGCGGCGCGGCCTCAAAAATTACTTCGTCGCCCATGCCCATCATCTGCATACGCGCAAGGGCGATACGCTGCCCCATCTGGCAATGCCGTCGCAAGACGTCGATGCGCTCTGGCATGAATTTATCTTAAATACCGCCGACTACGCGCGCTTTTGCGAGCGCGCTTTTGGGCAAATGCTGCACCATGTGCCCGCGCCGGCGTCGCAATCGGCTACGCGTGAAGCCCAGCGCGCCGCCAGCGCCCGATCGTATCTTGCTACGCAAGCCGCGCGCGCTGATCTCGAGCAGCTTGCGCCAGCGTCGCTCGCACGGTTGGGCGGCATCGCGAGTCTTTTTGCGGTTACGGGCGCGGTCAGTGCCGAGTTCCCGTTTCAACTCACCATGATCGAAATCGAGGCGGAGGCACAACGGCTGCGCACTTCAACGGCGAGCGCGCACAGTAGTGGATCAACCGCTGCGGATGCGGGCGTCTGTTTTGGTCACTGCGGCGATGGCGGTGAAGGACGCGGCGCGGCTTGGGGCGGCAGCCAAGACGATGGCGGCGGAAGTGATTCCGGTGGGGATGGCGGTGGTGGAGACGGCGGTGGCGGCGGGTGCGGGAGCTAAGCTTTCGTTTGTTTTGCCCAACAAAAAGCCGCGTTCAACGCGGCTTTTTGTTCGCACTGATGCATTGCCTACCAAGTGTAGAGGCAGTCGCCGCCACCGACGCGTGCGAGTTCAATATCTTTCAACAATACGGCTGGCGCAACTGCATGCGCTTGTTGCAGTTCTGCGAGGTCTTGTGTATTCTGTGCAACTGCGATCACGGTAGCGTTATTCATTTTGAATTTCTCCAGGAAAAAGAATTATTTGAAGTTGAATTGCGAAGGGGTTTTAATCCAATGACTTCACTTTACGGAAAAACTTTACATCTGATAATCATAAAAGCATAGACTTCATGGCAATTCAATACTTCAAATGAATACTTCAGTTTTTTAACTACTTTTTGAGTGTAATATCAGATGCGTTACCCCAAAAATAATGTTGTTTAGATATTCAAATGAAATTAAATTTTCCGCCTAATTTGATGATTTCATCTCAGCTCACAACGCAGGCGCAAGCCTCGCAACTCATGGCAGACGCACGCGAGCTGCTGAATACGGGTAACGCGATTGCAGCGGTAAAAGAAATGGGGTTAGCGTGCGAGTTGCTGCGTTCAGATGCGTCCTTTCGTGGCCTACTATGCGTTGCGCTGCAGCGGCTCGGAATCGTCCTTCATCGATCAAATCATTATTTTCCTGCGATACACGCGAGCCACGAAGCGCAGAAAATCGCTGATACGTTGCCCGATTTGAGTGATTTTGATCGCGTCCGTGCGCGTGCAAATTACGCCGCAGCACTGCAAGCGGGTGGGTTTTTCTCCGAAGCGCAAGCCTGCTTGACCGAGATCTTAAAAAGCCCAGAGAGCAATGACCCGCGGATCTTAAGCACAATCCGGGGCAATCTCGCCTACTGCGCGCTGCTCAAATCCGATTTTGAAGGCGCGATCGCTTACGCTGGAAAAGGGTGGGAGGCGATCCCTGATCAAGATTATCCTGAATTAAATCGCGGTGAGACGAGTCTTTGGCTTGACATCATCTCTTGCGAAGCGATGATCCGATTAGGCCAAAAAGCCCAAGCACTAGAGCGCATGTTGACCCGGCGCCGGTTTGAGCAACCGCTTGCCGTTGTATCCCAGATTCGAGAGATGCAAATGCTCGGGCTTTGCGAAGTCGTCAACGGCCATGTTGACGTTGGCCTCACGCGCTTGGAGCAAGGCTTGCAGCTCGCGCGCAAGACTGGGCTCTCCATCGATACCGCCCTGCGGGCAATGATCAGTGCCCGCGATGCTCTTGGCCATCACGCGGAGTCGCTCGTGCTCATTGACGAGCTCTCGCAGCTGATGCACGCGGGCGCGAAGGCTACGGCTAGTTTTGCCCGCGAGACGACTGACATCAGCGCGAGCGTAGTGCCTGATCACAACGATTTCGAAGACGCCATCCAATCACACGCGGCAGATACGCGCCTTTTGCGCATGCTGCAGCTCGCGCGCTCGCATCCGCTGCCTGCATTGCATCAGCTCGCGCGCGCGGCCTCGCTGATCGACGATGAAACGGGTAATCATTGCGCGCGGGTGGGTAAGCTCGCCTTTGCCTTCAGCCGCGCGATGGGCATCGATGCGATCACCGCCCAGCAATATGCAGACGCAGCAGAATTGCACGATATTGGCAAAGTCGGCATTAGCCATCAAATTTTGCTCAAACCCGGGCGCCTGAGTGCCGCCGAGATGGCCATCGTACGCCGTCATCCCGAGATCGGTGCGGGTATTCTCAGTCAAGACGAGCACCCAGTGGCGGCGCTGGCGGCAACGGCCGCGCTGCACCATCATGAGCGCTGGGATGGCACCGGCTATCCCCGCGGGCTGATTGGAGCGGAAATCCCACGGATCGCCCGCTTGGTCTCAATCTGCGACGTGTACGACGTAATCAGGTCAGCGCGCCCGTATAAGCGCCCGCAATCCTTTGACGAAGCCATCGCAGAGCTCACATTTCACTCTGGTAAGCAGTTTGACCCGCACATCATGAAGCTGTTTTTAGCGCTGCCGCACGAAGTGTTGAATTTCGGCTATTGAGCGCCACGCGCCGTTCATTTTGCGTCAATACCTGCGGCGCAGAATGGCCGTTTTTTGGGGCTTAAATTGGCATCCCGAGGTGGCGAGTAACCGCATCGCGCACGCCGCCACAATTCACGCATGAATGCTACGTTCGCATTTTTGAGCGCACTGCGAATCGAAGTTGAGGCGAAAGCGCAATGCAATCGATTGCATTGCGCCGAAATAAATTGTTGCGTCGCAACAATGAGTTAGCTATGCGATTCTGGCATCAGAGATCGCCTATTAAGCATACACAAACCCCTTTTACGCGCGGATAATGAGCGTCCGGTGCTTCACGGGGAGCGCTGGCGACGCAGGCGATCGGCCACTTTGCGTCACCCGTTATTCGCTGCACGCTTGGCTACCAGCCTTAAGCGAAGCTCACCAAGATGGTGCGCAGTGAATTCAAGACTTCGATAAAAAGGTTGTTGAGAAAATGAATCAACTGGAATCACTCGCAACGCTGCAGGCGTCGGTCAACGCGCCAGCACACGTTCGCCACCTCACACTTTTGAGCTGGGTGCGCGACATCGCCGCCCAGACGCAGCCGAACGCCATTTACTGGGCCGACGGCTCGCAAGCAGAATACGACCGCATCTGTAGCGAACTCTGCGCCGCAGGTACGATGAAAAAATTGAATCAGGCCAAGCGCGCCAATTCCTATCTCGCACTTTCCGATCCGACCGATGTTGCGCGCGTTGAAGACCGCACCTTCATTTGTTCGGAAAATAAAGATGACGCAGGCCCGACCAACAATTGGATGGCACCGGCTGAAATGCGGGTCACGCTTGACGGATTGTTCGCAGGCTGCATGAAAGGTCGCACGCTCTACGTGGTGCCGTTTTCAATGGGCCCACTCGGCTCACCGATTGCCCACATTGGCGTGGAGCTTTCTGATTCGCCGTACGTCTTGGCCAACATGCGCATGATGACTCGCATGGGCAAAGCGGTATACGACGTGCTCGGTGAAACCGGCCATTTCGTGCCGTGCGTGCATAGCGTGGGAAAGCCGCTTTCGATGGGCGAAAAAGACGCAGACACCGGCACGACGTGGCCCTGCAACGCGACAAAATACATCGTGCACTTTCCCGCCACACAAGAAATTTGGAGCTACGGCTCGGGCTACGGTGGTAACGCGCTGCTGGGTAAAAAATGTTTCGCATTGCGCATCGCGTCAACGATGGGTCGCGCGCAAGGCTGGCTCGCAGAACACATGCTCATTTTGGGCGTGACCAACCCGCAAGGCAAAAAATTTCACGTCGCCGCGGCGTTCCCTTCGGCATGCGGCAAAACAAACTTTGCCATGCTCATTCCGCCCAAAGGTTTTGAGGGCTGGAAAGTCACCACGATTGGCGACGACATCGCCTGGATCAAGCCCGGCGCCGATGGCAGGCTTTATGCGATCAACCCGGAAGCGGGCTATTTCGGCGTTGCGCCCGGCACCAACTTCGAGAGCAACCCAAACTGCATGGAATCACTCGTGCGCGATACGATTTTCACCAATGTCGCACTGACCGACGATGGCGATGTGTGGTGGGAAGGCATGACCAAAGAGCCGCCGGCCCATCTAATCGATTGGCAGGGAAACGACTGGACACCCGCAGACGGGAAAAACGGCCGCAAAGCCGCGCACCCAAACGCGCGCTTCACAGTCTCTGCAACCAACAACCCAGCGCTTGATAGCGCATGGGACGACCCGAAAGGCGTCGCCATTGATGCCTTCATTTTTGGCGGCCGCCGCTCCACCACCGTTCCGCTCGTAACGCAAGCCCGCGATTGGGTCGAAGGCGTTTATATGGCGGCCACGATGGGCAGCGAGACGACCGCAGCGCAAGCGGGCGCGCAAGGCATCGTGCGCCGCGATCCATTCGCGATGTTGCCGTTTTGCGGTTACAACATGAGTGACTATATTGGGCACTGGCTCGCGCTGGGCGAAAAACTCACCGCCGCGGGCGCAACACTGCCTAAAATTTTCACGGTCAATTGGTTTCGCACCGACGAAAACGGCAAATTCATCTGGCCCGGTTTTGGCGACAACATGCGCGTGTTAGCCTGGATGTTAGAGCGCGTTGAAGGCAAGAAAACCGGGCTCGAACACGCGCTCGGCGTAACGCCCCGTTACGAAGATTTGAACTGGACGGGCTCGGGCTTCACCGCCGCACAATACGCAGGGATTACTTCGGTGGATGCGAAATTGTGGGGCGTGGAGTTGGCGCTACACACGCAATTGTTTGAGCAATTGAAAACGCGATTGCCAGCACAACTGACGCAGACCAAGGCGCAGTGGGAAGCGCGATTAGCGGCGTAATCTTTCTCTAATCTCAGAAATACCTGCGACGCAGTTTTGAATGATATTGGCTCAAAACTGCGCCGCAAGCATAAGTACCCATCCGTGGCTTTGCGTACTGTCGCTTAACTTCGAAGACCTGAGCGCTTAGATCGGCGCTCCCGAAATACTCGGTTTAGCTCAGGCATCAGACCGCTAATAAATACTGAAGTCCAAAGACCAAACAACAACATTGCATCAAAAATTGAATCAACAGTTAGGTAAATGGCTAACCAGAGTAATCCGCCGATAGCAAGCGTTACGAGCATTCGGGAAATTTTTGTTGGCATCCAAAACCCGTTTGTAACGAACGCAAAAAAAGGCAACAAGATCAAAATCACTTTAATCGCGTTAAGGTAATCGAGCTTCATTTTCGTATCCTCTCAGGCTATCTGCAAAAACGATTGCATTGATTAAGGCATGCCATTCCTGCAGGAATTATTCCGACCGAACACGCCACGCCTACTCCTAAGCCGACCCCTGGCGTGAACGCTAGGGAATAGAGCGCACCTATGAGTGTGCACTCGACCGCTTGTAAACCCGCTATCCCAGCGCATGCAGTTTGGCAATCGTCTTTGCTACACGGAGGAGGAGGAGGGGGTGTTGGAGTCGGCGGGGGGCTTGGCGCCCAGAAGCCCCACATCTCGTTCTCCATTTCCCATTCCCAAATAGCTGCCCAAAATTCTGAGCTGTACAGTTCGGGATCTACCTCTTGATCCTCGTAAAGTTTAGCCTGATCATCTCTAGAATATTTCCCCCGCTCTGGGCTTCGATCATCGTTATCAATTACCGTATGCCCGCTAGGATTTCGATCTTCAGGAGTCGCATAAAACGCAAGCACCGTCTTCCGGTTAATTGAAATTGCGGCAATTCGACCGAGGTGATCGTATTCTTTCGTAATTTTCGTACCAGATTTTGTAAAGTGTATTTTTTTCTTTAATTTTTTTGTCAAATCATGGTTTGTTAACTGCGCCAAATTAGGTTCAGGCTGTTGAACGTTTGGTAG
>JANPBT010000036.1:0-9942 GCA_031430575.1 Betaproteobacteria bacterium | reverse complement strand
GGAAAGGCTTCGTTTGTCTGCGGTCGTCATGATCAGCGCCGCGTGGGCTGGGCTCGTTTTATTGCCGTTGGTGTACTGGATCTGGCGTCCGACCGGCTTGATGGCCATTGAGGGTGTGATGGATTGGGCGGGAGCGCTCATGCATGTCGCCACCGGCGCGGGCGCACTGGCCTTAGCCATCGTAACGGGCAATCGCCACAGTTACGGGCGTGTACCGATGCCGCCCTATCACCTTGGCTTGGCGGTCTTCGGGGCACTCATCATGTTGGTCGGCTGGATTGGTTTCAATGAATCAGGCGCGGTGGTGCGGGAATCGCCCGGATCCGGCGCGGTCAATACGATGGTCGCGGCGGCAGGCGGGCTTTTTATGTGGTCAGTCATTGAGTCGATCAATCGAGGAATTACTTCTACGCTTGGGATGGTCTCTGGCGCGCTCTCAGGCGCAATCGCGTGCTCCGCGGCCGCGGGATGGATCTCACCATTTGCCGCAGTTTTATTCGGCTTTTTTGGCGGCGGTGCCGGCTATTTCGGCGCCGTGACCTTGCGCCGTTTTCACACGCGCGACGACTCCCTCGATATTTTTGGGATTCACGCGATTCCGGCGACGATTGGTCTGGTGATGACAGGCCTTATCGTGGGCGCGACGCCTGCAGTGGCCATGATTCAATTCGCGGCCGCCATTGCCGTCGGGCTTTATGCATTTTTTATTGTGCTGCTGATCGCCTCGCTGCTTAAATGGCTCGGCCGACTGCGGGTCAACTACGATGAAGAAGACGCTGGGCTTGATATCGTCTCCCACGGCGAAACCGTGCACCCACCTCAATCTACGTTATGACCAGTGAGCAAGTCATTCACTTCTCGCGCGTGCGCGCGGCGCTGCGAAACATCGGCGTAGAGATGGATGTGCCGCGGGCTTCGTTTGATAGCGAATACTTAAATACGCTTCTTGTACAAGCAGTCGACCACCCCGATCCCAGTGTGCAGGAATCAGCGTACGTCCTTGGGGTGTCATTTGGTCTAACCAAAGCGGACGCAACGGGGGCGCTCACTGCGGCGCCTGTTCGCCGACTTCCCGAAGTCGAGGAGTTTAAAAGTGATGATGAAGACAGCGCACGCGCCGAGCCTGCTGGCTTCGCATTTTCTGCGGAGCGCGATGCGGTGATGCGTCGCTACATCGCGGGATTGCGATAGAAATCAAACGCAAATGCGCTAAAAATATGGCAAAACTGCGCCGCAGGTATGCGCATAAATTAGCCTCGGTTGATGCGCTCCGCCAATACGATCGATGTCGTCGTTTTGATCACCCCGTCCATCTCCCCGATCTCATCGAGTAAGCCATCCAGTACGTTGGCGGAATCTGCGCGAATCCACGCGACATAATCAAATTCACCGCTCACGCTACAGAGCAATTTGATCTCTGGCATTGCACCCAAACGCTTGACCACATCGCGCCCGGCACGCGGCGCGACTGAAATTCCGACATATGACTGCAAGCTACGCTCCATCGCTTGTGCGTTGAGCCGAACGCTATAGCCGGTAATGAGGCCAGACTTTTCCATGCGCTCGATTCGTGCGAGCACCGTTGTGCGCGCGACGCCACATTTCTTGGCCAGCATAGTGACGCTTTCGCGCGCGTTTGCCTGCAAATGCGCAAGCAATGCCCGATCAATCGCATCTCGCGTCACAAGCCCGTTATCGCTAACGGGCGCTTGCGCTGATACTCCCGCCGCAAGCGGAAGCGCGGGGAGTATCGCTTTTTTTGCCTTATTCATTCCAAAACGCCTCTTAATATGCAAATTAAACTTTATTACGCTACATATTGTATTTTTTAAACAAACTTTACTCCTATTTGTCACTATATTTCGTATGCAACGATTATTAAAATAAACAACATATTGTTAACCCTTTGCAAACGAAAACGCCATGAAAATAATACTCTTGGGTGCAGGCCATATTGGCCACACCATCGCCCATCTGCTCGCGCAATCGGGAGATTACGTTGTGACCGTAGCTGATCAATCAGCTACCGCGCTCGAAAAGCTCGCAGCGCTCAAAATCAAAACCGTGCAATTTGAAACCGCAGACGCATCGACCTTAGCCTCGCTTTTGCAAGGTCACGATGCCGTGGTCAACGCCCTGCCCTATCACCTCGCAGTAACGGTGGCAACGGCTGCCAAAGCCGCGCGTTGCCACTACTTTGATCTTACCGAAGACGTGACCGCGACTAAAAAAATCATGGCACTGGCGCAAGGCGCACAAACCGCTTTTATGCCCCAATGCGGGCTGGCGCCAGGGTTCATTGGCATCGCGGCCTACCATTTAGCCAAGCAATTTGACTCGTTAGATGAGGTCAAAATGCGCGTCGGCGCATTGCCAGCGTTCCCGACCAATGCCTTGAAATACAACCTGACCTGGAGCGTTGATGGCCTGATCAATGAGTATTGTCACCCCTGCGAAGCGATCCATGGTGGCGCGATGACCTCCCTGCTACCGCTCGAAGGCTTGGAGCATTTTTCGCTCGATGGCGTTGAGTATGAAGCGTTCAACACTTCTGGCGGTTTGGGCACGTTGTGCGACACCCTCGCGGGCAAAGTGCGCAGCTTGGATTACAAAAGCGTACGCTACCCCGGTCACCGCGAGCTCATGCAGTTTCTTCTTTCCGATTTACGATTGGCCAACGATCAAGAAGCACTGAAAGCAATTTTGCGCAAATCGGTGCCGACCACCATGCAAGATGTCGTGCTCGTGTTCATTACCGTGTCTGGCATGAAAAATGGCGCTTACGTGCAAGAAGTTTTTGCCCGGAAAGTCTTTGCGCAGCGCGCGGCAAGCGGTGAAAGTGCGCTCTCTGCAATTCAAATCACCACCGCAGCGGGCATTTGTGCCGCGGTCGATTTATTCCGCGAAGGCAAATTGCCGACGCAAGGATTCGTGCGCCAAGAAGAAGTTGCGCTGCCTGATTTATTGAATAACCGCTTCGGCAAAGCCTATGAGCAATCGCGACGGATTGAGTCAATTTCATAGGAAAAATGCTTAAAAACAGCCAAATCTGCGCCGCAGGTATTCTTCGAAAATGAATACCTGCGGCCACGATTACCAAGCGAATTGCCTTAATTTGATTTTGGCGATCACGCGCCAGACCCGCACTTAATCCGCGAGGCCACAGAATCATCTCTGGCAGAAACCATGCGTATGTTGTTGCTGCCGACCTCGGGCATGGTCTACCGGCTGCATCAGGCGCGAGGCTTTTTTTTCATCACATATTGACTCGCGTTGCGATGAAATCACGTCCGATTTGATTTGCAAAATGACTCTAAGTCAGTTAATATTCACGAAACTGACCAAAAGTCATTTACATGAACGCAGTCGAATCGTCGCGCACCCGAGCGACTAGCTCTGATGAAAAGGCCACGCGCCGCACCGCGATTTTGGACGCAGCGGAAGCGCTCATGCGCACCGAGCCGGAACGCTTGGGGCATATGGCAGACGTGGCGACCGCCGCTGGCGTGGCCAAAGGTACGGTTTACCTCTACTTTGAAAGCAAAGAGGCGCTGCTACTGGCCTTGCATGAGCGTCACGTTGAAGCATTTTTTGGCGCACTCATCGCGCGCGTTGAGATGGACGCGCGGGCAAGTTTGACCGACATCATGCAAATTGCGCGGGAACACATCGTTGTTCACCCAACCTACCTGCCGTGCGCAAGCGTTTGCTACGGGGCGATGGAGCGTTCGATGCCACTGCCGTTGATCCAAGCCCATCGGCAACGGGTCGCCGTTTGGTTTTCACGCGCAGCAGAAACGCTGCCTAAACATTTCTCGCAACTCGACAACGCACACGCTATTAGTCTATTGCGATTAAGCTACGCCCTGATCATTGGCCTCTGGCAATTACTAAAGCCCGAGTCGCTCGCCTGCCTCGCCAACGACGATTCCATCTCCGACGTCCTTCGCGCGGAATTTTCCACCGAAGTCGAAAAAGGACTTCTCGCACTCTGGGATGGGCAGTTGCACGCTGCCATGCATCGCCCGATCTCACCTTAGGAATCACATGCACGTCATCTCACCATTTACCGCAAAGCATTACTTTTTATGCGTGCTTTTGGCCGCTGTTGCCATTACCGGCTGCGGCAAAAAGATCGATCCTGCCGCAGCCATCAGCCAAAAGCCGGAAGAGCCGGTGCGCCCGGTGCGCTCCACGGTCGCCAGCGTGAGCAATCAAGCCGAGGTGATTTATTTACCCGGTGACGTGCGCGCCCGCCATGAGCAACGCCTTGGTTTTCGCGTGGGCGGCAAATTAGCAACGCGCAGCGTAGACGTCGGCGATGTTGTTAAAGCGGGGCAACTGCTCGCCACGCTCGATTCCCAAGACGCGATGCCCCAGATCAACGCGCAAACGGCGCAAGTCGATGCCGCACGCGCCAATACCCGCTTGCAATCGTCCGAGCTTGCGCGCCAGCAAGCATTGCGCGATAAAGGTTTTATTAGCGCCGCTGGGCTTGAGCGGCAATCCATCGGCGCTGAAGCCGCTGCTGCCCAGGAGCGGGCCGCCATGGCGGGTCTCGCAAATGCCCGAAACGCGCTTGCCTTTCAGTCGCTGCGCGCAGATCGGGCGGGTGTAGTGATCGCCGTCGATGCCGAAGTCAGCAGCGTGCTGGCGGCAGGGCAAAGCGTTGTCAGGATCGCTCAACTGGGTGAAAAAGAAATTGTGGTGAACGTACCCGAGCGCACGCTCGCGGCCGTGCGCGCATCAAAATCTTATGTCGCGGTTGTCGATGCCATCGGCGATACGCCGTATGCGCTCAAGCTTCGCGAGCTCTCCCCCGCTGCAGACCCGCTCTCGCGCACCTACACTGCCCGCTTCGCGTTAAGCGATCCAGAAGATCGCATCAAACTTGGGATGACTGCAAACGTGCGCGCTGAAATCGGTATCGCTCCCGGGATGGTTGTGCCGCTGACAGCAGTGAATACGCGCGACGGCAAACCACGGGTCTGGATCGTTGACCCAACCTCGCAAACGGTGCAGCCCGTTGCGGTAACGATTGGGGCGCTCGCACAAGATGGCATCATTATTCAGTCGGGGATCGCGCCGGGGCAGCGCGTGGTTACCGCGGGAGCAAATCTACTCATTGCGGGCCAACGCGTACGCGTTCTCGATGCGGCAACGAGCTCCGAAATGCCCCAATCTGCGCCGCAGGTATCAACCGCGCCCGCACCGCAAAGCGTTCAAAAATGATGCGTGCCGATACCGAGAGCCTGCGCGGGAATCTGTCCGCCGCTGCGCTTAAACACAAGCAACTCACACTGTTTTTTATTCTCGCCATCGCGATCGCGGGCATATTTGCATTCTTCAAGCTCGGTCAACGTGAAGATCCAGATTTCACGTTTCGCGTCATGGTCGTGCGTGCCGCATGGCCCGGGGCGACCACCAGCCAAGTCGATCAATTCGTCACCGACAAGATCGAGCGTCGGCTACAAGAGCTGCCCGGGCTCAAGCGCACGATCAGTTTTTCAAAGCCTGGCGAGGCGCAAGTTATCGTAGAGCTCGTCGACAGTATGCGCAAGCGCGATGTCACCGACGTTTGGTATCAAGTGCGCAAAAAGTTGGGGGATGCGCGTAATACCTTTCCAGCGGAAATGATTGGTCCGTTTTATAACGACGAATTTGGTGACGTCTTTGGGTCGATCTGGGCTTTTACCGGCGACGGCTATAACCTGACCGAGCTGCGCGATGCCGTCGAGGGCGTGCGTCAACAGTTAATTTCCGTTAAAGATGTCAACAAAATCGAGCTCGTCGGGGTGCAAGACGATCGGATGTTTGTCGAGCTCTCCAACCAAAAATTGGCCCTGCTGGGGCTTGATCCCACCGCTATCGCGCAGCAATTGCAAGGGCAAATCGCGATTGTGCCCAGTGGCGCATTCCAAACGACCACGCTCACCGTGCCAACGCGCGTGAGTGGCGAGATTAACGCTAAAAAATCGCTTGAAAATTTACGCCTCTCGGCGAATGGTCGTAGTTTTTTGCTCAAAGATATCGCAACGATCTCGCGCGGCACGATTGATCCCCCGCAAATCACCATGCGCTTTGGCGGGCAACCGGCAATCGGGCTTGCGGTTTCGATGAAGCGTGAAGGCGATGTGATTCAACTGGGTCAAAACTTAGACAACGCAATGCAGCGCGTCAAGCGTGATCTGCCCGTGGGCATCGAGTTTCATCAGGTCAGCGATCAACCGAAAGTGGTCAAAGAAGCCGTCGGCACGTTTATGCGTGCGCTTCTGGAAGCGGTTGCGATTGTGCTCGCGGTCAGTTTTTTGAGTCTGGGTTTGCGCGCAGGTTTGGTCGTCGCGCTGACGATTCCGCTGGTGCTCTTCGGTGTCTTTTTAGCCATGAAATGGCTCAATATTGATTTGCACCGAATCTCAACGGGCGCCCTTATCATCGCGCTCGGTTTGCTTGTGGACGACGCCATGATTGCCGTTGAAATGATGGCTCGAAAAGTCGAAGAAGGCTTTGATAAATTTGCCGCAGCTACTTTTGCGTATACGAGCACCGCATGGCCGATGCTCACGGGCACCTTAGTTACCGTGACCGGCTTTTTCCCGATTGTGTTGGCAAAAAGTGCGACGGGCGAATACACCGCCGATATTTTTAACGTGACCGCTTTAGCGCTCGTGATCTCATGGGTTGTCGCGATTACGGCAACGCCACTTTTTGGATACTGGTTGCTGAAATCGCCGAAATCAACGGGCGACGCAGCCCACCACGATTTGTTTGAATCCAAGTTTTATGTGCGGCTACGGGCGTTGATCGATCTCTGCATCCGTCGCCGATGGATTACGATTGCGATTACGATCGTAGGGCTTGTGCTCGGAATCTTGGGTATGGGCATGACGGCAAAGCAATTTTTTCCAACCTCGGACCGCACCGAAATTATGGTTGAAATGTGGCTTCCCGAGGGGGCAAGCTTTCAGGCCACGCAAGCGCAAGTGGCCAAGCTTGAATCGATTTTGAAAAACAATGCCGATGCAGAAACCTTCGTCAGCTACATCGGCAATTCGTCGCCCCGTTTTTATCTTTCGATGAATCAAGAGATCTTGCGTCCAAATTTTTCTCACTCTGTGATTTTGACCAAAGATGTCGCGTCTCGGGATCGTTTGATGGCGACGCTGCGCACCGCCTTCGATACCCAGTTTCCAGGTGTGCGCACGCGCGTTTTGCGCACACCCCTTGGGCCACCGGTGACTTATCCGATTCAATTTCGTATTAGCGGCGCAGACGTTGCGACGCTCAAGGCAATTGGCGATCAGGTAACTGCGGTGATCCGTACCCATCCGTCAACGCGAGATGTCAGCACCGATTGGGGCGATCAAACGCTCGCAGTGCGCGTGGAGGTGGATCAAAATAAAGCCCGCGCATTGGGTACGACCTCTGCGCAGATCTCGCGAACCCTCGCAGGCGCGCTCACCGGGGCGACGATTGGGCAAATGCGCGAGGCAGACCGCACGATGGATATCATCTTGCGCGCGCCTCAAAACGAACGCTTGGCACTTGCGCAAGTCCAAGACTTACAAGTGCCCACAGCGTCCGGCAAATCCATTCCACTCGCACAAGTCGCGCGCATCACGCAAGTGATGGAAGAGCCCATTATTCGTCGCTACTCCCGCATGCCCACGCTCATTGCAAGAGCCGATTTGATCGATGGCGTGCAAGCGCCTGATGTTGGCGCTGCGATCGATCAAAAACTTGTCGATATTCGCGAAAAATTGCCGCCGGGGTTTCGGCTCGATCTGGGCGGCGCGGCGGAAGAAAACCGCGCCGCGCAAAGCTCGCTCAGTGAAGGCGTACCACTTATGATTTTTGCCTGGCTACTCTTATTGATGCTGCAATTGCAGAGCTTTTCGCTCACGGCGTTAGTGCTCATCACCGCACCCTTTGGCTTGGTTGGCGTCGCGATCGGCTTGCTGGCATTCAACCTTCCGTTTGGTTTCGTCGCGATCTTGGGCGTGATCGCTTTGATGGGCATCATCATGCGCAATACGATCATCTTGGTAGATCAAATTCAGCAAGATCTACGCAAGGGCGTGCATCCCTGGATTGCAGCGCGTGAGGCTGCGGTCCATCGCTTCCGCCCGATTTGCTTGACGGCGGCGGCGGCGGTGCTCGCGATGATTCCGCTGACCCGCAGCGTGCTTTGGGGGCCGATGGCGGTGGCGATTATGGCTGGATTGATCGTCGCGACCGTGCTCACTATTTTGGCCGTGCCCGCGATTTATGCAGCGTGGTATCGCCTAAAGCGCCCACCCAGCGCGGCATAAATCATCAATACCTGCGGCGCAGATTTACGCCGTTTTGGCTTTTTTGAAGACCAAAACCAGCTAAATCTGCGCCACAGGTCGTGCGCACATTTGCGAGATTAGCGCTGCGTGATCGGCATCGCGCGGGCTTGCGTGACGAGCTTATTGTGGGCATCTAAAAATGCCGCCGCGATGACTTTACCTTCGTTGGTATTGCTCCAACCCAAGCCACCGCCTGCGATTTTGCCGAGCGTGAAACCACCCAAACCTAAATCTGTCGCGCGGGCACTGCCCGTGGCTGCGGCGCGCTGCTCGGTGGTCTCGTTATCGACCAGTAAAAGCACGACTTGCGCTTCTTTGAATTTCACGTTGGCAGCTAAGCCTGCAAACTCACGTAGCCCCGGAATCATCTGCAAAATCCCAGCCCAGCCTTGACCCGCGTTATTTTCTGAAAAGGTCAGCGATGGCGTAAGCGTGAGCCGCGCGCCGATACCTTCACCTTTTTTAACTACAGTGCTTTCTTTCAAAATGCCTTGGGCTTTGAGCTCTTGCTCTTGCACCGCACCGCGTAATCCCGCCGAGCGGTCAACCACCCGAAAGCAATTTGACTGTTGCATGATGAGCCGCACCAACGGCAGCGGCGATGCTGGCAATTGGTATGAAGACAACACGCTGTAGCCGTACGGGCTTTCAGCCAACGCGACAGTCGCTATTGGGCTCTCGCAGCGCGTGAGCTCTTGCGCAGCATTGGCTGCGCCCGCCGGGCCTGAAGAGCCTTGCACGACGGATCCGCCTTGCCCGAGATCAGACTGGCTGCAGCCGATTAATGCAGTCGCAATCGAAAGCGCAATGACGCATCCGCAGTGTTTTTTGAGAACGTATCGCATGAACTACTCCGTTATTATTTCTTGCGGTGCAGATTGATCCCCGCCGCCCAAAGCCCGCGCCATGAGCACGCTATCAATCCAGCGCTCGTGTTTATAGCCCACAGCAGGCAATACGCCCGCAAAACGAAAGCCGAGTCGCGCATGCAGCGCAATTGAAGCTGCGTTAGCGCTATCACCAATCACGGCAATCATCTGCCGGTAGCCTTGGGTTTCGCACCGCGCAATGAGGGCTTCTATGAGCGCGCGCCCGATCCCACCGCCGATTTGATCGTGCGCGATGTAGATTGAGTCTTCCACCGTGAATCGATAGGCGTAGCGGGCACGGTAGGCGCTAGCGTAGGCGTAGCCAGCGACGCGCCCACCCTGCACCGCAACGATATACGGGTAGCCGGCTGAGCGAATCGCATCGAAGCGCGCGCGCATTTCAGCAAGCGATGGCGGCGCGACTTCAAACGATGCGCTGCCGTGCACCACATGGTGTGAGTAAATCAAGAGTATCTCAGGAAGATCTTCGATCTGTGCTGGGCGGATGGTGAGCATTAGTGTGGTCTTTTAAAGACAACGTTACGAAGTCGATACCGCGGTTGCAACGCTACGCGCGCTTAAGCAATGTGCCTGAAAAGCTGATCCTGCCCCGGATTCACGGACACTAAGTTAGTTGGTTCTCGAACTGCTCAGGCGAGCGGTAGTTCAAAGCGGAGTGTAGTCGCTCGCGGTTGTAGTAGAGCTCAATCCACTTAAACACCTCGGCTCTGGCTTGATCA
>JANPBT010000035.1:0-9135 GCA_031430575.1 Betaproteobacteria bacterium | reverse complement strand
GACTACGATCATCAATTCGATCAGCGTAAAACCCCGTTGAGCCCGTGCAACCATTGCTTTTGATGCGTTCATTTTTTAATTCCTTGAGTTGGTAAAACGATTTAAGTAAAAACAAGTTAAAACAAATCTTTCAATGAACTACCTATAGCAGCGACCGTGCCAGCCCTCCAAATCAGGATAAACGGCCAAAAACGACCCATTTTCGGTATGCAACTGCCATTTTGCGTCACCCCGTCGCACTTCAGTGGCGCGCAAATCGGCAGTTTTAGGCCAGAATTGGCCATGTCGATTGCGAATAACGCCTATTTATGGCGTGAAATTCAACTTTCGGGCGACGCGCGTCGCAGCGCTCCCGCAGCACAAAAAACTGCGCCGCAGGTAGCCATGCCTGCGGCGCAGTTTTAATGCTTTTTAGTGATTTAAACCAAAATCGTGCTGGGCAAGCCTTAACCCAAATCTGGAGTGACTGCCTTAGCGCGCTTCTTGAGCCAACCACCAATGACAACCACGAGCACTGCGCAAAAGCTGCCGAGGTAGAGCTCGGCATTAGGGATATTGGCGGCAACCCATTTCGCGATCGCGGGATCAGTGGCAAACATGCCGCCGGCTAAAAACCCGAGCAAGGCTGCACCGCCGGTGATGATCATCGGATATTTATCCATCACTTTCATGAGCAAAGTGCTGCCAACGATAATGAGCGGAATTGAAAGCGCGAGGCCAAAGATGAGCAGCGGCAATCGATATTGCTCTGGCGCTTTATCTGCCGCGCCCGCCACGGCGATCACATTATCGAGGCTCATGACCAAATCAGCGATCAGGATGGTGCGGATCGCAGCACTCATGCTGCCATGGGATTTCACATGACCGTCATCTTCGCCGCCTGACGTGAGCAGCTGCACGCCGATCCAGATCAACAAAATGGCGCCAATAATTTTGAGGTATGGGAATTGCAAAAGCTGCACCGCTACAATGGTGAGCACCACGCGCATGACGATTGCTGCCGCCGAGCCCCAAAACACTGCCTTTTTTTGTTGGTCTTGCGGCAATTGCCGCGCGGCCATAGCGATCACAACCGCGTTGTCCCCTGAGAGCAAAATATTAGCCACAATGATCGCGCCGAGTGCGCCCCAGAGCGGGCCGCTAGTGAGAAATTCCATTTTTTATCTTCTCCATGTCTTAAAGGGGCAAGGTTTGATGCATAAAACCACCTCAATCTGCGCCGCAGGTATTACGATAGTTTGTCGATCAAATGCTTGCTCTGCCGCCCGCTAAAGCGCGGGGCAGGTGATGCGAATCGCACGCTATTTACAGCACGCTTTTGAGCAGCTTTGCCAGCTCTGAGGGGTTGCGCGTGGTTTTGATACCTGCAGCCTCCATCGCGGCGAGCTTCTCATCTGCAGTGCCTTTGCCACCAGAGACGATTGCACCAGCATGACCCATGCGCTTGCCTTCTGGCGCGGTAACGCCCGCGATAAAACCAACCACTGGCTTACGCATATGCTGCTTGGCCCACTGGGCGGCGACTTCTTCATCGCCACCGCCGATTTCGCCAATCATAATCACGGCATCAGTGCCCGGATCATCATTAAACATGCGCAAAATATCGACGTGTTTCAGGCCATTAACAGGATCACCGCCAATACCCACCGCCGACGATTGGCCAAGCCCAATTTCGGTGAGCTGGGCGACCGCTTCATAAGTTAAGGTGCCCGAGCGGGAAACAACGCCGATCCGCCCCGGCTTGTGAATGTGCCCCGGCATGATGCCGATTTTGATTTGATCGGGCGTAATGAGGCCCGGACAATTGGGGCCGAGCAGCAGCGTTTTTTTGCCTTGCATGCGAAATTTGGTGCGAATCATATCCCGCACGGGGATGCCTTCGGTGATGCAAATCACCAAATCTAATTCCGCATCAACGGCTTCGTCAATCGCGGCCGCCGCGCCCATGGGCGGCACGTAAATCACCGATACCGTAGCGCCGGTGGCCGCTTTGGCTTCTTTTACGCTACCGTAAATGGGAATGCCTTCGAAATCTTCCCCCGCTTTTTTGGGGTTGACGCCTGCAACAAAGCAGTTACGACCGTTCGCATACTCGCGGCACATGCGGGTATGAAACTGCCCCGTCTTGCCGGTGATGCCTTGGGTGATGACTTTCGTGTTTTGATCGATTAGGATGCTCATAGGATCACGCGCTCGCTTATTCTCAGTTATTGCTCGGTGAAATCGATGCGGCGATTTTTCTGCCGCGCCATCACGCTGTCGTTTTCAGAAATTGGCCGTGTCTGGCCATAGCCTTTAGCCGAAATCTGCGCCGCAGGTACGCCACGGGCGACCAGATATTTCACGACCGATTCCGCGCGGCCTTGGCTCAAGGCTAAGTTTGATTCGGCGTTACCGCGATTATCGGTATGGCCGCTGATTTCACCGCGTGCGCCCGAGCTTTTCAGGTTTTCGGCGAAGCGATCAAGCCCGCCGGTATTGCCGGGGCGAATCTGCGTAGAACTCATGCTGAAAAGCACTTCCAGACGACGTGCTTTTTTACCCGACTTCATCGCAACTGCTGGCTTTTCTGCGACGGATTTTGCGGCGACCACTGGCGCGGCCGCTTTTGCAGCAACGACCGGTTTAGGCTCTACTTTTGCAGCCTCAACGACTTTTACCGGAGCAGGCGTAGGTGCTGGCGTCGGTGCTGCCGTCGGCTTAGGCGTTGGTACTGGCGTTGGTACTGGCGTTGGTGCCGCAGTAGGCGCTGGCGCAGCCACAGGCGCGGGCGTGGGCTTCACGACTTCAGCAACCTTTACCGGTGCCTGCGTTGGCGTTGCAACAATTGCGCCCGCCGCAGCAGCGATCGAGCCAGCGGCTGCGGCGGCAGTGCCCGCGACGACAGCTTGGGACGGCGCAGGCTGCCCCACCAGATGGGTCAGATCACGAACGTCGACACCCGGAAACAACGCACGGGCTTTTGAGAGCACATCGGCCTGGGTGATTGCAGAAGGCGCTTCGCCCTCTGCGCGCACGCCGAGCCCAGCAGCGGTGAGCGTCATGCCCGGATGGGCGCGTACCCAGCGGGTAATTTCATCCCATTTGGCATCGTCAAACTCGATCAGGGTGGAGCCAAAATCAATGCTCGAGCGATCAACAACTTTATCAGCGCCAAACGATTTGCGCAGCGCCTCGACGGCAACATCGCGCGTTTTGGTATCTCTAAAAACACCCGCAATCGTCGCGATGACACCATCGCTACCCACACTCCAGTTGCCCAACGACAGTGCGCCCATCGAGGCATCAGCGGGGCGCGCGCCTTTGATGGGCTGCACGTTTTGGGTACGCACGGTTGGCGCAGGGTCATCGCCGAACACGAAATGTTTGACGGCCCATGCGCCCAAGCCAAGCGTAGCGGCCAAGCCTGCGATATACGGCCAGATGGCACGCGGTGCGGGCTTTGCTTGATTGGGGTCAAAGCGCGGCTCATACCATTCGTCGCCAGGCTTTGGTGTCTCAGCGTCGGCCGCGATCACGTTAGATGAGGTACGCGCCTTGCGCGCGCGCGGTGTCGATTCGGCTTCGACTTGCACTGCGCGCTGGGTGGCTTCGCGCTCAAGGTCGTAATCTTTAGCCGCTTGCACGGCTTTCTCAGCGGCATCGCCCATGTTGTCGGCGCTAATGATTGGCAAGCCAGAATCGCGCAAAATTTGCTTGCCGAGCTCTTCGTTAGTGCCTTTCATGCGCACGATCAACGGCACTTTTAATTTCACTTCTTTCGCAGCGCTAACCACGCCGTTGGCGATGGTGTCGCACTTCATGATGCCACCGAAAATATTCACCATGATGGCTTTTAGATTCGGGTTGCGCAGCATGATTTTGAAGGCTTCGGTGACTTTTTCTGTCGTCGCACCGCCGCCCACATCAAGGAAATTAGCAGGTGAGCCGCCATAGAGCTTGATGGTATCCATCGTTGCCATGGCCAAGCCTGCGCCGTTGACTAAGCAGCCAATATTGCCATCGAGTGAAATGTAGGCCAGATCATGCTTGCTCGCTTCAACTTCCGCGGGGTCTTCTTCATCTAGATCGCGAAACGCAACGATCTCGGGGTGACGAAACAAGGCATTGGAATCGAAATTAAACTTGGCATCGAGCGCGACGACACGGCCATCGCTGCCGACGATCATCGGGTTAATTTCAGCTAAGGACGCATCAGTTTCATCAAAGGCTTTATAGAGCCCTTGCAAAACATTTCGCCCTTGCAGAATCGAGCCTTCTGGCACGCCGATCTTGCGGCAAACATCATCCGCCTCGCTATCGCGCAAGCCAAGCACCGGATCGATGAATACTTTATGAATTTTTTCAGGATGCGAATGCGCGACTTCCTCGATGTCCATCCCGCCTTCGCTGGAGGCCATGAGGCAGATACGCTGCGTTGCGCGATCAACAACCATACCGATATAGAGCTCTTGCTTAATATCGGCGCCCTCCTCGATCAGGAGGCGGCGCACTTTTTGACCCGCGGGGCCGGTCTGAATGGTCTTGAGCTGCATGCCCAAAATCTGGCCCGCGTAGGTGCGCACTTCTTCCATGGTCTTAGCCACTTTTACGCCGCCACCCTTGCCCCGCCCACCAGCATGAATCTGCGCTTTGACGACCCAGACGCTTCCGCCTAAATCTTGCGCTGCCCGCACCGCCTCTTCGACAGAAAAACAGGCAATGCCGTGCGGCGTAGGTACGCCGTATTTACGCAGAATTTCTTTACCTTGGTATTCGTGTATTTTCACGATCCAGTCCTCATCATTACGTTAAGTTTGGTGCGTTATTGCGCCGCAGGTATCAGCGCACTTTTAATATGCGCTGATGCATGCCACTTGGGATAAAACTTTCTAACCGCCTCGCCCTGGGTATCAAGGGCATGGCAGCGATCGAGCTGAAACGGCTTTTGCGCGCTGTTGGGGTCAAAATCTTCGCGCTCGCCTGCAAGCGTTTGGAATGCTGCAGACGGAAGCCAATTGAGCATTTCGTTCACATGCGTGCAGCCCTTTACGCCACCCATGTGATCATTGAGATGCAATCGAAAGTGTTGGGCTAAATTTAAACCAACGAGCTTTTGATACGCGTCTTCAATCAAATTGCAATGGCCGGGGTAGGGATTTTCGTCGTGAGCGGTCTCGACCGCTTTTACATTGAGTGCGCGGTCAATCGTGACCCGCACTGAAATATTATGGAGATCGGCGCCTGCTTTGCGCACGCCAGAGGCCAACGTGTTATCGCGATCTTTCACATCCACGATCTGGGCCTCAATATCAAGCATCCCATCGGCGCGCACGAAACCAACATACGTGACGCGGCGTACATGGGAGCGCTCCCTAGAGATCACGGGTGTGGATAACGGCATTAAGGCTTCGTAGTTCGTTTTTGACGGCGAAGGGGGCGGCGCGGCACGCCGTGAACCATAATTATTGTGATTCCCCCAGATTTCTGAAAGTTTAACCCACTAAATGGCCTTTTTACTCGCTATCGACCAAGGAACTACGAGCTCGCGCGCTATCGTTTTTGCAACAGACGGCAGGGTTTGCGGCATCGGCCAACGCGAATTTACCCAATACTTCCCCAAACCGGGCTGGGTAGAGCACGATGCTCGTGAAATTTGGGCCAGCCAACGCGCTGTCATCGACGAGGCCCTTGCTAAGGCAAACATACCTGCGGCGCAGATTGCAGCTATTGGCATCACTAACCAGCGGGAGACCACCGTCGCGTGGGATGCCCGCACGGGTGAGCCGATCGCGAATGCAATCGTATGGCAAGATCGTCGCACCGCCGGGCATTGTGATGCGCTGCGTGCCGCCGGCCACGCGCAGACCTTTCAACGCAAAACTGGGCTTTTGCTCGATGCTTACTTTTCTGGCACAAAGCTCGGCTGGCTTCTCAAAAATATACCTGCGGCGCAGAAATTGGCCTCTGAGGGGCATTTGCGCTTTGGCACCATCGATTCATGGCTCATCTGGAAAATGACCCACGGGCGCGTACACACCACGGACGCATCAAACGCCAGCCGCACGCTGCTTTTCAATATCCATACCGGCGATTGGGACGAGGAGTTGCTCGCGCTGCTCGAAATCCCCCGCAGCGTATTGCCAAAAATATCGGCATCTTCTGAGATCGTCGGCTATTTTGATCTTAACGGCGCGCAAATCCCCATCGCTGGAATTGCCGGGGATCAGCAGTCGGCCTTGTTTGGTCAAGGCTGTCACGCGCCTGGAATGGCCAAAAACACCTACGGTACGGGCTGCTTCATGCTCATGAATACGGGCAACGTCGCCGTGCCTTCGAAGTCAAACTTACTCACCACCACCGCCTGGAAAATCGACCGCGCAACCGATTACGCGCTGGAAGGCTCGGTTTTCATGGGCGGCGCGGTGGTGCAATGGCTGCGCGACGGCCTGCAAATCATCGAATCTGCGCCGCAGGTAGAAACGCTCGCAGCCAGCGTGCCCGATGCGGGCGGCGTGATGCTCGTGCCCGCTTTCGCCGGGCTCGGCGCACCTCATTGGGATAGCTACGCCCGCGGCACGATCCTTGGCCTCACGCGCGGTAGCACCAAAGCCCACATCGCGCGCGCCGCGCTGGAAGCGATCGCTTTCCAATCGGCGGAAGTGCTCATCGCAATGGAAGCAGATTCTGGCATTACGCTCAAAGAGCTGCGGGTGGACGGCGGCGCAACTTCAAACAATTTACTGCTGCAGTTTCAAGCCGACCTGCTCGGCGTACCTGTCGTGCGCCCCAAAATCACCGAAACCACCGCGCTGGGCGCAGCCTACTTAGCCGGGCTCGCCGTGGGCATTTATAAAACCAAAGCAGAAATCGCAAGCCACTGGCAGCGTGATCGCACCTTCGAGCCCGCGATGAGCCGAGATGAAGCGCAGGCGCGCATGGCGAAATGGGCGAAAGCCGTGGCGCGGGCGAAGGGTTGGGAGGAAGTGGAGTGAGGAATTTGAAGCTGAAAATGATCAATACCTGCGGCGCAGTTTTGGCTCAAAAATGGCTTAATCTGCGCCGCAGGTATTCGTGAGCTAAATTTAAGGGCTCTCTGGCTGCGCCGCCCAAACGGGAGGCACGGTTTCAATTAAGCTTCCGCCTTTGATCGATAAGCCATCAAGCAACCAAAACGCGTTTGATCCGTCCGTGTAGCGCCAGAAAATATCGGCCTTGCCATCGCCATCAAAATCACGCAGCCCGACGATACTCCAGCCTGTATTGACGTTGTAGGCGATATATTGCCCGGCAAAGTAACTCCCGTTTTGCAATAACCAGACCGCAACGTTGCCAAGAGGGTCAAGAAACACAATATCGGCATGGCCATCGCCGTTAACATCGGCAACGCCTTTGATGGGGTTGTTTGTGGCCACATTTGGTAGGGTAACCGCGGCGGTTTGCGTCTTGCCGTCCATTAGCCACGATTGCAAATTGTCTGTGCCCGCGCCAGCCTTGCGCAACACAATGTCGGCCTTGCCGTCATTATTCAAGTCTGCGACGCCTTTGACCTTCCAACTCGCGTCTAGCTGCGGGCCTACCAGCCCGGAGATGGGCTTCAAGTTTGCACCATCAACGAACCACATGGCGAACCACTTTGGGCCAGTCGCTCCGCTCTCGCGCCAGAGAATATCAGCGCGGCCATCACCATCGAAATCACCCACACCGGCGAAATCAAAACCAGTGACTTGCGGATGCGTAGCAATCGAAGCGACGTTTGCCCCGACGAGATACCAGATGGTGACGTTACCCGCCTGCGCGGTGCCTGCGCGCCCGATCCAAAACATATCGGCGTAGCCATCGCCATTGAAATCAGCGATCGCGGCGAGCTTCCAGTCAGCCGACATCGAGCCTGCCATCTGCGTATGGGTAATCGTTTGATAGCCTTGCTGCGAATAGATGGCCAGCGTCGAGGCGTTGTTGTAGCGCCAGACAATATCGGCGTATTGATCGCCATTGATGCTTTGCGCGGCAACGCGCGGCTGCTCGGGCAGGGCTTTTGGCTGCTGCACGGGGTAGGCGAAACCAAGCACCTCGCTAGCGCCGTTGTAATTGCCTTGTGCACTCAACGCAATATGAGGGTCTAAATAGTTATCGCGCGTTTTGCTGTCGCATGACGCGTTTGGCTCGACTAAATAGATCATGCGATCATTGCGATCACTACTCCAGCGCGAACAGAGTTTTTGCGTCCCAACGGGTGCGGCAGTGGGCGTCGCAAGCGTGCCTGCATCGTAAACATAGCCCTCAATTCCGTCGAGCAAATAGCCTTCGGTCAGTAAACCCGAATGTATTGTGGTGTCCGTGGTGTAGCGAAAGGAGACGTGATACGCACGATTTGGTGTGGCATAGCTGTTGCAAAGCCCATCACCGATTTGCTCTGGCGCGCAGGAATAGCGATAAAGCTTTTTAAGCACTTTCCCTGAATTCGTGGGGTCAACATGGGTGGTGAGTAAGCTCGCAATCGCCCGCGCGGGGAAAAACTCGCAGACACTGTTGCTCGCCGCGCCGGAGGCGTTCAGGGTGTACGTCGAGCCACATGGCAGGTTTGGATATCCGGGGATTGGTAGCCCGATTTCTTGATAGGTCAGGGGAAAAGTGGAAATAGATATAGGTTTAAACGTTATGTCTAACCCTTCCAAGCCCGATACGCCGGTACTCGTTAAATTAAGTAATGGCTTGAATTGAAACAATATTGGGGCGGCAGCGCCAGCCGGCGTCGCGGACGCAATTGTTTCGCTGGCGCGAATGATCTGATTTGTGCTGTTTTTTGTCGCCTCAAAGACGGCCAGTACGCTCGTGTTTGCTGATGCTGCGCTGCCGTTGGGTAGTCGAACACTGAATGCAGTTTGCACCGAGGTATTGGGGTCCGTTATTGCGTTACAGCTGGTTGGATTCGTGCCGCAATTAAAGCTTGCTGGAGAGAATTTGTATCTCGGCGCAGGCTGCAGCGTGTTTCGCTTCGCCGCAATTGCCATCTGCGGATTGGTCGTATAAAAATGATTATCGCCATCGGTGTTGTAGTACCCAAAAAGCGGCGTGAGCCGATTTTTAGCCGTTGACCCGCCAAGCGCGATCTGCACCGCCTTATCCGCTTTCGGCACGCCGTAGCCAAGTTTT
>JANPBT010000034.1:0-18441 GCA_031430575.1 Betaproteobacteria bacterium | reverse complement strand
TTTTTTCTTCCGTCTGTTTTAACTTTTCTACCCGGGGTCTTTTTTTTGAAAAAAACCCGTTTTTTTTTTCAAAACCCCCCGCCGCAGGTATTTTCACTTTTAGGAAAATCAAACATGTACACACTCTACACCGCCCACGGCGCCTGCTCCACTTCCGTTCACTTCGTGCTTGAAGCGCTGGGCGTGCCGTATGAAGTGAAAACAGTCGCGCTCAAAGAAGGGGCCCAAAACGCACCCGAATACAAAGCGATCAACCCGCGCAGCAAAGTGCCCGCGCTGGCATTTGATGGCAACGTGCTCACCGAGGCGGGCTCGATCATCCAATATTTGTGTGACAAACACGCACCGGGCAAAATGCTTGGCGCGCCCGGCACGGTCGAGCGCGCACACGCGACGCAATGGATGGCCTACATCGCCTCTGGCATTCACCCGAATTGGACGCGGCACGTGCGCGCTGCGCGCTTTGGCGATGAAGCCGCCGTGCCCAGCATCGACGCCAAAGCGGTCGAGATGTGGCAAGCCGAATGGGATTTCGTTGAAACCGAGCTCGCCAGCAAAGGTCCATTTACCTGCGGCGCAAATGTACAAGCAAGCGATTACTATCTCTACACCCTAGCCCGTTGGGGGCGCACCGTTACGCCCTCCACGCTGGAGCGCCCGCATGTGAAGAATTTTTTTGAAGCAATGAGCGCACTGCCTGCGGTGAAAAAGGTGTTGGCTGATACGGGGATGAGCTAAAAAGTGCGTAAATCAAATTTACCCCCCTGAATCGTCCCAATCGAGCGATTGGGACGATTGGGACGATTCGGGTAGACTTGCCATATTGTCCACACGGAATTAGGAATCATGCAAACCCTCACCGCAAACGAAGCCAAAACTCACTTTGGTGAACTGCTCGATACCGTGCAACGCGAACCCGTGCGGGTAACGCGGAGGGAGCGTGTCGTGGGTGTGATGGTAAGCGCACAAGACTTTGAGCAGATGCGCGCGTTTTACGCCGATCGACTGCGCTCGGGCTTGCGCGCCAGCGCAGAGGAAGCGCAGCAAAAAGGGCTTACGCCCGCTCTGCTCGCACAACTGCTCGCTGATGAAAGTTAGCGCAACGCGCCAACTTTACGCTCGCGTTGTCGTTGATACCAATGTAGTTTTGAGCGCGGCGCTGATTCCTAACAGTGTGCCGGCGGAATTTCTTGCGTGTGTGCTCGCGCAAAGCCAGCTCATTTTTAGTGAAGCGACATTTGCTGAATTGGAAACGCGGCTATGGAAACCGAAATTTGATCGCTATATTTCAATAGAGCGCCGACAGCAATTACTGCGTGATTTGCGCGCCTGCGCGTGTTGGGTAGAAGTTTCGCCCCCGATGGCTGGGCTTCGGTATTCGCGCGATGCCGACGACGATAAATTTATTCATGTCGGGCTCGCGAGCGGCGCATCTCGGCTGGTGTCTGGCGATGAAGATTTGCTGGTGTTGGGCGTCGTCGGAGAATTGAAATGCATCACGCCACGCGCCGCGCTTTCAGAAATGATGGCGACTCCAGATTAATCTGAGGCAATCTTGCCTTCATTAAATGTAGCCCAGCTTATTGCATGGCTGCCTGCCGCAAAATACGCGTTAATTCCCCACCAACGCCTCAACAAACTCCCGCGCTACAAACGGCTGCAAATCATCAATTCCTTCGCCTACGCCGATAAATTTCAGCGGAATGGGGCGCTCTTTGGCGATTGCGCAGAGCACGCCGCCTTTGGCGCTGCCGTCGAGCTTGGTCATCACCAGGCCGGTTAATTGCAGCGCGTCGTCGAAGGCTTTAACTTGGCCAACAGCGTTTTGCCCAGTGTTGCCATCGAGCACAAGCAGCGTTTCGTGTGGGTAACTCGGATCGGCTTTGGCGAGCACGCGTTTGCTCTTTTTGATCTCTTCCATGAGATGCAACTGCGTCGGCAGGCGCCCGGCGGTATCGGCGATCACGACATCAATATTGCGCGCTTTTGCTGCTTGCACGGCATCAAACATCACCGCCGCGGGGTCGCCGCCTTGCTGCTGGATCACGGCCACATTATTGCGATCGCCCCACGCGACTAGCTGCTCGCGGGCGGCAGCGCGGAAGGTATCGCCTGCCGCTAAGAGCACGCTGTAGCCACTCTTTTGAAAATGCTTGGCAAGCTTGCCAATCGTTGTCGTTTTGCCTGCGCCGTTAACGCCGGCGACCATGATCACGTACGGCTTGGCATCGGCGACAACCAGCGCGGCTTGCAGGGGCGTGAGTAAATCCGTCATCGCAGCGGCGAGCAATTCCTTTGGCGCATGCGTGCCCGCTTCGCCGCCCTGGGCTTTATACCTGCGGCGCAGATCGTCGATTAAATGAGTCGTTGCAGCAACGCCAACGTCTGCAGTGAGCAGCGTGGTCTCTAAAGCTTCGAGCGTTTCTTCGTCAAGCTTTTTGTTGGCGAAGATTTTGGCGAAACCGCCGCCTAATTTCTCGCGCGTGCTCGATAAGCCAAATTTGAGTTTGGAGAGCCAGCCTTGCTTTTCTGCGCTTGCGTCAGTTGGGCGCTCAACAGTCGCAATCTGCGCCGCAGGCTGGCCGATCGGCTCATAAGTCACTTGCGCGGGCCCATCGGGCGTTGCGATGATTTCGGGCTCGGGCGCGGGCGCAGTGGCTAAAGGAGCAGCAGGTTTACGGCGAAAGAGGTTGAACATGGGCGCAACGAGAAATATCAACCTCTATTTTTGCATTTAGCGCAGCGCTGAAGAAGCGGTCTCGCGGGAAGCGGCGCTAGGTGCGGCGCGCAAAGAATTTGCGGTAGCCATACTTTAAGCGCAATGCGCGTGCGAAGTGCCCACGAAATGCGCGCACCTTTGAGCACTTAATCAGGCTTCAATTAGTGCTTCGTACCAAAAATCCGATCTCCAGCGTCGCCCAAGCCGGGCACGATATAGGCATTTTCATCAAGATGGGAATCGAGCGCGGCGGTAAAAATCTTCACGCTCGGATGGGCATCGAGCATGACCTGCACGCCTTCGGGCGCCGCGACGAGCGCAAGGAAGCGAATCTGCGCCGTAGGTACGCCACGCTTGAGCAAGGTATTGACCGCGTGCTCGGCAGAGTAGCCGGTGGCCAGCATCGGGTCGCAGACAATAAAAAGCCGCCCTTCGATTTCCGGCAAGCGCACGTAATACTCCACTGGCCGCTTATCTTCGCCGCGATACAGGCCAATATGCCCTTGCCGCGCGGAAGGGATCAAATCCATCAGGCCATCGGCCATGCCCAGCCCTGCCCGCAGCACCGGCACAATCGCAATTTTTTTGCCTGCAATCACTGGCGCATCCATTTCGGTCAGCGGGGTGATGATGCGCTGTGTGGTCATTGGTAAATCGCGGGTAATTTCATAGCCCATGAGCATCGTAAGCTCGCGCAAAAGATCGCGAAATGTGCGCGTCGAAGTATCTTGGTCGCGCATGTGGGTCAGCTTATGCTGCACCAGCGGGTGATCGACAATCGTTAAATTTGGGAAACGTGGATCGGTGCGCATGGCGGGCTTCGTTTCAAGTTCGGGCGTGCTGCAATTGTAATTACCTGCGGCGCAGTTTTTTCGTTTGTGCGGGCGGCGCGAGCCAGGCTTCTAAGCTGGCATTAAACACCACGGCTTCATGCATGATCCAATCGGTAAACGCGCGCACATCTGGGCGATCCCGGGTGCGCTTCGAGACGATCAAGTAGCAGCCAGAATCGGGCGATACTGTCGCATCAAAAGCACGCACGAGATTGCCGGACATATACACATCTGCGCCATAGGTGCGCGCGAGGGTCACGCCTTGGCCACGCTGTGCGGCGAGCAGCGATTGCGCGATATAGTCAAAGTGCAATCGTGATTTGCCCTTAATTTCGGCAACGCCGAGGGCATCGAAGTAGCCGCGCCAAGTCGTGCGCTGCTCGCCGAGACCGTGCGCGGTCGATTCAATCAACGTATGCTGCGCCAAATCGGCCACCGATTGCAAGGGCGGGGCGGACCGCACATATTCCGGGCTCACTAGTGGAAAGAGCACTTCCCGAAAGAGCAGCTTAGCATCGTTAGGCGCAGACTCAAGCGCTAAGATACGCACCGCAATATCAACATCTTCAGCCTCTAAATCGACCAGCCGGTCGTTCGCTCCGACGCTTAAATCAACACTCGAATTTAAGCGCTGAAAGTGGGCGAGGCGCGGGATGAGCCAGAGCGAGGCGAACGACGCAAAGGTCGTAATCGAAATGCGCGGCGCGCGGACATCGCGACGCAATTGCGCCACAACACCATCGAGCTCGGCCAAGCTGCGCTGCGCTTGCGCGAAGAGTGTCGCGCCCGCTGCAGTGAGCGTGATTTCACGCGCACCGCGCGCAAAAAGTGCTGCGCCAAGCGCATCTTCTAAGCCTTTGACTTGCCGACTGATCGCCGATTGCGTGAGGCTCAATTCTTGCGCGGCTTTCGTGAGGCTGCAGAGCCGCGCAGCCGCTTCAAAGCCGCGTAAGCCCGAGAGTGAGAGCGGGCGCGATTCACTCATGACTGCGAATTCTGCATGCTGACCTGCAAACTTTACGTTCGACATCGTTGCATTATGCAGGTAAAAACTTTCTATGCGCAAATATTAAAGCGCACACATGAATGAGGATTTTGCATATGGATTCCGATCTGAGACGGCCGCAACAACAATGGCAAATCGAGCAAGGCGCTGCACTTTCGTTTGACGGGCGCGACGTCGGTGCGGTCACTTCGCAGCTCGGCACGGTTTGGCTGACCCGCACCGGCACCGCGACCGACTACTTTCTCGCTGCGGGCGAACGCCATCACCTTGAAGCGAACGCCAGACACATCGTGATCGAAGCGATTGATGGCCGCGCCTGCATCGAAATCACGCAGCGCACGCCTAAATCTGCGCCGCAGGTACAACGCCATCTTCGCGCCGCGCTCGCCCGCGCGCTGCACCGCTTCGCACGCTGGATCGACGCACCGCGCGCGCAAACCTGCCCTGAAAACGCATCTCTCACCTGAAAAACGCTATGACCCAACTCACGCTCACTGTCGATCATCAATTTGCCAGCCCATGGGCGATGGCAGTTTTTGTCATCTTAAAAGAAAAGCAACTCCCGTTTGCGCTCGAAACGGTAAATCTCAACGCGGGTGCAAATCACGCGTTAGATTTCGTTCATCGCTCGCTCACCCATCGCATTCCGATGCTCACCCACGACGATTTCTCGCTCACAGAATCGACTGCGATTTGCGAGTATTTGGAAGAGCAATTCCCGCAAACAAAGCGTGTACTCCCTGCCGAAATGCACCAGCGCGCGCGGGCCCGGCAAGTGCAAGGATTCGTGCGCACTGATCTGGCTGCGCTGCGCAGCGAGCGCTCCACCGAGACGATTTTTTACGCTCCTGCCACGGCCCCGCTTTCCGCCGATGCCCACGCCGCAGCCGCTAAATTGATCGAATTTAGCGAAGCGCTGCTGCCACTCGACGCGCAAAATCTCTTCGGCGACTGGTCGATTGCCGATACCGATTTGGCAGTAATGCTCATGCGCATTCTCAATAGCGGTGGCGCAGTGCCCACGCGCATTGCGGCATTCGCAAAGCACCAATGGTCGCGCCCAGCCGTGCAGGAATGGTGCGCATTGGAGCGCCCGCCACGCGCGTAATCACCAAAATACCTGCGGCGCAGATTTGCCGCCTATGCAGGCTCGAGGCGGGGGGCGCGGCGCACGCGTTTGGGCGCTTTGAAGGCAACTTTTGCCTCTTGATTGTTGGTCACGTATTCGTTGAGGGTGCGCACCAATTCCAGCCCTAGCGCAAAGCCAAGATTGACCGGCACTGCATTACCAATTTGGGCATATTGTGACGTCATCGAACCGGTAAATTGCCACGCATCGGGAAAGGTCTGAACGCGGGCATATTCGCGAACAGTGAACGGCCGAGTTTCGTCAGGGTGGCAACGCTCGGTTTGCTTTTGCGCAGGCGCGCACGTCAGCGTTAGCGAGGGCTCATCCCACGCAATCCGTCGCGCCATTCCCGTTTTGCCGCCGCCCAAGTGAAATGAACCCTTCATGTACTCTTTTTGTAGGTCAACGGGCAAATTGCGCCAGTAACCTCCTGGCGGAATCAAATCCATAATTTGCTTCTTGCTCTCGGGGTATTTCTGTCCGGCGGATGGCGGCACATCGCAGTCAAACAAATCGCCCGCTTTGAGCGCATCTTTCAAATTAAAAACGCGCCCACTCATTTCGGGCCAATGAAATTTCAGTGATTCGCCGCGTCGCAAGCCGACGATAATTAAGCGCTCACGCTTTTGCGGCACGCCATAGTTGATCGCCTTCAATACTTTTGGCGGCACCACATCGTAGCCCAACTCATCGAGAATATCGACCATGCCGCGTAGGGTATTGCCGCCTTCGTGCGCAAGTAATCCACGCACATTTTCACCAACGCAAATGAGCGGCTTGACCTCCTTGATCGCGCGCGCAAATTCATAAAAAAGCGTGCCGCGCGCATCCTCAAACCCGAGCCGCTTGCCCGCATAGCTAAACGCTTGGCACGGAAACCCGCCTGTCAATAGATCGATCTGACCTTGATAGGGCGTGAAATCGACCGAGCGCACATCTCCTTCGACGACGTTCCATTGCGGCCGATTGACCCGCAGCGTATTGCAGGCATCTTTGTTTAGTTCATTGAGCACGCTGCAACTCAACCCGGCTTTTTCTAAACCCAGCGCTAAACCACCGGCGCCAGCGAAAAGCTCCATTACGCAAAATTTCTGCTTTGGCGTAACCTCAATCGACGCTTCAAATCGCTCATCAAAATGCATACCCATTTGCTCAAACTGTTTCAAATCTTCAGCTCGGTAAACTCGATAATTATTGATCGGGTGGCGAATTGAGTTAAGCTTGCCCGATTGATCCCAGCGTCGTAAGGTGTCTTTCGATACGTTTAGCAGCTGGGCAACTTCGGCAATTTGAAACAGCGTTTTCATAGTAACCATACGCAAGGTTTACACAGGGTTATTGTACTGTGTTTTCATACACAATAAATTTTGATTTTGCGAAAATGCGGATGCACTAAGCAACGAGGATTCAATGAATACTGCGCAACAAGACGCCCTTTTGGTTAAAGCTCAAGAATGGTTTCGGGCAACGATTCTGCGGAAGCATCTGGAGAACACTAAGAAGCTGACGAGCCCGAAAGAGTTCGACGTAAATCCCTTTCTGGCACCGTATCTAGCTGTATTTTTGACGGGCGAGCTTACCCCGAGGTCTATTGCAATGGCGCTTACCTACCCCCGCGTTTTGGGCAGCTCGATTACGACATCGTTCGGCACCAATATGCAGAGATTTATCTCAGACGTGCTCGGCAATACATTCGGCTCGACCACGCAGGGCATCGATATCGAATTCACCGATTGCCTCGACGGGCGGCGCAAATATTGCCAAGTCAAACTCGGGCCAAATACGATCAACAAAGATGATGTGACTACCATTCACAATCACTTCAAAGCCGTACGCAATTTGGGGCGAACAAATAGCGTGCAGATTCAAATCGGTGACATGATTATCGGGATCTTATACGGCGAACCGGGTCAAGAAAGCAGTCATTACAAAAACCTCAGCGCCAACTACAGCTACCCGCTATTTATCGGGAAAAGCTTCTGGTATCGATTGACAGGCGCGGAAGATTTTTACGAACGGCTTATTGCAGCCATTGCCGAAGTCTCGCTCGAAGCAAACGGCAAGACAGCGCTCAACGAAGTCATCGAGACCCTTGCAAAAGCAGCGCCTGTTCAAGCGCTGGCAAAAGTCAAATAATTTTGAGCGGCGTACGCTCTGCCATCGAAAATACCTGCGGCGCAGATTTGATGCTTTTTGAGGCAAATCTGCGCCGCAGGTATGCCTCAAAATGCGTTAGATCTTATCGCCGCGCATGAGTCGCACTTTCACAGCGGCGGGCCGCGCCCAGCATTTGGTGATCCAGGCCTTGAGGTGTGGATATTGATCGATGATGGGCATCGAAAGCGCGCGGAAAGTCACTGCAGCAACGTTTAAATCGGCGACGGTGAAATGCTCGCCGAGTAAGTAGGCGTGCTTGGTCAATTGAGCTTCGAGCACTTTGAACGGTTTGGCCAATTTCTCAAGCGCAACGACGGCGAGCTCTGGCTTGCGTTCGGGCTCGGGCAAGAAAAAAGTGTTGTAGGCCCAAACACCACTGTCGGGCTCGACGGCGGTGGCGACCCACAATGTCCACTGCGCGCAGAGCCCGCCGTCTTCGGCGGTGGCGCCCGCGAGCGGGCTTTGGTGCTTGCCTGCAAGGTAGAGATTGATGGCAAGCGACTCAAACATCGGCTTGCCATCAATCAGTAAAAAAGGAATCGATCCGTTTGGATTCCAATCGATATAGGGCGCGGCTTTCAGTGCGGGATCGGTATAGTGAATTGGGTCGTTTTCATACGGAACGCCGAGCTCTTCTAGCATCCAAAGATTGCGTGCAGCGCGTGAGGCGGGAAGTCCAACAAGTTTGTAATGGGGCATGGTGCTTATCCTGAAAAATATAGCGGGCGCGGCATTGCAATGTAGCGTAGATCAAATCTGCGCCGAAGCGTTTTCACGTGATTTCGATTTGTGGGGCGAGATAGCGCGCGCGCAAGTGGGTCAGCCCGAACGCCGCAAGCGCGTCTTCAAGCCGTTGCGTTGGTTTTTTGCGTGGCAAGTTTTTGAATTCGGCCAAGATCAATTCATTTTTTAGGGAGTGCTCCCAGCCGACGAGCTCGGTAACGGTCACGCTGTAGCCATTGGCTTCGAGCTGCAAGCCGCGCAACACGTTGGTCACTTGCGCGCCAAACTCACGCCGGTGCATCGGGTGACGCCACAACTCAGAAATCGCGCTTTTTGCCTCAGCATCAGTGCGCTCGCTGCGTAATGTTGCGGCGATTTCTGCTTGGCAGCAGGGAACGAGCACGATAAATTTCGCCTGCTTTTTCAGCGCGAAAGTGATCGCGTCGTCAGTCGCGGTGTCGCAAGCGTGCAGCGCCGTTACGATATCAATCGGCACATCTAGCGCGGGGGACGTCAGGGCGTCGGCCGCAGCGACGTTAAGAAACGTCATCGCGTTAAAGCCCAATTTGGCTGCCAATGCCCGCGCGCCCTCCACGAGCGGGGTGCGCGTCTCAATGCCGTAAACGTGATGGGCGCAAGCAAGCGATTTCAGGGCGAGATCATGCAGCATAAAGCCCAGATACGATTTGCCAGCACCATGATCAACGATAGTGACCCGGCCGCGCTCGGCGGCGCAACGGGCAATGAACGGCGCGATGAATTGCACGAGATGATTGACTTGCTTTAACTTGCGACGGGAATCTTGATTCATCTTGCCTTCGGCGGTCAAGATGTGCAGCGCTTTGAGCAACTCTATCGATTGCTCGGGATGAATTTCAGTTGGCAAAGTGGTCGTTAAAGACGCTTTTGGCATTTGGTGGGCTCGTTGGAAGCTGAAGGGTATTTGGGAAACAGTACACGCTTGGATTTTGCGTTGTTTCAGGTAATGCAGTATAGTGATTTGGGTGGGGTTGCCGTGTAAGACTGTTAGAAGAGTTCATCAACTTTAAAGGAGGCCGGTCATGCAAAGCCGCCAAGCAGCTCTTTCGCGGCACTGGCAGGTGCTGCACGCGACATGGCTAGCATTTGCGTTTTTCGCCGCGCCAGCGCCAATCAATGCGGGCACCCTAGACAAAATTAAAGAAACCGGCATTATCACGATCGCGTTCCGCGAAAGCTCAGTGCCTTTTTCTTACCTCGATAGCAAAAAGCAGCCGACTGGCTTCTCAATCGATTTGTGCAAACGGATCGTAGAGTCGATGCGCCAGCAATTGAAAATTCCGCAGCTTCAAACAAAATGGCTCATGGTCACCGGAGCAGAGCGTATCTCCGCAATTCGGGATGGTAAAGCCGATATTGAATGCGGCAATACAACCAATACGCCAGACCGTCGTAAGGAAGTCGCCTTCGCAATTCCAACGTTTGTCGCGGGTATAAGCGTGATGAGCCCTGCATCACGACCGCTTACAGAAATGGCCGATTTTTCAGGGCACAAAATCATTGCACCTGCGGGCAGCACTGCGCTCAAGCTATTGACTGGGCGCAACGAAAAGTACAACGCTGGTATCACGCTTTTACAAACAAAAGATAACGCTGAATCGATGCAGGCGCTCGAAAAGGCGAGCGCTGATGCATGGATGACCGATGACATCTTGCTTTATTTCTATCGTGCGTCAGCGCAGAACCCGAAGAATTGGACGATCAGAGCGCGGCGCTTTTCAGTCGAGCCTTTAGCTTTGATGTACAGAAAAAACGACGCGCCGCTGGCTGATCTCGTCAATCAAGAAATCAGAAAGATGATGCTCTCTGGTGATTTCAAAACGCTCTATGCCCGTTGGTTCATGCAGCCACTGCCTGAGATGGGAATCAATATCAATATTGAAATGAGTGAATTGTTGCGATCTTTCGTGACCCACCCAACATCGGAATTACCGGTCAATTTTTAGCGTGCGTAGCAGCGCTTTTGTGCGACTGGTAGCGTAAAACTAACGCAAAAAATCAACGCTTGGAGGACGCCCAGGCAGCGCCAGTGCCGCTACGTTCGCCGGTGTTTTCGCAATGACCCTACCACGGCGGATCACATGCAATCGGGCGGCGCGCGTGCGGATCGCTTCGATTGGATCGCGCGCTTGCAGCAATACGAAATCAGCGAAGCAGCCCTTTGCGACGCCGTAATTTTCGAGCCCCATCATTTTTGCAGGCGTTGCGGTCACTGCGTCGAAGCATTGCAACATCGCAGCCTGCCCCGTCATCTGCGCGACGTGCAAGCCCATTTGCGCAACTTCGAGCATATCGCCAGTGCCAAGCGAATACCATGGATCCATCACGCAGTCGTGGCCAAACGCAACATCAATTCCTGCTGCGCACAATTCTGGCACGCGGGTCATACCCCGTCGCTTCGGGTAGGTATCGTGCCGCCCGCTAAGCGTAATGTTGATCAACGGATTGGCGACAATGGCAACGCCCGCTTCTTTTATAAGCGGGATCAATTTGCTCACATAATAATTATCCATCGAATGCATCGAGGTCACGTGCGAGCCGACAACGCGCCCGTGCAACCCGAGCCGATGCGCTTCATAGGCCAAGGTTTCGATATGGCGGGACATAGGATCGTCAGACTCATCGCAATGCATATCAACGCGCAAGCCGCGCTTGGCCGCCTCTTCGCAAAGCAGCCGGACGCTCGCAGCGCCATCAGTCATCGTGCGCTCGAAATGCGGAATGCCGCCGACAACCTCAACGCCTAAATCAAGTGCTTTTTGGAGTTGCGTAAAAGCGCTCGCCTTACCCGCTGCATCTTTCCAGCGCAACACGCCATCTTGGGGAAAGGCCACCAGTTGCAAATCGAGATACGGCTTTACCCGCTTTTTAACTTCGAGCAATGCCTGCGCCGCCAGCAAGCGCTCATCGCAAATATCGACATGCGATCGAATCGCAAGCAACCCTTTCGCCACGGCCCAATCGCAATACGCTAGCGCTCGCTCAACGATGGCATCAAAAGTGAGGTGCGGTTTTAGCTCGCCCCATAGCGCGATGCCTTCCAGCAACGTGCCCGACTGATTGACGCGCGGTAGACCATACGAGAGCGTAGCGTCCATATGAAAATGGGCATCTACAAACGGCGGCGAGACCAGCAAGCCTTTGGCATCCAAAAACTGCGCCGCAGGTATATCTTGCGCATGGGTGAGCACGTCCACAATGCGCTCGCCTTGCACAGCAATCGCGACATTGCGCCGACCATCGACGAGCGCGGCGTTGGTGATGAGTAGATCAAGCATAGTTTTCCAATACCTGCGGCGCAGATTTCACCGCTGCCCCTTAATATACGGCTGCATCAACTCCTGCGGATAAGTCGCTTTACGGGCGACGAGCACGAGCGCAACAATCGAAAGCACATAGGGCAACATTAAGTAAATCTGGTAGGGCAATGCGCTGCCGCCGGTTTGTTGCAGCCGCAATTGTGCCGCATCAAAAAATGCAAAGAGTAACGCGCCGAGCATCGCTTTGCCAGGCCGCCAACTTGCAAATACGATGAGGGCTATGCAAATCCAGCCGCGCCCATTGACCATATTGAAGAAAAAAGAATTAAAGGCCGAAAGTGTGAGGAATGCACCGGCCACGCCCATCAGCGCACTGCCCGCGATGACCGCGCCGATGCGTAAGCGCACAACATCGATGCCCTGCGCTTCCACGGCCTGCGGGCTCTCGCCTGCCGCACGCAACGCGAGCCCCAGCGGCGTTTTGTAAAGCAGCCACCACAGCGCAGGCACGCAGGCAAAAGCAAGAACGGTCATTGCCGTTTGCTCATTCAAGATTGGAATCAGTAAATGCGTGAGCGGGGCAAAGGCATCGATTTTGGGCGGCGAATCTACTTTTGGAAAGCTAACGCGATAGGCGAAATAAGACAGGCTCGTTGCAAAAAGCGTAATGCCCAAGCCTGCAACATGCTGCGATAACGGTAAGCGCACGACAAGCAAGGCATGCAATGCACCCAACGCTGCGCCGGTAGCCGCTGCAATGAGCACGCCGAGCCACAAGTGACCTCCGGCGTAGACCGTAAGCCAGCCGGTAAACGCGCCTGCAACCATGATGCCTTCAATGCCGAGATTGAGTACGCCTGCGCGCTCGCACAGCAACACGCCGAGCGTGCCGAAAACGAGCGGTGTGGCGATGCGCAACACGGCAACCCAGAGCTCTTGATCGGCAAGCAGCGCTAAATATTCCATTATCGCCAGACCACGCGCATCTTGGCAAAAAAAGCTGCCACCAATATCGAAAGTAGAGTCACGGCAACGATAACATCTGCAATATAAGTGGGCACATTTACCGCGCGGCTCATGGCATCAGCGCCGACAATCGCAGCACCTACGAAAATCGCGGCGACAACAACACCAATCGGGTGTAGCCCGGCGAGCATCGCGATCACGATGCCGCTATAGCCGTAACCCGGGGACATATCAAGCGTGACGTAACCCGTGCGCCCCGCAACTTCGCTAACCCCCGCAAGCCCAGCACATGCGCCGGAAAGGGCGGCGACGAGTAGGAGCGTGCGGGTGCTCTGAATGCCCGCAAACCGGGCGGCGCGCGCGTTTGCCCCGACCGCGCGCACATATAAACCAAAACGAGTGAACTGGATGACCAGCGCGAGCGCAACCGCGAGCGCAATGGCAAGCAGCAAGCCCGAATGCAGGCGCGCACGTGCAATCAATTTACTGAACTCTAAATCTGCGTGTAGCGCGGGCGATTGCGGCCAGCCCATCGCGGTCGCGTCTTTCATCGCGCCATCAAGCAAGAGCGAGACGAAAAGGAGCGCGATGAAATTAAGCAGCAGGGTCGTGACTACTTCATCGACTCTATATTTCAACTTCAGCCATGCGGGCACGAGCAACAAAAGCGCACCAGCCAATGCGCTGGCGATCAGCATCGCGGGGAATACGAGCCACTTTGAAACTAATAATTCACCTGCTTCATTGGTCAGCCACATCGAGATCGCCACCGCCGCAATCGCCCCAGCGTAAAGCTGGCCTTCCGCGCCAATATTGAAAAGCCGAGCCCGGAATGCGATCGCGGCTGCAAGGCCGGTAAAGATGAGCGGCGTGGCGCGGGTGAGCGTTTCGGTGATGGCGAAGCGCGAGCCAAATGCGCCGTCAAAAATCGCCTGATACGCGCTCCACACATTTGCTTTTGCCCAGACGATCAGCACCGCGCATATTGCCAACGTAAACACTACCGCGGCCAGCGCTGCGGCGCAATTTGCCCAAAAGCTTTCGTGCGCCCGCGCCTCAAGCCGCATGGGCAGCGCTCTCGCCGGCCATCGCAAGGCCGATGCTTTGCATTGACCATTGGTCAACAGGAAATGCCGCGCTCAAGCGCCCATCGACCATCACCGCAATGCGATCTGCCAGGGCAAAAACTTCCTCCAAATCTTCAGAGATGAGCACCACGGCGGCGCCCCGCGCCCGCGCCGAAAGCAATTGCGCGTGGACGAACGACACCGCGCCCACATCCAGGCCCCACGTCGGCTGGGCCGCGATGATCACATCAGGCGCACCATCAAGCGCACGACCGAGCACGAGCTTTTGCACATTGCCGCCAGAGAGCGTGCGGATCGGTTGGGCGACACTACGCAAGCGCACGTCAAACTGGGCAACGAGTGCGCTGGCGTGCGCGCGCGCGGCGGCGCGTTTGAGCCAGCCCCATTTTGTAAAGCGCGATGCACGTAGGCTCGGGAGTACCGCGTTTTCCCAAACACTTAGATCCCCGACAACGCCGACATGCTGCCGATCCTCGTGAATGCGGGCGATCGGTTTTTGGGTATGCACAGCGAGCGTGCCGCTGCTGGGCGTTACCATGCCAAACAACACGTCGGCAAGCAGTGCCTGACCATTGCCCGACACGCCCGCAATAGCAACGATTTCGCCAGAGGATACGGTGAGACTGATTTCACGCAAGGGCACGCGCGATGCGTGCTCCTCTGTACCTGCGGCGCAGATTTGGCTTAATTTGATCCGCGGCGCAAGCGATGGCTGCGCACTTGGGTTACGTATCGGGCGCGCCACTTCACTGCCGACCATCAGCGTGGCAAGGGAAGTTTTCGTGGCGTCACGCGTGTGGCCCACATGCACTAACCTGCCCCCGCGCAGCACCGCAACCCGATGCGAGATGGCGAGCACTTCATCAAGCTTATGCGAGATGAAGATAATCGATAACCCTTGCGCGACTAACTTTTTGAGCGTATCAAAAAGCTGGGTGACCTCCAACGGCGTGAGCACGGAAGTCGGCTCATCCAAAATCAAAATTTTTGCGCCGCGATAAAGCGTTTTCAAAATTTCCACGCGCTGGCGCTCGCCCACTGAGAGCGTGCGCACGAGCGCATCGGGCGATACCGCCAAGCCAAACTGCTGCGCCAACACATTTAGTTTTGCTAAGGCAGCGGCGCGCGCAGAGCGTAATGCCGTGAGTCTTTCGGCGCCGAGCAGAACGTTATCTAACACGCTCAAATTGTCTGCTAACGTGAAATGCTGATGCACCATACCCAACCCGCGCTGCAACGCAATCTGCGGCTTACCCGGCGGTAACGGATCGCCAAAGAGCGTCACCGTGCCCGCATCGGCCACGTAGTTCCCGAACAAAATATTCATCAACGTGCTCTTGCCCGCGCCATTTTCACCAAGAAGCGCGAGCACTTCACCTTCATTTAGCGCAAGCGAAATATCATCGTTCGCGGTGAGCGCGCCGAAGCGTTTACTGATGTTGGACAGAGCGAGGATGGGCACAGCAGGATATTAGCGGAGTCGCGAATAGAGCACGTACGATCTACGATTGAGAAAATAGGGTGTCGAAGTGTGTTTATCAATGAAGTTTTCACGTTCCCTCAAAATACCTGCGGCGCAGAATCGGCTCTTTTTGAGCCCAATCTGCGCCGCAGGGTTGACCACCGCGAACGTTACTTGGCCGTAGATTTCGGCTCAGCGTCATTCACTTTTACCGTATAGCCGCCGGCCAAAATCGCTTTTTGCTTGGTGGCAACTTTCTCTTTGATTGCAGCCGACACTTTCGCATCAAACGTGCCGAGCGGAGCGAGCTCAGAGCCTTTGTGCTTCATCATGGAGAATTGCCCGTAATCTTCGGGCTTGAACTTTCCGGCTTTAACGGCAGCGAGCGCAGTATCGATCGTAGGCTCCATATTCCAAAGCGCAGAGGCGACGACGGTGTCGGGGTAATCTTTCTGCGTGTTGATCACGTTGCCAATGGCAAACACGCCTTTTTCTTTCGCAGCATCGGAGACGCCAAAACGCTCGGCATACATCACGTCTGCGCCTTTGGCGATTTGGGCGAGCGCGGCTTCTTTTGCCTTGGGAGGATCAAACCACGAGCCGATAAAGGTGACGTAGAAATCTACTTTCGGATTGGTCTCTTTCGCGCCGGCCATGAAGGCATGCATCAAGCGGTTTACCTCGGGGATCGGATAGCCACCGACCATACCAATTTTGTTTGATTTGGTCATGCCGCCTGCGATCATGCCGCTCAAGTAGGCAGGCTCTTGAATGAAATTATCGAATACCGAAAAGTTTGGCGCTTGCGGCTTGCCCGATGAGCCCATGAGGAACGAAACTTTTGGGTAATCTTTGGCGACTTTGCGCGCGGCGGCTTCTACGGCAAACGATTCGCCGACCACAAAAGTATTGCCCTTTTCAGCATATTCACGCATCACGCGCTCGTAATCTGCGTTCGCGACTTTTTCGCTGAACACATACTCGATTTCACCGCGATCTTTGGCGGCGTTAAGCGCTTTATGAATGCGAGACACCCATTGCTGCTCAACAGGCACGGTATAAATCGCAGCGACTTTGGTTTTCGCTTGGGCAAAGGCCAGTGTGGGCGCGAGCAGCGCGGCGGCGGCGCAGAGCAGCGCAGTGCTGCCGAGGGAACGTCGGGTGATGATCATCATCGGTTTCCTTGAAAAGTTGGGTTCGAGGGCAAAATAGCCTCTCAAAACGTTATTTTTACAAATTCGTGACCGCCAAGCCCGCACATCGCCCCAGAAACAACACCAGCGCCCGCAATAGCGTGCGCATCATCGGCGGCGCATGGCGGCGCAGCGTGGTGACGTTTGCCGATAGCGATGGCTTGCGGCCCACGCCAGACAGAGTGCGCGAGACGCTTTTTAATTGGCTCGGGCAAGATTTGGTGGGGCGCACCGTGCTCGATGCCTTCGCGGGAACGGGCGCACTTGCGCTCGAGGCCGCTTCCCGCGGCGCCGCCCGGGTGTTCGCCCTCGACACGAGCCCTAGCGCCGTGCGCATGATCGCTGAGCACGGCGAGCGCTTGGGCGGCGAAACTGTAGGCGGTCAGCTCACGGTCATGCGTGCCGACGCCTTGGGCTGGCTTAATACCTGCGGCGCAGTTTTTGATGTAATCTTTCTCGATCCACCGTTTGCAGCAGATTTGTATGAAAAGTTGGCCCTTTCTGCGCCGCAGGTATTGAGCCCCGGCGGCTTGCTTTACCTCGAAGCGCCGCGCGAGTTTGCAAGCTTTGGCCTGCTCGCCCGCAGCAAATATGGAAAAGCGGGTGCAGTGCACTATCATCTGTTTTCACACCGCGATTCAATTCAAAACAATGCATCGTAAAGCCCTCTTTCCTGGCACGTTTGACCCGATCACGCTCGGGCATGCCGATTTGATCGCGCGCGCAGCTCGGCTTTTTGATGAGCTCGTCGTCGCCGTGGCGGAAAGCCCGCGCAAAAACACGCTCTTCTCTTTGCAAGAGCGGGTAGGCATGGCGCGTGAAGTGCTCGCCGCCTTGCCCAATGTGCACGTCGAAGGCTTTTCGACCTTGCTGACGGCTTATGCGCACGCGCAAGGCGCGAGCGTGATCGCGCGCGGGGTGCGCACGGTCGCCGATTTTGAATATGAAATGCAAATGGTCGGCATCAACCGCACGCTCAACCCTGCGCTGGAAGTAATCTTCCTCACACCCGATCCAAAATACCATTTCGTTTCTTCCACGCACGTGCGCGAAATTACGCTGCACGGTGGCGATGCCAGCAGCTTCGTTGCGCCGCAAGTCTGGCAAGCGCTGCTGAGCAAGCGCAGCTAACGCCATGGCCTTGATGATTACCGACGAGTGCATCAATTGCGACGTCTGCGAGCCAGAGTGCCCCAACGACGCGATCTACCAAGGCTTGGAAATCTACGAAATCAACCCCAGCAAATGCACCGAGTGCGTCGGCCATTTCGATACCCCGCAATGCCGCGAAGTCTGCCCGGTCGATTGCATCCCCGTCCACCCCGATCACCTTGAATCAAAAGCGCAGCTGCAAAGCAAATACCAAGCGCTCGTAAAAGTACCTGCGGCGCAGATTTCGGCCGCGTAAAGTACAATCCCGAAAAATGGAGACGTGGCCGAGTGGTCGAAGGCACTTCCCTGCTAAGGAAGCATATGGGCTTAAACCTGTATCGAGGGTTCGACTCCCTCCGTCTCCGCCAGATTTGATCTTGTAGCTTCGCGCGAAGCACGCAGGTAATCCCCTTTTTATCCAGCCCGACGCGAATCATTCCGTGATAGCGGTCGGTCACTTTAGATTTAAGCTTGGCGCTACGGCGTGGGATGGCGCGCTCAAGAAATGTTTGAGGCGCATTTTTGCGGATGGGAGGTATCGTCGGCTATCCGCTACAATTTTTGAACTACAACTTCATAGGTTAAACCAGTGCTACGTCAATTCGTAATCGGTTGCTTTGTACTTTTTTCAGGCGCGTCGGTTTTTGCGGGGGGGGGGGGGGGGGGGGGGGGGGGGGGGGGGGGGGGGGGGGGGGGGGGGGGGGGGGGGGGGGG
>JANPBT010000033.1:0-8505 GCA_031430575.1 Betaproteobacteria bacterium | reverse complement strand
TGACCTGCCGCACGGGAGCATCGAAGCGGGATTGAATTCGGTTTGAATCGATATCCCACATTTGGGCTAAATCGACCTTATTTGCAAGCAATAATCGGGGCACATCTGGATACTCATCTTCGCAACTGGCCACGATACGTTGCGCAGCTTCTACGCTTTCGGTGCGCAGGCCATCCATCACAATCGCGAATCCGTGCGCGCCTAAAAGGTATGTGCGCGTGAGGCGGCTCACATCAGACTCGCCAGCGATATCCCACAACACAATGCGTTGTTCATCCGCCGCGCCGGGGCGCAGCGTTGCCGGCACTGGGCGCACACCAATTGTCGTCTTGTAGTCGCCGGTAAAACGGTCATAGGCAACCCGGTCGACAAGACTGGTCTTGCCAACACCGAACATACCGAGCACGCAAATTTTCTTAGAAAGTGCCATGGCTAATCGTAAATTAATTAGAGATTATCGCTGAATCAAGTGCGAGCGGCAGATTGGCAAGGCGTATCCGTGGATGATCGCGCAGCGCCTCAACATAACGCATCGGCACGCGCCCGACAACCCTGACCTTTTCGCGACTCACAATCAATGTCGCAGGCATTGGTGGGGGCAGCGTGAGCTGCAGTGCGCGTGCGATGCTGGTTGGGTCGAGCGACAAAATCGGATCAACTTCTAGAGAAATACGACCGCGCGGGGTGAGTGAAGCATCAAAGGCGGGCTCAATTTGAGAGGTCGGGTCGGCGGCAACATTTACTTTCCATCCCTTGTCGATTCGATCAACACTGACCGCAGCGACGCCGGGGCTGGCCGCTATGCGCTGGCGCGTCATGTGCATATCATTGCGCTCGATCCAGCGCGAAACTTGCCAGAGAGAAATAACGAGCGCGCCGATAATCGCTGCGCCCACCCAAAGCTGCGGGCCGCCACTCGTTGCTCTTGGGCCGTTATCTTCATCAGCGTGCCACTTCGCGAGCACTTGCTCGCGCTTCGCAGGCGTTGTCGCCGCCCGCAATTGCGGGAAAAGCTCAGCGTGAATGGTAGTCTCTAAATCTTGCGCCAATGCGCCACTCGCCTCAACCGCAATCATCATCGTGCCTTGCTGGGCGATGTGTAGCGTGCGCTTGCCAATATCAATTGATGAGAGCTCAGCCGCCGCCTCGCCGATACCAGCATCGCGCACAAACCCGCGCAGCGCGGTCAAAAGCGCTGCGGTCGCAAAAGCTTCCTCTTCATGATTCGCGCTACGCGCAAGGGCGTGGTCTGAATTCTGAACGCGGTAGGACGCCAGCAAATTACCGCCAGGCATTTCCACCACCAAAATACGATGTACGCTAAACGGGTCGAGATCTTGCTCCATCACCGTTTCTAGCGGCAGGCCAGTTTGCAAGCTCTTAATTTTCCATGCGATCCGCCGCGTTGGCGAAGCGCGCTGCATCGCATTGGAAAATGATGCCAATCGCTCTTTCACTGCCTGCGAAATCGCGGGCAACATAAACGGCGAAAGCGCTTGCGTTGCCGCCGGTAATTCATGCTCGGCAAGGTGCGCCGCAGCGCCCATCCACGGTGCGCTTAAGGCCTCATTCAAGGCCGCGCGCGAACGTGGCGCATGAGCGCGCCGCAATGCGCCGGCCAAACTATCGGCAACCGTTGCTTCTGCATTTTTTTGATTACCAAAGCGCGCTTCAAACGCATCAAGCTGCGCCTGCGCCGCATCGACTTGCGTGCGCAAATGCCCCGAAACTAACTCGCGCAGCAGCGCAAGCTGGGCGTCTTCATCGCGAATGGGCGTCAGCGGTTGGCCTTGATTATTCATGGCGCAAATATAATGCGGGCGGGCAGACTAGCGCTTTGGGGTTGACGCGGCAAGCGCATCGAGCGCATTGCGCATATGGGCGACGAAGGCAGATTGCCGCGCATCGGCTGCAGCGCGCTCCTCGGCGAGCGCTTTCAGGTGGGATTGATGTTGGGCATCTAGCGCTGCTCGCAATTGCGCCAGCGCATCAGTGCCCTCTTTAGCGTTGGATTGCGCTCTGGCATCGATCTGAGCCATGCGGGCATTTGCCGCGTCGTTTAGGGCTGCAAGCCTGGCCGCGCTGGCTTTATCTAAAGCCGCGATCTGCGCGGCAAGCTGCTCGCCTAGCTGGGTCGTCTGGGTTTTAAGGGTGGCAAATTCTTCGCTGGTCTGGCGCTTCTCTGCGCCAAAGAGCACTTCGCGAACGAGATCAAGGCCGTGGGCTTGCGGATTTTGCGGCGCTGCGGATTGGCTCACGTGACGACTCCCTCATGACATTTTCAATTATGTCTACAGTTTACGGTCAACACGGCGAAACAGATACAGCACAGAACTTAAATTCTGGAATTTTTCCAATTGGATCCAACACCGGGTTGGTTAACGTATTGGCCGCTGCCTCAGCAAAAGCAAACGGTATGAAAACCACGCCTGGTGGCGTGCCTTCATCGACACGCGCGATGAGCTCAATAGCGCCGCGCCGCGATGCCACGCGCAGCCGCATACCTGCGGCGCAGTTTAGGCGCTGTAAGTCATCTGGGTGAATGGAAATCGTCGCGCTCGGCTCGAGTGCATCGAGCACAGTCGCGTTGCGAGTCATCGCGCCGGTGTGCCAATGCTCCAACTGCCGCCCGGTAATCAACACAAACGGAAATTGCGTATCGGGCTGCTCAGCAGCAGGGATTAAATCAGCGGGCACAAACTTCGCACGATGATTTTCGCGTGGGAAATTTTCAACGAAAACCACCGGCTGCCCAGCATCGGTTTCGTCGTTGCACGGGTAGACCACCGCCGAGTGACGCTCCAATCGCTCCCACGAAATACCCGCAATCGAATCCATCGCCTGTCGCATTTCTTCATAGGCCACACGCGGATGATCGTAATGCCAATCGAGCCCAAGGCGCCTGCCGAGCTGATTGATGATCCATAAATCTTCGCGCGCATCTCCGGGCGGATCGATTGCTTTTCGCCCCATCTGCACAAGCCGATCAGTATTGGTCACGGTGCCATTTTTTTCGGGCCACGCCGTTGCAGGCAATACGACATCGGCCAGCCATGCGGTCTCGGTCATAAAAATATCTTGCACAACCAAGTGCGAGAGCGCGGCGAGCGCAGCGCGCGCATGCTGCACATCAGGATCAGACATCGCGGGGTTTTCGCCCATGATGTACATCCCTTTAACGACACCCGCCTCAATCGCACCCAACACTTCGACCACGGTCAATCCGGGTTTCGTTGCGAGCTTAGTGCCCCACATTTTTTCGAAGCGGGCGTTTGCGCTTGGGTCATCAACGCGCTGATAATCGGGGAACATCATTGGGATCAAGCCGGCGTCAGATGCGCCTTGCACGTTATTCTGGCCGCGCAGCGGATGCAGACCTGAGCCCGGCTTGCCGATTTGCCCGGTCGCCAGCGCCAGCGCAATCAAGCAGCGCGCGTTATCTGTGCCGTGAATGTGTTGCGAGATGCCCATGCCCCACATAATCATCGCTGATTTTGCGGTCGCGTAAAGCCGCGCAACGTGCCGAATCTGCGCCGCAGGTATACCGCAAATATCGGCCATCGCTTCCGGTGAAAACCCCTGCACATTGACTTTGAGTGCGGCGAAATTTTCGGTGCGCTCGTCAACGAATTTTTCGTCAACTAGATTTTCATCCACGATGGTGTAGAGCATCGCATTGAGCAACGCCACATCGGTATCAGGCTTAAATTGCAAAAAATGGGCGGCGTGCCGCGCAAGCTCAGTGTGGCGCGGATCGATGACGATGAGCTGGGTGCCTGCCTTAACTGCGTTTTTGATAAACGACGCGGCAACGGGGTGATTCACCGTTGGGTTTGCGCCGATGACAATCACCACGTCTGCAAACTGCACATCGCTTACCGGGTTACTCACCGCGCCCGAGCCAATCCCCTCAAGCAGCGCCGCGACCGACGATGCATGACACAGACGCGTGCAGTGATCCACGTTGTTGGTGCCGAAGCCAACGCGCACAAGTTTTTGAAACAGATAGGCCTCTTCGTTACTGCCCTTGGCCGAGCCAAAGCCTGCGAGCGATTCTGCGCCGCAGGTATCGCGCAATTTTCTCAAGCCACCGGCTGCGAAATCAAGCGCTTCCTCCCACGATGCTTCGCGAAACGATTCACGCCAATTTTCAGGCACGCGATCATAGCGGGCATTTTTGGGTGCGATGCGAATCAGCGGTTTCGTTAACCGCGCTGGGCTTGCCACGTAATCAAACCCATAGCGGCCCTTAACGCATAAACGGCTCGCATTCGCCGGGCCATCGCGACCGGTCACGTGCGTAATTGCATTTCCCTGCACATGAAAATCAAGTTGGCAGCCAACGCCGCAATATGGGCAGACGGAGGCGACTGTTTTGCCTAATACCTGCGGCGCAGATTGGGTGCTTTTTGCGCTAATTTTTGATGACAACGCGCCGGTGGGGCAGGCTTGCACGCACTCGCCGCAGCCCACGCAGGTGCTCTGGTCAACTGCATCGTCTTGATCAAATACGATTTTTGCATCGGCGCCGCGTAATGCCATGCCAAGCACGTCATTGACCTGAGCCTCGCGGCAAGCGCGAATGCAGCGCGTGCACTGTATGCAGGCCTCTAGATTTACCGCGATTGCAGGGTGAGAAAGATCGGCTTTGGGCTGGGCACGGGCGGGGAATTTAGCGGTTTTTACGTCGAGCTTTCGCGCCCACATGCGCAGCTCATCGTGCGCTGGGGCGAGGCCAACCTGCGTCGCAGGTACGGTCTCGCTCAGCAGCAATTCAATCACACCACGCTGGGCAGCGACCGCGCGCGCCGAGTCAGATTGCACATTCATACCCGCGCTGGGCTGCCGGCAACACGACGGCGCAAGCACCCGCTCGCCATCGATTTCCACCATGCAGGCGCGGCAATTGCCCTCGGCTGCAAGCCCTTCTTTAAAGCAAAGATGCGCGATCTCAATGCCTTCACGCGTGGCCACTTGCAAAATGGTCTCACCGGCAAGCGCTTGCCTCGGTGCGCCATTGAGCGTAAATGAAATTGAATTTATCTGCATCAATGACTTTCCAATACCTGCGGCGCAGATTTGGGCTTTTTGAGTGCTTTCACCGAGCAAATTCCTGCGGAAAATACTTCATAGCAGTGAGCAACGGATTAGGTGCGGCCTGCCCCAGCCCGCAAATCGAGGCATCGATCATCGTTTGCGAGAGCTCGCTTAATAATTTTTCATCCCAATTTTCTTGCGCCATGAGCACGGCCGCTTTGCGCGTGCCGACGCGACACGGCGTGCATTGCCCGCAACTCTCATGCTCAAAAAATTGCATTAAATTGAGCGCCGCATCGCGCACCCGATCTCGCTGCGAAAGCACCACAATCGCCGCCGAGCCGATAAACGCGTCATGGGCTTGCAGAGTATCGAAATCGAGGGGCACATTTGCCAGCGAAGCAGGCAAGATGCCGCCTGATGCCCCGCCCGGCAAATAGGCGTAAAGCGAATGCCCCGCGAGCATGCCATCGCAAAATTCATCGATCAATTCATGCAATGAAATGCCTGCGGGCGCAAGCTTGACCCCTGGGGTTTTGACGCGCCCGCTAACGGAATACGAGCGCAAACCGTTGCGCCCATTTCGCCCCTGCCCGCGCCACCATGCCGCGCCTTTGCGCAAGATTTCGGGAATCCAATAAAGCGTTTCCACATTATGCGCAAGGGTTGGCTGACCGAAGACGCCCGCCTGCGCAATATAGGGCGGACGCAAGCGCGGTATGCCCCGCTTGCCTTCAACTGACTCAATGAGCGCACTTTCTTCACCGCAAATATAGGCACCTGCACCACGCCGCATCTCGATCTGCGGCAATCGATAGGGGCTCGCTGCCAGTGCCGGAAAATGCATTTGCAGCGCGGTGAGCTGCGCCTCCATCGCGCGCCGCAAATCGTGATATTCATCGCGTAAATACACGTAAACCGTTTGTGCCTCTACGGCCCAAGCCGCGATCAACACGCCCTCCCAAAATTGCCATGGATTGCGCTCTAAATAGTAGCGATCTTTAAACGTGCCGGGCTCGCCTTCATCGGCATTGACCACCATCGCGCGCGGACCTTCAAAGCTGCGCACAATCTCCCACTTGCGCCCGGCCGCAAAGCCTGCACCACCGAGGCCGCGCAAGTTAGCGTCTTTCATCGTCGCAATTAATTGCGCAAGAGGCAGCCCGCCTTCAGCGAAGTTTTTAAACGCAGAAAATGCACCTTCAGGCACAGAAATCTGCGCCGCAGGTATCGATGACGATGTTGACTCCGATGCGCGCGGCAGCGTTAACGCTTGCGCGATTTTTTGCGGCGTCGCGGTTTTGATTTGCACCTGATCGACCACGGCCATCGGCGCATGATCGCACTGCCCCACGCACGGCGCATGCATCACGCGCACATCTGCGCCGCAAGAATTTTTTAAATCCTCAAAAAGCAGCTGCCCGCCCGCTATCGCGCAAGCAATACTCGCGCAGATCCGCACCGTATGCGCAGGCGGTGCGGCGTCGCCGTCGCGGAGCACGTCAAAGTGATGATAAAACGTCGCGACTTCATACACCTCCACCTGCGAAAGCTTCAAAGCCTGCGCCAAAGCCGCGATATGATCGGCAGAAATGTGCCCATTGGCATCTTGAATGAGATGCAAATATTCAATGAGATATTGCCGGTCGCGCGGCTTTTCACCGAGCAACCCAACGATCTCAGCGCGTACCTGCGGCGCAATTTGCCGACCCTTGGGAGTTGCGCGAGGCTTTTTTAGATCAGAGATCGGAATGCGCGCGGTTTGCATTCGTGAATTCTAGCTTTTAGCGGTCTAGCAATTATTGCTGCCGCTTCCAAAGTGGATCATGAGCCCGCGTCGAGCGCAGGCTTTAACTCAAGCCGCTACTTCCACGGTGCAAACGGCGCAATCGCCAAAACACGACCTGTTGTCGCGTCGAGCACAACGGCCATATCATGGCGCGGGGCTTTGAGTCCTTGAAATTTAGCTTTTGCAGGATCAATTTTTTGTGCTGCGAACCATTCGTCAATCTGTGCTTCACGGCCTTCGTTAAATTTCTTCAAATTTTCAATCGACTCCGCACGAGAGAGCATTTCTACATGCATTGATTCAATTGGCGCATGATATTTTGGGAGATGGCCATAGTCGCCACCGCCTGCGATCGCTTGCCACATGACTTTATCCCGCTCTTGCCGGTCTTTGGGTGGATTGACGCCCACCCAACGCGGGCCAAAGCGCGGCAGCACTGCCTTCGCGTCTTCTAGATTTTTATCCTGAATATCAGAGGCTTGAATCAAGTCAACGCGATGACCTAATGCCGCTAAATAGACCGGTCGTCCAGTCCAAAGCGTATGCAGTCCATACCCGAGGGCGGCGATCTGAAGCAAGGCAATCACTGTAAGATCAAAGCGCAGAGAAGACTTGCCAACGCGATAGACGATTGTTGTCAACAACGGGCCGATGATCACATCACACGCCAAAATAATCAAAAAAATTTCAAGCCCCCCGACTGCACGCAGCAGCGGCGCTGGATAGAAAATAGAATGTAAGAGTGCGTAGAGTAAGACGGCCACGGCAGCACAGATCGCGAAATGGATGCCACCCGCTTTATAACGATTCATAACCATTGATTTTTTCGTGTTAATGTCGATAATTTACCGTAACGACCTCGCATCGATTACGCGCACTCAGTAGGCGCGTACTTCGCGGGTAACGTGCCGACTGCGATATTCGTTAAACCCCGCACGCTAGCCGTAGAGTTTGCTGCCGAACTACACGCCCAATCCAGCACGCCGCGACTCGCGTTAGTTGGAATCGCGTTTTGTACGTTTGCTGAGAGGTGAAGCGTATTGCCCGCAATCGACGCCAGGCCTGTTCCTGAGCCACCGTTGATTGTCACGACGATGCGCGCATTGACCGGATCGATCGTCACCGACGACACGTACTTGCTGCTGCGCTCGGCAATCGGGTTTCCGTTGTAAGCGGCCGCAGCGAGCCCAATACCGTCAAAAGACTGCGTGTACCAGCCTTCTTCTACATTTTTTTTTGCCGCACTTGCCAACGAGAGCCCTTCTGCCACTTTTGTACGAATCGTATAGCCCGAGTAGGCTGGAATTGCGATTGCGGCGAGCGTCCCGATAACCGAGATCACCATCATAAGCTCAATCATCGTAAAACCGGCGTGTCGCTTTGCGCGATCTTCAGTCATTTTCGATTTCCCCGTACTTTTAAATGAATACACCCGCAGAGCGGGTGTATTCTCAGTTAAATCAACTAATTATTTGCACTCGGTTGGCGCGTATTTAGCGTTCAACGTGCCCACAGGGCGGTTTGTCAACAAACGTGCACTAGCTGTCGCCACTGCTGCGGAGGTGCAAGCCCAATCGATTACACCCGTCGTACCATCCACCGGAATTGCCAATGCAACGTTCGGGCTCAATTTGAGCGTGCCGCCCACTGCAACCATCTGCGCATCAGTACCACCGTAG
>JANPBT010000032.1:0-2771 GCA_031430575.1 Betaproteobacteria bacterium | reverse complement strand
GGCTCGGTACGCGCGAGCTCTGCCAACCACGGCTCGCGCGCGGTCGCATCAAGATCAAGCGCCTTATCGAGCAAATCTGAAATCGCATGTAAATCGGCGCTGAGCATTGATGCTTTCTGAACGCTGAATAAAAATCTGGATAACGCTAACTACTTACTTTGATAACGGATTATTCTTTTGAATCCCGACATTGCCCTACAAATAAAATGGCGCACTAGATGCACGGACTTAGCAACACCTTATTCAGTGCGGCATTTGGAGCAAAAATACTCCGGAAGCCGCACTGATAAAAGTGTTTTAAGAAAATTTTTCGTTTATAAACCCGGTTGTTTTTGAGTTGGTTTTGGTACGTCAATTGCTGGCGCGGACGGGATCGATTTGCTGGAATTATTTTTAAGATCGCCCGAGCCAGACTTTAAAATCTTATTGCCTGGGATCACAGGCGGCGGCTTGGGTCCCGGTCCAGGTTTACCTGGGCCGGTTTGAACTTCTTCGCCTGACTTCATCCCTTTCGGGCTCAGTTGTTTTGCTCTATCTTTAGAAATAGCGTCCTTGGTCGCCAATTTCTTTGCCGCTGTCGCTTTCGGCGTTGCGTCAGGCGGCGTCGCTACTTTTACTTCGACTTCCGGCGCGGCGAAAGCAGTCGTGGTGCCCAGTGATAGTGATAGCGAGACCGCGATGGTGATTGCCGCAAAAGCGGTGTGCTTTTTCGCATTAATTTGTGACAGCTTCATTTTCAGCTCCTTCTTGTTTGTTGGTGGGGAAAACTAAAAGATCAAGATGAGTTTTGGCGTGCCGGGATTGGCACGAGCTGACGGCCCCAAAACGGGCAGATATAGAGATTCAGCTGGTACTAGCGCTCGAAGCTGCTGCGCAATTTCTGCTACTTTTCTTTGTTGATTTTCGCTGGGGCTGATCATCGCTTGTGCGCGTTCAAACTGAAGTGCTGCGCGCAACCGAAGCGGATGATCTGCTGCCAAACGGGCATTTAATAACGTTATCTCTGCTTCGTGATGCGCCTTGGCGGCTATTGCGTCCCCCATGGCCAGTGATACCGCGCCTAGCACGTCAAGTGTATGGACTTGCGCCATGAGCTCACCGGGATGGTCGGCACGCAAGGCGGCGAGCGCGGTGCTGAGTTGATCTTTCGCTAATTCCAGATTACCTCGGCGCGCATTTACTTCCGCGCGAAAGCGCGCAAGATCCAACCAATATTGAGAGTGTTTAGCCACATTGGCCGCAAGGAAAATTTTAGATGCCTCTTCCAGGCTCTTTTCAGCGAAAACGTATTCGCCTCGCAACGCGAGTGCGCGCGCTTCGTGCAGTACACCGTAAGCAAAATAAATCGCAGTTCTGCTGTCGCGCGCGCTGGACCTCATGGCAGCAGCGTGCGCAAAGGCGCGCCCGTCCAAGCCCTGATAATTTGCGACGTTAATCGCAAAAACGTGAAGGTAGAGCCAATATTCGGGTTGTTGCTGCGCCGATATGGCCGTCAACATGCGCTCAATGCTGTTGCTCGCCGATGAATAATCGCCTTTATCGAAAGCAAGTTTTGCTTGGGTCGTACCGAGCAAGTAACGCTCCTGTGCGCTGGCGCGGCGAGTTGAAAAATTGGCGGCTGCGCGACTGAGTTGTACGGTTGCCGCCGCGAAGTTGCCCGCTAAACGTTCCAGATTGGCACTGGTAATGAGCGCCATCGACATATTGGACGACTTGGGCCCAAATGATTTATCAAACATGAGCATGGCGTTACGCGCGTGTGTCAGTCGTTCGCTGTCGCCAACGCCTGGATCGTCGGCTAGATAAAAATGCGCATTGCCTTTGGCACCGAAGCAAGCGGCAGTAACGCGAGTGCAGCCGGTCAAGACGCTGTTTAGCATCGCCACTGCAGGATCACGCTCGCCATTGTGCATGAGCTGACCGCCGAGGTGAGCGCTCGCGGTGTGTAGCGATGGCTCATCTTGCGGCGCACGTTGCTTGATAAGCGCAATAGCTTCTTTAAATAAAATTGTAGTCGTCTCTGCCTCACCAATTCGTAAATAAACCCGCGCCAGCTCCGCCAGCATTTCACCTCGCACCAACGGCTTCTCCGCATAATCCTCACGCGCACGTGCCACCCCTGCATCGAGCAAACCTTTGGCTGTTAACGCAGCTTCGCCCTTCACACCCTCCGGCTCAGCCTCGCTCAAAATATTGGCCATGAATATTTGCACTTCTTCGGCGCGCACGCGTTGTGCGGTGGCCTCGGCGCGTTGCGCTCGTGAATACGCGCCGGCGAGTATGAGCACGACGGCGATTGCGCTCGCAAAACCAACAGCAACGCGTTGTCGCGAGATGAACATTTTGATTTGATACGCAATTGATGGCGCGCGTGCGGTGATCGGTCTGCGCTCAAGCCAGGCTCTTAGGTCTGCGGCGAACTCGCTCACGGTGGGGTAGCGTCGTGCGGGCTCTCTTGCCAGAGCCTTTAGCAATATCGTATCGATGTCGCCTAATAAGATGGACTTCAACTCTTGCATTGAAATTTTGCCACGGGTGAGTGCCACAGCGTCGGTAAATGGCCCACGCGATGGGCGCAAAATTTCGGTGTTGAGCGCGGCTTGCTCGGCCAGCGCCGCCGTATTTGTGCCGCCGGGTTTGTCGCTACGTCTGGCACTCGCCCCCGTCAGCAATTCATACAGCACCAAACCGAGCGCATAGACGTCGGTCGCGGTGGTGATCGGCTTGCCTTCAATCTGTTCGGGTGCGGCATAGCGAAACGTCAAGGCGCG
>JANPBT010000031.1:0-149522 GCA_031430575.1 Betaproteobacteria bacterium | reverse complement strand
CCGGGCGAACTGATAATGATCTGGCGGCCGACTTCTGGACCCGTGCTGACGAAACCGTGAGGCGTTCCTCGGGGGACAAATACCACGTCACCGGGGCTGAGCTTCAGCAACTCTCCGTCGAGGCGAAAGTCGTAGTGACCTTCGCAGATGATGAATGTCTCGTCGTAGGTAGGATGTCGGTGGTAGCCGGCGCCGGATTCGGGGGGCTCTATGGCCTCGCAGACGGTATATGCATTCCACGTTTCGCCTGCGGTCGTCTTGAACGTCATGCTCATCCTACCGATCTTGAACGTCTTTCCTTCTCCCGGTAGGAAGCGCGTTGGTTGCTTTGGGTCAAACATATTGTTCTCCGAGTGATCTGGTCTACGCCGCACTCTGATTGTGGCAGTAGCGATGATGGAACGAGTTTGCTGTTTTGACGCCTAACGTAATTTATACCGCAAAGTCTGCGGATTAATCTGGGCGCTGCTGGATAATCTGTCCATAATTTTTTAAATATTTTCCGTTTAAACAAGAACTTATCTACGATTTATTGTTTTTTATACAGTCATAAAAAATCCGTGAAACCCGGCGGTCGCGCGCGAGGCGCTTGCGCGATCACGTTTGAGGGCGAATGTGCTGCCCGCAATATAGCCCTTCATTGGAAAAAGAGCGTAGCGTTGCCAATATTTATTGGCCGTTCCGCGCGTAACGGTGCGACGATGCGCGCCACGCAAGCGGAGGCAAAGCGATGAATTTTCCGCGATTTTCGAGACCAAACATCGTCGCCCCGCATCGCCCGTGACTTTGCGACTGAAAATCTGCGCCGTAGGTATTTACCTATTCGGTCACGAGATCGAAGCGCAAATTGCGGCGTCTCTAAAAATCCAATGTTTCACCGTTCTGGCTTGGATCACGATAGCGAATCGACGGCTCAGCGCATCAACGATTCGCCCGTAAATCAGCGCTTCCATCGTCGGGAGACTTTCATTCATTTCAGCAATTTTTGTCTCGTCCGATGGCGAAAATTGCACAAAATTCGCACGCATCGCTGCGCTTGCGAACATGCCAATGTCACAAAAAGTCAATTTGGCCGTACACTGGTTACAGTTTCGCAATGACGTGCGCCATGATTCAAGCTTTGGGCGCAACGGAAACGAATCTTCTTTTTTTATTCGCTCGCGGCATGTTCATTGCAAGGCCCAGCAGTTTTGATAGGCCTTTTGCTATGACCATTTCCGCCCTCTTTCGGCGAAAGAGCGAGCACGCGCATGCTGCGCCCGCTCCTGTAACTCCATCCCCAACACCCGTGGAAGTCGTTAAATCTGCGCCGCAGGGTTTGCCAACGCCCGCTTCAAACACCAACGTACCTGCGGCGCAGATCGCGCCCGCTACCGGCGGCTTTGCCGAGCTTGGCCTGCGCGCTGAGCTCGTGCGCGCCGTGCACGAGCATGGCTACACCGTGCCCACCCCGATCCAAACGCAAGCGATTCCGATCGTGCTCACCGGCAGCGATGTGCTCGGTGGCGCGCAAACGGGCACGGGCAAGACAGCAGGCTTCGTGTTGCCAATGCTGCAGCGCTTACTCGCCGCCAATTCCCAAAAGCGCAGCAAAGCACCGCGCGCTTTAGTGCTCACGCCCACGCGCGAGCTCGCCGCGCAGGTCGAAGAAAGCGTGCGCGTATATGGAAAACACGTGCCGATTTCTTCGACCGTGATTTACGGCGGCGTCGGCATGGCGCCGCAAGTCGCTGCGCTGCGTAAAGGCGTTGATATCGTCGTCGCCACGCCAGGTCGATTGCTCGATCACGTGGGCGAAAAAACGCTCGATCTTTCGCAAGTTGAAATCTTCGTGCTCGATGAAGCCGATCGCATGCTCGATATGGGTTTCATTCACGATATCAAACGCGTCATGGCCTTACTTCCAAGCAAGCGCCAAAATTTATTGTTCAGCGCAACGTTTTCCGATGAGATCAAAGCATTGGCAGATCGCTTGCTGAATACGCCAAGATTGATCGAAGTCGCGCGCCGTAATTCAACGATTGAAATCGTTGAGCAATCGGTGGTCATGGCTGAAAAGGGGCAAAAAGCGAAGCTCTTGCAGCGCTTGATTCAAGAGCGCAAGTGGTTTCAAGTGTTGGTCTTCACCCGCACCAAGCATGGCGCGAATCGGCTGGCCGAGCAATTGAGCAAAAACGATATTCCATCGCTTGCAATTCATGGTAACAAGAGCCAAGGCGCGCGCACCAAAGCCTTAGCTGAGTTTAAATCGGGTACGCTGCAAGTGCTGGTCGCGACCGATATCGCCGCGCGCGGAATTGATATTGACCAATTGCCACACGTGGTGAATTTTGAATTACCGAATGTGCCGGAAGATTACGTGCATCGGATCGGCCGCACCGGTCGTGCAGGCGCATCGGGCGAAGCACTTTCGCTCGTGGCTAAAGATGAGCTGCAATTTTTGCGCGACATCGAGCGCTTTACCAAGCAAAAAATTCCGTTGGTGCAAATCGAAGGTTTCGTCGCGGCGCGCCCAGACCCAAATGCACCCGATGAAATTAATGATCGCCCGCCAATGCCTCCCGGTCAACGTCGTGGTGGTGGTGGACGCGGTCAGCCCAACGCGCATCAGCAAAAGCGCGGGGACAATACGCGGGTTGCAAACCAAAAGCGCAACGACAAGATTGCTGCGGTTGCGCCGCGGCCTGCGGGCGCTCCAAAGCCTGCTAGCAACGCACCACGGCCAGCGAGCGGCGCAACCCGCCCCGCGGCCTCGACGGCGAAGCCCGCGCAAAGTGGCTTGCCACCTGCACGTACGCCCGATTTCGGTGTCGCGTCGCCTTCTAAAAACTTCAATACCGGCAATCGCAATACGCAGCGTGGTCGCACGCGGTAACAAAAACAAAAACACGCTCGGCAACGTAAAAACTGCGCCGCAGGTAGAGATCATTCTGATCTCTACCTGCGGCGCAGTTTTTTGTTTGTAATACGAAAAATTAGATGTATTTAATCGAGATGATTTCGTATTCGCGCACGCCACCCGGCGCGCGCACTTCGGCCACATCGCCTGCGCCTTTGCCAACCATCGCGCGGGCAATGGGTGAGTTAATTGAAATTTTTCCGCCTTTAATGTCAGACTCATCGTCACCCACGATTTGGTAGGTGACTTTTTGCGAAGAATCGCAGTCTTCCATTTCAACCGTCGCGCCGAAAACGATTTTGCTCTCGCCTTTGATATCTTGCGGATCAATGATGACGGCGTTGCCAATCTTGCCTTCAATATCCGCGATGCGACCCTCAACGAAACCTTGCCGCTCTTTGGCAGCATCATAATCAGCATTTTCTGATAAATCGCCATGGGAGCGCGCTTCCGAAATTGCAGCGATCACGCTCGGACGCTCGACTGACTTCAAATGCGCCAATTCTTTTTTGAGCAGCTCTACGCCGCGCACAGTCATCGGATAATTCATAGGGGTTTTACCTGCGGTTGAAGGGACTGCAAAGAATAAGGCGTGAGATCGGGGCCGTCTGAAATGCCCATCGCGGCTGCCCATGCGCCCGCGATGGTGGTGTAAGTAGCGACTTTGCCTTGCAAGGCGGCGCGCCGAATTTGATAGCTATCGCGGATGGCGGTTTGCCGCTCCTCGACGGTATTCACGACCAACGCGATTTGATTGTCTTTAATCATATCGACGATATTGGGGCGGCCTTCTTGCACTTTTTTGACTTCTTTTGCGGTGATACCTGCGGCGCAGATTGCGGCTGCGGTGCCCTTTGTTGCAATGATTTCAAAGCCGCATTTTTCTAAAATTTGCGCGACTTCGATCACGCCACGTTTATCGGCGTTGCGCACGGAAATGAATGCTTTGCCCGCGGTTGGCAGAACCACGCCCGCCGCCAATTGCGATTTCTCAAAGGCCTCAGCAAAGGAGTAGCCCACACCCATGACTTCGCCGGTTGATTTCATTTCGGGCCCAAGAATAGTATCAACCCCTTGGAATTTCACAAACGGAAACACCGCTTCTTTCACGGAGAAGTAAGGCGGAATCAATTCGTGCTCAACGCCTTGCGATTTCAACGATTGCCCAGCCATGCACCGCGCAGCCACTTTTGCCAAAGCGCGCCCAGTCGCCTTTGATACAAACGGCACCGTGCGGGATGCGCGCGGATTGACTTCCAGCACGTACACGACATCGTTTTGGATCGCGAACTGTACATTCATCAAGCCCACGACGTGCAGCGCTTTCGCCATTGCGACGGTCTGCCGACGCAGCTCATTTTGAATCTCAATGGAGAGTGAATACGGAGGCAACGAGCATGCGGAGTCGCCGGAATGCACACCTGCCTGCTCGATATGCTCCATCAAGCCACCGATCACGACATCGACACCATCGCTCACCGCATCAACGTCGACTTCAATCGCGTCGTTTAAAAACCGATCTAACAAAATTGGCATGCGCTCGGGGAACATCTTGCTCGATTCCACCGCATCACGCATATAGGGCTCGAGCTCGCTCTCGGCGTGCAGGATTGCCATCGCGCGCCCGCCGAGCACGTTTGATGGACGCACGACCAGCGGATAACCAATATCTTTAGCCGCGAGCACGGCTTCTTCGGCGGTGCGTGCAGTGCGATTGGGTGGCTGCTTTAAGCCAAGTTGGTGCAGCATTTGCTGGAAGCGGGCGCGGTCTTCGGCGCAATCGAGCATATCAGGCGTCGTGCCAATGATGCGTACGCCGTTGGCTTCCAAATCGCGCGCCAACTTTAACGGTGTTTGCCCACCAAATTGCACGATCACGCCGTAGGGCTTTTCAATGTGCACAATTTCGAGCACATCTTCAACGGTCAAGGGCTCGAAGTAGAGTCGGTCGGAGGTATCGTAATCGGTCGATACCGTCTCGGGATTGCAATTGACCATGATGGTTTCGTAGCCATCTTCGCGCAGTGCCAGCGCGGCATGTACACAGCAATAGTCGAACTCGATACCTTGACCGATTCGGTTTGGACCACCGCCCAAAATCATGATTTTTTTGTTGTTGGTGGGTGCCGCTTCGCATTCGTCCTCGTAGGTCGAATACATATAGGCAGTATTGGTGGCAAATTCTGCGCCGCAGGTATCGACCCGCTTATAAACAGGGCGCACGCCGAGCAGATGGCGCTTGCCGCGCACGCGCTCTGGCTTGGTCTTGAGCAAAAAGGCCAAGCGTGAATCTGCAAAACCTTTGCGCTTGAGATGCCGTAACTCATCTTTCGAGAGCGAATCGAGCGTGCGCTTTTCGACCGCCAACTCAAGGTCAACGAGCTCTTTGATCTGCGCCAAAAACCACGGGTCAATGCTCGTCGCTGCGAAGACTTCTTCAACGCTCATGCCGACGCCAAAAGCATCAGCGACGTACCACAGCCGCTCTGGTGTTGGATTACCTAATTGCTCGCCGATTTTTTCAGGATCGACCGATTTCAGATTGAAGCCGTCAACGCCGGTCTCTAAACCGCGCAAGGCTTTTTGCAAGCTCTCCTGAAACGTGCGCCCGATGGCCATGACTTCACCAACGCTTTTCATCTGGGTGGTGAGATGATTATCGGCGGCTGGAAATTTCTCAAATGCAAAGCGCGGCACTTTGGTAACAACATAATCAATCGTTGGCTCAAACGATGCTGGCGTTGCCCCGCCGGTAATGTCATTCCGTAATTCGTCGAGCGTATAACCGCAGGCTAATTTTGCAGCGATTTTTGCAATCGGAAAGCCAGTCGCTTTTGATGCCAGCGCAGAGGAGCGCGAGACGCGGGGATTCATCTCAATCACCACCATGCGCCCATCTTCAGGGTTGATTGCAAATTGCACATTTGACCCGCCAGTATCCACGCCAATTTCGCGCAGAACGGCAAGCGAAGCATTACGCAAAATTTGATACTCTTTATCGGTCAGCGTTTGCGCGGGGGCGACGGTAATCGAATCGCCCGTATGCACGCCCATTGGGTCAAGATTTTCAATCGAACAGATAATGATGCAGTTGTCGGCTTTATCGCGCACGACTTCCATCTCAAACTCTTTCCAACCCAATAGAGACTCTTCGATCAACAATTCATGCGTCGGCGAAAGATCCAAGCCACGCTTACAAATCTCAATGAACTCATCACGGTTGTAGGCAATGCCACCGCCAGAGCCGCCCATGGTGAACGACGGTCGGATGACCGAAGGAAAGCCAAGCTCGGCTTGCACGGCATGGGCTTCTTCGAGCGAATGGGCAATGCCAGAACGGGCAGAGCCAAGCCCGATTTTTGTCATCGCGTCTTTAAATTTCAGTCGATCTTCGGCTTTATCGATGGCCTCGGGCGACGCGCCGATCAGCTCGCAGCCATACTTTTCGAGTACGCCATGGCGGTGCAGATCCAGGGCGCAATTGAGCGCCGTTTGACCACCCATCGTCGGCAAAATCGCGTCTGGTTTTTCTTTGGAGATGATGGCTTCGACCACTTGCCACGTAATGGGCTCGATGTAGGTCACGTCCGCCATCTCGGGATCGGTCATGATCGTTGCCGGATTGCTATTGACCAGCACGACACGGTAGCCCTCTTCGCGCAGGGCTTTACACGCTTGCGCGCCGGAGTAATCAAACTCGCAGGCTTGGCCGATCACAATCGGACCGGCGCCGATGATTAAGATGGATTGAATATCAGTACGTTTTGGCATAGTGTGTTCTCGCGGCGGCTTACACCGCTACATCGTCAAGCAAGCCGCCCAAGTGATCGGTATCGGCAAATCGCCGAATGCGCCACGCGCCTTGCTCAAATTCAAATTCGTTAATTCCCGTGTTGGGGATATCCCAGGTGCGCGGCGTCGAGAGCGGCAAACCGCTTGCCCAGCGATAGAGCGCGCTGATCACGCCGCCATGCGTAACAATGCAAGCACTCTCACCGGGCTGAGCCGCGAGCACTTCAAACGCAGCAACCGAGCGCTCGTAAAAGGCGCGCCCGGTTTCTCCTCCTTCGGGGGCGTAATCAGGGTCATTGGTCTTATAGAGCGCGTAGCCCTTGGCATCGCGAGCGTTCCACTCTTGATACGTGCAGCCTTCGAGCACACCATAGCCACGCTCGCGCCACTCATTGTCAAAATGCAAATCAAGCCCAGTGCGCGCGGCAATGGCGCCGGCCGTGTCGCGCGCGCGCATGAGCGGTGAGCTCCACAATACCTGCGGCGCAGATTTGGCGATGGCTTCGGCGGCTGCAAAAGCCTGCGCACGCCCTGTCTCATTTAATGGAATATCGAGCTGACCTTGAAAGCGGCCTTCGCGATTCCAATTGGTTTCACCGTGACGAATGATGAAAATGCGTTTCACTTTTTTTGCGCCATCAGTGCAGCAAACCGATCGAACAAATAACCAATATCGTGCGGACCGGGTGAGGCTTCTGGATGGCCTTGAAAGCTGAACGCCGGCACATCGGTTCGGGCCATGCCTTGCAGCGTGCCATCAAAAAGGGAAAGATGGGTAACGCGCAGATTTGCAGGCAGTGATTTTTCATCAACAGCGAAGCCGTGATTTTGGCTGGTGATGAGCACCTGCCCAGAATCTTTATCTTTGACCGGATGGTTTGCACCATGGTGGCCAAACTTCATTTTTACAGTTTTTGCGCCCGAGGCAAGGCCGAGCAACTGATGGCCCAAGCAAATGCCAAACGTTGGAATCTGCGCCGCAAGTATTTCTTTAATCGCAGCGATGGCATACGTGCAAGGCTCGGGGTCTCCTGGGCCATTGGATAGGAATACGCCGTCCGGCTTTAACTTCAACACTTCTGCTGCGCTGGTCTGCGCGGGCACGACGGTGAGCTTGCAGCCGCGCTCAACCAACATGCGCAAGATATTGTGCTTGGCGCCAAAATCGTAGGCGACGACGTGAAACTTCGCATCATCTAGTGCGGCGTAGCCCGATCCAAGCGCCCATGTGCCCGCGGTCCAATCGTAAGTTTTATCGATGGAAACGACTTTGGCGAGATCTTGGCCCGCCATTAAGGGCGCAGCGTTTGCTGCGGCAATGGCTTGCGCTTCATCTAACGCGCCGGCTTGGATGCAACCGTTTTGTGCGCCCTTTTCACGCAAGATGCGGGTGAGCATCCGAGTGTCAATATCAGCAATGGCAACGATGGCATTGCGCCGCAGGTATTCGGGCAACGACATCTCAGCGCGAAAATTAGAATACACATCCGGGCAATCGCGAACGATCAAGCCGGAAGCAAAAATTTTGCGGGCTTCGGCGTCTTCGGCGTTGACACCGGTATTGCCAATGTGTGGGTAGGTCAACGTCACCATTTGCCCGCAATAAGACGGATCGGTCAATATTTCTTGGTAACCGGTAATCGAAGTATTAAAAACCACTTCACCGACGCTTTGGCCGAGCGCACCGATCGCGCGGCCTCGAAAAACGGTGCCGTCAGCGAGGGCAAGGATGGCAGGCGTCGTAATGGGAATAAGGCTCATGGGCAGACAGTGCAAAACGTGAGTGCGCAAAAAAACCTCGACGCTTTCGCGCGAGGTTTACTGCAACAGTTGAATTTCTCGATTGTACCTGCGGCGCAGTTTTGAGGCAATATCGAGCAAAAACTGCGCCGCAGGTATTCAGACGCGCTCGCTTCCGATTGCACGCAGGAGCAATTGGGCATAGCGCGCAGGCTGCTCCAGCTCAGGAAAGTGCCCACAATCAGGCCAGTGCACAATTTCTGCATTAGGAAGGTGCGCAAGGAGCGATTGCGGCTGCGTTGATGTGTGCGAGCGATCCGCCCCGCCCCAAATCATCGTACACGGCGTGGTGACATTTCCAGCAGGTAACCTAGGCTCAGCCATCAAACCTTGCACCACGCCGGCCAAACAAAAACAACCGCCCTGTGCAAACGCGTTTCGAGTCAACGCTTGAAACGGCTGCGGATCGGTCAAGCGCGGCAGCCCAACCAAATACCACTTCACGCCGATTCTGCGGCGTAAAACCCATGCCACGAATTGACCCAGCACGGGCACGCGCACGGGCCACGGAATGATGCGGCGCACCCAGGCGTGCATCGCGCTGAGTGAAGGCGTTTGCGCGAGCATCAGTCGCGAGATGCGCGCAGGTGCAATCTGCGCAGCACGAATCGCATAAAAACCATTTGCGCAGCTAAACGCGAGCGTCGCCCGCGCGATTCCCAGTGCATCCATCACCGCGAAAACAACGTGCGCGCCCGCGTCTAACCCATGGGTGGTCGTTAACTGCGGCAATGAATGGCCAAAGCCTGGCATATCAAAACAAACGGCACGCATCGACGGCGAAAGTGCCGCAATCAGTGCGTGGTAATGTTCGATCACGTTAGGGCCGTCAGGCACAAAAATTACACAAGGATTTATTGAGGTCGGATTGTGATCGTAAACGCGAATTTCACCGCAACTCGTTTTTTGCAATCCACCCAGCTTAATGGGGCTCCGATGCGTGCGCACTTTTCGCGACCATCGCGTCAGCGCCCAATCGACACGACTACCCATCTTCTTATGCTCCGGTTGCGGTTGCTGTTGCGTTATCTTCAAGCTGCGCCCAAACCGATTCAAAGCTCACGGCTTCCCCCTTTCCCAAAGGCAACATCGCATCCGTTGCGTTAGCCGTGGCGAGTGTTTCAGCCGTGGAGATGCTGCCACGCTTGGCGTGCATCATTCGGCCTTGAATCATCCCATACGCCACGCATTTCTGCCGGCGCGTAAAGCGTTGCACGATAAAAAAATCGGTCGCGTTGGTGGCGACCATTTGAGTTTCGATCTCGAAGCGCTGCCAAAGCAGAAGCGAGCGCCGATAGCGCATGCACGATTTTGTAACCACTGGAAACAGCCCTGCCCGACCAAAGCGTGCGGCGACGCCTGAGCGCTGGAGCAGATCTAATCGCGCAAGATCCATGATCGAGAAATACTTTCCGTTATTCATATGGCGCAGAAGATCTAAGTCGCTGGGCCACACCCGAAAAGGGGTCACGCACACACTCAGCACATCGATGGTCGAGCGCAGGCGCCCACCCAACAAAAAAAGCCATAGCAGCCGAAACCAACAATTCATAGAGTCTCCATCACGCACAAAACCAGACGCGGATACCAAAAAATGATGGTCATCACTATTTTCACTTGCAAAATAAAAGTGACTATACCTGATTGCTTGTGTTTTGCAAGTAAAATCGGAGAATGCTTCCCCCAAACCTGACTAAACCTAAAGCCGACACGCCCAGCGTGAGCGCGCCCCGCTGCTCGATCGCAGCGAGCGCACGACTGCTCGCGGATGGTTGGACGATTTTGATCTTGCGTGAACTTTTCGCCGGGGAGCGCCGATTTGATGCGATTGCGGCGAATACCGGCGCGGCGAGCAATGTCTTGTCAGACCGACTCGCAAGCATGACAAAAGCGGGATTGCTCTCGCGCAAAGACGATCCCGATGACGGTCGGCGGGTGTTGTATGGGTTAACTGAAATGGGCTTGGCGACGTGCCCCATCCTGATGTCGCTCATGGCGTTTGGCGATCAATATTTCGCGCATGGTGAGCCCGCAGTCACGCTCCTACACAACGCCTGCGGTGCGATCACGCGCCCGGGCACGCTTTGTAGCGCGTGTGGCGCAGCAATCGATATGAAATCGCTCACCGTGCGCTGGGGAAACCGCCCCAGTGCAACGCGCCTGAAATCGAGTCGCGTGTAAGCATCAATCTTGCCAACCCTGCGGCGCAGATTGAGGCCAAAAACGGCCAAATCTGCGCCGCAGGGTTAGCCACCCTAATCGTTATTTCAGGCTTAAAACATCCTGCATATCAAACAAACCATATGGCTTGGTCGCCAAAAAACGGGCCGCGCGCAGCGCGCCCTGCGCATAAGAATCACGCGTGCCCGATTTATGGCTAATTTCGATGCGCTCACCGGCGCCAGCAAAAATCACGGTGTGGTCACCCACCACATCGCCGCCCCGCAACGCGGCAAAGCCAATGGTGCCTAATTTGCGCGCGCCGGTATGGCCTTCGCGGCTCAAGACTTGCCGATCTACCAGTCGCGTGCCTTGGGCTTTAGCGACGATTTCGCCCATCGCAAGTGCTGTGCCTGACGGCGCATCGACTTTATGGCGATGATGCATCTCGACAATTTCAATATCGTAGCCGTCTTGCAAGGCTTTTGCCGCGAGATCTAGCAGCTTGAAAGTGGCATTCACTCCGACACTCATGTTGGGCGCAAATACGATGGGAATGGATTTCGCGGCCTCTGCAATTGCGGCTTTACCGGCGGCATCGAAGCCGGTCGTGCCAATGACCATCGCTTTGCCCGCAGCCACGCAGGCGCGCAGATGGGAAAGCGTACCTTCTGGGCGGGTGAAATCGATTAAGCAATCGCTCTTAGAAAGCGCGCTTTCGACATCGCTTTCGATCAATACCTGCGGCGCAGATTGCTGCCCCAGAGCGGCACTTTCGGCGATCTCCAGCGCTGCGCACACGGCCATATCGGGCTCCGCTTGAGCGACTGCGATGAGCATTTGCCCCATGCGCCCGCCTGCTCCCGCAATGGCCAGCCGGATCACTTGCGCCACCAGTCCTTAAAGCGCTGCCATGCGCCATCGCCTTCAGTTTTATCTGGAATCGCAATAGCGGTATCGCGCGCGATCACCGGCGCTTTGGGCAGCGCTTTGGCATCCCACGATTTCAACGCGTCGCCTTCAAAGAGCACTGCCACTTCATGATTGGTAATGGGCTGCCCGCGGCGCTCCAGCGTGAAGCTATATTCCCAGCGGCTGGTGTGAAATGCGCTTTCGATGAGCGGTGGCCCGAGCAGCGTGCGCACTTGCGTGCGGGTCATGCCGGCTTTAAGTTTGTCGACCTGATCTTGGGTCACAAAGTTACCTTGGTTGACCTCAATCTTATACGGGCGCAAATAGCCGCAGCCGGAAATTGTCAGCGTTGAAAGAAAAATAGCGATCGCAAAGGCTTTCATAGGGTCTCGGGCGCAAGCATAGAAGCATCAAAGCCCGCTATCATAGCGGAAATGGGCAGAAAACATCGGCGATAGGAGCGCGCTGTAGATATGGCAAAGCCACAGGAACTCAAAGACATCGGTCTTAAAGCGACGCTACCGCGGCTAAAAGTGCTCGAGCTTTTGCAGCAAAGCAAAACCCGCCATCTCACCGCAGAAGATGTCTATCGACTTTTATTGGACGAAAATTCCGATGTTGGGATCGCGACGATTTACCGCGTGCTCACCCAATTTGAACAAGCTGGCATCGTCAAGCGACACCATTTTGAAAGCGGAAAAGCGGTGTTTGAGCTTAATGAAGGCTCGCACCACGATCACTTAGTTTGCTTAGATTGCGGGAAAGTCGAAGAGTTTTACGACTCGAAGATTGAGCAAAGGCAGACCGCTGTGGCCGCTGAGCGTGGCTTCGCAATTACCGAGCACGCGCTTTATCTTTACGGAAATTGCACAAAAGAAAATTGCCCCTCGCGCCCGCCGACGCGCCCATTCACCACCGGGCCACGTTAAGCAAGGATTCGCACGGTTACTTGCCGCGACTGTGAAGCGTGCTCGGCCGCTCGCACCACAAATCCAGAGGTGTTGACGGTACGCAACGCCAGCTCGCTGGCTACTAATTGTGCACGCTCGCTTCCAAGGCTTCGCTCCTGCGGGGATTGGATACTGCCTTCAATCACAACATGGACGCGACGCAACGGATGATCGATGCGAAATTGTGTCAACTGGAGTGCCAGCGCGTCGAGCTTTTGTGACTGCCCCGGGCTTAGGCTTCTGCCGTGAATAAACTCAATGACCGTCTCTGCATTCCAAGTCATGGCTGAGTCATGACTTCGTGAGAACCACACCAACGGCGCGGTGGCGCGTCCCACCCAATGGTGAGGCTCAAACGCACGACGCGCGACACTGAGGGTATTGCGTACAGACAACGACAGCACCTCAATGTGGGGGATTTCAGCTGAAGAAACATTTGATTTCATGGGCGAATCATGCCAGCCCGCGCAGTCGAATTGGGTCTTGCCCGATGATCGGCGCGCGTCTAAAAATGAGCGCTTCGTTTTCACAGACGAGCGGACAAGCGGCTTACCCGATTGTGGTTAGCGTCGCAGCTGCGCAACCCGCAGACCAAACGCAAATAGCGCAATACCGTAGACCGCGCCAGCGGCGGTAAGCAGTGCGAAAAGCTTGCCGATACGATTAAGCTCGGTGACCCCAGTCCATGGGCCGAGCATTTCACGCCCGAGCCAACACACGCCCGCGAGCGGCAGCAATGCCAGCGCTACCCGCAGCCCAAATCGACCCCATCCGGGGCGGGGCGCATAAAGGCTGCGCGAACGTAACCCGCGCAACAATAACGCTGCGTTGAGCAGTGCGCCTATGCTCGTGCCTAGCGCCAACGCGGCGTGGCGTTGCGCCGCAGGTACAACAAAAAATACCAAAGCGGCATTCACCACTTGCGTGAGCACCAGCACGATGAGCGAAATACGCACCGGAGTGCGCAAATCAGCATGCGCATAAAAGCCTGGCGCGAGAATTTTCACCGCGATCAAACCAAGCACTCCGACTGCATAGGCCAAAACCGCCCACTGCGTTTGGCTGACATCGTGGGCGCTAAATTGCCCGCGCTCAAAAAGCGTTGCAGTGATTGGCCCACCCAAGAGCGCCATCACGATCGCGGCGGGCAAAGCGGTGAGCACCGTCAGCCGTAAGCCCCAATCGAGCAAGCTGCTGTATTTTTCAGTTTCATTCTGCGCGGCGGCTTTCGTTAAGCTTGGCATCAGCACGGTGCCCAGTGCGACGCCTAAAAGTGCGGTGGGAAACTCCATCAAGCGATCTGCGGTCTTGAGCCACGATACGCTGCCCTCGCCAAAGTGAGAGGCGTAATTGGTATTGATGAGCATCGATACTTGCGCCACGCTCACACCGAGCAATGCCGGGCCCATTGCAGCGAGCACTTTGCGCACGCCCGGATCGGTCAGCGCAAAATCTGGCGAGGGATGCATGCCAATTTTCATGAGTGGGCGCACCTGCAATCCGAGCTGCAAAACGCCGCCGAGAAAGACGCCCCACGCCAGCCCCATCACCGGGTTGGAAACCTGAGGCGCAATATAAATCGCCCCAATGATGGTCGCAACATTGAGTAATACGGGGGTAAACGCCGGAATCGCGAAATGCTTCCATGTATTCAAAACCCCCCCCGCCAGCGCGACGAGCGACACAAAGATCAAATAAGGAAACATGATCCGCAAAAGCTGCGCAGTCATCTCCACCTTCCCGGCGACTTTGGCAAATCCCGAGGCGAAGAGCAGCACGATCCACGGGGCAAATATCACGCCGACCACGGTGAATGCAATCAAGGCCAAGGCTTGCGCAGTGGCCACCTTATTGATGAGGGCTTTGGTCGCGGCATCGCCTTCGAGCGCACGTGTGCGCCCCAAAATCGGCACAAACGCTTGCGAAAATGCGCCTTCGGCAAAAAGCCTGCGCATCATGTTGGGCAATTGAAACGCGATTTCAAATGCATCGCGCACGCCGCCTGCGCCAAAAAATTTCGCAATGATCACGTCTCGGATGAGCCCGGTGATCCGTGAAAGCAAAGTCAGCCCACTGGTGCTGAGCAGGGCACGGGTCAGACTCATCGGCGCTGCAGGTATAGTGAAGTTATCATTTCCGCATTATTCCTCGTTTTCAAAATGCCAATTAACCGCAGACAATTTCTGGCCGCCAGCAGCCTTTTCGCCATCGCCGCGCAGGCGCAAACCAAAGCCTCGGATGCCCCGCTTGATGAAGTGCCCTTCGTCGTCACACCGCCACGCGTGGTAGAGCGCATGCTGCAAATGGCCGAAATTACCCGAGACGACCGGCTCATCGATTTAGGCTCAGGTGACGGACGCATTGTGATCGCCGCTGCGCTTCGCGGAGCGCGCGCCGTCGGGCTGGAAATTGATCCGGCGTTGATTAAAAAAAGCCGCAGCCTCGCGCAGGCGGCTGGCGTTGCCGCGCGTACTAAATTTCATATTCAAGATCTTTTTGAAGCAGATTTCAGTGCCTACACCGTGGTCACGATGTATTTACTGCCTGAATACAACCTCAAATTACGCCCAAAACTGCTCGCTCAACTGAAGCCGGGAGCGCGCGTGCTCTCGCACGATTGGGATATGGGCGATTGGCAACCGGACGAAACCCTCACGGTCGCCGCACCGACCAAAACGCTCGGGCTCGACCGCGCCCACCGCGTATTTCTTTGGGTCATCCCAGCCCAAATCGCCGGGCGTTGGATTGTCAGCGTCGATGCGTTGCCGCCGGTGACGTTTGATTTGACGCAACGCGATCAAATCATTTCTGGCGCGGCCTCGCGCGGCACGCTGCGCGCGCTGGCATTGCGCGGAACCGAAGTGATATTAATATGGAACGATGGCGCGCGCACCTGGCGGCTCGTCGGTCGGGCAAATGGCGACGCGATCACCGGTAGTGCAGGCGGCATCGGCGAGGAGCAAGGCAGCGCGAAGTGGCGGGCGCGGCGGTGACGCTGTACACGCGCGCAAATGAGCCGATTTGCTGCATACCTGCGGCGCAGATTTGACCGATTTTGATGGCCTTTGCCTGCAACTGGCACTTCAAACGGGTGAAATCCCCAATTTTTCATAGATTTGAAAGACTTTAAATGCATTTCAGGCTACACTGAAAGCCTGATTTATTTTCTTAAACACCCTACCCGCTTTCCCTGAGAAAGCGATGCCAAGAGGAGTTAAACCATGGCGAATTCCGCCCAAGCACGCAAGCGTGCACGTCAATCGATCGCCCAGCGCGGTCACAACATGGCACAACGCAGTGAATTGCGTACGGCCATCAAAAAAGTACGCAAAGCCATCGAAGCTGGCGATCAAGATGCCGCATTGAAGCAAATGCACGATTCCCAATCGGTGATCGATCGGATCTCTGATAAAAAAATCATGCACAAAAACACCGCTTCGCGCACTAAGAGCCGTTTAGTTACCGCGATCAAAGCGATGAAAAAGGCTTAAATCTGCGCCGCAGGTATGCGTAATCTCATCAAAAAAGCCAGGGTAACCTGGCTTTTTTAATTTCAGCGGGAGAAACCCGCTACACCCAAATTGTTGCAGCACGTAAACTCAATGCTCGCGGTTACGTTTTTGATGGAAGGATAGGGAGGCATCAATGAGTCGGATATCGGTCTACGCTGGTGTAATATTTTCAATGTTAGCGAGCGCTGCGTTCGCGCAGCCGCGCCCGCAAGTGGTGGCGCCCGTGAAATCGCCCCCCGCACCAGCAGTCATCGTAACGCCTGCCCCAGACCCGACCCGTCTCGTTGGGACGCCTGAGAAAAGTCGCAGCACGCGCCCGCCAATGGAAGTCATAAGCTTCGATATCGGTCGCTATGCGGCGGTCGAGGCGCTCGGGGGCAAACCTTTCCGTTTTGTCTCCCCTGATCGCGAGCTTGAAGCCAACGTTGGCGCCACTTTTGGCTACTCGTGGCAGATTAAAGGATTTTCGGGTACGCGATTACTCCCGATACGCAACGTCGTGACGATCATGCGCACTGCGAGCGATGGTACGAAGCAAGCCAAGATTCAGTCAGACGAAAAAATATTTCTAAAACCCGTCAATGGCGAACTCACGCTGCCATTTTTCTATCGCATCGATACCGTTGAAGAATCAATCAATGGCGAGTGGACGCTCACGGTTTATTACGACACGCAGCTGGTCGCCGAGCACAGTTTCACCCTCACCCCGGCAAAAAAGAAAGAATAAAGTCGTAATGAATAAGTCAATGCGCGACGCCGCCCCCCAAAAAATACGCCGTGACGCCTACCAACCGCCACAATACTGGGTCGATCATATCGCGCTTGATATTACACTCGTGCCAGACGACACGCGGGTTAGCGCCAGCTTAAGTTTTCGCAGTAATCGCGATCACCCCGAAGATCAAGTGCTCACGCTCAATGGCGAACACATCGCCCTCATCAGCGTAATGCTCGATGGTGAGCCCCTACCTGCGGCGCAGATTGAGCACGCAAATGATCTTCTGCGCATTCGTGGCCTGCCCGCGAGCGGCGTTTTAACGATACAGTCACGCTGCAATCCACGCGCGAATACTGCGCTCGAAGGTCTCTACATCACCGGCGATACGTTTTGCACCCAATGCGAAGCTGAGGGGTTTCGCCGGATCGCTTTTTTCCCAGATCGACCAGATGTCATGGCGAAATATCAAGTCACGATGCGGGCTGAAAAAAGCAAGTATCCTGTGCTTCTCGCCAATGGCAATTTGGTGCAATCGCGCGATTTGGCCGACGGGATGCACGAAGCGGTATGGGAAGATCCCTATCCAAAGCCGTGCTATTTATTTGCCCTCGTTGCTGGCGATGTTGGCAAAATTTCAGAGCACTTTATTACCCGTTCGGGCCGTAGCGTGTTGCTGGAGATTTACGCCAAGCCACACAATCTAGATCAATGCACCTTCGCCATGGACGCACTCCAAAAATCCATGCGCTGGGATGAAGACGCCTATGGCCGCGAATACGACCTTGATCGTTTCATGATTTATTGTGCTGACGATTTCAATTTTGGCGCGATGGAAAATAAGGGCCTCAATATTTTCAATGCAGCCCTCTTGCTCGGCAAGCAGGAGACTGCGACCGATAACGATTTCGCCCATATCGAAGCGGTTGTCGCCCATGAGTATTTCCATAATTGGAGCGGCAATCGGGTCACCTGCCGCGATTGGTTTCAGCTCTCCCTTAAGGAGGGCTTTACCGTCTTGCGGGATCAACAATTTTCAGCTGATGTCGGAAGCGCGGCGGTCGAGCGCGTCGCGCAGGTCGAGTTTTTAAGGCAGCATCAGTTTGTCGAAGATGCAGGGCCGTTGTCGCATCCAGTGCGCCCAGACGAGTACGTGACCATCGATAATTTCTATACGCTGACCATTTACGAAAAAGGCGCTGAGGTCGTGCGAATGTTGCATACGATGCTTGGCGCAACGGTGTTTCGCGCAGGCACTGATTTCTACTTCTCCCAAAATGATGGTCGCGCGGCGACCTGTGATGACTTTGTTGCCGCCATGGAAAGCGCCTCTGGCCGCGATCTCACGCAATTTAAGCGCTGGTACGCAACACCCGGCACGCCTACAATCTGCGCCGCAGGTATTTACGATACCGCAAAAAAAAGCTACACGTTAAACCTTTCCCAAACCAGCAGCCGGGCTGATGAGCCGCTGCTCATACCCGTAAGCGTTGGGCTGCTAGATGCGACGGGCAAAACCACACACCCAACCCGCGTGCTTGAGCTTTCGCAATCCGCGCAATCGTTTACTTTTAACGACGTGGTGAGTGAGCCAGTGCCATCGATCCTGCGTGGTTTCTCTGCGCCGGTTCATGTTGAAATTGATCGCAACGATGCAACGCTTGCTTTTCTTGCTCAACATGACGACGATGCCGTCAATCGCTGGGATGCCTTTCAAACGATTAAAGAGCGCGCGATCACAGCTGTGATGCGTGGCGATCTATTGCCACCGGCGTTTGATGCATGCATCATTGCGTTACTTGCCGATACCACCGCCGATCCCGCCCTCATTGCCCAAATGTTGCGCATGCCAGCTGCCGAAGCGGTGTCTGGGCTCGCCAATGGCTACGCGCCGCTCGCGGTCGTGCGCGCCTGCGCCCAACTCTCAACGCACATTTCACGCACGCACGCGGGAGCGCTCGCCACTACACTGGAGCGTACACGCGGCGCAGGCAGCTATGCATTCACACCGCAACAACGAGCGCTTCGCGCATTAAACGGTGCAGCGCTTACGCTCTTTTGCGGCGGCGATGATCCACAGGCCATTGCCATGGCTTATCGTGGATACCAACACGCCGATAACATGACCGATCGCCAAGCGGCACTTTCCGCTCTGGCTAATAGCGCGCGGAGCGAACGACAGCGTGCGCTTGATGATTTTTATGAAAAATTTAAAGGCGAGACGCTGGTCATCAATAAGTGGATGGCATTGCAAGCTGAATCCGCAGTGGGCGGCACCGTCGCTGGCGTGCGCAAGTTAATGGCTCACCCCGCCTTTGATGCACGAAATCCAAATAAATTGCGTGCGGTGTTAGCTGGATTTGGCATGCGCAATTGGCAAAACTTTCATGCCATCGACGGTAGCGGCTACGCGTTTATGACCGAGCAAGTGCTCGCGGTCGATGCCCGTAACCCCAACATCGCTGCCAAAGTGATCGGTGCATTTTCGCGTTGGAAAGAGTGCGACCCGACTGCGTCAGCGGGGCAGCAGCACGCTTTGCAGGCGATCCGTGGAACCCACGGGCTTTCCGAAAATCTAATCGAATTGACCGACAAATTATTGGCCTGACGCGCTTGCGTCTTACCAATACGCTTCAGTCGTAAAGTGCCCGGGCTCGCGGCGGCGGTGCTTTCGCATCCCGCGCGCGCCCATCATCGCAATCATGTCTGCGACCATTTGCGGATTGCCGCAAAGCATCGCGTGCGATTCCGTATTAAGCGTAGCGTTCGCTGCGCATTCAAGCGTGCCTGCCGCAAGCGCATCGGTGATCCTGCCATGCAGATGCGCGTTGGCATGGGGCACGCCCTGCGGCGCGCTTTCACGACTTGCCAGGGTGATGCAGGTAAACGTATCTGCCCGCGCGTTGGATATCTGCCCAATGGCATCGCCATAAACGAGCTCGCTGACGGTGCGCGCACCATGCACGAGCACGATTTTCTTAAATTGCATCCACGGCGCATCAGTGCGTAACATCGAAAGAAATGGGCCGAGCCCGGTGCCCGTGGCGAAACACCAGAGCACCTGCGCCGCAGGTATTTCTGAAATCGAGAAAAATCCATTCGCACGGGGCATCGCGTAAATCGCGTCGCCAACGCTAAGTGCTTTCAACTTTGGCGAAAGCGGACCTTGCGCGACTTCGATGCAAAAAATCTCGAGCGGCGCATCTTGTGGCGCGTTGACCAACGAATACGGTCGGCCCACGATTTCTTCTCCAGGCTTAGGGCTCGCTTCTGCCGACGGTAGCCCAACCCGGATGAATTGCCCTGCAACGAACGGGCTGAAGCCTTCCGCTTCAAATTGCAGCGAAAAAAGCGTGGCAGTCCACTGCGTTTTGCCGACGACGCGGCCCTTGATCCATTGACTCATATCTGTATTGTAGAAAGCGGGCGGAAGATACGCGCATTCTCGTAGAAAGCTGGCGCTATGTTGGTTGCATTCCATCCCGGAATACCGAAAATCGGGATCGGCAAGAGTTGCTTGGGTAGACAGGCATCAGCAGCATCAATACGCGCGCGCAAGGCAGCATCAATACGCGCGCGCAAGGCATCATCAATCTGCGCCGCAGGTAAGCTATCGTTGAACCATACTGCTTTTGCCGTCAATGCCGCATGGGGCTGCTCAATCAATGCGGCCATGAGCCCATGGCCGAAGAGAATCGCGGTGATCGTGCCATCTAACCACGCCTGCCGGCGGGTAATAAACAGTGTGTGCCAATCGCGGCACTGGTGGGCTTCAAACAGCGAATGATCTTCTGAGATCAAAATGATTCCCGATTCATCGATAAGCGTTAAGCCATCGCGTACGCGGCATCGGGCGACGCCATCATCGGGTGCATTGACATGACGGACATTGAGCGCACGCTTGGACATCGGAAATTTTGCCCAGACAAGCGCGTTCATCAGATCGTGCCACGAATCAATACGCGTCGGAATCGCGCCGCTGGCGTAGATTTCGCGCTCGTACTCCAACGCTTTAAAGGGCGTATCCCCTACTTTTAGCAATACCTGCGGCGCAGATTCAGCGTTAAAAGCATCAATCCAGCGGCGGTCTGCGCGCAGCGGCCCATAGCGTGCGAGCGCGGGTGCATAGGGTGCAAAATAAGGCGCAAAATAAGGCGCATTCGACGGGGAGAATTGTTGCACCGCTTTAGCGACCACCACTGAGCGCTGCAAAAATAATAAACACGATGATCGCGAGCAGGATCGCAAAGGTAATCTTCACCCAGCTCTTGGGGTGCTCGCCTACCGTCTGGCCAGTTACGCCATTCATCACGACTTGATACGATTTTGCGCCGTAGGTATAGGAGAGTAACCAGACCGGCACAAGAATATGCTTGAATGTTTGTCGCGAAAAATCGGCGTCAACATTCAAATTGCGTTGCGTATCACCAGGCACTTGCTGCGCACACATGTCGTTGATCGTGCGCGACATTTGATCCCGCGACGCGCTTGCAGCCGCGACTAAATCAATCTGATAGCGCTCAACATTCCAGCCGGAAACATACGCCGCGTCGTAGGCACGCATCTCTTGCGACGTGGTTGGAAATGGCTCGATTTGACGCAAAAGCGCAGGGTGAATCCCGCGCGATCCACACACCAAATCGTCATCAATAAAGTGATTTACTGCACCCGAAGATGGCTGCCAGCGCACGCGCTGAACTTGCCGCGTGCGCTGCTCGCCATTGTCGTTATACGTCTGCGTTTCATAGTAGTAGTAGCCAGATTGCGCTTGCCATTGGGCACCGACCAATGCGTCAAAAGTCCAATACGGTAGGTACATGCCTTTGACGGTGTCGGTGAGTGCTTTTTTCTTCAGCGCATTGGGCGCCCACCAGAGCGATGAATACCACTTGCGGATGTGATCGCGCGCGCTCGACTCGCTTACTTTAAATGGCAGCACAGATTCAGGGCGAATGATTTCTTTGGTTTCCTCATACGGCACGATCGCCGACGAGCCACAAAACTCACATGCCTGCGCTTGCTTTTGGGCTTCAAACACAGAAATTGCTTTACACGAGGTGCATTGCACGAAGCGCTTTTCGCGCTGCCAGCCACGCAATTCCTGCGGTAATTCCCGCAGCGCCTTGGCAAGATCGCGCTCGTGGATCACACCGGTTTCATCAATTTGTGCAGGTGATTGCGTGCCGCAAAAAGCACACGCGAGAATTTGCTTTGCCGCATTCCAATGGGCTTCGCCGCCACAGGCGGGGCAGGAATATTTCGAGCGGGCGGTCGCGGAGGCGTCGGAAACCGATTGGGCTTGGCTCATTTGCGTGCACTGCCTCCCGGGAAAAACTGCCGCTCGATACGGCTCCAGAAGTGCATAAATCGCGTGAGCTTACCGTCGTATTGTGCGAATGCCGGTGCGTCGTGAAAGCGCACTGGTATGCCTGCGCGCGCGAGCATCGCGTGTGTGTTGCGATTGGGGGTTGATTGCGTCAGCAACGATGAAGAGCCGAGCGCCGCTACAACGTGCGCAATTTCACCCACGTAAATCTGGACATCCCCAAGTGCGGCGAGACCATCACAAACGAACTGCACCCGCTTCAAACTCCAGCCCTCCGCAGCCATCCATTCTGGATCAAAAACGAAGCATTTCTGCGCCGCAGGTATTGCATAAATTGACAGATGGTCACCGAGCATTTCGTCGTGAATGAGTAGCGTAGCCCGCGCATCAGCCGATGGGCTCTGCGCCATGAGTGCAGGCGACAGCGCAGCAGGCGATGCGACCTGCGGGGCAGATTGACTGCGGCCAAATAGTCGCTCCTCCAGCATTTCATAAGTGGCATCAAACGGGCACTGCGCCTTGCAGCCCTGACAGAGCTTGCCATCAGAGAAGCGTACGAGATTTTCTTTATTAAAAAAGTAAGGCTTTGCGGAAAACGTCGAGCCCACCCATTGCCACGACAAATGATTGCTCGCCCAGTCACCATCAAGAAGTTGACCGTAATACCAATCGGCGGCAACCCGCCAGTCGATTTTGCGATGATGAATCACGTAGCTCGCAAACCACATCCGCGCGTGGTTATGGACGTAGCCATCGTCTACGAGCTCGCGCGTAAATTGATCCATGCACTTAAGCCCAGTGCGGCCACTGCGAATATCATCGGGCATGGGTGCTGCGCCGAGCGCGACTTTTGCGGGCTCAATCGCGCTGCGAATGGCATCGCCCTTCTCAGCCCAGACCCGTTGCCAAAAATCCCGCCATGCCAGCTCAAAAACAAATTTATGGGCATCATTTTTTGCCCGCAAAATCGCGTCGTCTGCCGCTTCGCGCAGACTTAACATACCGTGACGAAAATAGGGCGAGAGCCGCGTAACATCCCCGTCGAGGTGATTTCGGGTGCGTGCGTAAGCCTGCGGATTGACCTTCGCCAATGCGTCTAGACCCGCAGCCCTTCCGCCAATCATTTTGGCATCCGCACCGACGCAATTTTGAAAACTGCGCCTCAGGAATGGCAATCGCTCAATGCGGTCTTTTGGTAAATGCAAGCGCTGTACGATTGCGCTCATCTCAAAGCGCATCCAAATCAGCGAGCATTTCACCGGCACGCACGCGCATCGCGTCGCGTGTCGGCGCGTCCATACGCGTAATATTTTTTGCCATCAGCGCAGTGCGAGGATTTTTCGCTAAAACCTTTTCATGCTTATCGATAAAGTGCCAATAAAGCGTGGTCATCGGGCAGGCATTTACACCTGTTTTTTCATCAGATACGTAGGCGCAGCCAGTGCAGTAATTACTCATACGCTTGACGTATGCCCCGCTTGCGACATAGGGCTTACTCGTAAAGCGCCCGCCATTGGCAAACAACGCCATGCCCGCAACGTTAGGCAATTCAACCCACTCGATCGCGTCAACGTAAACCGCGAGATACCAATCGGCAATAGCCTGTGGCGTAATTTCGGCGATCACGCCGAACATGCCGGTCACCATCAGCCGCTGAATGTGATGCGCATAGCCGTAATCGAGCGTTTGCCCAACGCACTGTTGCATGCACCGCATTTTGGTTTGTCCCGTCCAATACCATTTAGGCAGCGGGTTGGCATGCTTAAAGTGATTGGCGCTTTTTAACGCAGGCATATCTAAAAAGTAAACACCACGCATAAACTCGCGCCATCCGAGGACCTGCCGAATAAAGCCCTCGGCGCTCGCCAGATCAACTTCGCCTGCGCGATATGCCGCCTGCGCTTTTTCAACCACTTCGCGCGGATTGAGCAGCTTCAAATTCAGCGAAGTTGAAAGCAGCGAATGCCAACCAAACACCAAATCGGTCCACATCGCATCTTGATGTTCGCCAAAACCACGCAATCGCTTGGCGATGAAATCATCGAGGGCAACGAGCGCATCTTCGCGGGTGACCGGCCAATTAAAATGGGCAAGATTTCCAGGATGGTCGGCAAATATCGTATTTACCAGCGCGAGCACTTCGGTCGTGATCGCGTCATGCGCAAATTGCGACGGCGTGGGCACTGCTTGCGGGCCCGCCTTGCCGAAAGATTTGCGATTATCTGCATCGTAATTCCATTGGCCGCCTTCAGGCTCATCGCCTTGCATTAACACTAAATACCTGCGGCGCAGATTACGATAAAAAAACTCCATCCGCAGCGATTTACTGTCGCCCGCCCACTGTCCAAACTCAGCTTTGGTGCAGAGGAAATGAGTGTCAACGCGCAGGTCCAACGGCAATGAAGCTGCGCTGCAAGTGTCTTGTAAGAGAGCCGTAACCCGCAAATCACCAGGCTCGACACAGATCACCGCTTGCGGCGCAAACGCAGCGATAGCGGCATTCAAACCGACCGCAAGACTGGCGTCGTTTTCCTTTCCCAGCGCGCGATAGTGCACGGTGAAGCCTTCGGCTGCGCACCATTGCGCGTGATGGCGCATCGCGCTTAAAAATAGCGCAGTGCGCGCCTTGCCCGACCAGACGTGCGTGCTTTCTTCGCGGGCTTCGATCATCACGATCACGTCGCACGCGCGATCGGCATTGCGCAGCGCAGCGCTGTGCTGATCGAGCTGATCGCCCAAAATCAAAATGAGATTACGCATCGTTACGATTTCGCTTTCGTCGCATTGCGACAACGATCAGAGCAGTATTTCACGTCGTTCCAATTTTTAGCCCAGCTTTTACGCCACGTCATCGCGCGACCACACGCCACGCAAAGTTTGAATGGCAAGGCTGATTTATTCCCTTTGAAGCTCATATCTTCTACGCGCGCCGCCACGCGCTGCGCCTCGAGTTTCGGATACCATCGACTTCACGATTGCTGTGAAATCGATGGCGATTCAATTCGCTACGCGTTCAAATAAGCATCCACCGCGGCTTGCGTTACGCGCCATTGCGTGCCGATTTTTTTGCCTTTGAGCTCGCCCGATTCAAGCACGCTAATCACATCGGCTTCACCCACGCCAAGCAGTTTTGCGACGTCTGCAGGCGAATGCAAAACAGGCACCGCCGCAACTGCTGCTGAGGCCAATACCTGCGGCGCAGTTTCACCCGCTTTTTGGGCTTGCGGAATCATGCCTTTAGGCGCGTTTGGATTTGTGCCCACCGGTCCGCCCGGCTGATGAATCATTTGCTGGCCCAGCGCCATTGCAGTGGCAAATTCCGCGCCGATGCCAAGGCCTCCCGCACGGCCTTCACCAGTGGCGGTGCCCATTTGATAGCGGACATACTCACCCATATCGCCAATGGTGGTCATCGCACCACGCGCATCAATGGCTTTTTCCACTTCTGGCGGAACGGAGACGTTTTCACACACAAAACTTGTGATTTCGATGCCGTATTTCGCGCTGGTAATCGCGTTGATAAGCGGCAGCATTGCATCGCCCATCTCCGAGTAGCGAGACGCCACGTCGAGCACTGGCACTTTTGCTTGGCTCAGCGCTTCTGAAAAAACGCTAACAATACGCGAACGCATCACATCAGCAAATTCATCTAGGCGAAAGTGATTATCAGTGCCTGCAACTTCTTTTAAAAAGAGACGTGGCTCTACGATTTTGAAATCGTAAGTGCCATACGCGCGTAAACGCACGACACCGAAATCAGCATCGCGCATCATGACCGGATTGGCCGTGCCCCATTTATTGCCCGGAAAGGTGCGGGTAACGACGTAATAAACATCCGCCTTAAAGGGCGATTCAAGCGCGTATTTCCAACTTTTTAAGTTGGTGAGCACAGGGATGTTGTCCGTGGTTAGCGTATGCTTGCCCGGCTTGAACGTATCGCCGTATTCGCCCAAATAAATAAACTGCGCAACTTGGCTTTCGCGAACGATCAATTGGGCGCCGTTTTTAATTTCCTGATCATCATCGGGGAATCGATACGACAGCGTATCGCGCGAATCATCGGTCCACTGGATGATGTCGATAAATTGTTTTTTTAGGAAATCAAGAATGGCCATGCTGCATTCCCCTTCATATTGGATTCACTCTGCGCAACATTGCGCAGTGCGTATTTAACCGTACCTACGGCGCAGAATAAAGCGAATTACACGCATTCCACACCCTGTTTTCTGCATCTGATCAATGACTACGATTTTTTTGCTTTTACGCTGGCTTCCGCCTTATTGAGCGCCGCTTCGATCTGATCTTTTGGAATCGCGCCTGGGATCGTGCGGTTGTCGGGGAATACGAGCGCTGGCGTGCCGTTGACCCGCTTCGAAGCGCCAAGCGCTTTTAGCTCGTCCACCGGATTTGGACAATCGCCCTTGCCATCAACGAGTTTGTTGTTCAGCATGAAATCGAGCCACGCTTTGGTGCGATCTTTGGAGCACCAAATCACTTTTGATTTGCGCCCTGCGTCAGGATGCAAGGAATCGATGGGCATGAGGAAATTAAAAATCGTCACGTCGTCCATCTGGGAAAATGTCTGCTCAACACGCTTGCAGAACGGGCAATCAGCATCGGTAAACACCGCGACCCGCCGGGTGCCTTTGCCGCGCACGACTTTAATGGCTTTATCAAACGGCAGCTCATCCCACTTGAAACCAAAAAGCTCATTTTGGCGGGATTCGACTTGATTTGTCATGGTTGCGACATCGTAGAGCGCGCCGACGAATACAAATTTGCCAGCTGCATCGACGAAGACAACGTCGGTGTCGATCGTGGCTTCATACATGCCAGCGACCATTGATTTACGAATATTGGCAATCTTTGCTTTTGGAAATTTTGCTTCCAAAGCAGTTTTGATTACGGTCGGCTCGTCGGTTGCGGCCGCTGCGGTCTGCGCTAAGCTTGCAGTTGCGCAACTCAAAAAAGCGAAGCTCGCGAGCAAAGATTTCAAAAAAAGTTTAGGCATCGTTGGTTTCCTTGGTGGCTAGCCGCACTTTTTCGGCCGACCCGTTCATCATTGTTAGCAAGTTTACGATTTAATCACCACCGCGCGCCGGATGGGAAAAAAGGGATTTGAGCAGCGGCACGTGCTCAACACACTGGAACGCAGCATGGCGCAGCGCTGTTGACACCGCATCGGGCGCCGCGACATTACTTCGCCATAAGCTATCGGTCGCCAATTGCATTGCCACGGTCGCGCTGGTGCGGGCGCGCGCGTAAGCAGAAAGCAGGAGTGGATGGCCAGGATCGGCAGCGCCACGCCAACGGCGCGCGATTTCGGCAACGTCGGCGTAGCCAAGATTCAAGCCCTGCCCAGCCAGTGGATGCACCGCGTGAGCCGCGTCGCCAATCAGCGCAACGCGACCGTTGGCCCAACGCGCAGCTTGCACCAATTTAAGCGGAGCGTTTGCCCGCGGCGAAATGATCGTGCAGCCGAAATCAGAAACGGGTATCGCTGCTGAAATCGCCAGCGCCAGCGCGGAATCGTCGAAAGCAGCAAGCTCAGTATGGCGCGTGTCGGGCAAGCTCCAAACGACTGTCGCGCAGTCTTGGGGCATCGGCAACACCGCGAGCACTGACCCTGGCGCATTGTTGGGCGAGAAAATTTGCCGCGCGATGCCATGATGCGGCGTATGAAGTTTCACCGTGGCGACTAATGCATGATGGTGATACGGCGTCGTTCGCGCGGGCAAATCATATCGCGCGCGCAAAGCGGAATCAGCGCCATCAGCAATAAAAAAAGCTTTGTAAGCCGCGGCTGAAATAGAAGGCGAAAAAGCCAAAATCTGCGCCGCAGGTATGCCTGAAATCAGCGCTTGCATGAGCGCGTCATGCTCGACCATCCACGCGAGCGCTGGTTGGTGAGACGATAACGCGTCTATCTTCAACGGGCGGGATTTGGGTGACGACCAGACTGTCATCGCACGCATCAACGCGATGCGCTGTTGGGGCAGGCGCTGCCAGACGCCAAGTGTTTCGAGTAAAGTTTTTGAATGCGGATTGAGGGCGTAAACGCGCGGTGAATACCCGCTGCTTGGCAATGGGCTGGGCGCGCGCGTTGCGCCGGGCGCGCTCATTACCTGCGGCGCAAATCCCGCCTGTTGCGCCGCGATTGCGAGCCCAAACGCGACCGGCCCGCTGCCAACGATGCAGAGCTGGGTCACAACACCTCGATGGTGTGGTGTTGGTTGGTGTAGATGCAAATATCGCCTGCAATGGTCAACGACTGCTTCACAATTTCTTGGGCATCAAGCGTACTATGCGCGAGCAAAGCGCGGGCAGCCGCTTGGGCATATGCACCGCCCGTCCCGATCGCAACAATGCCATACTCCGGCTCAAGCACATCGCCATTGCCAGTAAGAATCAGCGAAGTCTCATGATCGGCCACGGCAAGCATCGCTTCCAACCGGCGCAGCGCGCGATCGCTGCGCCAATCTTTTGTTAAATCAACGGCAGCGCGCACGAGGTGACCCTGATGCTTTTCAAGCTTAGCTTCGAAGCGTTCAAAAAGCGTAAAGGCATCGGCAGTTGCACCCGCAAAACCAGCGAGCACTTTATCGCGGTAAAGCCGACGTACTTTCTTTGCGCTGGCTTTGACCACAATATTTCCCAGGGTGACTTGCCCGTCGCAGCCGAGGGCAACCATGCCATCACGGCGAACGCTGATGATGGTAGTGCCGTGAAAAGTGGGGGTTTCGCTCATGCGTGAATTATTGCAGGCGGCGCAACGAAGCTAAATTACGCGCGCTTTCTCTGCACGAAAAGATTTTCGGGCACGCCGGTAATCTGCAACAACGCACGCAAAATGGGGGACGCGCCGCGCAAATAAACATCTCGCCCTGATGCCATGACGCGCACGATACCGTTCGTTACCGCACCCGCGCACACAAAATCAATGTGCGTCAGTGCAGCCATGTTGATTTCAACCCGCTCGGTCTTTTGCGTCGGCGTGAGCAACCGGGCGAGCTGCACGTCATTGGGTCCTGCCATTTCGCCAACCCATTCAATTTTCTGCACTGCCGAACCAATTTCAGTTGCAGCATCGAGCGGCGTCAGACTGAGCTCGGTTTTGGCTGTTGCCTTAGCGCCACCAGCGGCCCACTTTTGCTGATCGGGGGTCGATTTTTCCCAGGACGGGGGGGATTGCTCGAACGTAATGGCGAAATCAACGGCGCGATCTTCAAAATCGCGCTCGCGCATCATCCAGATCAAAAGCTCAAGCCCGAGAAACCATCGCTCGCGCATTTTGGCTTCCCCTGCTCGCAGCGGCTTCCAAACGACGTCGTTTAACGCTTGTAGACCTGTCCACTCGACGGGCCAGCCTTGTCGGCGAACGGAAGTGAGTGCGCCAGCGAGTGCGGTCGCCGCTTCGGCGTCGATCTCTTGCAACTCGCGGGCGTCGACCGAAAGCCGAGCATCCGGCGTTTTTGGTTTTTTGGCCTGCGTCAAGAGCGCGGTGACTGCGGGTGGTTTTTCGCCACGCAACGCGGCTGGGAATGTTAGGGACGCCGCTTGCTGAACGGCAGCTGCGTTGGTGTGTGGGGCATCAGTAGAAATTTCGTCCCACGACGGGGCCGAGCGCTCAAAAGCCACAACATACTTTAATGCGGTTTCATCGAATCCAGCACGGTCTTTGGCGCGCCGCAAAAGATCAAGATACGCGAGCCACGAAAACATCACTTTGGCGTCTTCAGCAACCAACGCTTCTTGCAACGTTTGCGCAGCAGGTTTGATTTGTTTGTTGGCAAAAAGCAGCGCGGCGGTTTGTAGCGCCCCGGAAAGCGCGATGCTATTTTCTTCGACATCAATCCCCGTCGCGCGGGCGTTAGGCGCAAAGTCTTGCCCTAATGACGCATCGTTGGGTTGGGTTTGTACGCCGCTATCGCCAGCACGCGCTTTTTGCGCAGCAGCATCGCCAGAGGCTCGCCTAAATATCTGAAATGCCATTAAATTGATCGAATACTAGGATCGTTAGTTGTAAAAGTATAAGACATTGCACTGAGAACAACATGCTATTTCCATATTTTTTGATGAATCGCTATTTTTTGAGTCATTTGCATAGCAAGACCGAAGCCGACGCGCAGGCTTAAAGCACGTAAAAAGTGCCAAAACTGCGCCGCAGGTATTTGATTTAATCTTTTCAACAGCCTTTTTGGCTAGTGCTTTTCTTCTGCCGCCTCGAGGAGACGATAGTAAATGCCCGTTGGATCGTCTTTCAAGACCTGCAGCTTGCCCGACAACACGACCGCATCAAAGCCGTAATTCACCGCTGTTTTCGCGCGCACTTCAATCATCGTCTCGGCCCCGCCCGGCAGGCAAAAGGTGCAATGCGGCGGCGCAGCGGAAAGCAAAAAGCGCTTCTGCTTATCGCCCATATCGAGAGGCAACATAAACCCTTGCACCTTAACGGTACGACCATTTAGGGCGAGAATTTGCTTATCGTATTCGGGGGTAATCTTATTACCCTGCTTTATGGGCTGCACCAACGACAGTAATCGCCACGAGGTAATCCCTGCCCTTTCGGCCAAATATTGCTGCGGAGTAATCATTTGCCCCGGTGCCACAGTTACCGCGGGTGGTGGCGGGCCACCGGCCTGCTGTGCGAGCGCGCCATCGCTTACAAAAATCATGGAAACAGCCAATGAAAACATTAAGAAATTTTGATTAAACATACGATTACCGCCTTTGAGAAAGCACTGATCCAGCATCTACACGATATGCCCGCAGCGCCGGAACTACCGCGCACAGCACCGAAAAACCAATCACCGTCAATACAATGATAATCTCTTGCGCCGAAATCGACGCTTCGCCCGAGACGAGCTGAGGCGGAAGCCAGACGCGCAGGCCAAGCAACGCTACGCGCGCCAGCATTAAGCCTAGCAGTGCGCCGCAAGTCGCAACGATCAACGTCTCTAACAATAACAATCGGGTTACCATCGCTCGGCTCGCGCCAAGCGCCCGCACGAGTGCGACATCGTAGCGGCGATGGGCGAGCAATTGTGAAAGCGCGACAAAAACGGACATGCCAGCGACAGCCAAAACGAGCCCCGCAAATCCGCGCAAAAGATCGCCGATCCAGCCAAAAATGGTGAGCAGCCGCGCCGACTCTAACGCCGGCGATGCCGCTTGTAAATCACTGCTAGAGTTGATTTGCCGCGGCAGCGTCGCGGCCGCAAGCGGGCTGGCGTAGCGCACGAGCGCGAGCGTTGTTTCGTTATTGTCAGCGCTGCCCTGAATCCCGTGCGCATCCCAGACCGATTCAAGTGATGTCACGACTAAGCGATCTAGCGTTGCGCCGGTGCGCTTCAGAATACCAACGACCATCATGGGATGGGCATCATGGCCGCCCGTAACACCAACCGCGGCACCGCCTGCGGAATCGAGCCCGTGCGCGCCAACGAAAGTCTCGCCCACCTGCAAACCCGTGCGTGCGGCGACTTCAGCGCCGAGCACAGCATCGATCGGCGCGACCCACGGCCCGCCCGAGGCAAATTGCCCGCCGTAATGCGCGATGAAGTCTGGCACAGTGCCAACGATACGCGCACCGGCAAAACTATCGCCAAGCGAAAGCGGAATCACGCTGGCCACCAATGGATTCTTTTTAAGCGCCATGACAGAAGCTAATCGCACGTTACCCGAAGGCACATCGGCGTGGTAGACCCCTGCAAGCACAAGCTGCACCGGCGAGCCTTTGGCGCCTACGACCAAATCAATATCACGGGCGTCGCGCTGGGCATTTTCACTGACTGCGCTCAATAGATGCGAGACCAAGATCATCGCCGCAGTACCAAGCGCGACGAGCGCGATGTGCATCCCTGTCAGCAGCGGCTGTTGCGCAAGCTGGCCTTTCAGCATCCGCGCTAACACGGTGCTTTTCTCTTGAAATCTGCGCCGCAGGTATGGATCGAAAAAGCGCAAAAATCATCTATATTTGCGCCGTAAAGTTGACGACTTAACATGGCGCGAGTGTCCACGATTTCGCCCCAGGGCTTTGGGCATGCACCCGTTGATCGTGCGTCGCAATGACCAATGCTGCACCGGTCTGCCGCACTGTTTGCGCCAAGAGCGTCAAGACGCGCGCTACCGACGCATCATCGAGATTGGCCGTGGGCTCATCCACCAGCACTAATTGCGGTGAATTCATCACTGCGCGAGCGAGACAGACGCGCTGGGCTTCGCCTTGGCTGAGTGCTGTGATCTTGGCCTGCATCCGGTGGGCGAAACCAAGCGTATTCGCGAGCTGCTGCACGCGCTCGCGCGCTGACGGGGAGACGCTGCCATACAAAAAATAATGGGGCAAGAGAATATTGTCGAAAACATTTAGCGTCGCAAGCAGATGCTCGCGTTGCGGCAAGTAACCAATATGCTGCGCGCGGTGGCGATCCCGGGCAGATTCACTCAACTCAGCCCACGATTGCCCGGCAATGCGAATCGCTCCAGCGGTCGGCAAAAGCAAACCGGCGATCAACGTGAGCAACGTACTTTTACCGGCACCCGACGGGCCGCTGAGTATCGCCGTTTCACCCGCAGCGAGTGTTGCGCGCGCATCGTGTGCGCCAAATTGCGCGCGCAAAACGTCAACACCGGCGTAAGCATGGCTGATCTCGGAGATTTCAAGCACATTGGTCATGATGCGTTAGGACAACAAAAAAGGCCGCACAGTTGCGGCCTTTTTGATAAATGCGATTTCACACATTGCAGGTGAAGCGCAAACCTTACTTGGCTAAATTAGCCGCAGCAAAATCCCAATTAAGCAATTTGTCGATTACGGTATTGACGTAATCCGCGCGACGATTTTGGTAATCAACGTAATACGCATGCTCCCAGACGTCGATGGTGAGCAAAGGCTTCACCGCGGCGTTGGTCAAAGGGGTTTCGGCATTGCCTGTCTTCACGAGTTTGAGCGTATCGCCCTCGGCGACCAACCATGCCCAGCCAGAGCCAAATTGCGTCACGCAGGCGTTGGCAAATTCTTTCTTGAAATTATCAAAAGAGCCAAACGATGCGGTAATCATTTCAGCTAATTTTCCCGTTGGCGTACCGCCACCGTTAGGCTTCAAGCAATTCCAGTAAAAGGTGTGATTCCAAATTTGCGCAGAATTATTAAATACGCCAGCCATATCGGGTTTACCCGACGACATCTGGATTACATCTTCTAGCGATTTACCCGCCCAATCTTTACCTTCGGCCATTTTGTTGAGATTATCCACATACGTTTTGTGGTGCTTACCGTAATGAAACGAAATTGTGCTCGCCGAAATCGTGGGTGCTAGCGCATCATCAGCGTAGGGCAGTGCAGGAAGAGAAAAGCTCATATTCAAAACCTCGGAATCGTTCGTTGAAACATGAAAAAAACGCAAAATCTGCGCCGCAGGTATGACTGCAAATCTAGTTAGCCGTAGAGCTTTTGCATGCGCTCGCGCCGCTCTTGGGCTTCAAGCGAGAGCGTCGCCGTCGGGCGGGCAAGCAGACGCGGGATGCCGATCGGCTCGCCGCTTTCTTCGCACCATCCGTAAGTGCCTTCATCAATCATTTTCAGGCTACGCTCTACTTTTTTAAGCAACTTGCGCTCGCGATCACGGGTGCGCAGCTCCAGCGTGTATTCTTCTTCTTGGGTGGCGCGATCGGCCGGATCGGTTGTGACTTCGTTATCGCGCAAGTGCTCGCCGGTATCAGACGCATTGGCCAAAATCTGCGAGCGCGTTTCGAGCAAGATGAACTTGAAGAAATTTAACTGCTCTTTATTCATGTAGTCATCTTCAGGGGCGCGGCGCAATTCCGCTTCTGAAAGCTTCGGCTTGGGCATTCCAAACACTAGATCGCGGCTCGCGGCCTCAGCCTTGCGCGCAACATACCCTTGCCCAGCAGCGGGAGGAATGCCAAGCGGCACGTCGCTCACAACCGCCTTTTTTGCTGCCGTCGCAGCCTTCGGCTTCGCCGTCGTCGCGCGTGTCGGGCGCATCGAAACCTCGGCGCTGCGCTTTTGCGCGCGCTCCGAAGCGTTGGGATTTAATTTCGCCATATCCATTACCAATTCCTAAACCGCCGCACATCGATTGACCGGATCACCCGTGGCATCACCACTGTGATCTAAAACCTTTTAAAGGCGCATAAGTTTAGCATCGCAAATTAGCGGGGATCAGCGCTTTCTGCGTGTTCTCGGCGGATTGTCGGTTTTGTGCTACTACTGCAGCGCGCGCAAACGCCATGCACCAGCATGTCGACCCAAGTTGCATGGTAACCCGCTGGCGCGGCAGGAATTGTCGTTTTAACGCTATCCAAACACTCCACCCGTCGGCACTGATCACACTGAAAATGGGCGTGGGCTTGGGCTTCTTGAATCATCCCTACCCCTGCATTTTGCGTGTAGGCAAAGCGGACTGCGCGATCAGCGCCCGAAACGCGGTGGGTCAGGCCATTTTCCGTTAACCATTCAAGCACCCGATACAGCGTAACCCGGTCCATTGCCACATCTGGCGGCAACGACATCTCTATTTCGGTATGCGACATCGCACGCTTACCCGAGATCAATGCTGCGAGGACGTAGGTTCGGCCGCGAGTGCGCCGACCGGGCACGGCGCTAAGCACTTCGTTTGCAGTGCGGATTGGGTCTTCAAAATCATTAATCGTATTCATCACCGGCGCCTCATTTTTGATATTTTGGAGTTTTTTGTCCAGCACAAAGCGTATGAACGATCATTCGCTTAGTCTCACTCTTTAGATAAAAAAAAACCCCAACCTAAGTTGGGGTGAGAATCGATCAGAGCCCTATAAGACCGGAGATAGCGAGGGGTGGGCTCAGCCGAGCGGTGCAATCTTTGGTTGCCCATCGTTCACACCGCAAACGCATAGTAGGGCAGAAAACGATTGCAGCACAATACCATTAGTCGCATTCGAACGTCCGTTTATCGGGATGAATAACATAGACAAAATCCATTTGTGCTATTTTCTTTTCATCATGCCGTTGCTCCGTGAAACGCGCCCTTTTGTCGCCAACGCGACGTATTTGTAAGGGATTTTTGCAATTGGTGTGAATCCGGCGTAGATGCGGTACGCTTCACTTATGGAAACAAAAACAACACCAAAAATTTTAGTGATCGACGATGATGCTCGGCTGCGCGAGCTACTAGATCGCTACCTCACGCAAGCAGGTTTCGCGGTGACCTCTCTGGCGAATGCGAAGGAGCTCGAACGTCGCTTAGAGCGCGACCCGCCGCATCTGATCGTGCTGGATTGGATGATGCCAGGAAGCGATGGCCTGACCGTCTGCAAAGACTTGCGGGCGCGTGGCATCGAAACGCCAATCATTATGCTCACTGCTAAATCAGACGAAACAGATCGCATCATTGGGCTTGAAAACGGTGCCGATGACTACCTCGCCAAGCCGTTTAATCCACAAGAGCTGCTTGCCCGCATTAATGCCGTGCTAAGGCGCAGCCGGGTGAGCGCGATGGCCGGAGCACCGATGGAAGATGGGCAGGCGAGTTTCGGCCCCTTTACACTCAATTTAGCGACCCGCACGCTGGAAAAAGGCGAGCAATCTTTACCACTGACGACTGGGGAATTTGCAGTGCTGCGCATTTTTGTTTCGCATCCGCGTGAACCATTGACGCGCGATCGCTTGATGATGCTCGCGCGCGGTCGCGGGCAGGAGGTCTTTGACCGTGCCATTGACGTGCAAATCTCACGCTTGCGTAAGCTCGTCGAGCCCGATCCGGCAAAGCCCCGTTACATCCAAACCGTCTGGGGGTATGGCTATGTATTTGTGCCCGACGACGCGCCTACGCCCGCATAAGTCATTAGCATGCGCTGGATGCCCAAGACGTTATTTGTAAGACTGCTGCTGTTAATGCTGGCGGTGATCATCATCGCCCAGACGATCACCTGGCTCGTTTTTCGCCAGGATCGGGAGCGCCGACTGGCGCAGCAATTCTCGGAGACAAAGATCGCGCAAATCCAAGGCATCCGCACCGCACTCGCAGCCGCGCCGCGCGGTCAACGCCCGGGGCCAATTCCGCAACTGGCGAAAGACTACAACGCCTATATCGTTCCGGTAGAGCGACGCCCAGAAATTGGGCTCGCACCGCGCGGGCCGCGCTTTGCGCAAGTCGTTGAGCAACTGCGCAAAGAATTTGGCGAGCAAACAGAAGTGCGGTTGGGCATGCGCGACGGCGTGCCCGTGGTCTGGACGCGCCTGACCGCTGGCGGAGAAGCGTATTGGGTGGGCCTCCCGGTTGAGCGCAGCAGCGAAAATTTTCCCGTCCAAATCGCTGCGGTCGTCGCAGCGCTTTTGAGCGTATTACTAGCCGCGGCCTATTGGTTTGCGCGCCGCGCCGCAGCGCCGCTCAAATTACTCGCCACTGCCGCGCAGAAAACAGGTTTAGGCCAGCCGATCGAGCGCATCCCCGAAACGGGGCCCGCCGAAATCGCAGCAGTCGCGCGCGGTTTCAATCAAATGCGCGACAACTTAGCCCAAATCGAAAATGAACGCGCGCTCATGCTCGCAGGCGTATCCCACGACATCCGCACCCCGCTCACCCGATTGAAACTTGAGCTGGAGATGGCCGGTCTCGCCGACGAGACAAAATCTGCGATGACGCTTGATTTGGAAGAAATTGAGCGCACCGTCGGCCAATTTTTAGACTTCGCACGCTTTGGCGAAAAGCAAGAAATGGCCACTTTTTCTGCCGACGATTGGCTCAGCGCCCGCGCCGAGCGGGAGCGCGTCCGCGCGGGCAAGCACGTACAGTTAGAAGTCGCAGGCGCAATTTCGATTTACGGACACGCACCCAGCTTGGATCGGGCGGTCTCCAATTTAATCGAAAACGCCTTTCGATACGGTAGCAATGAAATTTTGATTCGGGCGACGATCAACGCTGATCGCGCGATAGAAATCGAAGTTGCCGATCGAGGCTCAGGCATCGCAGAGCAAGACGTGCAGCGCATGTTGCGCCCGTTTACACGGGGCAACGAAGCCCGCACCGATGCCAGTGGTGCGGGGCTCGGGCTCGCCATTGTCGAACGCATTGCCCGGCTTCATGGCGGCAGCCTCGCACTGCTCCCGCGCAACGGTGGTGGCACACGCGCGATCATCACGATACCTGCGGCGCAGATTTAGCCTCTTTTAGGCTCGTATCTTGATCAAAATAGGCCGAATCTGCGCCGCAGGTATGGCACTCATCTTCAAAGACTACGCATCGCGCGCCTGCACGAGCAACACCACCGCTTGCGCCGCAATGCCTTCGCCGCGCCCGGTAAATCCCAGCATCTCAGTCGTGGTCGCCTTAATATTAACGCGATCAGCGCAGCCCAGATCAGCGCCAATTAACGCGCACATCGTTGCGATATGGGGTGCCATTTTGGGTGCTTGCGCGATGATCGTAGCGTCGATGTTGCCGATTTCATAACCGAGCGCCACCATTTTTTCGGCACACGCCCGCAACAACACGCGGCTATCAGCACCTTTATATTGAACATCAGTATCGGGGAAGTGATGACCAATATCACCTAACCCAAGTGCACCCAAAATCCCATCGCAAATCGCATGAATCAACACGTCGGCATCGGAATGCCCTGCGAGCCCGCGGGCGTAAGGGATGGTTACTCCGCCGATCACTAATTTGCGCCCTTCGACGAGCGCGTGTACGTCAAATCCTTGTCCAATTCGCATGCGTAAATCTCCGTTGTTGATACATTTTGCCCTGCGAAACCCACATTCGTGTGTAATGCATCGATGACTGATGCGGAAGATGCGCTTTTGCGCGTGGAAGATGCACGTCTCGTAACGGGGCGCGGACAGTTCATTCACAATATTGCAGTTCACGATATGCTGCACGCTGTCTTTTTGCGCAGTAGTCATGCCGACGCAGCTTTCAAGCTTAATCTCGCAGACGCACGCACATCGCCCGACGTCGTTGCAATTTTTCAAGCGAGTGATTTTCCAGACGTTTCGATGCCTGCGCACAATCCGCTCGTTGCCGCTGCGCACGATTTTCGCGCGCCGCTACTGGGGGAGTCGCACGTCGCGTTTGTTGGGCAACCGATCGCACTCGTGATCGCAAAATCGCAGCACGCGGCCACCGCCGCTATCGCTGCGATTGATGTTGTCTATTCAGCAGTTGAAAATAAATCACCTTCGATTGCACCACTCTTCTCATTAGCATTTGATACGCGTGAAAAAAGTGCAATACCTGCGGCGCAGATTTCGTCTTTGCAGGTCGCATTTTCGCAAGCGCAGCCCCGGGTTTGCGCGATGACGATGGAGCCGCGTGCGTGCATCGCGCAGTGGGACGACAATGCCCAAAAGCTCACCGCCTGGGTCGGCACGCAAGCCGTGAGCCGGGCGCGCGATTCCCTTGCGCAAACGTTGCAGATTCCGTTAGCCGCAGTGCGGGTGATCGCGCCCGATGTCGGCGGCGCGTTTGGTGCAAAGGCATCGCTTTACCCAGAGGAATTACTTATTGCGCTGGCGGCGCAGCGCTTACGCACCTGCATCAAATGGATGGCAACGCGCTCGGAAGACTTTCTCGCGGCAACGCAAGGTCGCGGCAGCACTTTGAGCGCAACGCTATCATTTACTGAAGCTGGGGACGCGACTGCATTGACGGCAAATTTCCACTTCCCACTTGGTGCGTGGCTTGCTTACAGCGCAGTGATACCGATGCGAAATGCTGCACGAATTTTGCCCGGGCCCTACCGCATCGACAACGTTCATATTGCAGGGAACGCTGCACTTTCTGCCCACGCGCCAGTCAATATCTATCGCGGCGCGGGCAGGCCAGAAGCAGCCATGATGCTGGAACGATTATGCGATCTCGCGGCAAAAAAAATTGCGATGGATGCGGTCGCATTTCGTCACCGAAACTTCATACGTGCGGACGAAATGCCACATCACTCTGCGACAGGCGAAACGCTCGACTCGGGCGACTACGATGCAGTATTAAGGCAGGCCTGCGCAGCTTTTGAATATGAAGCAGCGCGCAAATCCCAAGCCACGCGTCGCGCGCAAGGTGAAATCGTCGGCATCGGCGTCGCAATGTATGTCGAGCCCTGCGGCAGCGGATGGGAAAGCGCACGCGTTACGCTCCACAGCGACGGGCGCGCGGAAGTCGCCAGCGGAAGCTCTGCGCAAGGGCAAGGGCACGAGACCACTTACGCACGAATTGCAAGTCAAATTCTGCTCATACCTACGGCGCAGATTTCAGTCATTCACGGCGATACCGATCGCGCACCAGAAGGCATCGGCGCGCTCGCAAGCCGTAGCATCGCCATTGGTGGAAGCGCGGTGATGGAAGCCGCACAAAAAGTGAAGTCGCTGCGCGATGCGGGGCACGCGCTTCCAATCACTGCCGAATCAAAATATACTGCAACGATGGAAGCTTGGAGCTGCGGCGCGGTCATAGCCCAAATGTCGATCGATCGCGACACCGGCGTGCCAACGATTGAGCGCATCATTTGGGCCGACGATGCTGGCCAGATCATTTCACCCGATCTCGCAAAAGGGCAATTGCTCGGCGGGCTCGCGCAAGGGATCGGACAAGCGATGATGGAAGAAATGGTCTACGACGAAGAGGGACAATTGCGCACGGGATCGTTGATGGACTACGCAATCCCGCGCGCGGACGATATGCCGCCGGTCACGCTAGTGTCTGCTTTCAGCGTAACGCGTGCAAACGTGCTCGGTGCAAAAGGTGTTGGAGAAGCAGGCTGCATCGGGGTGCCCGCGGCGCTGCTTAATGCGGCATGTGATGCGTTGCATGCTTTTGACACTGCGGATCTATCATTTCCGCTGACTTCTGAAAAACTATGGGCTGCGATGCGGCAAAATTGAAATCATGAAATACACCAAAGCAGAAGCAAAAGCATATTCGCGCAAGAATTTTCGGGGAATTTGGGCGGCGACGCTTACACCATTCGCATCCGATCTCAGCGTCGATGAGCCTGGCTTTCGAAAAAACATCAAACACTGGATTCATAACCTTAAATTGAGCGGGCTTTTCGTCGGAGGCAAGCAGGCTGAATATTTTTCGATGAGCGTGCCCGAACGGAAGCGTCTGTTTGAAGTTGCGGTCGATGAAGCCAACGGAACATGCGGCATCATTACGTCTTGCTCCGATACCAATCTTGATGTGGTGCTTGATCTCGCCCGGCATTCGCAGGCATGCGGCGCTGATTACATCGTCGTCCACTCGCCGGTCTTGCATTTTGGCGCTGATACCGACGACACAATTTACGAATACTATCGCCATATCGCAAGCGAAGTTGATATCGGCATTGCGCTTTGGAATCACCCTGATTGTGGTTATGTGATGAGCCCGGCGCTGTGTGCGCGCATCGCCGAGCTGCCCAATATCGTCGCGATTAAATATAGCGTGGATCGTGCGCTTTACGCGCAGTTGACCAAACTCGCTGGCGACAAAATTATCGTGAGCACTGCCAGCGAGGAGGAGTGGCTTGATAATATATTAGAGTTGAAATGGCAGCTCTATTTATGCTCTACGCCGCCCTATTTGCTGCAAACCACGCACGATCAGCGGATGAATGAATACACAAAATTAGCGCTCGCCGGTGCCCACGCGCAAGCCAAGCGGGTGCGCGATAGCTTGAGTGCTGCCCGCCATGCCTTCAAGCAATCCCGACCAAAAGGTAAGCCGCAAGCCCACTCAAAATTTTGGCTTGAGTTGCTGGGGCAAGTGGGTGGCCCCGTGCGCCGCCCGATGCTCAATTTAACTGAGGACGAGCGAACGGTCATTCGCTCTGCATTCGCTGAATCAAGGCTCGTGCTTTAAGCCTCAATCTGCGCCGCAGGTATGAACATGTTATTGACGATCAACGGCGACCAACAGGCGTTAGACGCGCCCGCCGACACGCGCTTGATCACCGCACTGCGCGACTTTTGTAATCTAAAAGGCACGCAGCCTGGGTGCGACACTGCGCAATGTGGCGCATGTACGGTGCTCGTTGATGGCGCACCGGTGAAATCGTGTAACGTCCTCGCGGCACAGATTTCGCCAAACCAAAAAATTACGACGATCGAAGGTATCGCGAAAGAAACCGAAAGCGGCGGCGCACTGCACATCATGCAGCGCGCTTTCTCGCAGCATCACGCCCTGCAGTGCGGATACTGCACACCCGGCATGATCGTGCGCGCAATTGCAATGGATGCGGAAGGCATCGCGGCGACACCCAACGCGGTGCGTAAGGCGTTGACAGGAAATCTCTGCCGCTGCACCGGCTACTACGGCATCATCGACGCCATTTGCGATGGGCTCAACCAAATGCGCGCCGCCCGAAACGTATGTCTTCCCCGCGACTAATGCATTACACGCGAGCCACAACCGTTGCCGATGCGCGTACGCAATATTCAGCGCAGCCTGACACTAAATTTCTCGCTGGGGGTCAAAGCCTGCTTGCGGCGATGAAGTTGGGCATGATCTCACCATCACATCTTATTGATCTGCAAGCAATTGCTGGGCTCAAAGAGATTAAGCGCGCCGAGAACACACTCACTTTCGGCGCAATGTGTACGCACGCCCAAATCGCAGCTTCATCAGAAGTCGCCAGTTTTTGCCCGATGCTCGGCGCGCTCGCGGCCGGTATCGGCGACGCCCAAGTGCGCACGATGGGCACGATTGGCGGCGCGCTCGCGCATAACGACCCCGCGGCCTGCTGGCCCGCAGGTGTGCTGGCGATGGGCGCGACGATCATCACGGATGCGCGCGAGATTGCAGCCGATGCCTTTTTTTCAGCGATTTACACCACATGCTTGGAATCAAACGAAATCATTGTCGCCGTGCGATTTCCAAAGCCCATCTCGGCGCACTACGTCAAATTTGAGCAGCCGGCGTCGCGATTTGCGATGGTGGGCGTCGCCATCGCGCGATTCAGCGATGTATCGCGTATTGCGATTACGGGATTGGGCGCAGGTGTCTCTCGTTGGCCCGTCGCGGAGCGTGCGCTTGCCATCCATTTTTCTGTCGCTAGTTTAGAGACGTGCCAGTTTGATCCGGCAAACGCGATGGGCGACTTACATGCCAGTGCCGCCTACCGAGCGCATTTGGTTGCCGTGCTCACGCGCCGTGCCGTCGCCGCAATTACTGGTGAACATGCAACGATTGTGGATACGCCAAAAACTGCGCTGCAAGTTTTATCAGCATCAACGCCGCATCACTCCACATCGCCGCCGCAGCTGCGCGGCAGCGTCTCGATCCCGGCATTACCCGCTATCGTCTGGAAGCGCTTGCTCGATCCTGAGACTTTGCGCCGTTGCGTCACAGGTTGTGAGGCGATCGTGTTGTCTAGTGAGCGCGACGGAAAATTGCAATATGATGCCACGATCAAAGTAGGAATCGGTCCCGTTTCAGCACGATTTATTTCAAAGATTACGCTGGAAAATTTGATTCCCCCTAACACGTGCACACTGCGCTTTACTGGTGATGGCGGCGCGATCGGGCACGGTAGCGGCGAAGCCCACGTGGCGCTAAAGCAAACTAACGACGGTACGCAGCTTAATTGGAGCGCCCGCATTCAGACCGGAGGCAAAATTGCGCAACTCGGCAGCAGGCTCATCGACGCCACCGCGCAAAAATTGATTGCAGATTTTTTTGTAAGGTTTTCTAACGCGATTTCTCCTTCTATACCTGCGGCGCAGATTTCACTCTGGCAGCGCCTTTTGAGCGCACTACGCGCCCTCTTTCGATGATTGGCTCCCACATGAACGAAACGCCCTCGCCCACCCACTACAGTGCACCGATTAGCCTCAACGGATGGCTTAGTGAAAATGCAGATCGCTTCAAGCCACCCGTTGGCAATCAGCAAATTTGGAAAAATTCTGATCTCATTTGTACTGTAGTTGGCGGGCCTAATGAACGCACAGATTTTCACGACGATCCGTATGAAGAGTATTTCCACCAGTTCAAAGGCAATGCCTATATTTTCGTGCTGGATCGCGGCAAATTCGAGCGTATTGATTTGCGCGAAGGTGATATTTTTTTGCTTCCTGCGCATGTGCGCCACTCGCCGCAGCGCCTGGAGCATGGCAGCCTGTGCACAGTCATTGAGCGCAATCGCCCCCTTGGCGTCATTGATGCGTTCGAATGGTATTGCGCGCACTGCGCGACACGCGTGAATCGCAGCGAATTGCAGCTCGCCAATATCGTCACCGATCTGCCCCGCGTCTTTAGTGAATTCTATGCGTCCAACGAAACAGCGCGCGCCTGCCCCAATTGCGGCGCGATTCACCCCGGCAAAGATGCTCGCGCCTGGCACCGTGCGCTTGATGCTCATTAGACCGCTGGAATATTACTATTCTCGTCAGATTAAATTTATCAAGACTCATTTTTAGGAAAAATAATGTCCCCTCTACCCACTCCGGTTGCCGTCGTAACAGGGGGCGCACGCGGGATCGGTCTTGCCATCGGTAAGTGGTTTCTCGCGCGAAATTACTGCGTCGCGCTGATTGATAATGATCATGAGACCCTGGCAAAAACTGAAACTGAACTCAACGCGCCCCAGCGCCTCATCGCTTTGCATGCCGACGTTTCACAGCCCGCGCAAGTCGATGCTGCAATCAGCGCAATCACAGAAAAATTTGCTCGGATTGATGTCTTGGTTAATAACGCAGGCGTTGCGGTTTTTAAGCGCATCCTTGATACGAGTTTTGAGGAATGGCGATACGTGATGCGTACCAATCTTGAAGGTGCATTTCTATGCACGCAAGCCTGTGCGCCGGTGATGTTGAAAACCGGCGGTGGCAGCATCGTCAACATCGCATCGATTTCAGGCTTGCGCGCAAGCACGATGCGCGTCGCCTACGGCACCAGCAAAGCAGCGCTCATTCACCTCACTAAGCAGCAAGCCATAGAGCTGGGCGATGTCGGAATTAGGGTGAATGCTATCGCGCCTGGTCCGGTCGAAACGGAGATGTCTAAGCTCGTACATTCCGTTGCTATTCGCTCAGATTACTTCGATGCCATTCCGCTCAACCGCTACGGCACGACCGAGGAGATTGCAGAAGCCGTAGGCTTTTTGTGTAGCAAAGCCGCGAGTTACGTCAACGGACAAGTGCTTGCGGTTGATGGCGGATTTGACGCAAGCGGCGTGGGATTGCCGACACTTCGAAAAAAGTGATGCAGACTAAAGCGCAACCGTTGAAAACCACGGCACCGCTGCGATGACACAAAGCCCCACAAGCAGCGCAGCGATAAAAGGCCAGATCGCACCGATGACGTCATCTGGCGACCCATCGCCAATGCGGCAGGCGACATAAAAGCCAACGCCAATGGGTGGCATCATGAGCCCGATATTCATCGCGGTAACGGCAACCATCGCATAGTGAATATCATGGATTCCCAATTTTTTGGCGATTGGAAACATGATTGGCGCCAGTAGTAAGATCGCGGGGAGTCCTTCAAGAATACATCCTAGCACTAGAAATACGATAATCGTCACACCCAAAAAAGCAGTCGCACCGCCAGGAAGCGCAGTTAAGAAAATCGACATTTTTTGAATGATGCCGCTTTGCGCAATCACCCACGCCATGCCCGAGGCCATGCCCAAAATAAGTAAGATCGCTCCGCTAAGCGCAGCCGTGTCAACCAACATCCGGTAGACCTGCCGCGCGCTCAATCCACCGTAAAGCCACTTGCCGATTAAAAGCGCATACAGCACAGCGATTGTTGAAACCTCAGTTGCCGTCGCGACGCCCTCACCAACGGCGCTGCGGATAATAAAAGGAAGTATGAGCGCAGGCGCGGCAAGCAAAACGAGCCGCCCAATATCAGCCCACGGCGCGCGGCGCAGGCCGTGTGTATTTTCGTGACGGGCATTCCATCTTGCCAAAACGAGTAGCGCTGCGAGCAGCACCATCGCAATGACAAATCCACTTTGGAAAAGCCCGGCAACCGACACACCCGCGACCGAACCGAGGACGATCAACACAATGCTTGGCGGCACTGTATCTGCCATTGCTGCGCCAGTCGCCAGAAGCGCGATCATCTCGCGAGGCTTATGCCCGCGCCGCTTCATTTCAGGAAATAACGCGGGTGCGACAGTGGCCATATCTGAAACCTTCGAGCCCGAAATGCCCGAAACAATAAAGAGTGAGCCTAGTAATACATACGACATGCCAGCCTTGATATGCCCAAGCAGTGCCGCTAAAACGCTCACAATCGCCTTACCCATTCCAGTAGAGTCGAGCACGCAGCCCAACAAAACAAAAATGGGCACCGAGACAAGAATGAAGCTAGACATGCCTTCGTCCATACGACTTACAACAACGGTCAGCGGAGTTGAAGTGGTAAAGCCTAAGTAGCTGAGGGCTGCGAGCCCGAAACAGAATGCAATCGGCACGCCAGCAGCCAAGCAAATGATAATTGTGCCGCCTAAAAACAAAATTAAGTTGGCATTGCCCAGCCCAGCCAGGTGAGCGGAAAAATATTTAGCGAGCAGCGCGATTACGATCAGAAATAGTGCCGCAGCGAGCAAGCTTTGCAATCCAACCGTACGCCACGCAAAAACGCTGACCTGCAACAGCATGGCGATCACGCCAAACGCAATCGCACCGACCCGTAGCGCGTTGGGCATATTGAGCTCTGGTGTGCGAATTGCCCACTCATCTTTTGCGTATTCGATTGCTTGCGGCACAAGTGCGATTAACGCTGCCCCGACTGCGCAAATCGCAAACGCTTGGACGTAGCTCTTCCACGGTTCGCCAAGCTTATCGACGACAAGCGTGAGCCGCAAATGCTCATTTCGATTCATTGCGATGACCGCACCCAGCATCGCCAGCCATAAAAACGAGAGCGATACGATCTCATCGATCCAGATTACGGGTATCGCAAAAATATAACGTGCGACAACCCCAGTAAATAGGAGCGTGATGATTACGGTGAGCAAAACCGCTGCGATGGCCTCTAATGGGCGCATACATGCTGCTGCAATACGCTCAAGCCCGCGCTTCGCAACGCTTTCGCCTGCGGAATCTATGATTGATGGCGTAGTCATCTCAATCTCAAAAAACGCCCCACGCTATGCCTTCTAGCAACGGAGCGGATAACACCGTAAAAAAACTACGCTAATTTTCCAGAGTATTTTTCGAGTGCGGCCATGGCGTCTTCACCAAACTTACTCCGCCACTCTTGGTAAAACCCCGCCTTTGAGAGCGCTGCCCTAAAGCTCAGCGCATCTGGGTAATTGAATATCATTCCTTTGGTTTTTAACTGGGCTTCAAGCCCAACATTGAGTTGCTTCATGTCGTCACGCTGCTTCATCACTGCCTCGGTGACGTACTTTGTAATCACCGTTTGAATTTCAGCGGGCGTACTGGCCCAGCGTTTACCGTTGGCCAAAATCCACTGGCCATCCCACATATGACCCGTCATGGAAACATACTTTTGCACCTCGTAAAGTTTGGCGATATCAACAATACTCAGTGGATTTTCTTGCCCCTCGACGACTTTAGTTTGCAATGCCGAGTAGACCTCGCTGAAATTAATCCCGGTCGGTGCGGAGCCAAACGCTTTGAACATCGACGTCCACAAGGGGCTTACCGGAACGCGAATTTTGAACCCTTGCAAGTCTGCTGCGGAGTTAATCGGTTTGCTCGACGTGGTGATATTTCGAAATCCATTATCGAGAATACGATCGAACGTATGCAGATTTACTTTTGAGATTGCATTGCGAATGAAGGCGCCAAGATCACCATCCATCGCTTGCCATACGGTGTTGTAATCTTTAAAAGCAAAGGCTAACCCGTTGATGCCCGCGAGGGGGACTAACGTTTGCAAAATCAAACCTGACAGCGGGAAAAAATCAATTGCGCCTGAGCGCACCTGCGACAGCATATCGGTATCGCCGCCCAATTGATTATTAGGAAAAATTTGAATATCAACTTTACCGCCCGTCTCGCGCTTGATCGCATCTGACGCCTCTCGCATGCGAATATTTGACGGATGGGTCACTGGAATGTTGTTCGCCCACTTAAATGTGAATTGCGACGATTGCGCAAATAGTGGTGCACCAACACTCGTTAACGCGCCAGCAGCGACTGAGCCTTGAATGAACGTACGGCGATGTGGTTTATAACTAGAATTCATATGACGTGTCTCCAGATAATATTTATAAGAATCAAAGATGCAGTGCATTCAACACAACGAGTTTCGAGCCCATTATCCCGCAAAAACAAGAATTGCGACAACCAATCTACTGATCTAGCAGCCGCAAAAGCGCAGCAGCAATTTTTTCAGCGCTTAACCGTGATTCATTTTCCAGCACTTGGGAATAACCCACGGGAATTCTGGGCGCACCCAATCGGGCGACCCGGCAGCCCGTTGCCTCAGCCGCACTAGCCGCAATTTCAGCACCAAACCCGGCAACCTGCACCGCTTCATGCACGACCAGCAATCGCTTGGTGCGCGCAGCGGAAGAAAATACGCGCTCATGATCCCACGGCCAGAGCGTGCGCAAATCAATCACATCCGCGTTAATACCTCTGCAGACTTCGAGCGAAAGCGCATCGAGGGTTGGCGCAACCCCTCGCGACCACGTCACAATCGTCACGTCGTGACCTGACTGCAGCACATTTGCTTTGCCAATCGGCACGGCAAGTGCGGTATCGACATCCCCTTCTTGCCCCCATAGTTCTTTGTGCTCCATGTAGATTACAGGATCACCCGATTCAATCGACGACTTTAACAATGAATAGTTATCTTGCGCAGTGGCAGGCGTTACGACCACCAGACCGGGAATATGCGCAAACCACGCCTCAAGCGATTGTGAATGTTGGGCAGCAGAAGCAGACCATATACCAATCGGCATGCGCGCCACTACCGGTACGCGCCCTTGCCCGCCGAACATAAATCGATTTTTAGCGGCTTGATTGATGACCTCGTCCATCGCGCAGAGCGCAAAATCGATGACGCGCATTTCAACAATAGGCTTGAGTCCAGCCAGCGCCATTCCCACCGCAGCGCCCATGATGTTTGCTTCAGAAATCGGTGTGTCGATAATGCGTTGCACGCCAAATTGCGCCTGCAGGCCGCGATACTGACCAAATACGCCCCCGCGCCCCAAGTCTTCGCCGAGCGCAACAACGCTCGCGTCGCTTTGCATTTTCTCTTGCAGCGCGAGCGCGGCCGCCTGTGCGTAGGTAAGTTTCTCAATGCTCATCGCCACACTCCATTGGCCGATGTCATCACGTCTTCATAGGCGGCCGCGGTTTCGGGCCAGGGCGCGGCGTCTGCTTGGGCAAGCGCATTCTCAATTTCGCTCGCAACGTCAATATCCACAGCGTCAATCACCTTTTGGTCGATGTCCATTTCTAGCAAGCGTTTGCTCGCGCGAAGCAGCGGATCATTGCGATATGCAGCCGCCACCTCGGCGGGATCACGATACGCCCCAGGATCAACAGAGACATGCCCTTTCAACCGGTATGTAATCGCGTGCAGTAAGCGCGGCCCGCTCCCGGCACGAATTTCCGCAACTAGCGCAGTCGCTGCCGCATCAACCGCCTCGACATCATTGCCATCGACCGTCTGCGAAGCGATACCCATCGAAAGCGCTCGCGCAGAAACGCCAGCGCCAGCAGTCATCGGCGCTGTCGGCGTTGTCGCAGAGATGCGATTATCTTCGCATACAAAAAGGATCGGCAATTCATATACTTTCGCCCAGTTAAGCCCTTCCAAGAAAGGCCCGCGATTAGCTGCGCCATCTCCAAAAAAGCACGCAACGATTTGATTGATTCCGCGTAATTTAAGCGCATGCGCTGCGCCGGTTGCAATCGGAATTCCCGCAGCGACAACACCGTTTGCGCCCAGCATCCCGACCGAAAAATCCGCGATATGCATGGAGCCACCTTTACCTTTGTTGTACCCAGTTGCCCGACCAAAGAGCTCGCACATCATCTTGCTTGGGCTTGCGCCTTTTGCCAACGTATGGCCATGGCCACGATGGGTCGATGTCAGTAAATCAGCGCGTTCGAGATTTGCGCAAACACCCGCAGCGACCGCTTCCTGACCGGTATACAGATGCAGTGGCCCGCGCACGCGCGCCGGCTTGTCAGAAGCAGCAAGACCCCAGGCGGCAACGCCACCTTGACTCGCAATTTCAGCAGCGTCTTCAAACGCCCGAATGCGGCGCATCATGCGATAGAGGGAAATGAGCCGAGTTTCGTTAAGATTACTAGAATTCATTGGTTCCTTTGCTGCTTGTCGGCTTCGGATACGCTGGCGACATTCACCGGCGGCGTACATCAATTCGCTTGAAAACGGCATAACAAATCGCAATCGAAATTTATCACTATCAACCGCTGCCACGGGTGCAATTCGTTTTTTTGAGCTCGAATTTTTGTCAATAATCTTCGCTGACAAAATGCAAATAGGCTAACGACGAAAGCCACCGCGCTTCTATAATGATTTTTCATTAAGAAAAGCACAAATCATGGAAGCAGAACGCATCAACGCCATCGCCGCATCATTGCGCGATCTTACCTCCCGCGCGGCAGAAATGCGGAGGTATCTTTGACTTCGACCAGAAGTCATTGCGCCTCTCAGAAGTCAATCGCGCATTAGAAGATAACGCGATTTGGGATAACCCCAAACAAGCCCAAGAGCTGGGTAAAGAAAAAAAAGCGCTTGATGCCACGGTGAGCACAATCATCGATGTTGATCGTACCTTGGCCGACAATTCTGAGCTTTTCGAAATGGCCAAGGCGGACAATGATGTGTCGTCGATGCAGGCGCTCGAGGCCGATACCGCGCACGTGGCGGGTCAAATCGAGGGCATGGAGTTTCGCCGCATGTTCTCAGGCGAGATGGACGCCAATAATTGCTTTCTTGATCTGAACTCGGGCTCGGGCGGCACCGAGGCGCAAGATTGGGCGTCAATGCTCCTGCGTATGTATGTGCGTTACTGCGAGCGCAAAGGATTCACCGTAGACGTCATGGAAGAATCTTCCGGTGAAGTGGCGGGCTTGAAAAGTGCATCAATCAAAATTTCAGGCGATTACGCTTACGGTTTTTTACGCACGGAACTCGGCGTGCACCGTCTCGTGCGTAAAAGCCCGTTTGATTCCAACGCGCGGCGGCATACCTCATTTGCTTCGGTTTTTGTTTATCCCGAAGTCGATGACTCGATTCAAATTGAAATCAACCCCGCCGATTTACGCACCGACACCTTTCGCGCATCTGGCGCGGGCGGTCAGCACATTAATAAAACCGACTCTGCAGTGCGAATTACGCATATTCCGACCAACATCGTCGTACAGTGCCAAAGCGATCGATCACAGCATCGCAACCGCGACGAAGCCATGCAGCAACTTAAAGCCAAGCTCTACGAGCATGAGCTGCGCAAACGGCAAGCCGCGCAGCAGCAGCTCGAAGATAGCAAAACCGACATCGGCTGGGGCCACCAAATTCGCTCCTATGTGCTCGATCAATCTCGCATCAAAGATCTGCGTACGAATGTTGAAACGGGCAATACCCAAGCCGTGCTTGATGGCGATTTAGATGACTTCATTTCTGCGAGCTTGAAGCAGGGGGTTTGATTTCTGGCGCGTCGGCATTTCATACCTGCGGCGCAGATTTAGCACTTTTTTGCCCAAATCTGCGCCGCAGGTATGACCAAAATAATCAATAAAAAAGCCCGCGATCGCGGGCTTTTTTCTTTTCTGCACATCACATTCTGCACATCACATTCTGCAGATTTACATTTCTACTTTCCTACATTTTGTAGTTGAACGACAATCCAAAGCGACGGCCAACGACATCATAGGAAGCGGGCAACGTGTTGCCTGCAAATTGCTGCGTGCCTACAAAAGGTGGTTTTTTGTCTGCGATGTTGTCGATACCAGCGATCACTTTGATATTCTTATTGAAATTCCACGCGCCAGAAACATCAAAATAGTTGTATGCGCCAATGCGCTCGGTCGTGTAGGTCGTCGCGGTCACGTCATCATCGACTGCGCCAAAATGCCGCCATGTCCCCTGAAGCGTCCAGACGGGGGTGTTCCAAGTTGTAGAGAGGTTGTGGCGATACTTTGGTAATGCGCGGTTGACTTCTGCGCCGCAGGTCGGGCCAAAGCGCCCAGCACATTCAACCACTGCAGAGCCGGGCGCGCGCACTTGCACAAAGCTGCGCGTGAGATCAGCGTTGTATGCAAAGGAAACCGTATTGCCGCGATCTAAACGCATGCGGTAATTTGCGCCGACATCAAAGCCTTTGACTTGCAAAATTGCAATGTTGCTATCGGTGCTATCGACGGCTTCAATTTGACCGTTAGTACCGCGGCGGATGCGTTGGCAAAATTGATCAATGCCCAGAACGAAGCAGCCGGTGGTGACCACTTGCGCACCATACGCGCTGATGGCGTTGTCGATACGGATATCGTAGTAATCCACGGTGAAGCTCAAATCTTTCACCGCCTTTGGCGTGAGCACGGTACCGATGGTGAAAGTACGCCCTTGCTCTGGCTTGATCGTTGCGCTACCGCCGAAGAAGAAGCGGCCTGCAGAAAGATCGGTCGTATAGTTTCCAGCTGGTGCACCATTGGCCGCGCATTTTGCTGCGAGTGCGCCGTTGGCGGTGATGTTAGAGCACGGATCGTTGGTGCGGCCTGCCAGCGCTACGAAACTCAACACTCCGAAGCGCTCGCCGATATTCGGCGCGCGCAATACGGTTTGCTTTGAGCCACGCAAACGCACGTTGTCGTCGAGCGCCCATTCGCCGCCGAGCTTCCATGCATTTGCGGTGCCCGTGTCGGCATCACGCGAGTGACGGAAAGCACCTTCAAGCGCGAGCTCTTTTACGAACGGCGCTTTGGCCATAAGTGGCAAGCGCGCTTCCATAAACGCTTCGTTTACTTTTATGACGCCACCGAAATCGAGACGAGTGCCTTGATTAAATGAGCGGCCGTTATTGATAGTGTCGTCAAACAGCACATCGCCGCGTTCGCGACGGTGCTCGAGGCCAACGGCCAAATCCGCAGTGCCCCCGGGCAACCGGAAATAGCCTTCACTACTCATTTGCGCGGTTGCGCCAACGACGACTTGCGTGCGCAAACGGCTTTGGGTAATTTGCTCGCCCACGAAACGTGCAGCTTCAGCAGAAATCGCATTGGGGCCAAACAAATTAATCGGCACGCAGCCGTTGCTTTGATCGACGCAAACGATTTTGCCCGATGCATCGCGGCGGACGTTGCCCGCTTGCTGCAAGCGGGCAATGATGCCGTCGCCGGCAATATCAGTGGCTTCATTGCTTTCGCCGTATTGGGCGTAAACGTCGTAGCGCACGTTGTTGGAGAGCTCGCCTTTTGAGCCCAGCTGCACTTGCGTACCCGCGCGCTCGGTGCGTACGACACGACCACCAAGCTCAGGCAGCGAGCGCGTGACCGTGGCTAAGAAGGCATCTTTTCCGCCGAGAGTGCCCGCGAGATCACGGTTATAAGCGGTGCCAAAAATACGCGCGAGCTCAGGCGTGAGGTAAGGATTGTCGCTGCGGATGAGCACAGTCGTCGCCGTATTTGCAGGGCCAAGATTTTCTTTCACAACCGTATTCGACACCATCGCGCGACCGTAAAGAGAAGCTCGATCGCTCAAATCGTAATTAAAAAATACCGCGCCAGTGACCCGATCAGCAGGCAGCGTCAGTGCTTCACGTGGGCTGACGATGCTCGTTTGATTCGCTGATGAGAGCGTGCCGGCATCGGTAAAGCCTACGCGCGCCTGGCCGACCGCGCCGCCGAGCGACGAAAAATCGAAAACGCTCGCGGCATCAGAGCGCGTGAAGACGCCACCGATCGCACGCTGGGTAATCGGGCCGGCATCATTGCGCTGCGGGTTAGAGAAATCGCGATCGCCTTTGAGCAAGCCATCACGCGATGACACGCCTAAGTAACCGGTAACGCTACCGCGACCGCCGAGGGCCATACCAGCCGTAATATTTGCGCCAAGCTCAGTGGCATCGCTTTTGCCAGACATATTACCCGTTAAGCCTACTTCTACGCCGCGAAATTTATCGTTCAAAATAAAATTCACAACGCCTGCAACCGCGTCTGCGCCATAGACCGCAGCCGCGCCGCCGGTGAGCACTTCAACACGCTTAACCAATGGACCAGGCAGCGTATTCACATCAAACGAGTTGCGGAAACCAAACGGTGTGCCGCGCTTGCCATCGATCAAAAGCAACGTGCGGTTTTGACCGAGATTGCGCAAATCCAGCGTTGCTGCGCCGCGTGAGTCATTGCCGTTTGATACCGCACCGAAGCTGCCTTGAAATTGCGGCATCTGGGTGACAATGCGCTCAATATTAAGCGAACGACTCAGCTCGAGTGTTTCTTTGCTTAAAGTCGAAACCGGGCTGGTCGAAGTGATTTCGGGGCGCTGCAAGAGCGAGCCCGTGATCACTATGGAGTCGATTTTTTCGACTTCAGCTTTTACCGCGTCAACTGCGGCTGGCGCAGGTGTAGTTTGCGCGGTCGCAAAGCCGGTGAGTGCGAGCATCGCGGCAGCGAGCGCGGTGATGCGTAAAAGTGGATCGAATTGCGGGCGTGAAATCATAGCGATGTGTCCTGAGCTCCGAGTTATTGGTTTTGGCGATTTCAGCGCAGCGCAGCGCTCTTTTGGGGCGACTTACGCGCATTCTTCAATCACAGCGCGATTATAGTGCAACGCGCGCGACATTTCGTGACCACTACAATGGAAAGATTCGACTTAATCGCCCGCTGACGCGGCGCGCTGCGCAGACCCTGACATGACTTTCCCGACACCCGAAAATCAAACAATCGTTTCAATTATTGACGAGAACTCCTTGATTGCCGAGCGCCGCAGTAAGCTCACCGCGCAGCGTGAGAAGACGGGCAACGCGTTTCCTAACGACTTTCGTCGGGATGCATTTGCCGGTGATTTGCAAACGAAGTACGACGCCGTCAGCAAAGAAGATTTAGAGGCCGCTAATGTGCAAGTCAAAATTGCCGGCCGCATGATGTTAAAGCGAGTCATGGGTAAAGCCAGCTTCGCAACGCTGCAAGATATGAGCGGGCGGGTGCAGATTTACGTCAATGATGAGGGCGTGAGCAGCGAAACACACGAAGCCTTCAAGCACTGGGATATTGGTGACATTGTTTGCGCCACAGGTTCTGTTTTTAAGACTAACAAAGGCGAACTTTCGGTGAAGGCTTCCACCATTCGCCTGCTGTCTAAAGCGCTACGACCATTGCCTGAGAAGTTTCACGGCATGACCGATATTGAGCAGCGCTATCGTCAGCGCTATCTCGATTTGATTACCAGCGAGCAATCGGCCAACGTCTTCATCGTGCGCTCGAAAATGTTGCAAGCGATTCGTGATTTTTTCGTCGCGCGGCGCTACCTTGAAGTCGAAACGCCGATGATGCACGCGATCCCCGGCGGCGCTGCGGCGCGACCCTTCAAAACCCACCATAACGCGCTCGATACCGAGCTTTATATGCGGATCGCGCCAGAGCTTTATCTGAAGCGATTGGTGGTCGGCGGCTTCGAGCGGGTTTTTGAGATTAATCGCAATTTCCGTAATGAGGGTATGAGCGTTCGCCACAACCCGGAATTTACGATGATTGAATTTTATGAAGCCTACCAAGATCATCACTATTTGATGGATTTAACCGAGCAGCTGCTGCGCGAAACGGCGCAAAACGTGTTAGGCACGACTTCACTGCCCTATGCCGAGCATACCGTCGATCTGGGCAAGCCGTTTGATCGCTTGACCATGCCGCAAGCGGTCAACAAATATCATCCAGAATATTCGCTCGCGCAGCTCGCCGATAAAGCCTTTGTGCTCGCCGCGCTGGCGAAAATGCATGTGAAAGTAAAGGGCTTACCGCTTGCGGATCGCGCGATTGGCGAGCTGCAGTTGCTGATGTTTGAAGAGACCACCGAAGCGTTGCTCATTCAACCCACCTTTATCATCGATTACCCTTGGGAAATCTCGCCGCTGGCGCGCAAGAACGATACCAATCCAGAAATTACTGATCGCTTCGAGCTTTTTATCACTGGGCGCGAAATGGCCAATGGCTTTAGCGAGCTCAACGACCCGGAAGATCAAGCTGAGCGCTTCGCCCAGCAAGCGAGCGCAAAAAACGCGGGCGACGATGAAGCGATGTTTTACGACGCAGACTACATTCGTGCGCTCGAATATGGCTTGCCGCCAACCGCTGGCGAAGGCATCGGCATTGATCGGCTGGTGATGCTCTTTACCAATTCGCCATCGATTCGGGATGTGATTTTGTTCCCGCAGTTGCGCAAGGAAGATTAAGCTTCAAAATCGCAAATACCTGCGGCGCAGATTTATGGATATTGAGTTGCGAAATATGCGCCGCAGGTATTTTTTGCCGAAATTAAAACTACTTCTTGCCAATGCCGAGTGTCGCCGCGCTCTCGGCGTAGACTTTCGCTTTATCGCGCATAAACGCATCCATCTGATCAACACCGACGTTAATCAATTCAAAGCCGCTTTTTGCTGCGAGCTCTTTCATCTCGGCATCATTATTCAAGCTTGCCCAGAGATCGGAAAGTCGCTTGCGCGCGTCTAGCGTCATCGATTTCGGCACGCCGATGCCGCGATACGCGCCATCGATCCAATCTACACCCAGCTCTTTAAACGTCGGCACATCAGGCAATAGTGGATGACGCTTATCCATCGCAACGGCTAACGCTCGGACGCGGGCTTTGTTGTTGACGACAAAAGCGGTATAAGACATCGCACCATCGACCTGCCCGCCCACTACAGATGCGGTTAAATCACCAGTGCCTTTGAAGGGCACGTACGTGGTTTTCACCGCAAAAGCTTTGTTCAGGCGCTCGTGGGCAACGTGGTTTGCAGAATTTAACCCAGAGCCCGCAAGACTCAACGTTTCGGGTTTATCTTTCGCAGCTTTAATGAATTCGGCAAAAGTTTTAAATGGGCTATTGGTCGGCACCACGAGCGCATCTGGGGTGAAATGAAACCAGAAAACTGGTGTGATGTCGCTGGTTTTGTATTGCACTTGCCCTTCCATCGGCTGCAAGACCAAATGCGGCAAATTAACGCCGACGATATTTGCGCCATCAGCGGGCAAGGCATTCATTTGCGACCACATTAATGCGCCGCCAGCACCGGCTTTGTATTGAATCACCGTATCAAAGTTTGGGCATTTTTTCTTCAACACCACTTGCTGGTGGCGCGCAGAAATATCAGACTCGCCACCGGGCGGAAATGCCTGAAAATAATTGAGATTTTTATCAGGGCACGCTTGCGCGAACGCCGCGCCGGAAACGACGGTTACAAAAATTCCCACCAGCACTTTTTTCATACTTTCTCCTTTAATTCTGTTCGTCAATTATGTGACCGATAGCGCCTTAACGCGCCCGATAACCGCTGCGGTGACCTGCGCGGTCGTCGCGCTCCCGCCAAGATCGCCGGTATGCAGCGCGGGGTCAGCGGTGACCAGCTCAATGGCGGCCATCAGGGTTTTTGCCGCGCGCATCTCGCCTAAGTGCTCTAGCAGCATCACCCCGCTCCAAAACGTGCCGATCGGGTTGGCCACGCCCTTGCCCATGATGTCAAACGCCGAGCCATGAATCGGCTCGAACATACTCGGGTAGCGGCGCTCGGGGTCAATATTGCCCGTCGGCGCAATGCCCAAGCTGCCCGCAAGCGCGGCAGCGAGATCGCTCAGGATGTCCGCGTGCAAATTGGTGGCCACGACGGTATCGATGGACGCCGGGCGGTTAACCATGCGCGCGGTCATCGCATCGACCAGCTCTTTGTCCCATTTCACATCGGGAAATTCTTTTGAAATCTGCACTGCGATTTCGTCCCACATCACCATCGCGTGGCGCTGGGCATTGGATTTGGTGACCATCGAGAGCAGCTTGCGTGGCCGCGATTGCGCAAGCCTGAAGGCAAAGCGCATGATCCGCTCAACGCCCGCGCGCGTCATCATCGACACATCCGTGGCGACTTCAATCGGATGTCCCTGATGCGCCCGCCCGCCTACGCCCGCGTATTCGCCCTCGGAATTTTCGCGCACGATCACCCAATCTAAATCTCGCGCAGCGCAGCGCTTGAGCGGCGCATCGATGCCGGGCAAGATTCGCGTTGGGCGGACGTTGGCATATTGATCGAAGCCTTGGCAGATTTTTAAGCGCAGGCCCCAGAGCGTGACGTGATCGGGGATGTGCGGATCACCGGCAGAGCCGAAGAGAATCGCGTCCATGCTGCGCAGGGCATCAAGCCCGTCGCTGGGCATCATTTCGCCGTGCGCCCGATACCAATCGCCGCCCCAACCGAACGTCGTGAAGTGAAATCCAAAATTTCCGTGGGCGCTGGCCACCGCTTGCAGCACCGCTTGCCCTGCGGGCACAACTTCTTTGCCAATGCCATCGCCCGGGATGCTTGCGATTTGATACGTTTTCATGAATTTCTTTAACGCGATGACTTGAGTTGGCGCTCACTGTAGCGCTATTTGCAGCGCGTTGCGGCCCGCCATTTCATTGCTTGCCTGCCGCCCACGCACAAATAGGGCGCTATACCTGCGGCGCAGATTGGGCACTTTTGGCGGCTCAGCACACCAAAAATACATGATTTCCATGATTTTTTACCGACAATCGAAGTGACGAAATGTCTCTAATTGACGAATTAGAAATATTTCGACTATTTAGATATTTTGTGAACTAATACGTCACTTTGCCGTCTCAGTGGGGCGTGAATGCGTTTCAGTAACCGGTCTCGGTTCTAGCATTCTTGAAAAACCAACCACTGGAGTTTTATATGTCTTTGAATTCATTGAAATTAATCGCAGCAGCCGGTATTGCTGCCCTGTCGATGAGCGTTGCGAGCGCGCAAGGCACAATCGTTGACGTCGCCGCTGGAAATAGCAATTTCTCCACGCTCGTGACGGCTGTGAAAGCCGCTGGCTTGGTCGAAACGCTCAGCAGCAAAGGCCCGTTCACCGTTTTCGCGCCAACTAACGACGCCTTCGCCAAGCTTCCTGCGGGCACCGTTGAAGGTTTGCTGAAAGATCCTGCAAAACTGCGCTCGATCCTGACCTATCACGTGGTGCCGGGTGTCGTTAAAGCAGCCGATGTGAAAACTGGCGCGGCAAAAACAGCCAACGGTGCATCGATTGCGGTGCAAGTCGGCAACGGCAAAGTCATGGTCGACAACGCCCAAGTCATCGCAACAGACGTTATGGCATCTAACGGCGTGATCCACGCCATTGACTCGGTCATTTTGCCGAAGTAATTGGGCCGGCGGTGAGCTAAACCTCTCCGACAAAGCAAAAGCGCGCGGGTGATTCCGCGCGCTTTTTGTTTTGTATGCATGCTCGGTCGGCGAAACGGATATTTTTGATGCAATACCTGCGGCGCTGTTTTCTATCAATTTGCGCTTTTATTAACAAGCTTCAGCGTTGCGAACATTGCGAGGATCATCGCTGCAACGAACACCATCGCGTCGATGCCTGCGGAAGCGAGCGAGCCGATCACAGGCCCCGGGCAATAGCCCGATAACCCCCAGCCTGCACCAAAGAGCGCTGAACCGGCGACCAACCTTAAATCAATAGTGCGCTGCGTGGGCCACTGCAGGCGCCGCCCGCCTAAACCTTCGCCGCGCTTGCGCAACCACGCGTAGCCCAAGGCGGTCACCACGAGTGCGCCCGCCATAACAAACGCCATGGACGGATCCCATCGCCCGGAAATATCAAGAAAGCCTTGTACTTTTGCAGGATCAATCATGCCCGAAATTGCAAGGCCGAGACCAAATACAAACGCGCTGAGAAAACTGCCCAATAAACGATTCATCGTATCAGCCTAAGCAAAATAGTGGCGCAACGCGAACACTACGAGCCCGCCGGTGACCATGAAAACCATCGTCGCCACGATTGATCGTGGCGAGCCGCGGGCTATGCCGCAAACCCCATGCCCGCTCGTGCAGCCCGCGCCGAGTGCAGTGCCCACCCCGACTAACACACCGGCAGCAATCAGGCGAGCCAGCGGCTGATTCTGCGCCGCAGGTATGGACACGACGCCGAGCCCGACAGCCACCGCGACGCCTGCAATGAGCCCGAGCACAAACACTATTCGCCAGCCGAAATCACCCGCGCGGGGAGTCAATGCGCCGCCAACGATGCCGCTTACGCCCGCGACACGACCGGAAATGGCCATCAGCATGACCGCAGCGAGCCCGATGAGTGCGCCGCCAAGCAGCGCAGGTGCGGTTGAAAATTCAGCGATTGTCATATCAATTGTTTTCGTAAGCGAAAGCAGGACGATACCGCAGCATACGCATCGGCGTTGAGCGGCAACCGTGCAAGCGAGACCGGCGCGACTAAACTGCGCCGCAGGTATGAATAATTTAATCAACGTCAGCGCGTGGCTTTCGCGCATGGAGCGCATGCATCCGCTCAATATCGATATGGGGCTCGACCGTGTCGGGCAGGTTTTCGCGCGTTTAAATGTTGAACCGAAATGCCCCGTCATCACGGTGAGCGGCACGAATGGAAAAGGCTCGACCTGCGCCATGTTGGCATCGATTTTGCGCGCAGAAGGCTATCGTGTGGGATTTTATTCATCACCGCATTTGGTCCGGTTTAATGAGCGGATACGCGTTGATGGCGAAGAAATTTCTGATTCTGCGCTGGCTACTGCATTTGAGAAAGTAGACGCTGCGCGGGGCGATGTGCCGCTCACATTTTTCGAGTTTGCCACGTTGGCTGCGTTTGTCGCGTTTGATGATGCTCAGCTCGATGCCTGGGTCTTGGAAGTGGGGCTCGGCGGGCGCCTAGATGCAACCAATCTGATTAACGCTGATTGCGCGATTGTGAGCAGTATCGGACTCGATCACATAGATTACCTTGGCGATACCCGGGAAAAAATCGTTACTGAAAAAATGGGCATCGCGCGCAAAGGCAAGCCGCTGGTGTTGGCCGACGCGCACCCACCCACCAACGCCGTTGCGGTTGCAACCGAAATCGGCTGCCTAACCCTGCAGCGCGGTGTTGACTATTTATCAGTCGCCGATGGTCCTACGCAATGGACTTACACCGCACCCGACGGTACTCGGCTGACCCTTCCCTACCCGTCACTTCGGGGAGAGTTTCAAATTCACAATGCCGGCGCCGCCCTCACTGCGCTGCATGCACTGCGCAGCGTGATTCCGGTGCGGGCGCAGAGCATTCGTGAGGGCTTGCTCACCACCGAATGGCCCGGTCGCTTTCAAGTGCTTCCTGGTCGACCCACGGTTGTGCTCGATGCCGCGCATAACCCGGACGCGGCAAAAATCTTAAATGATGCCCTTGGCGGCATGGGCTATCACCCTGAGACCATTGCTGTATTCGGTATGCTGAGTGACAAAGACTTCGCCGGCGTGATCGCCGCGCTCAAAAACAGGATCACCCAATGGCATCTCGTGACCACGCATGGGGCGCGCGGATTAGTCACTGAAAAAATACATAACGCATTGATTTCAAACGGGATTGCTGAGAAACACATCCGCTGCTACGCTAGCGTTGAAATTGCGCTTGCTGCAGCGCAACAAAAAGCCGAGGACGTTGATAGAATCGTGGTCTTCGGCTCGTTCCATATTTTGGGCGAGGCGATTCCCGCGCTCGAACGCCAACGCCAAAGCAGACCACCGCCATGACCGATTCCGCTGCACCCGGAGAAAGCTCCGTCGATCAACTTCGCCGCCGTGCGCGCCGCCGCTTGGTCGGCTCTGCCGTGTTAGCGCTGATCGCTGCAATTTCGCTGCCAATGATCTTCGAAAAAGAGCCGCCACCACTGCCCGATGAAGTGGACATTCGCATTCCGCCAATCGACAAAACACCGTTTGACCCGAAGCCCATTGGCGTGTTGAAAGAAAGTAGTAAAGAAATGGCCAAAGAAGTGGCCAAATCTGCGCCGCAGGTATTGGCCAATGCCGCACCGATTGTGAGTTCGCCTGCACCAGCCGTTGTCGTAGCGCCGATGGCAGAGAAAAAATCTGAGCCAAAGCTAGAAACCAAGACCGAAACGAAACCCGCGGTCAAAGCGGAAGCCAAGATTGAACCAAAAATAGAAGCAAAGTCTGAGCCTAAAAAAGAAACAGCGAAGGCTGAAGTCATAGCCGACGACGGCCCCAAAAATGCACCCGTCGCCGGAGATTTCGCGGTGCAATTGATCGCCGTGCGAGATGCCGATTCTGCCCGGGAAGTGCTCGAAAAAGCCCGCAAGCTGGGCTACAACACGGCCTACCGCGAGACGATTGACGTAAGCAACGGTAAAGTCACGCGCGTGCGCACGGGGCCCTACAAAGAAAAAGCGTTCGCTGAAAAAATCAGAAATAAGCTCGCCACTGAAGGCTTTGAACCCGTCGTGATTGCAATCAAGTAATGGCAGGACTCGATTGGGCAGTGTTGATTATCTTGCTACTTTCGATGTTAGTCGGCGCGCTGCGCGGAGGCGTGCGTGAGATCTTCGCCCTTGGCGCGTGGGTTGCGGCCGTGGCAACTGCTTGGCTTTACGGCAGCAGTATCAGCCAGCTTTTACCGCAATTTTTTGCCCGCCCCGAAACCCAATTACTCATTGGCCACGCACTTACTTTCTGTATGGTCTTCGCATTGATAACGTTGATCGCTTACTTATTGCGCACGCTGCTTAATGCAGCTGGGCTTTCCGCGTTGGATCGGGGGCTTGGCATCATTTTTGGCCTCGCGCGGGCAGCCATCGTGGTGCTCGTAATCGGAGTGATCGGCGGTCTCAGCCAATTTTCTGTCGCATCGTGGTGGCGCGATGCCATCGTTGCCCCCGCATTGGAAACGGCGGTGCTCGCCGCCAAGCCTTGGCTGCCGCAAGCGATCGCGCAACGTATCGCCTTTAAGCGCACGAACCCACCTGAAAGCAAAGCGTAAATGTGCGCAGTCGTTGGCGTCGTCGGCCATAGCCCCGTTAACCAGCTGATCTATGATGCTCTGATTGGCTTGCAACATCGCGGTCAAGATGCAGCGGGAATCGCTACCGCCGATGGCCATGTATTTCATCTGCACAAAATGCCCGGCATGGTGCGCGATGTCTTTCACACGCGGCACATGCGCGATTTAAAAGGCAATATGGGCATCGGCCATTGCCGCTACCCAACCGCAGGCTCAGCAGAATTGGTCGCCGAGGCGCAGCCTTTTTATGTTAATTCCCCGTTCGGGATTTTGCTGGGCCACAACGGTAATTTGACCAACTCGACCGCCTTACAGCGCGAGCTCTTTGAGCTCGATGCGCGACACATTAATACCGCATCTGATTCAGAAGTGCTACTCAACGTGTTGGCGCTTGAGCTTGAGCGCGCGGCGGGCTCAAGCCGCAAGCTCACGCCCGAGGTCGTCTTCAAAGCGGTGCGCGGCGTCCATGCCCGCTGCAAGGGCGCGTACGCGGTGGTCACATTAGTGGCCGGTTTTGGCATGGTCGCGTTTCGCGATCCGCATGGCATTCGCCCGCTTTCAATGGGGCGCACGCGCACCTCCAAGGGGCCAGAAATCATGGTGGCCTCAGAGTCGGTCGTGCTCGATATGCTGGGCTTCACGTTTTGGCGTGACGTTGCGCCAGGCGAGTGCATCGTGGTAACCACCGATGGTGAAGTTCATACCGATGTGCCCGCGGCTAGAGAGGTCATGAATTTGCCTGTGCCTGCGGCGCAGATTCCTGCCTTTCGGCCCTGTATTTTTGAATATGTTTATCTTGCGCGGCCCGATTCCATCATCGATGGCGTATCGGTCTACGATGCCCGCGTGCGCATGGGAGCAGCGCTTGCGCCGCAGGTTTTGGCCGACCCGCGCTGCGCTGATGTTGACGTGGTCATCCCTATTCCCGATTCATCGCGCCCGGCAGCGCTGGAGTTAGCCCTGCGTTTGAATTTGCCTTACCGCGAAGGCTTCGTAAAAAATCGCTACATCGGGCGCACGTTCATCATGCCGGGGCAAATGGAGCGCAAAAAAAGCGTGCGCCAAAAATTAAATCCGCAACAGCAAGAATTTGCTGGCAAGCATGTCTTGCTAGTCGATGACTCTATCGTGCGCGGCACAACCTCGCGCGAGATCGTGCGCATGGCGCGCGAATCCGGTGCGCGTAAAGTGACCTTCGTCTCGGCTGCGCCACCCGTGCGATTCCCCAACGTCTATGGTATTGATATGCCAACGCTTGAAGAATTAATCGCCAATGAGCGAACGATCGAGGAGATCTGCAAAGCGATCGAAGCCGACGCGTTGATCTACCAAAGCTTAGATGCCCTCAAAGATGCCGTACGCGGCGAAAATGGTGCACTCGTTGATTTCGATTGCTCCTGCTTTGATGGCAAATACGTAACCGGTGACATCACACCAGAATATTTAGCCGCCCTTTCTTCCCAAAGGGCTGAGAACCGTTTATGAATCACGAGAATGATTTCGACGCCTACAGCATCGATACGCTCGCCCTGCGTGCCAATTTAATTCGCACCCAATTCGGCGAGCATTCGGAAGCGATCTTTCCAACGATTAGCTTTGTATATAAAGATGCGGCAGAAGCGGCGGCACGCTTTGCCGGCGAGGCGGAAGGCTACATGTATTCCCGCTTCACCAATCCGAGCGTCGATATGTTTGAGCAGCGTTTGGCGGCGATGGAAGGCGGGGAAGCCTGCATCGCATTTGCAAGCGGCATGGCGGCCATTCACGCGCTCGTAATGGGTGTTTGCCAAAGCGGCGATCATGTTGTTACCTCCGGCGCAGTTTTTGGCACCACGCTCACACTCTTTAACCAACTCATGCCGAAATTTGGCGTGCAATGTACCGTCGTTGATAGCACGGATCCTGCCGCATGGCGAAGAGCGATGCGCCCCAATACCAAGCTCGTGTTTTGCGAATCACCATCAAACCCAACCGGTGAAGTATTCGACATCGCAGCGATTGCCGAAATCGCGCATACCTGCGGCGCAGATTCATGCATTTTCGCCGTTGATAATTGCTTTTGCACGCCGGTGCTGCAACTGCCGCTAAAGCTGGGTGCTGATGTGGTGATGCATTCAGCAACCAAGCATTTAGACGGCCAAGGCCGGGTGATGGGTGGCGCCATCGTCGGCTCCAAAAAGCTTTGCAAAGAAACGCTCTACGCGTATCTGCGCACCACCGGCGCAACGCTCTCCGCCTTCAATGCTTGGGTGCTGATTAAAGGCTTGGAGACGTTGCCACTACGCATGCGCGCCCATAGTGAAAATGCACTCGCCTTAGCCGTGTGGCTTGAAAAGCACCCCGCCGTTGAGCGCGTGTATTACCCTTTTCTGCCCTCAAGCCCGCATCACGCGCTGGCAAAAAAGCAGCAAACCGGCGGCGGCGCAGTGCTTTCGTTCGCGGTAAAAGGCGGGCGCAAAGAAGCGTGGAGCGTGGTCGATGCAACGCAGATGGTTTCCATCACCGCCAATTTAGGCGACGTGCGCACCACGCTCACGCACCCGTACACAACGACGCATGCGCGGATGCCAGTAGACGCCAAAGCCCGCGCGGGCATCGGTGAAAACTTGCTGCGGGTCTCGGTTGGATTGGAATCCATTTCAGATTTACAAAATGATTTCGCGCGCGGTTTAAACGCGCTCGCAGGTTGAAAATTTAAGGCGTAAGGCGCTCAAATCTGCGCCGCAGGTATTTCACTCAATAAGTTGTAAACGGGAACAGGATCAAAAATGCTCTACGCGCTTCACGAAAATAACGCTTCGCTCGCTGCGCCTTGGCGCACCTCCGCGCGCGCATGGCTCGAATGGTCAGGCTCGCCATCCAATCCGTTTCGCGGCTGGCCGATGAATGAAGTGGTCAGCGCCGCGAGCGATCTCACGCTTCGGCTCACGCAAGAATACCCCAAGCGCCCATTCGCGATCCCCAACGTTGAATCGGGCGGAAAATCGTATGTCGTGACCGAAGCGGTCGTGCGCGATGATCCGTTTTGTGAGCTGCGCCATTTCATCAAATTAGGCTGCAAAACCCCGGGCCCAAAACTATTACTCGTCGCCCCCCTCTCCGGACACCACGCCACGCTTTTAAAAGATACCGCGCGCGCGTTTCTCGCTGATTACGATGTGTACATCACCGATTGGAAAGATGCCCGCGATGTGCCTACCTCGAAAGGCGCGTTCGGCTTTGATGACTACGTCGCCTACGTGACCAACTACCTCAAGCATTTTGGCGAACGCATCAGCGTGGTGAGCGTTTGTCAGCCAACAGTGCCAGTGATGTGCGCAGTATCGCTCATGGCCGCACACAAAGACCCGCTGCGCCCAAAAGCGATGGTTATGATGGGCGGGCCGATTGATACCCGCAGCAATCCATCGCAAGTGAATCAGTTTGCAAAAGGGCACTCACTGTCTTGGTTCAAAAGGCATTTGATTGCACGCGTGCCTGCCCAATATGCAGGCGTTGGCCGTCGGGTCTACCCAGGCTTTTTGCAGCATCATGGCTTCGTTGCGATGAATCCAGATCGCCACATGAACGCCCACTGGCAATATTTTCAAAATTTAGTGCGTGGCGACGAGAGCAATGTCGAGCATCATCGTAAGTTTTATGATGAATACAACGCCGTGCTTGATCTGCCTGCAGAGTATTACCTCGAGACCGTCGAGCGCGTATTCCAAGAATATCATTTGCCGCTTGGCAAGATGGTGATCGCGGGCGAAAAGGTTGACCCCGCCGCGATCAAAGACGTGCGGCTCATGAGTGTTGAAGGTGAGCTCGACGATATCTCGTGCCCGGGCCAAACTGCAGCGGCGCTTACGATGTGCAAGAACATACCTGCGGCGCAGAAACTGCAATTTTTAGCCCCGCAAGTCGGGCACTATGGCATTTTCAGTGGCAGCAAATTCCGCAAACTGATTTACCCAGAAATTAAGAAATTTTTGGGCGTAAAGCGTTAAGACCTCACGCTATTTCTGCGGTGCGATCTGCGCCGCAGAAATGTTCAATCTCTAAAGCTTCACCAACGCACTTACCGCGCCGGCGCGATCGTGGCGCGCCGTCAGCGCAACTTTCGCGCCCTTTTTGCCGCGCACAATCCAGCGAAACGCATGCCGATCTGCCGTGGCATTCGTTGCCGGAAAGAATGAAGTCAGCGTGCCGTAGTGCGCACGGCCTTCGAGCTGTGGGCCTTCGATGCGTGCTTTGCCTTCGATCAAGTCAAAGGCTTTACCTTCGCCCGAAATTTCACCGATTACGCCGCGTGTGAGATTGCGCTTTTGCGCAACCTTGCTCACATAACTCGGCAGGTAGCCGGTATTCTGAACGACGAAATCAATGGCATATACCTGCGGCGCAATTTCAGTGCTTTTGGCATCAACTAATTCCAGCTTGGGGCTCATCAGCGCTTGCTCAATGATCCATTCTGGGAATTTCGCGACCTCACGCTCGCGAAATTTAGGCGCGGGGTTGGAGAACGCGTAGAAGCGATCCCAACCACCGAGCTCAACCTTTCCGAGCTGCGGATGATCATACGCATACCAATCCACATAGCCTTTGCCTTCAAGCGCATCATCGGCCCACTTGAGCATTTTCAAATCATCTTCAACAGGATGATCACGGAACCAGTCGATGTATTTGTAATCGGTGAGCCCGGCTTCGCGCATAGGTGACCAAATCTCAACGACCCAAGCGAACGCCCCGAGATCGCTATAGAGCCAATCTTGAGTGCCGGTGATGACTTCCTTTGGGTGATAGCGGAATTCATGGAATACAGAAATCGCGGGATATCCCGTCGTTTTCTCGCCGTGTTTACCGATTGTTTGGAAGACCCACAAATCTTCGGGCGGCATTTCTTCGTCGGCAACTGTGCCGTACGGTCGCAGCAACACGCCGCTCCACGTATGAAAGAAAACACCACCGCAGATATTCTTTTTCTTCGTCCAAAAATCAACGCAGGCGCGCACTTCTGGCTCGCTCGTTGGGTAATCGCCGGCGCCCAATTGCTCATGCTCTTGCCGCCATTTTTCAGGAAAGTTGCGGTTAAGATCGAGCCCTTCCTTGCTTTTATTGACGGGCAATAAGTAGCCATCGTAATTCTTAATATTGCCTTCTGGCAAGATTAGATAATACTCACCACCGACTTCAGTTGGCTCACGACGCATCATCATGCGCGGTTCGGTCGGATGTTTTTTCCAAGGCCCGTTCGCGTCTTTTAGGCGCATCATCAAAATGCGCCCGTCGCCATCGATGTCTTCTTGACTCAGCCCATCCACCGGGTCTTCCATGAACGGGTAAGCGCGCGTGGCGGAGCGGACGAACCTTGGCTTATCTGCCATCGCCCACTCCGCGCCGTCGGGATTGACTCTGGGCACGAGATAAAGCGCGCGGGTATCCAGCAATCGAGTAATACGCGCATCTTTGCCATATTGCTCCATCAATTGCTTGAGCAGATAAAGCACCGCTGTGGAGCCGGTAAGCTCGGTTGCATGAATATTGGCATCGACCCAAAAAGCCGGTTTCTGCGCCGCAGGTATTTTTTGATTAGTCGCCGTGAGCACCCAAATATCACGTCCTTCGCCGCTCTTGCCAATCGATTCGAGCGTCAACAATTCAGGATATTTTTTCGCAAACGATTTGATGAGCTTGGTGAGTTCATCGTACTTATAAAAGCGGTCGAAATCGACTTTCATCTTTTGTATCTTTTCAGGGTTTTTTAGGAATCGCCTTGCCACGACGCCGTTCACCTTCATCAACGCGATCCTTGTACAGAGAGTCGAAGGTCAATTCATTTTTATTTGATGTCGTCGGTTTGAGCGTGATTGGGTCGGTGGTGACTTCAAGCGCAAAGTCATCGCCCCAAACTGCTCCTTTGTCTTGCAACAACATACCAAATTCCATGGCGATAGCACCGAGCGGAATTTCAACAACCGCACGCAACGGTTTCCAAGGCTGCGTGCCGTGCATGATGCCAGAGTCGAAATCGTTGCCAAGGATCGTATCACCCGGACCATCAACCCTCACATAAAGACCTCCTCCGGCAGGGCCAATACCCTCCGCTCGCCCGTGCGCACGTATGCTGATGCGCTTGCCCGCATACGCACGGACATCAATTCGCTGCTTAAATAGTCCAAATACCTGCGGCGCAATTTGCTCGATTTTTCCGCTCGTTTTTCCAGCGAACGGTTTTGCAGTATCGAGCGTATACCGATAGGCCGACTCGCCTGCGTGCTGCAACTGCGTCCATTCAGTTGGCCAGTTCACGCCGCCGTTTTGTTCAAAACCAGCGTTGGGAATGGGGATGACCTGTGCGTGCACGAAAGCGCTCAGAAACCAAAAAACTGCGCCGCAGGTACGCACTTCCATTCGATTAAAGATCCGCATCAGTCACCGCTCCTTTGCTTGCACTCGACGCGAGCTTAGCAAACTTCGCCAGCACCCCGCGCGTGTAACGTGGTGCAGGTGCAACCCATTTTGCGCGGCGGGCGGCAATCGTTGCGTCGTCCACGTTGAGTTGCAGCAGAAGCTTGCGCGCATCTACGGTGATGCTATCGCCATCTTCTACCAACGCCAGCAAGCCGCCCACTTGGGCTTCTGGGGCAATATGGCCAACCACCATGCCCCAAGTGCCACCGGAGAAGCGGCCATCGGTAATGAGCGCAACCGTCTCGCCCATGCCCTTGCCGATAATTGCAGATGTCGGCGACAACATTTCGCGCATGCCGGGCCCGCCTTTCGGGCCTTCGTAGCGCAACACGAGCACGTCGCCATGGGTAATCTTGTCGCTCATGATGGCGTCCATGAGCTCAGGCTCGCTGTTAAACGCTTTTGCCGGCCCCGTTAACACGGGATTTTTCAAGCCGGTAATTTTGGCGACGCAGCCTTCTGGCGCGAGATTGCCTTTCAAAATCGCGAGATGGCCCTGCGTATACATCGGGTTATTTTTCTGCCGGATGACGTCTTGATCGGCGCGCGGATCGCTCGGCACATTCGCCAATTCTTCTGCCATCGTTTTGCCCGTGATTGTCATGCAATCACCGTGCAACAAGCCCATATCGAGTAGCATCTTCATGACTTGCGGCACACCGCCGACTTTGTGCAAATCGGTCATCACGTATTTGCCAGAAGGCTTTAGATCGCAGAGCACGGGGGTTTTAATACGGATCCGCTCAAAATCATCAATCGTCCAATCAATTTTCATCGCGTGCGTAATCGCTAAAAAATGCAACACCGCGTTGGTTGAGCCACCCGTGGCCATGATGACGGCCACAGCGTTTTCAATGCTTTTCTTTGTGATAATCTGCGAAGGCTTTAAGTTTTTCTTCACCGCTTCCACGAGCACTTCCGCGCTCTTGGCTACGCTATCGGATTTCTCTTGATCGGGGTTGGCCATCGAAGACGAGCCGAGCAAACTCATGCCCAAAGCTTCAAATGACGAGCTCATCGTATTTGCAGTAAACATGCCGCCACACGCCCCGTGCGACGGACAGGCATTACGCTCAATACCATCGAAATCTTCCTGGCTAATCGAGCCGCCCGCATGCTTACCCACCGCTTCAAATGCCGACACCACCGTCAGCGCTTCGCCCTTCCAATTTCCTGAGCGGATTGTTCCGCCATAACAATATATTGCCGGAATATCCATGCGCGCTATCGCAATCATGCCGCCGGGCATATTTTTGTCGCAGGCACCGAGCACGAGCACGCCGTCCATCGCTTGGCTTTGCGTAGCGGTCTCGATCGCATCTGCAATTACTTCGCGCGAGACGAGCGAATATTTCATGCCTTCCGTGCCCATGCTGATGCCGTCAGTCACGGTAATCACGCCAAACATTTGGGGCATAGCGCCCGCCGCCTTAAGCGCTGCATCTGCCCGATCAGCGAGCGGCTGAATGCCCGCGTTGCACGGGTTCATCGTGCTGTGGCCATTGGCAATTCCGATAATCGGTTTTTCAAAATCGCTGTCGCCGAAGCCAACAGCGCGCAACATCGAGCGATTAGGAGAGCGGGCGATGCCGCCGGTGATAGCGTGGCTGCGGCGATTGAGACGGTCGGTCATGGCGGATCAAAGTAAGCGAAAGCGAGAGCTGTAGTTTAGCGGGCGAAAGCAGCGCGTAGATGCCGCGCTCTCGCAATTAATGCAGCGTGTGCGTGCGCCGCCGCGCGCCTCCATGCGTTGACGAGAAACTGATGCTACAAATAGTTCGGTCGTATTGGTCGCAAAATTCGGAGATTGCGCGCGACGCATCATTATCGTATCGATGGGGACGGTTACGCATTAAAATGCGTTATATTGCAGTTAAATCAAGGAGAAAACTATGATGATGCACAAAATTGCAGCTTGCCTAGCCGGCACTGCTCTACTCGTCGTACCTGCGGCGCAAGCCCAGATCAAAATCGGCTTCGTGGCCGAGCTCTCGGGCCCACAAGCGCCTCTCGGGCAAGATCAATACGACGCGCTGATGATGGTCGTTGAAGCCAATGGTGGCAAGCTCGGCGGCGTGCCCGTCCAAATTATTAAAGAAGATAGCCAGCTCAAGCCCGACGTCGCCTCGCAAGTTGTCGATAAGCTGCTTGAAAAAGACAAAGTCTCGATCATCACCGGCATTACGTTTTCAAACATCATGATGACGGTACACAAAAAAATTACTGATAAAGGCGTATTTCTGATCGGCTCAAACGCGGGCCCAGCGCCCATCGCCGGTGCAGCATGTTCGCCCTATTTCTTTTCTGCGTCTTGGCAGAACGACACCCAAGCAGAAGTCGTCGGCAAATTTGCCACCGACAAAGGCTACAAAAATGTAATGACAGTCGCCCCAAACTATCAAGCAGGCAAAGACTTTGTGTCGGGCTTTAAGCGTATGTTCAAAGGCACGATCGTTGATGAACTTTACCCCGCCTTGAGCTCCACTGATTTTTCAGCAGAGCTGGCGCAAATCGCATCGAAACGCCCCGATGCGCTCTACGTTTTCATGCCCGGCGGCTTGGGTGTCAATTTCGTGAAGCAATTTCACCAAGCGGGCTTATCAAAATCGATTACAGTAATGTCCGCCTCGACCGTGGATGGCACGACGCTGCCTGCGCTCAAAGACGTTGCGCTCGGCTGGCAAGCGGGCACATTTTGGGGGCCAGATTTCCCAAACGAAGCCAATCAAAAATTCGTAGAAGCGTTTGAGAAAAAAACGGGACGCATTCCTTCGCAATATGCGGCACAAAGCTACGATGCAGCGCTCTTACTCGACTCCGCGATCCGCAAAGTTAAAGGCAAAGTGGAAGATAAAAAAGCATTCCATGCAGCGCTTAAGGCGGCCGATTTTAAATCCGTGCGCGGCAGCTTTAAGTTCAACAGCAATCAATTCCCGATTCAAGACATGTATATGTTTGACGTCAACAAAGACATCAAAGGCCGCGTGAGCCTGCGCACAATCAGCAAACCACTTCCAAACCATCAAGATAATTACGTCGGTTTGTGCAAGATGGCGACGATTTAACTACGCCACATCGCTTCAAAAGAGAACGCCGCCCGTATGCAAATACGGGCGGCGTTTTTTTATAAAAAACGTCAAATCTGCGCCGCAGGTATCTGCGCTTTTTTGAACCAACTAACGCGCCAATCGCATCGCAGTTTTATAAATATTTCAGAGGCAGATCACGAAACACTTTTCGCCGACGCAGCACAATCGCCACCAAGACCTCCTATATTGGCTCCCGCAGGCGCTTCCTGCATTCATCGCGCTTTTGCTCGCTTGGTAAACCTTCGCTTCCCTACCGCAGCCGATCCCGTCGTCGTTAACCGCGTGGACGCACCGCGATTCACCATTGCGACGCGTGTATCAAATGACTAAAATTTTTGCGGATAGAAATGCCTAAGGTGCTGCTTCCACATTGTTTAGTTTTGGGGCGTTTTTCGTAGTGTGAGGTAATATCCGCTACTCCCATGGCGCCGCACCTCCTACCAGATTCGTCCGCATTTTCTTTACTCATTGCGCCCGATGCGCGCATGGAGCAGCTTGCCACTGGCGCGATTTGGAGTGAAGGGCCAGTATGGATTGCTGGCGACCAATCACTGCTGTGGAGCGACATACCAAACAATCGTATGCTGCGCTGGAGTGCTGCCGATGGGCTTTCAGTGTGGCGCGAAAAAGTGGAATTTACCAATGGTCACACGCTCGATTTAAACGGCGATTTGCTGCACTGCTCGCATGGTTTGCGCGCAATTTTGCGTACCCCCGCAGCAAACGGAATACCTGCGGCGCAGATTTCTGCTGATTCGATAGTGGTTAATCAGTATTTGGGCAAAAGACTCAATTCGCCTAACGATATTGTGGTGCGCTCCGACGGCACGATCTGGTTTACCGACCCACCTTACGGAATATTGTCCAACCACGAAGGGTATCAAGCCGAGCAAGAGCAAAGTGCGTGCTTCGTATTTTGTTTTGACCCGAGAACGCAAACGCTCACCGCCGCAACCGATGCGCTGATTCACCCCAATGGCTTAGCGTTTTCGTTGGATGAAAAAACGCTATATGTCTCTGATACTTCTGCGGTGATCTTGAAAGAAAAAGGATTTCATCGCCTGATGGCGTTTGATGTGCTCGGCACAACGCTTTCCAACGCGCGCGTTTTCGCCGACATTTCACCGGGCTTGCCCGATGGATTTCGCCTCGATGTCGCTGGAAATCTATTTGTGAGTAGCGAAGATAGTGTGCAGATTTATGCGCCAAATGGAGAGCGCATTGGCAAAATTTTGGTGCCAGAAAAAGTAGGGAATTTAACGTTTGGCGGACGCGACGGAAGCGCGCTTTTCATCGTGGCTTCGACCTCGCTTTATCGCATCAAAACGCTCACGCGCGGGGCAGCGCTCCGGTGATCGAGTGGCTCATGCAGCCGCTTTCTGGGGTGGCTCATCATCAAATCGCCGATGCGGTGGCGTGGCATGGGCGCTTGATGGTCATGGCTTGGGGCGTTTGCGCGCCACTGGGAATCTTACTCGCACGCTATTGGAAAATTGCACCGAAGCAAGCATTCCCCGATAAGATCGACAGCAAATTTTGGTGGCATGGTCATCGCTTTTTTCAGTGGAGCGCGCTCGCACTCACCGTAGTTGGCATCGGGCTGATCTACACCGCTGCGCCGCAGGTAGCCGCGAAATCATCACGCGCGGCTGGCCTGCATCAAACGCTGGGCTACGCGATTTTGATTGCAGTGGTGGCGCAAGTCGTTCATGCACTTTTTCGCGGCAGCAAGGGTGGGCCGACCGATGCGGCGATGCGCGGGGATCACTACGACATGACGCCGTGGCGCATATTTTTTGAGCGCACCCATAAATCATTGGGCTGGCTAGCGCTCCTGACTGCGTTTTTCACGATCGCCCTCGGCCTCATCATTTCCGATGCGCCACGCTGGATGCCGCTTTCTTTGGGCATTTGGTGGATCGGGCTCGCCGCGCTTGCGCTGCGTTGGCAACGCACTGGGCGTTGCATTGATACTTATCAGGCGATTTGGGGTATCGACGCAGCCCACCCCGGAAATGCAGCGGATGCTGCAGCACCAATCGGTATTGGTATACGCAGGTCGCGCGATCTAAGATAATATGATAGTATGATTACACAATAGGAGGCAATAGTTATGAAACGTCGTGACGTACTTAAAACAGCTGGCATTGCAGGCATTCTCACCGCTGGGCAATTCCCTTTAATCAAAGGCGTATTCGCGCAAGACCGCTACGGCAAGTATCGCGGCACCACGCTGGTATTGAGCATTCCCGCGCACTCGCAATACGATGCGATGACCAAGCTCATCCCCGAATTTACGGCGGAAACGGGCATTAAAGTTGAGCTCGACAAGCTTGCGATTCCACGCATGAAAGATAAGCAACTGCTCGAAATGGCCAAGCCGCAAGGCGACTATGATTTGGCCTCGTATGTGGTCATGTGGAAGAGCGAATACGTTAAGAAAAATTTAATTGTTGAGCTTGAACCATATTTCAAAAACCCGGCGCTGGCCGACCCAAATTACGATATGGGCGACATCGTAAAAGGCTATCTTGAAAATCTTGGCTTAGTCGGTGGTCGTAAAGGCTACTTGCCCGGGCCGAATGCAAAACTTTACGGTCTACCTTACGGCGCAGAAACCAGCGTGCTCGCGTACCGCAAGGATATTTTTGAAAAACATGGCTTGAAGCCACCCACAGACTACACCGAATTTCAAAAGCTCCTCGCACCAATCAAAGCAAAGGAAGGCATCGGCGCGCTCACTTCACGCGGCCAAGCCGGGCACCAATGCGTACACGCTTGGCTCTTGCACTTAAACCCGCTGGGCGGTGAAGTGTTCGACGAAAATTGGAATCTAACGTTCAATAAGCAGCAGGGCATCGATGCGCTCACCTTTTTGAAAGAAGTCGTCGATACGGGCCCGGTGGGAATTCCCGCTTTTGGTCAGGGCGAAATGAACAATACGTTCCTGCAAGGTCAAGCTGCGATGTATCTCGATTCCACGCTCATCATGGGTATTGTGAACGACACATCGAAGTCAAAAATTGCAGGTAAAGTCGGCTATGCGTTGCACCCAAAAGGCGTGAAGCATGCTTCACAATCTGGCGGGCTTGGGCTATGCATTCCACGCAATGCAAAAAATAAAGAGGCTGCATTTTTAATGATGCAATGGCTGACTTCAAAGGCGCAAGATATTAAAGTAGTGCAAGCCGGTGGTGGCCCAACGCGCATGAGCACGATTAACAACGCCGACATCTTGAAGCAATTCCCCGATTTCGCAGTTTTGAAAGATGCGCTGAAATATGTAGACCCCGATTGGCGCCCGATCATTGCGGAGTGGGATGAAATCAACATTCAAGCCCTCGGCGTAGGCGTATCAGAAGCGCTCACCGGTAAGAAAACACCAAAGCAAGCACTCGATGATTTGGTGCCAAAAATTACCGGCATCATGCAAAAAGGCGGCTACTTAAAAGCCTAAATTGCACCCAAAACTGCGCCGCAGGTATTTGCATAATGAAATACCTGCGGCGCAGTTTTTTATAACGTTTGACCCCGAGTAATCGCATGCGCCACGCTCGCTCCACGCCTTGGATTTTTATCGCACCCGCTGCGCTGCTCATGGCCGCTGGCTGCTTGTTGCCAGTGCTCGCGGCGGTGCGTTTAGGTTTTTTTGATTGGAGCATGGGCACGCCGTGGAGCGAAGCGAAATGGGTCGGTATCTCAGCGTTTGTCGATGCGATTAAAGATCCCGCAGTCTGGCGCTCATTGTGGACTACGCTTAAATTTGCATTCGTCTCGGTGAGTATCGAAATGGTGCTGGGCATCGTGCTTGCGCTGGTGCTAGAGCGCTCGGTGCGCGGCACCACTTTTTTTCGCACGCTTTTTGTGTTGCCGATGATGATCGCGCCAATTGCGGTTGGGCTCACCTGGCGCTACTTGTTTGACTCGCAATTTGGCTTGGTCAACGCGGTACTCGGTGCGTTTAGCATTGCACCAAAAGGCTGGCTGGCTGACGAAACACTCGCCTTCGCCGCGATCATTATTTCTGATATTTGGCAGTGGACACCCTTCGTATTCATCATGGTCATGGCGGGCTTGGCCGGCGTTGATTCCAGCGTGGTCGAGGCAGCGCGTATCGATGGCGCAAGCACGCGCCAGATCATCACCAAAGTTAAGCTGCCGATGATTGCGCACGTGCTGGCGATCACTCTTGTAATGCGCCTCATTGATGCCTTCCGCGTGTTGGAGGTGATTTACATTTTGACCTTTGGCGGCCCTGGCGATTCCACCGAGGTGCTCTCGCTGCACATCTATAAAACGGCCTTTATCGGGCAAAAGCTGGGCGCAGCATCTGCGATCTCGGTCTTGCTGTTGATCGTTGTCGCCGGGCTTTCCTATATGGCGCTGCGCTTGTCTAACCCATTGCGCGATCCGGTGGCAAGATGAACGCAAAGCCCACTCAAAAAGCATCAAAAACTGCGCCGCAGGTATATCAATATTTCGCGTTAACCCTACTCGCGCTTTTTTGCGTCGGCCCGATTTTGGTCATGCTCGCGACTTCATTCAAAACGCAGGCGCAGACGTTTAACGTTGGCTTGAGCTTTTTCTTCGCGCCCACATTAGAAAATTATCGCGATGTTTTGCAAGGGAATAATTTCTCCCGCTATCTCATCAATAGCCTCATCGTCGGCGTGGTCGCCACCGTCATCACGCTCGTGCTCGGCACGATGGCCGCCTACGGTCTCGCCCGCTTCACCTTCCCCGCCCGCAAAACTTTTGCCTACACCTCGCTCTTGCTGCGCACCGTGCCTTTGGCCGTGCTCGCAGTGCCGGTCTTTATGTTGTGGAATGCAACCGGGCTTGTCAATTCACTGGGTGGATTGATACTGCTCTACGTCGCGGTGAATTTACCGTTCACGCTATGGCTGCTCTATGGTTTCGTGCTGCAACTGCCCATCGAGCTGGAAGAGTCTGCTGCGATTGATGGCTGCGGCCCGGTGGAGACTTTCTTCCGCATCGTCGTGCCGCTATTGCGCCCTGGGCTGGCTGCTGCGGCGATTTTTACTTTTCGGATCGCTTGGAATGAATTCATTCTCGCGCTAGTGCTCACTGATCGGAGCACGCGCACATTGCCCGTCGCCGCCTCACTTTTCATTACCGATATGGGCGTCGATTGGGGCAAAGTCATGGCGCTGGCGAGCTTAATCGCGTTGCCGCCTTTGATCGTAACGCTCTTGGCAGCAAAGCAATTTATTGCGGGACTGACGGCCGGTGCAGTGAAAAGTTAAGCGCGTAAATCTGCAATACCTGCGGCGCAGATTTACGCTTTTTCCACTGTTTTTTCCGTAGCCTGCCTGCGCTCGGCCTCGCGCCCCAACACATACGAACACGCGGCCCACACACCCGCAATCGGCACCGCGAGCCACGCCATCTGCGCCAAGCTCAAGCCCGCACTTTTGACGCCCTGAAACATCCACGACGCCAGCGTATCGCCGCCGCGATGCACAGCGGTGTCGATGATATTTTTAGCGGTGTATTTTTGGGCAGGCGTGAGCACGTTGTAAAGCGTTTCCCGTGCGGGCTTACTCACCGCATATTCACCTGCACGGCGCATCACACCGAAAATCACCAAGGTCGTCAAGGTCGGCGCCAGCGCTAGTGCGCCGAAACCAAAAAACGAAACAACAGGCATCGCCAGCAACATCATCGCGACGCCAAGCTTACGAATCAGCGCGCCAAACGCAAAAAACTGAATCGCGAGGGTAACGACATTCACCGCGAGATCGACTTGCGCCAGCATCTGCACGCGCTCTTTGCTATCGGTAATCGCTTTTGGCAAAAGCTCTGTTTGCTGAAAGTAGAGCGCGGTGGAAAGCAGTGAATACAAAAACATAAACGCGCAAATACCCAGCAAATAAGGCGAGCGCCCAATATCGATTAAGCCTTGCCAAATCGTCGTTGGGCGCTCGGCTTTTTCATCGACTGCGGTTGCCGAAATTGCCTTCGCTGGCGCGACCCGGCGCAACTGAATGATCGCGAGAATGCAAACCGAAAGCATGCCCGCTGCCAGCAACATGAGCCCACGGGTGCCCAATGATTTCACGAGCAGCGCGGTGATCGTAGGCCCTGTCAACCCGCCAATCGTGCCCCCGGCGGCAATAAAGCCATAGAGCCGCTTAGCTTGCTCCGTATCAAATAAATCAGCCATCAAGCTCCAAAAGACCGAGACGGCAAACAAATTGAAAACGAGTACCCACACAAAAAACGCGCGCGCCAGCAAATCGCTTGGGGTTTGCATGAGCCCATAAAACCCAACCAGATTGGCTACAAAAAACGCGTAAAGCCAGGGCAGCATCGTGCGTCGGGGAAAGGTCTTATTGAGCCATCCAAAAATCGGAATCAGCGCCAGCGTGCAGATAAATACGGTGGTGAACAATTCATGCAAATGCTTTTGCCCCACCTGCACCGCCATTTCATCGCGAATCGGGCGCAGCACGTAGTACCCAGCAAGCAAAAAGAAGAAGTAAATGAACGACCACAAACACGCGGCCAATTCACCGGGCTGCGCGCCGGTTAAGCGGGAGATCCAAGTTTTCATGCGCGGATTATGCCGTGGGCAGCGTAAACGACGCTACCTGCGGCGCAGATTTGGCCTTTTTTTTGCACTCAATCTGCGCCGCAGGTTATTGATTATTTTCAGCGAAGTTGATTGCGATTTCGGCTCTTGGTAACCACCGTCGTCCGGCAAACCCGCGTGATCACAAAAACGATCTGACCCCGCGAGGCAGCCGACTTAACCCGCCAGATGAAGTGTTTTCTGCATCGTGTACTTGGCGATGCCTTTACCGAAGCCTCGCGTTTCAAGTACCACGCGGTAGCCTTGCTTTTCGTAGAAGTGGGGCGCTTGAAAAGTGAACGTATCTAAATAAACGATGCGGCAGCCGCGCTGCTTGGCTTCAGCTTCGAATCGTTGCGTTAACGCTGCGCCAATGCCGCAGCCGCGCTCGGATTCAGCGACCCAAAGCTGCTGGAGCTCGCAGCATTCGCCCCACGTACGGCCAACTGCGCCGCCGCGAACTTCGCCACTACGGTCGCGCGCAAACACACTCAGCGGCCGAACGCACGCTAACGCGGGCTCCTTGAGATTGTGCTGATCAATTCCGGCGTCGACAACCAATAGATCGTTGGCATCGGCCAATTCGTGTTGGTCAAAGGTAAAGGGCATAAAGAAGAGAGAGGGCGAGTGAGAAATCGTTGCTAACGGGGTTGTCCTTGCCATGTATCAAACCAAAAAACAATCCACTGCGAGGCTGCGCGTTGCCCGCAACACGCCGAGCCACATTGAGCACATCATAAAACTTAGGTTCGTTTTGCGTCTTTGGACATTTTTTCATACGTGCCGCGTGCGTACGCTGGGCGTTGCATACCGCGAACGCTTTTTTCTATCCGTCGGTAGCCTACGTTTTTGCCGTGCTTCTTACTTTTGGAATCCAGAAAATCAATACGATTGCAATAGGTTTTTAACGTTGAGTTCAGCGGTGCACGGTACCAGCGCGCGTCCGTTGGAACGGCACGTTAGAAGCGGTCGCCTCAAGACGCTCGGCCAGCCAGACCTTGATAACAGACTGCCGTGTAACCCCCATTTTGCTAGCTTCGCGATCAAGCGAGTCAATCATCCATGTTGGAAAATCGACATTCACCCGCTTCTGCTCTTGCAGCACGCGTTTGGCCTTGGACAGGTCCAAAGAAGCCGTGATGTCGACGTCCTCTTCAAACTGTTGCTCGAACTTTTTAGCTTTCATAAAGTGCCACCTCTTCTGTGCGTGCGCGTCGCACGGATATCAATCGGACATTGACTCCTCGGTAGGTAATGACGGCCGACCAATGCTTCCCATCGATTAGCCCAATCACCAGATACCGCGGCTCATCGTCCGTTTTTGCCGGGATCTCCAGCAGCATCGGGTCGCTCCAGAGACCCTGCGCTTCATCGAAATCGATACCGTGTTTCGCGCGATTGGATTCGCTCTTTGCGGTGCCAAATTCGAAGGAGTTCATAGTATAGAAACTATACCTTAATTGGCATCAAAACACCAGCTGGCTTGAATTTCTAACGACCAAGGTAAAAGGCGGCGCGCTTTTGCGCCGTCCCAGCGACCGAAGGAAGCGTTTTTGACCGCATTGTTAGAAGGCGAAGTCTCAGTTGAAAATTGCAAGCGGTGGTTCAAATGGAAAATATGGAGCCTGGAACCATGGGTAAGGTGGGCGACCTTTCGGTCCAAACACTTCCAGTTGCTGTTCTGTGAGCCGGGGCACAGTAAGTTTCAGTGTTTTCGGAGCTGAGCCGTCAACCTCAATTGTGATGGTCAGTGGTATCTCGGTTCCGTAGTCGAAAATTGGAATAGTGCCCAGTGACACTCTCGTCCGCGCCCGTTGCGCCGCCACCACTGAAGCTTCCTGAGCTAACGACCTCTCATTCTTTGCGGTCGCTACACTTAGGCCTCGAATTTGTCTGGGCCTCGTTTCAAGATTTACCAAATACAGAGTTACCGCTCCAGTCGCAATAACCAGCCTCGGATTTGGCGTGAGCCCATGGTCTACCGCGACCTGAAGCCCAAGTTTCCCCTCTTCGAGCCAAACGCCAAGGTCGTAGTACTTCGAATAGCTGGTTTGTTTTCCACCAGCTTCGTAGCTCACCATCTGACCTGTTGCGCACGCGCCCAAGAGGGCCAGCATTCCAGCAAAAAATATTCTCCGGAAAAACATTTAGCCTCCTAACGAGGCTGTGTAAAAACTCGATTTTGGCGCGCGATTGCTTCCGGCGGGATCAAAGTCTTGTTTTTAGCGTTCATAGGTTTTAGTGTATCGAACCGTTCGATCAGTTCGATAAATTGCCGGTCAGGCAAATCTGATTGGATTTGCCGTTGACCTTGCCTCAGATTTACTTATTGTGCCCGCTTCGCAATCTTCTCAATGTTATGCACCATGCAGTACAAACTCCATTGAGCAAGAGTAGCCCGGAAGGAGCGTAGCGTATTCCGGGAGTTTTTGCCTCACGACTCCCCGAACCCAATTTCACCCTGCTCGCAAGCCCAATCCGCAGAGATTGAACCGTCACGAACGTAACGATGAATCGACGAATGCGGCCAATCAATGGCGCGCTTCACGTAACCGTGTTTGACGGGGTTAATGTGGATGTAATTTACGTGCCGCTCGAAATCCAAATCGTCACGAATGGTGTGTTCCCAATATCGCTTTTGCCAAAGTTGATATTCGCCACGGGCGTCTTGCGCAATCGGGACGCCGCTTCGCAGCAGATGCGAGGTAAATCTTGCTTTTACGAGCCGCAAGCGGCGCACGTAATTGGCATCGCATTCGGGAAGCGTCCACACCGCATGCCAGTGCTCGGGCAACACCACCATGGCATCAATCGTAAACGGCAACAGAGTTTTAACGTCGCGCATGATTTTGCGAAACGCATCGGCGTGATCGGTCAACGCATTAGATCGTCGGTCGCGCAGATTTACCGTAAAAAAATATGTGCCACCGGCAACAAAATTTCGGCGATATTGAACCATTTGCGAATGGTAACCAATCCCGGAATACGCTACGCTTCTTCCGGGCTACGCTTGCTCCGGCAATACCACCATAGCATCAATCGTAAACAGCAACAGAGTTTTAACGTCGCGTACGATTTTGCGAAATGCATCGGCGTGTTCGATCAACGCAGTTGACTGTCAGTCGCGCAGTAACCAATCCCGGAATACGCTACGCTTCTTCCGGGCTACGCTCGCTAGGTTTGTGCGCAAAATAATTTCAAGACCTGCGTGCACGGCGCTAGCTTCTATTATCCGTATATCGCCATATTCCTAGGTCTGTTTTGATGCAATAAAGAGGCGTTTCCATGCCTACGGATTACGCCGTGATGTTGGTGATTCGTGCACTTTGGATAGTATCGCGACGATTTTTCGCTACACTGCTCTGGGGTGCGATAGTTGCGGCGCAAGTCGCTTCGCTATATTGCGCAAAATCGCTTGGTAAATCCAGAGCAAAAATTGTTCAGCTAGGATTGTTGCGACGCATGATTTCGCTTACAAAGAGTGAAGCGTTGGCTTTTTTTAGTCAGCGCGGGGAAATAATCGATAGCCCGGACAACGCGTTTAACTTGTTTTCAACAACGCGCTGGCTACGCCACTTCGTGCGTGAAATGATCGATGATCAAAAAATCATAGCCTTCGAAGCAAAGCGCGGAGGCGCAAGCGCGCTGTTGCTTTGTATGCAGCGCGTGGCGGGTTCGCGCGCTTACTATTCAATTACAAATTATTACGGCTCGCTTTGCACGCCAATCCATTTCCTCAACGCAAATGCCGAGCAATCAGTGGAGCTCATTGACGATTTAGCGCATCAAATCGTCTCCGCGCGGCCTCGGCTTGAGACGATCCGACTGCACCCGTTTGCCGACGACGATTTGCCCATGCAGGTGTTGTGCCAAGCGTTGCGGCGGCGGGGTTGGTTCGCACGCACCTATCGCAGCTTTGGGAATTGGAGCGAGCCCACTGCGGGCGTGCGTTTTGACCAATATGTACGCAACAAGACTAACGCCTTAATGCAAAGCTGGGATCGGCGCGCGCAGCGGGTGGAGACCGCGAAGAGCTCACCCATTTCGATGCGCATCGTTTCGCGCCCTGACGAGGTGAGCGCTGCGATGGGCGCGTATGAAAGCGTGTACGCAGCGAGCTGGAAGCCGAAAGAGCCCTTTCCAGATTTCGTACGCAACTGGGCTCATGAGCTCGCAGCCCATGGCGAGTTGCGCCTAGGGCTTGCCTTTGTTGGCAGCGAGCCTGCTGCGGCGCAGTTCTGGGTTGTTGCCGCGCGCCGGGCGCATATCTTCAAAGTAGCGTATCACGCCAAACATGCCCGCCATTCGCTGGGGAACATTCTTACCGCGCGCATGTTTCGCCACGCAATGGATGTTGATCTCGTTGAGGAAATCGACTATCTCTCTGGCGACGATACGTACAAAGAGCAATGGATGAGCGTGCGCAAACAGCGCGTGGGCATCGTAGCGAGCAACCCACGCACCGCCGTCGGTTTCGTGAGCGCGGCGCGCGAGACGGCCGGCGCGCTGCGGCAGCGTTTATTCATAGAAAAGCCGCTGGTTTCTAGATAAGAATGCACGTATTTCGTTGTTGTTTGCAAAACGCATTGCCATTTCAGCTCGGGCAGTTGTGCTCAATACCATGAAACCCGGCACGCCCGCATTACGCGCAATTCGGCTGCTTGACCAAGTACGTGAGCGCATTCGTTACCTGCACTATAGCCTTTCGACCGAAAAAAACGTACTTCCACTGGATTAGATTTTTCATCAGATGGCACGCTCGAGACGGTGCGCCGATGCGCCACCCGCGCGAGATGGGTTCACCAGAGGTTGAAGCCTTCTTAACAATGTTGGCGACCGAGCGCAAAGTATCAACCTCCACCCACAATCAAGCACTCAGCGCGCTACTATTTTTGTATCGGGAAGTATTGTCGATTGATTTACCGTGGATGGATGGGATCAATCGCCCGCAAAGTAAGAAGCGCATTCCGAGTGTGCTCACGCGTGATGAAGTCGCAGGCATATTGGCTTATATGGAAGCGACTCCTGCGCTGCTGGCGCGCTTGCTTTATGGCACGGGGATGCGCTTGATGGAGGCGATGCGGCTTCGGGTGAAAGATTTAGATTTTGATCGGCGGGTCATCATTGTGCGCGAGGCCAAAGGCGGAAAAGATCGCGTGGTGATGCTGCCGCAATCATTAATCCCCGCCATGCGCGCGCAATTGCTCGCCGCACGCACGCAATGGCAGACTGATCGCCACGCCGAGCGAAATGGCGTAGGCACTCCTTTTGCGTTGAGCGCGAAATATCCCAAAATTGGCAGTACGTGGGGCTAGTTCTGGGTATTTCCTTCGCCTGCGTTGTCGATTGATCCGCGCAGCGGGGTCGAGCGAAGGCATCATTTATACGAAGAGCGCGTGCAGCGCGCGTTGAAGATTGCAGTGGGAAAAGCGGGCATCGCTAAGCCGGTTTCGGTGCATACACTGCGTCATAGCTTTGCAACGCATCTGCTTCAGGCGGGAACAGATATTCGCACCGTGCAGGAATTGCTCGGGCATAGCGATGTGAGCACGACGATGATTTACACACACGTATTGAAAGTCTCGGCAGGTGCGACTGCAAGCCCGCTCGATGGGCTTGTGCGGTCGTCAATCTGAACGAAATTGGGGTTTGACCGGTTCACAACATTGCAACATTGCAACCCTGCTACTGGTTTTTCACCCACACTTTTTGCCCGCGCCGTGATTCAGCCGCTGCATCGCCCCATGTTTTCGGCTTACCATCTTTTAGCCGCGCGATGCACGGGCAATCCAATTTGAAATCGTCGCCACGATCCCACAAAAAATCGGTGCACGTTTTGGGTGTTTTTGTAGGCGCTCGCGATCGGGGTTTTGCGCGTTCACGCAGCACTATGGTAGTCGCGTTTTTCCATTTCAATTCTTTCATAAATAGATAATACCTGCGGCGCAGATTTGTGCATTTTTCGGTTGATATTGCTCAAGAAATGGCTATTCTGCGCCGCAGGTATTTGCATCGGCCTGCCTGCTTACTGGGGAAGTGGGTCGTGGCTCGCGAAATCGAACTTTCAGCACTTCGACAAAAACCCTGCTTAGATTCACGATTTTTCTAGCGCGCAAACACCCTTTGCCTAACCCGCTCCCCCGAGAAGAGGGGATTTAGGGCCAAATCTGCGCCGCAGGTATGTGCAAAAAAATTATTCCACCGCGCCGGCCGCACGCAGCAGCGCAGCGATTTCTGCGTTCCCTAGCGCGAGCGCAATGCCCACCGCCGTGCGCCCTTGCGCGTCGCGTGCATTCACGTTTGCGCCTGCGCGTAGGAGCGCGCTTGCGTCGTCTGCTCGCCCGCGCTGCGCGGCAAGCGTAAGCGCGGGAGTGCCGTCGCGGGCAAGGGGGTTCGGGCTTGCACCCATTGCAAGCTCGCGGCGCAGCGCTTCGCTATCGCCATTACGAATGGCGACGATGAGCGCGGGCTCGGTTGCCACTGCAATGCCGCTGGCGATCCGGCCCTCCGCGCTGCGCGCCGATGCCGATGGCGATGGCGATGGCACGCGTGACGCGGCGGCAATTTGCGCGGACGCGGCGGCCGGGGCGGCCGGGGCTTGCGACGCCGCCCAAGCCCGGGAAGGCGCAGCGGCAGCGATGGGCGGCGCGGGGCTTGCTTCAGCTCCGAGCCTTGGCTCTGCAGTTGGCGGGGCTTTTTTCGCCACTGGCGCGGGCGCGGCGAGCGGGGCATCGCCAGTGGACATTTCGGGCTGGCGACGGCGGGCGTTTTCTAAGCGCGTCTCGCGGTCGCGGGCCAATGCAGTTTGATTTTCTGCGACGCGCCCGGAAAGGTCTGGCAACAAGTTGGGCGCACTTGGCGAGGCTTGAGTCGGCGCTGCGTTTTGCGCTGTGCGTGAAACCATAATTGCATCGCGCTCATTGCTGCGCACTGCGGCGACGGCAGCGGACGCAGCGGGTTTCGATGCAGCAGCGCTTGGGGGAGTTTGCGGTGAGGAAGATTTCGGTTTAACCACCACTGCATCAGCCAAGCCTGCCAACACCGGCGGCGCAGCTTCGGGCGCGGCAAGTGGCTTTTGCTCAGGCGCAGCAGACGGCGATGCCACGCTTTCGGCCTGGGCTTTTTTAATTTTCTCGTTTCGTATGGCATTCGCATCGGAATTCGCATCGGCGTTTGCTACTGCTTGAGTTGATGCCGCAGCGCCCGCCCGCTCCTGCGGCGGGGCCTCGGTGTAGTGCCGCGCGACCATGCCGGTGAAGCCAATCACTGCAACTGAGGCGGCGATTTTCCAACCCCAGGCGCGATCATTTGCGGCTTCCACTTTTTCGGGTAGTGCGTTCGGCGCGGTTGCGCCTTCGCGCGCACGCGCGAGCACGGCTGCGCGTACGCGCGCGCTCGGCTCGGCGCGCTCCGCCTCGCTCGCTTCCCGGTAGCGCGCAAGGAGTGGGTCGTTTTTAAGATCGCTCATGCCGCCACATCCGAAAACTCAGCGAGCATTTCGCGCAGGGCATTGCGGGCATAGCGCAAGCGGCTCTTCGCAGTCTCGAAGCTTGTGCCGGTAGCCACTGCAATGTCTTCAATGCTCATTTCGCCTTCCGCTTGCAATAAAAAAGCTGCTTTCTGCGCCGCAGGTAATTGCTCGACGGCCCGCAAAAGTGCAGCGCCTTGCTCCATCGATTGAATCTGTCGCAAAGGCCCGAGCCGCGATTCGGCAGCGAGCGAATCATAAAGCGTCGTTGCGCTTTCGCTCTCTTCATCTAGGCTCGCGTGATGCCGCGTGGTGCGCGCGACATCGATCACGCGATGGTGGGCAATGGTAAAGAGCCACGTACGGAACTTTGCGCTCGGCACATAGCGCGCAGCAGCATCCATCACCTTACACCAGACATCTTGCGCCACATCATCGGCCGCAGCCTGATTGCGCATGTGTCGAAACACAAATCGCCACAGGCTTAGCGCGTGGCGATCATAGAGCGTGGTGAAGGCGGCCACTTCCCCGCGTGCGTAGGCGTGCATCAGCGCTTCGTCCGAACGGGCGTCATCCATGCTGCATTTTTAACGCATTGCAGGGGGGTCGGGCACATAACTGTCGCGCGGAAAGGCATTGGGAAGCGGATTGCGCCACGCATATTTCGGTTTCATCACGCCCATTGCAATCAAATTTTCAGCGCTATCGTAGCGAATGCGGATCACTTCATTAGGTGTATCGCTCTCGCGGTTAAATTGCACACGGGTAACCTGTGAAACCTCCCGCTCGCCATGACCCGTGCCCAATTTTTTTGCTGAATCGGCCGCGCCCGCTGCTTCGCTGCTCGACTTTGAAAGCGATTGCGGGCTTGATCTACTTGATTCCATCAGCGGCGCGGGCGCAGCCTGCGGCGCGGGCATAAACTCGCGGCGATGCACTACGCGCTCTTTATCGCGAAACAGCGCAACGCCAATCACGCCCACGTTCGCAGGCCGCCCGGTGCGCTCGGCATACGAGTGCGACGAAGCCACAAACTCAAACGCTGCGATTTCGTTATCGCTCTTACGCCAACCGGCAATCTCGCCGCGCTCAAATGGGCTATAGACGTAACCTGTTTGTGCGCTCGCAGCGGTCTGCCCCGAAACTACATTGACGCCATCCACTGAAATTACGGCGAGCACCCGATTCCAGCCCGTATTGCGCAGCCTAATCGCATACTTCGCCCCCGGCGTGCCCGCTACCCACGCTTCGCCCTCGTGCAGATGCAGGGGCAACACACGCCCGGACGCGCGATCAACGATTTCCACATCGGCCAAGTGGCCAATGGCCATGGTTTGACTGGAGACCAACGCCACACCCGCGGTCACAACAAAATTTCTGAAAACGCCCATGATTCACCTTTTGAAGAATAGTTTGGATATGGAGTTAAACGAACGGGTACGCAAAAAGGGGTTAACTTTTTTGAAATAAGTCTCAAAAAGGGCTCAATCTGCGCCGCAGGTATGGATGCTTTGATGCGCCCAAGCCCACTCAAGCTACATTACCCGCTACGCCGCAATCGCAAGGAGTGCTTCATGCAATGGTTCGCTTCCCGTTATCTCGCGCTGGGCTTGAGTGCTCTGGGCTTCGCTTTGCTTATCTTGAGCGGCCATGGCTTGCTCGCGCTCCCCTTCGCCGCGCTCGTCGCGGTCGGCCTTTGGGATGTCATTCAAACCAAACACGCCATTCGCCGCAATTACCCGATCATGGCCCACTTTCGATTTCTCTTCGAAAAAATCCGCCCGGAGATGCGGCAATATTTGTTTGAGTCAGATACCGAAGCCGTGCCTTTTTCTCGCGATCAACGAGCGCTGGTCTATCAGCGGGCTAAGCAGCAGATTGATAAGCGCGCTTTCGGCACGCAGCTTGACGTCTACGCGCCCGGCTATGAGTGGATGAACCACGCGACGATTCCTACAAAGATTAGCAGCCACGATTTGCGCATCACCATCGGCGGGCCGCGCTGCACGCAGCCTTACTCCGCTTCGGTCTTCAATATTTCGGCGATGAGCTTTGGCGCGCTCTCGGCGAATGCGATTCGTGCGCTCAACCAAGGCGCGAAATTAGGCAATTTTTTTCACGACACGGGCGAAGGCTCAATCAGCCAACATCACCGCGAGCATGGTGGCGATTTAGTTTGGGAAATTGGCAGTGGCTATTTTGGTTGCCGCAGCGACGATGGCACGTTTAATTTGGAAAAATTCAAAACGAACGCGAATTCACCGCAAGTAAAAATGATTGAGCTGAAGCTCTCGCAAGGTGCGAAGCCGGGGCACGGGGGCGTGCTCCCCGCTGCAAAAGTTTCACCCGAAATTGCAGCGGCGCGCGGCGTGCCGATGGGGCAAGATTGCGTTTCGCCTGCGGCGCATTCTGCATTTGCGACGCCGATTGAAATGATGCATTTTTTGCAAACACTGCGCGAAGCCAGCGGCGGCAAGCCAACCGGCTTTAAGTTTTGCGTGGGCCACCCTTGGGAGTGGTTTGCGATGGCTAAGGCGATGGTGGCCACCGGCATCACGCCCGATTTCATCGTCGTCGATGGCAGCGAAGGCGGCACCGGCGCAGCGCCCGTTGAGTTCACCGATCACGTCGGCATGCCGCTCACTGAAGGTTTGATGCTCGTCCATAACACCTTGGTCGGCTTAAACCTACGCGATCAAGTTAAAGTTGGCGCCGCGGGTAAATTAGTGAGCGCATTTGATCTCGCGCGCACGATGGCCTTGGGCGCAGATTGGTGCAATGCCGCGCGCGGCTTTATGTTTGCGCTCGGCTGCATCCAAGCTGAGAGCTGCCACACCGGCAAATGCCCTACCGGCGTCACCACGCAAGACCCGCAACGCCAGCGCGCGTTAGTCGTGCCCGATAAAGCAGATCGGGTGCATCACTTCCATGAAAATACATTGAAAGCACTCTGCGAGCTACTCGCCGCTACCGGCGTAACCCACCCCGACTATCTCACACCCGATCACGTTTTGCGCCGCATCTCCCCCACAGAAGTGCGCACCCTCGCCCGCATTTACCCGCGGGTGAAGCGTGGGGAATTGTTGACCGGCGTTGCTGAGCATTCCGTTTTTCAAGCCTATTGGGAGCGGGCGACGGCTGAGAAATTTTCGATGTCTTAATTCGGCATTCCAATCAACGCAAATTGACTTGAAGGCTTTGCGAAATGACTGCGCTATTCCAAAAACGACGCCTCCTGTTGAAGACCACCGCGGCCGGCACTACCGGTCTGCTCTTCGGCTGCGGGGGAGGCGGATCATCAAGCGAAGCGGCTCCGACACCTACCGCTGCTCCGACGCCTGCCCCAGTGGCCACGCCTGCGCCAACGCCTGCCGCTACGCCCGCACCCGAGGGCGCCTATCGCATGCCAGATGAAGCCGAGCCGCACAAAGCAACTTGGATGGCGTATACCGATTCGCCGCAGATTTGGGGTAGCCGTTTGCTAGCTGGAGTGCAATCTTCGCTTGCACAAATCGCCAATACCATCGTTGCGTTTGAGCCAGTCAATATGCTCGTCAATGCCGGATCACTCGCCGCAGCGAGGGCGAAGCTCGATCCGCGCGTGAACTTAATCGTCGCCGAAATCGATGATCTTTGGGTGCGCGATACGGGGTGCGTTTTCGTTAAAAAATCCGACGGCACGCGCGCGGCGGTGAATTTCAATTTCAATGGCTGGGGCAGTAAGCAAACCTTTACCCGTGACCGAAAAGTTGCAGCGTTTATGGCTAATCATGCGGGCGTGCCGCTACTCGCCTCCGATCTTGTTTTAGAGGGCGGCGCGATTGAAGTTGATGGCAAAGGCACTGCGATCATTACCGAGAGTTGCGTGCTTAATAATAATCGCAACCCGAGCTTGAGTAAGGCGAAATGCGAGCAAGAGTTAGCGCGCGTATTGGGTATTCAAAAAGTGATCTGGCTACCGGGGATTGCGGGTAAAGACATCACCGATGGTCATACCGATTTTTATGCGCGCTTTGCAAGCCCCAGCGTGGTAATTGCGCACGTTGATCCTTTTCTCGATTCCTACGACAATGCGGTGACGGCTAAGCATCTCGAAATTTTGCGGGCAGCAAAAGATAGCGTAGGCAACGCCTTACGCATTGAAATTGCTGATATGCCACGGCAAACTCGGCAGCCTAATAACGCTGATTTCACCGCCGGATACGTCAATTTTTATGTTTGCAACGGCGCGGTAATCGCGCCTGAATTTGGCGATACCAGTTACGATGCGCGCGCGCAAGCCTTGCTCACTAAAGAATACCCAGGGCGCAAGATCATCGCGATCAACATCGACCCAATCGCCGAGGGCGGCGGCGGCATCCACTGCGCGACCCAGCAAGAAATTGCGTAGTTAAGTCGAAGTGCGGCTGCACGACTGCGCCGTATTGTCATCGGCGTCATCGGCGTCAACCCGCAAAGTAATCGATTTGCGCTTTACTCTATTTTCGCGATCAAAAGCAGAAGAAACTGCGCCGCAGGTAGTGCGTTTATTGCGCATCCATGCGAATATTTTTAACGCGTTAGCCTGTCGAGCAGAAATGCCCCACAATCAACTCATTATCTGCGCCGCAGGTATTGGGTGAGCCGCGCCACCGCGTCTTTGAGCTTTTCGATCCTAACGGCGTAGGCGATGCGCACATGCTCATTGGCGCGATAGCGGCCGAAATCGGTGCCGGGTGAAAAGGCGACGCCAGTCGCGTCGAGCAGATCATTGCAAAATTTCGCACTGTCATTGGTAAACGCGCTGCAATCGGCATAGACGAAAAATCCACCGTCGGGCTCAATGGGGATTTTGAAGCCGATTTCGCGTAAAGCATCAATTAAATACCTGCGGCGCAGATCGAACTCGGCAACCCGCGCCTCGGCGATGGCGTAGGTCTCATCGGTGAAGCAGGCGAGCGCTGCGTGCTGGGCAACGCCGCTTGGCGAGATATACAAATTTTGCGCGAGTTTTTCAATATCGCGCACGGCGTGCTGCGGGGCAACGAGCCAGCCCAAGCGCCAGCCTGTCATGTTGAAATATTTGGAGAAACTGCCGATCACGTAGGCTTCGTCGTTCGCTTGCGTAAACGACAGCGCGGTTTCTGCTTTACGCCCGTAAGTTAAGCCCAGATACGTTTCATCGGAAATAAAAACACCACCGCGCGCCAAGACGACGGCTGCGATGCGCGCGCCCTCGCCTGCGGGCACCATGGTACCGGTAGGATTGGATGGCGAAGCAAGCAATGCGCCGCGCGTGCGGGAAGTCCATGCAGCTTCGATTTGCGCGGCGCTAAATTGATAGGCAGTTTCGTGGCTCGTGGGGATCGTGACCGCGCGGCCTTCGAGCACGCGGGCGAAATGGCGATTGCATGGGTAGCTGGGGTCTGTCATCAAAATTTCATCGTCGCGCCCGACAATTAATGCGTTAACCAGCATCAACGCCGCTGAGCCGCCAGCGGTGACGATAATGCGCGCAGGATCAACTTCAACGCCGCACATGCGCTGGTAGTGGCGCGCGATGCCCGCCCGCAACGCCGGGATGCCGAGCGCGGACGTGTAGTAAACCCCGCCTTGATCGAGAAAAGCTTTTGCAGCAGCGATTACGGGAGCGGGTGTAGGGAAGTCGGGCTCTCCGATTTCCATATGAATGACGCTTTTGCCGCCCGCCTCCAACGCACGGGCGCGGGTGGCGATCTCCATGACTTGAAAAGGGTCGATTTCAGCGTTGCGGCGAGCAGGGGTGTACATCTGCGAAGTTTAGCGCCGCAGGTATCATCGCAAGATGCGCGTTTTAATTCAAAGAGTCTCGCACGCGAGCGTGACGGTCAATCAGAAAATCATCGGCGAAATCGGCCCTGGTTTGCTGGTGCTCGCGGGCATTGGCGCAGACGATAGCGCGGCAGATTATGAATGGTTGGCAAAAAAAATCGTGGGCTTGCGCGTGTTTGATGATGAAGCGGGCGTGATGAATAAAAGCGTGATCGATACCTGCGGCGCAGTTTTGGCGATTTCTCAGTTCACTTTATTTGCCTCCACCGCCAAGGGCAACCGCCCGAGCTATAGCGCAGCCGCAAAGGCCGAAATCTCAAAGCCGCTTTTTGATCAGTTCGTAAGCCGCCTCGCTACGGAGCTCGGTCAGCCCGTGGCCACCGGCGAGTTTGGTGCAGATATGAAAGTGGCTCTCGTTAACGATGGGCCGATTACGATTTGGATCGATTCGAAGGAAAAGCAATGAGCTACGAAATTGATCATATCGTGATCGCCGCACGCACATTGGAAGAAGGCGCGGCATTCGTTGCGGCCAAGCTCGGTATCGCGGCCTCCCCGGGCGGTAAGCATGCGAGCGTTGGCACCCATAACGTTTTGGTGCCACTTCTGCGCCGCAGGTATTTAGAAATAATCGCGATTGATCCCGCCGCAAGCACGCCACTGCGCACGCGCTGGTTTGGGCTCGATGAAGAGGCGGTCAATGCCAAGCTTGCCCTTGCGCCAACACTCATGGCGTATGTCGTGCGTGCGCCCGCAATTCCACAAGATTTACGCATGTTCCCAGCACTTGATCCGCAGCCTGCGAAGCGCGGTGATTATTCTTGGATGTTTGGCTTTACTGCCGACGGTAAGCGCCCGGGCATGGGCGCGCTGCCCTACTTCATCGCATGGGATGCGGGCTCGAAGCATCCTTGCGACGCATTGCCCGCGCCGCAGTGGGATTTAACCGATTTCGAAATCACGCTGCCGTGCGCGCCATCGGTCAATATGGCGCTTTCACCCTTGGCGCTCCCGCTCGTGCGCCTCACAGATGGCACCGGCTTCGCGCTGAAAGCGACCCTAACCTGCGGCGCAAAAACGGTCACTTTTGAAGGCTAATATGAAGCTTAGTTTGATCAAACGCGCACTATCGCTATGCGCCGCGGTGGCCTTGCTTGCAGGCTGCGCAACGACGATCACGCCCCAAAAACCGCTCACAGCGCGCTTGATTGGCCACGCAACGTTGCCGCACAAAATGAGCTTTCAAGGCACGGTCGTGGGCGGGCTTTCAGGCATTGACTACGATGCGGCGACCGATACTTTTTATATTCTTTCTGATGATCGCTCAGACCACGGCGCGGCGCGCTTTTACACCGCAAAAATTGATTACGATGCGCAGGCCTTGCGTGCGGTAACGCTCACTGCAGCGATTGCACTGAAGCAAGCCGATGGCTCGCCATTTCCCAGCAAAGCGCAAGGCGGCGAGGTGCCAGACCCGGAAGCGATTCGGTTCCGCCCGGATACCCGCACGCTGCTCTGGACGAGCGAAGGCGAGAAGCAGCGCGGGCTTTCGCCCTTCATTCGCGAGATGAAATGGGATGGCAGTTTCATTCGTGAATTGCCGCTGTTACCGATTTTCAAAATGCAGCCCGCTGGCAATACCTTAAAAGGCCCGCGCGATAATTTAACGTTTGAAGGATTAAGCCTCTCGCCCAATGGCCAGCGACTCTGGGTGAGCATGGAAGGCCCGCTTTACGAAGACGGCGCACCCGCGAGCATCCCCGCCGCAGCGGGGTCTTCGCGGTTTACTGAAATGGAAGTGGCTACCGGTCGCGTGTTGCGGCAAATTGCCTACGCTGCCGACGCGATCCCGAAAGCGCCGATCCCCGCCACCGCGTTTGCCGACAACGGTATTCCCGAAATATTGATGCTTGATGAAGACCGTATGCTCGTGCTGGAGCGCGCCTACTCCGCTGGCGTTGGCAACACATTACGGCTCTTTGAAATCGATACCCGTGGCGCAGAAAATGTGTTGAACATACCCGCGCTGGCGAGCACTGCGATGAAGCCCATTGGCAAGCGCTTAGTGCTCGATTTTGATACGCTCGGCTTGCCCCGACTGGATAACACGGAGGGCATGACCTGGGGTAAAACCCTGCCCAATGGCAACCGCACACTGGTCTTCGTCTCCGACGATAATTTCAACGCCCGACAGATCACACAATTCATCGTCGTGGAGCTCAAGCCTTGAGCTTTCCGCGCATCGTTGCGGGCGGCGAGCCTTTCGCTGCGGGCTCGCAATACGGCAAGGCGGCGCGAACCCGCATTCGCATCAGCATTTTAAATTATGCTGCTGCATTTGCCTGGTGCGGTATCGATTGGGAAGAGACTAAGCGCCGGGCGCGTGCGTATCGCGGGGTGATCGGTGATTTAAGCGGTGATCTCGTTGATGAAATGCGTGGTATCGCCGACGGTGCGGCGGTTGATTTTGACGACATTCTCGCGCTCAACGTGCGCACTGAGCTTTTGCCGGCGACCTTCGCCAAGCCGCTGCGGCGCTCGGCGCGGATCAAGCGCGGCGTCGCCCTCGCGCGCAACGCAACACGCGGGCTCGATCACCCTGAGCTGAGCGCTGCGCCGGCACTACGCACGCCCATCGATGCGCTGTCTGAGTGCACCGCCATCGCGGTCTCACGCCATGCAAGCGCCGATGGCGTGAGCTGGCTTGCCCAAAATTGGGATTGGATGGGCTGGCAGCGCGAGGCCGTGTGCATCGTTAAAAATGTGCAATTCATCACACTAACCGAGGGCGGCATGCTGGCCAAAATTGGCGTGAACCGGCATGGTTTGGCCGTTGGCCTCAATATCTTGCGCTCGCAAGACGATCAGGCTGAAAACGCAACAGGCATGCCGGTACACATCGTTTTGCGCTATTTGTTGGAGCAGGCCGAGAGCGTACCTGCGGCGCAGAAATGGCTCGAAGCGCAATCATTTTCATCGTCGTCAAATATTATGGCTGCAGATGTGGGCGGCACCGTCGCCGCCTTTGAGCTATCCCCGCGCGGTTGCGCCCGTGTTGACGGTCAGCACGGCATCGTGCTGCACACCAATCATTTTTTGCATGCGCGCTGCGCGCCCTTGGAGGGCAATGACAGCGCTGCGCTTTCCTCGCAGCCGCGCCTAGCATGCATCTCTCAAACCGTGGCCGATTGGGCGCGGGCAGGCGTGCGCCCGGGCTTACCCGAGCTGAAAGCGGCGCTCAGCCAAGTGCGCGAGGAAATTGATAATACGAACGGCAGCATCGCGCGCAAACCGGATATGCGGCTGCCCATTGAGCTGCGCACTGAGTCCGTAGCCGGCATTGCCATTGATTGCGCAACACGCACGCTGCATATCGCACCGCAAATTCCAACGATCGACGGTTTCACGCAGATTGCTCAGTGATGATGCGGGCGCAAATTCACCCTGATGTGCGTGAATTTTTACGCATCGCAACGCCACATTTGATCGCCGCCCGCGCCTTTGGCATGCATATGCTGCGCATCGGCAGCAAGGCTGCGATGCAACGCGAGGCAGGAGAAGAAAAACCCGACGCTTTGTGGGGCATCACCGTGCATGCGGGAGCGGATGAGCATGTTTGCGCTGCGGCGCTCTACTCATCGCGCAAAGCGCTTTTCGTAACTCCCCATGGGCTAGAAGCGTGCGAAAAATTGATTGCCGCAGTGCCCGCGAATGAAGTCATCGCCGATATCGTCGGCCACGCACCGAGCGCAATTCATCTTGCAAAACAGATTGGCAACTACGTGCCCTTCATTGAAGGCACGCTCTACGCACTGGAATCTGCGCCGCAGGTATTGCAGGCGAACGCTCGGGTGCGCTGCCGACACGCGGGCGTGGAAGACATCCCATTTCTTGAAAAAAGCACGCTTGAATTTATCGATGAATTGAGCATGAAAGATCCGCGTGAAGAAGTGCCTCACCGCGTGCGCGAACGGGTTGCTGCGGGGCAATTTTTTTAGCAAGCGTTGACGATCAGCCCATAGCCTTTGCCGGTGGCACCGCAGTCGGACATGGGTTTGGCTCGATTGGCCCGGTATATACCCACCCAAATGCGCGACACCTCGGGTTGAAATTGGGGCAACAGGTCGCTGCATTTGCCTGCGCACATTTAAATACCTGCGGCGCAGATTTCATCGTTTTATTGGCAGATAAAGCCAATGCAGTCAGTAATGCGGCATATCAGAAAATTGGATTTGTCCCGCAAGGCGATTTTGCGCACTTGGAATTAGCGCACTAACGCTCCACCACAAAATGGCCAGATTTACCGCCCAATTTCTCCGCCAACTGCACGCCCTCGATGCGCATCCCGCGATCCACCGCTTTGCACATATCGTAAATGGTGAGCAAACCCACCGTCACGCCAGTCAATGCCTCCATCTCCACGCCAGTGCGCCCAAAAGTCTGGGCTTGCACTTCAATCGCAATCGCGCAGTCGGCATCGTGAAGTTGCCATTGCACCGCGACTTTGGTCAACGCCAGCGGATGGCAGAGCGGAATTAAATCGGCGGTTCGCTTCGTCGCCTGTATCGCAGCCAGCCTTGCAATGCCCAGCACGTCACCTTTTTTTGCCGAGCCAGACTGAATCAGCGCAAACGTCGCTCTCAGCATTACGATACGCCCAACTGCGCGCGCCATGCGGTGGGTTTCGGCTTTATCGCCAACATCGACCATATGGGCTTGCCCAGCCGTGTCAAAATGCGTCAGTGTTTGTGTTGTTACTACTTTTTTCATAGAAACCTGCGGCGCAACTTTTTGCGAATTCGGGTATCTTACCAATGATGACCCCTCTGTTAAAACGCTTTTGCGCCTCTTTTTTGATTTTTTCGCTGCTTGCGCAAGCCCCGCTTGCGGCTGCGCAGACTGCGGGCGCAGCGCTTCCAGATTTAGGTGATGAGTCGTCATCCATTCTTTCTCCGCGCGATGAGCGCAAGCTCGGAGAGACCGCGGTGCAGCAGTTGCGCGCACAAGGCGTCATCTTAAACGACCCCGAAATCAACGCTTATCTTAATGAGCTCGCGGCGCGACTGCGCGCCGGAAATCCCGACATCAAGCAAAGTTTTGAAGTGTTTGCGGTGAATGACCCAGGCGTCAATGCCTTTGCATTACCGGGCGGTTTTATTGGCATCAATCTCGGGCTGATTGTCCTCACGCAAACCGAATCAGAGCTTGCCAGCGTGGTCGCACACGAAATGGCCCACGTCACCCAATCGCATATCGCACGCTCTTTAGCGGGGCAATCGCGATCAACTTGGGTTACGCTAGCAGCACTCGCGCTCGCAATCTTGGCCGCGCGTAGTAATCCGCAAGTCGCGCAAGCCGCGGCGGTCTCGAGCCAAGCCTATTCCATCCAATCGCAGCTGGATTACACACGCGAATTTGAGCGCGAAGCCGATCGCATCGGCTTTCAGACCTTGGAGCGTAGCAAGCTTGACCCACACGCGATGGCTGCGATGTTTGAGCGACTGCAGCGGGCAACTAGGGCAAACGATAACGCCCAAATCCCCAACTATTTGCGCACCCATCCGGTATCGTATGAGCGCATTGCCGATGCCCAAGCACGCACGGCCAATTTGAACTTTAAGCAACCGCGTGAGAGCGATGATTTTCAATACGTGCGGGCGCTCGTGCGAAGCTATTTGGGTGATCGCAACGAAACGCGTATCTATTTTGAAGATCAGCTCAAAGAACGTAAGTTCAACCACGAGGCCGCAACCCGCTATGGCTTAGTCGCCACGCTCTTGCAAAACAAAGATTTCGCGGGCGCTCGCCGCGAGCTCACACTGCTTGAGAACATGAATCCAAATCATGCGATGGTCGATGCAATGGCCGGGCAAGTGTTAACCGAAAGCGGCGATCGTGCGGGTGCTCTGCGCCGCTACGCGAGCGCACTGGCGACCTTCCCCAACCATAAGCAGCTCTACGTCGATTACCCAGAAGCGCTCCTCAAAAATAACGATACAAAATCAGCTGCTATTTTTATGGAAACCGCGCTCGCAAAATTCCCCGGCGATCCAACGCTATTTGAAATCGCAGCACGCGCCAACGCTAAGCTCGGCAACAAACTCCAGCAATATCGCTACCTCGGCGAAGCCTACGCCCGCTCGGGGAATTTACAAGGAGCCATCGAGCAATTTACCTTCGCCTCACGCGCGGGCGATGGTGATTTCTTTCAAGCCAGCATGGTCGAAGCCCGCTTACGAGAAGTGCGTGCAGCACTCTCAGAATCGCTGCGCGAACGACGCACCGCGCGTAACTGAGGTTTGGCTATCGGATTAGTCGTTGAGACCCAGCGCCGCCACTACATCGTTAATATTGACGGCGAAACCATTCGCTGCGTAAGCAAAGGGCGGGATCAATCCATCGCCTGCGGTGATTTGGCAAATGTGACGCTGCAACCCAATGCCCAAGGCGTCATTGAAACCGTCAGCCCACGCACGAGTAAGTTTTACCGCGCTGATGCATTTAAGCAAAAAGTGGTCGCGGCGAATGTCACCCAAGTGGTCTGCGTGATCGCAGCCGACCCCACCTACTCACCTGCGCTCTTGGATCGCTGGCTGGTCACGGCACAAGCCGCCGATGTCCGTGTGGTGATCGTATTGAACAAAATGGATTTAACCAAAATTGCGCCGCAGGTATTGGCACATTTAAATGCCCAATACGCCACACTCGGCTATAGCGTTATTGGCCTCTGCGCACACGAAAACGTAGACGCCTTGCGCCCGCTTTTAGCTGGGCAGCGCAGCGTACTCATCGGGCAATCGGGCATGGGTAAATCTTCGATTCTCAATCAGCTTTTCGGTGAAGAGATTCGCAAAATCGGCCCACTTTCAATTTTGCGCAACGCCGGCACCCACACCACGACCCACAGCAAGCTGTTTGCACTGGATGCTCAAAGCTGGATCATCGATTCACCTGGGATGCAGGTGTTTGGCGTCGCGCACCTAACGCGCGCCGATGTCGTGCGCGGCTTTCCTGAGCTCGCGCGCTTAAAGTCGGCTTGCCGATTTCGAAATTGCGCGCACCGGCAAGAGCCCGATTGCGTTGTGAAAGATGCGGTTAAATCTGGGGTGATCGCGCCGTCCCGATTCCAGCATCTGCTCGAACTTTTCACCGAAGTGGGCGATTAGAATCAAACGTATTCCGTTTTACGTGCGTCTGCTCTCATGGCTTCTATTCCTTCCGCCCATCACTTCATCGGCAATCAATTGCGCGCGTCGACCTCCGGCGAGACGATCCCCGTTATCGATCCTTCCGACGGCCTACCGTTTGCGGCGCTGGCGCGCGGCGGCGCAGCCGATATTGATCTTGCGGTAAGAACGGCACGAGCAGCGTTCGATACGGGCGCTTGGGGTCGGATCGCAACGGTTGATCGCGGTCGCCTATTGACCAAATTAGCCAATGCCATCATCAGCCATCACGATGCTTTAGCGGGCCTCGAAATGCGCGACTGCGGAAAACCAGTCAAGCAAGCCAAAGCAGATGCGACCGCCTGCGCCCGCTACTTTGAATATTATGCCGGCGCCTGCGATAAATTTCACGGCGAAACGATTCCTTACACCCCGGGTTTTTCGGTTATGACGTGGCGCGAGCCGCATGGGGTTACAGGTCACATCATTCCTTGGAATTACCCGATGCAAATCTTCGGGCGCAGTGTCGGCGCTGCGCTGGCGGCGGGCAACGCCTGCGTTGTTAAGCCCGCAGAGGATGCGTGTTTATCGGTGTTGTATATCGCGAAACTAGCTGCAGAAGTGGGCTTCCCAGAAGGTGTGCTCAATGTGGTCACCGGCTTGGGCTTAGAGGCGGGTGCGGCGCTTGCATCGCACCCAGGCATCGACCATATTTCATTTACAGGCTCGCCGGCAACCGGCGCTTGCGTTGCGCAAACGGCTGCCCGCAGGCATTGCCCGGTCACGCTAGAGCTCGGCGGCAAAGGCGCACAAATCGTTTTTGACGACGCAGATTTTGAGGCCGGCTTACCGGTTTGGGTCAATGCGATTATCCAAAACGCCGGTCAAACGTGCAGCGCGGGCTCACGCATTTTGATTCAGAAAAAAAGTTACGCCAAAGTAATGGCCGCACTCGCCGATCGATTCAGTGCGCTCAAAGTCGGCGCTGCATCGAAAGATCTTGACCTCGGCCCAATCATTCGCAAAACGCAGTTGGCGCGCATTCAAGCGATGCTCGCGCATGGCCACGAGACGGGTGCGCGCACAGTAGCGCAGGGCACAATCGCGCGCGGCACACCCAAAGGCGGCTTCTATCAATTGCCCACCTTACTCGACAAAATACCTGCGGCGCAGAAATTGGCCTGCGACGAAGTATTCGGGCCGGTATTGGTCGCCCTACCCTTTGCCGATGAAGCCGATGCGATTGCACTGGCCAACAATACGGTTTTTGGCCTGACCAATGCCGTCTGGACAACCAACGGTGCGCGCGCGTTACGCGTTGCACGGGGCGTGCGCACGGGTCAGTTTTACGTCAACAACTACGGCGCAGGTGGTGGCGTCGAGCTCCCCTTCGGCGGCGTAAAATCATCAGGGCATGGGCGCGAGAAAGGCTTTGAAGCGCTCTACGGTTTCACACAACTTAAAACAATCATTACAAAGTACGACTAGGGGTAGATCATGCGATTACAGGGGAAAGTGGCACTCATTACCGGCGGAGCACAAGGATTTGGCTTGGGTATCGCGCAGCGTTTTGTTGAAGAAGGCTGCGCAGTGATGCTCGCTGATGTGCAAGGCGAAGCGGCGCATAAAGCGGCGGAATCGCTGAAACTTAACGGCGCTTCGGTGCGCGCCATCCGCGCTGATGTCTCCCGCGCGCTCGATTGGGCCGGCATGGTCGGCGAGACCCTACGCGCTTTTGGCAAGCTCGATATCGTGGTCAATAACGCGGGCGTGAGCCATAAAAATCAACCGCTATTGGAGACCACGGAAGAAGAATTTGATCGCGTTTACGCAGTCAATGTGAAATCGATTTATCTTTCAGCGCAGCATTGCGTGCCGGTGATGCGCAAGCAAGGCAGCGGCTGCTTTATCAATATCGCCTCAACGGCTGGCATTCGCCCGCGCCCCGGATTAACTTGGTACAACGGCACCAAAGGCGCAGTGATCATCACCGGCAAGACCATGGCAGTCGAGTTGGCGAAAGATAATATTCGCGTCAATATGATTAATCCCGTCGCGGGCGAGACGCCGCTGCTCTCGACCTTCATGGGCGAAGATACGCCGGAGCGGCGTGCGCAATTTCTCTCGGTAATTCCAATGGGGCGGTTTTCGCAACCCAAAGATATCGCTAACGCCGCGCTCTTTTTGGCTAGCGATGAATCCGAATTTATCACCGGAACTTGCATCGAAGTCGATGGCGGGCGCTGCGTTTGAGCGTCACGATTCGCGCGGTTTCCCCCGCAGATACCGATGCGCTTGTCGCGCTCTGGTCAGCAATTTTCCCGGAATACAACGACCCGAAATACCCGCAGCGCGACCCGCGCACCAACATCGCGCGCAAGCTCGCGATGAACGATGGGCTGTTTTGGGTCGCGTCGCAACGGCACGCACTGATTGGCACGGTAATGGCGGGCTACGATGGCCATCGAGGATGGGTATATACGCTCGGTGTTGCGCCGGCCGTGCGACGCGCGGGCGTTGCAAGCGGGCTACTGCAGCATGCCGAAGCCGCGCTCAAAGCGCGCGGATGCGTGAAAATCAATATGCAAGTGATGGCAGGCAACGATGCCGCGCTCGCCTTTTATGCAAAGCATGGCTACGGGCGGGATGCCGTGATCTCGATCGGAAAACGGCTTTAAATGGGGTGATACCTGCGGCGCAGATTAGGCTCTTTTTTGCCCAAATCTGCGCCGCAGGTATGGCAGCGATTTAGCCCAAAGACTTCAACTGTATTGCCATCTTATCGCGCGTTGCAACAAACCCAGCCATGCGCTCTTTTTCTTGCGCAACTACAGCCGCTGGCGCACGGGCGACGAAACTTTCGTTGCCCAATTTCGCTTGCGCTTTCACGATTTCGCCATCGAGACGCGCGATCTCTTTGGTTAAGCGCTCGCGCTCGGCAACCGGATCAATTTCGATCTTCAACATCAGTTTGAATTCACCGACAATTTGCACGGGTGCATCTGTTTGCGGCAAGGCCTCGACGATTTGTACGTCGCTCAATTTACCGAGCGCGGCTAAGTGCGGCGCGATGTGCGCGAGAGTCGCGTGATCACCTGTTACGAGCATAGGCACGCGCTCCGCTGGGGAGAGCTTCATTTCGCTGCGCAAAGTGCGGCAGGCATTCACCAGCGCTTGCAGTTGCGCCATTTGAGCGCAGGCCGCATCGTTAATTTTTGAAGTGTCTGGCAATGGGTAGGGCTCTAACGAAATCGTTTTGCCTGTTTTCCCTGCTTGCGGGGCAACGATCTGCCAGAGCTCTTCGGTAATGAACGGGATGATCGGATGGGCCAAACGCAGCGCCGCCTCGAGCACGCGCACGAGCGTGCGCCGAGTTCCGCGCGCAGCCGCATCGTCGCCGACCTTTTCAGCTTGGGCGAGCTGGGTTTTGGCGCACTCCACATACCAATCGCAATACTCATCCCAAACGAATTCATAGAGCGCTTTCGAGGCGAGATCGAAGCGATAGCCATCAAAGCCGGCGCGGATCTCTCGCTCGGTGATTTGCAGGCGCGAGATGATCCAATGATCGATTGGCGAGAGCGTGACCGGCAGCGCGGCATCGAGCCCGCAGTCTTTGCCTTCGACATTCATCATCACAAAGCGCGTTGCATTCCACAGCTTATTACAAAAATTGCGATAGCCTTCGCAGCGGCTCAAATCAAAATTGAGCGTGATCGACATGCTCGAAAGCGATGCGAAGGTAAAGCGCACTGCATCTGCGCCATAGGCATTCATCCCGGTCGGGAAGTTTTTGCGAATGTATTTTTCGGCTTTTTCTTTGTGCCCAGCGAGCATCAAGCCCTGCACTGATTTCTCAACGAGCCGCTCAAGCCCGATGCCATCGATCAAATCAATCGGGTCAAGCACGTTGCCCTTTGATTTGCTCATCTTATTGCCATCGGCATCGCGCACCATGGCATTGATGTACACATCTTTAAAGGGCACTTTATCGGTGAAGTGCAAGGTCATCGTAATCATGCGCGCGACCCAGAAAAAGATGATGTCGTTTCCGGTCACCAGCGTGTTGCTCGGCAAGTAAAGTTTGTCTTTTTCAAAGCGCGCCATATCAGGCCAGCCAAGCGTGGTGTGGCAAACCAACGCCGAGGAAAACCAAGTATCGAGCACATCAGGATCGCGGCGAAGTTGCGCCGCAGGTATGCCAGATTTTGCGCAAACTTCTTCAACACTGCGACCAACATAAACGTTGCCCGCATCGTCGTACCACGCTGGAATTTGGTGTCCCCACCAAAGCTGGCGCGAAATGCACCAATCTTGAATATTGGAGAGCCAGTGGTTATAGGTTGCGCTCCAGTGCTCAGGAAAGAAACGCACGTCGCCATTTTTCACAGCATCGAGCGCCCGCCCAGCAAGCCCGCCCGCGTGCTTTTGCGTTGGTTTACTCATGGCGACAAACCATTGATCGGTCAACATCGGCTCGACGATTTGCCCGGTGCGCCCGCACACGGGCACCATATTTTTATGGGGCACGGCCTTTTGCAAAAACTGCTGCGCCTCTAAATCGGCGAGCACTTTCTTGCGGCACTCGAAGCGATCAAGCCCGCGATATTGCTCGGGGCCATTTTCGTTAATCTTGGCATCGAGCGTAAAAATCGTAATCAGTGGCAAATCATGACGCAACGCGCAAGCATAATCATTGAAATCATGTGCGCCGGTAATTTTTACGCAACCCGAGCCAAATTCTCGATCGACGAAATCATCAGCGATGATTGGAATTTTGCGGTTACACAAAGGCAAATCGACCATCTTGCCGATGAGATGTTTGTAGCGATCATCTTCGGGATGAACCGCGAGCGCGCCATCAGCCAGCATTGTTTCGGGCCGCGTGGTGGCGATATGCATGCCTTTCATCTCACCGATCGGGCCATCGCTAAATGGATAAAGAATGTGCCACATGAAACCGTTACGCTCTTCTGATTCAACTTCTAACTCAGAGACCGCCGATTGCAACACTGGGTCCCAATTCACTAAGCGCTTACCGCGATAAATCAAGCCTTGCTCATAAAGCTGGGCAAAGGTCTCGGTGACGCCCTTGCTCATGTGGGCGTCCATCGTGAAATAGCCTTGATCGCTGCCCGACGCATCGGCGTAGCCCCAGTTTGCAGAGGCGCCCAAGCGACGCATCTGGCGCGTGATCGCTGAGCCCGATTGCTCTTTCCAGGCCCAGACTTTTTCTAAAAATTGCTCACGCGTGAAATCACTGCGCTTTTGACCCTGCGCCTCAAGCAGCCTCTCCACGACAATTTGCGTGGCGATACCGGCATGATCAGTGCCGACGATCCAATTAGTGTTGTGCCCCTGCATCCGGTGATAGCGGATGAGCGAATCCATGATCGTTTGCTGAAAGGCATGACCCATGTGCAGCGTGCCCGTGACGTTTGGGGGCGGCAATTGAATGCAGTAGCTCGGCGCATCGGCAGAGGTGCGCGGCTTGAAATAGCCTTCCTTTTCCCAAATGGGATACCACTTGGATTCAATTTCAGTTGGGGCAAAGGATTTAGCGAGTTCCATAATCTGCAATCTATTAACGTGTAGTCATTATAGATTTAGGAGCGCTCACTTTGCTGCGGCGCAGCACGAAAATTTGAACTGGTTTTAACGTACCTGCGGCGCAGATTGAGCCCAATTTGAGCCAAATCTGCGCCGCAAGTATTGGCTAATCTTTACTTTTTAATCGTCCGCAGTCGCGCCACTTCTTCATCAACGGCCTGCGCAACATACTTACGGATGTTATCGGCCACATCGTTGGCGATTTCGTTGCCCATTTGCTCGGCAAGGGCGATCATGCGCGGGCGAAGCTCGCGGCTGATCCGATCACGCAGACCAAACTGCGTGTAAAGATCCATTTGCTGCATGACGCGGTGGTAAACCGTCTCGCAAACTGCATCCCAGTTAGAAACCGTTGAAGGGTCGGAAATCGGCTCGTCATGCACTGTGACTTGCATATCAAGCACCGGAATATCGTCTTCTTCTGCAGTGCGATTTTTGCGCATCAGCGCATCGGCCTTAGCCAACAAATCAGCTGGCGTAGCCTTTTGCGGCGCATTTTGTATTGGCATTTCAGGCAAGATCGGCTCGCTCATGGCTTACCTTTCATATCGTGGTGGGTCAACGCATAGCCGCTCGATTTATACGCTTTGTAGCGGGCACGCCCAGCCGATACCTGCGGCGCAGTTTCACCCACAATATCGGCCACCCGCACAAACCGCCCCATAAACGCCGGTGCAGCATCCGCTAAGTTAATCAACACATCGGCATTGACCGCCTCGCCCGGATGCTCCAGCGCATGATCGACCCACACGGGCGTATCGAGCGCAATCGCAGAATCAAGCCTGCAATGGGGCACAAACGCGCCTTGCGAATGCGTCCACAATAACCGATCAACCTGATCGGTTATTTCTGCATCAGGCGTATGCACGCGCACCCGCCGCCCATCTTCGTAGAGCTTCGTTGCCAACCGCACGGCAAATGCCAGCGGATCGGCAACACCGGAATAAAAAACGATTTCGGTCACGGTCGGCGTAGTCAAAAGTCAGGCGTTGCGCAACACGTAATCCATAAGCATCGGGACGGGTCGCCCCGTCGCGCCTTTTTCTTTGCCGCTGCCTTTATAGGCGATGCCTGCGATATCCAAATGTGCCCAGTCGTATTTTTTCGCGAAGCGCCAGAGGAAGCACGCTGCTGTGATCGAGCCACCTTCGCGCCCGCCAACGTTAGCCATATCGGCAAAATTGCTATTGAGGGCATCTTGATAATCGTCCCACAGCGGCATGCGCCAGGTACGATCATGAGTGCGCTGGCCGCTCGCGAGCAAATCTTCAGCAAGCTTTTCAGTCGTTGCGTACATACCAGAAACGACGCTGCCCAAGGCAATCACGCACGCGCCCGTTAGCGTTGCTATATCGATCACAACACGCGGATTAAAGCGCTCGGCATAAGTCAATGCATCACACAAAATCAAGCGGCCTTCCGCATCGGTATTGAGATTTTCAATGGTTTGGCCCGACATCGATTTGACGATATCGCCTGGCTTTACAGCCCGCCCGCCTGGCATGTTTTCGCACGTTGGAATCAATCCAATCACATTGCACTTTGGCTTCAGTTGGCCTAACGCGCGAAACACGCCAAGCACTGAACCTGCACCACTCATATCCCATTTCATGTGGTCCATATCAGGCGCAGGCTTGATCGAAATGCCCCCCGTATCAAACGTAATGCCTTTGCCCACCAGCACGGTGGGCTTGCTGCTTTTCGCGCCGCCGAGATATTCCATGATGATGAATTTCGGTGGCTCCACAGAGCCTTGCGAGACGGAGAGAAAGGTATTCATGCCAAGCTTTGCGCAGTCTTTGCGCTCGAGCACTTTGACCTTGATGCCATACTTTTTCAGCTTAGTCGCTTCGCTGGCCAAAAAGCTCGGCGTGGCGATATTGCCCGGCAGATTGCCCATGCGCTTTGTAAAGGCGACGCCAACGGCCACGGCCTCTGCAGCGGCAAGCGCGGCTTGCGCGGCTTTTTGGGTTTTTGGATCGTCGCTTGCAAGCGTAATCTGGGTCAACGGGTGATCAATGGGCTTGCTTACATTTTTGCATTCGCCAAACCGGTAGGCCACATCATGCGCGGCGAGCACAATATGCTGCACGTCATTTTCAATACCTTCATCTAAAAGGAAGAAAGTTGCTTGCGCTGCGCCGCAAGATTCCAAAGCTTTCGTAGCCGCAGTCGCCGCAGCTTTGATCGATTTTGGATTGCCTTTTCCCGCTTCACCAAGCCCGATCAGCAACACGCGCTCTGCGGCAATACCTGCAACGCCATAGAGCATCAGCGTTTGCCCCGCTTTGCCTTCGATGTCGCCATGCTTGAGGGTTTTGAGGAGAGCGCCTTTGGAGGCGGCATCGGCACTTTGCGCTGCGCGCGTGAGCTTACGTTTTTCGTAAATCCCAAGCACGAGACATTGCGTTTTGCTTGTGGCGGGCGCAGCGAGGCGTGTGATAAAGTCCATTGGTTTCTTGCCTTCGTGTAAGAAAGTCATCATTGAAGTGTGCATTATTTCACTACTCGCTCCGCAACCGGCGGCGCAGTTAAGGGCTTATGATTTTTCGCCGCGCGTTAATGCGCGAACTTACCGTAAACGCTGTGCTCACGTTTATCGTGTTGCTCGCGATTATTTTTACCCAAATCTTAGTCAAACTGCTGGGCGCCGCCGCTGCGGGGACGCTACCGATCGACGGCGTTTTGGGCATGCTGGCCTTCACCGCGCTGCAGCAGATGCCGCTTTTGCTTTCGGTCACGTTATTTATTACGATTTTGCTAACCCTTTCACGGGCGTGGCGCGATAGCGAAATGGTGGTTTGGATGAGCTCGGGGCAAAGCTTGGTCGGGTGGATCCGCCCTGTGCTGCAATTTGCGCTGCCGTTAATTGCGCTCGCAGGAGTGCTTTCGCTCGCGCTTTCGCCGTGGTCAATTGCCAAGCGCCAGCAGTATCAGCGGCTACTCGATTCCCGAGATGAGCTTGCGGCTGTGACCCCGGGGCTCTTCCAAGAAGCCCGACGCGATTCGCGCATCCATTTTGTTGAGAAGCTCAATATCATTGACGGCCGCCTCGAAAACATCTTCATCAATCGAGATCTGCCGGATCGCAGCGAAACGGTTGTCGCAAAAAAAGGCTTTTTATACGAAGACAAAGACGGTGATCGCTATTTGATCTTGGAAGAAGGGCGGCGCTACGTCGCCAATCAGCCTGCAAAAAGTGCTTTTGATATTGTTGATTTTGAGCGCTATGGCTTGCGGATCGATATGCCAGGCGTTACCGCATTTACACCGAAAGAAAATGCGCGCGAAACCTTGACTTTGCTATCTGAAAACACCGCGCTAGCGGGTGGTGAGTTATTTTGGCGATTTTCTACCCCGCTGGCTGGGTTGGTCATGGTGCTGGCCGCGATGCCGCTCGCTTACGTGAATCCGCGCATGGGCCGCTCGTACAATCTCGCTTTGGGCGGGTTGCTCTTCTTTATCTACTTTCAGCTGATGAATGTCGTGCAAGCGCAAGTGCAACTCGGGCGCATGCATTGGATCGTCGCCCTGGTCTTGCTGCATGGATTCGCGCTGGCTTGCGTGATGTTGCTTTTTTATCGCCGCTATCAAGGCGCTACTTTCTGGAAATACGTCCGCTTTTGGCAACGCAATGAAAACCCTGCGCCGTTACCTCGTTAAAGAGGTGCTCTCGAGCACGCTGCTCGTGCTTTGCGCGCTGCTGATGCTATTTCTGGTCATTGAGCTTGCCAACGAGTTGGGCGACGCCCAATCACGGCTTGGCACACTCAAAACACTGCTCATCGGTGTGGCTAATATTCCTGCAAATTCGTATTTACTGCTCCCCGTCGCCGCTCTACTCGGTAGCCTTTTTGCATTGTCGCAATTGAGCGCAAATTCTGAATACACAGTCATGCGGGCTTCAGGCGCGAGCGTTTGGCAGATCATCTTGCCACTGGCCTCGGTCGGCATCTGCCTCGCTGTCGTTGGCTTTTTGATTGCCGAGTTTGCCGTGCCTGCCGCCGAGACCCTCGCGCAGCGCGCGCGCGCTTATGCTGGCGTGGGCAAAGCCCAAAGCCAAGCGCAGCGCTTTAAATCTGGCTTTTGGTTTCGCGAAGGCAAAACGTTTATTAATATCGGTAACGTCATGCCCGATAAATCGCTTGCCGATGTCCGCATTTTTACGTTCGACACCGAAGGTCGTTTGATCGATTTGACGCGAGCGCAAAGCGCGGTGCATCTCGATGATGAGAGCTGGAAGTTAACCAACGTTTCAAAAATGCGCTTTGCCCCCGAGCGGATCACCTCCGAATCTGCGCCGCAGGTATCCTGGAAAACAGCGCTCACGCCAAACGTGATGAACGTCTTGCAGTTGCAACCTGATCGACTCACGGCCTCGGCGCTTTGGGAATACACCAATCATCTGCAACGCAACAATCAAAAATCCAACCGCTTTGAAGCCGCCCTTTGGGGCAAGATTTTGTATCCATTAGCGTGCGTCGTTCTCATCATTTTGGCGCTGCCGTTTTCGCAAGTATCGCGCCGAGCTGGCGGCGTTGGCCTGCGGGTCTTTGTCGGCATCTTGCTTGGCTTGGTATTTATTATTTTGAACCGCTTATTTTCGTTTCTTGGGCTACTTTATGATTGGCCGCCGGCGCTGGCGTCGCTCTTGCCCTACGCGATGTATCTCACGCTCACCATCGTGATGATCTACCGCGTTGAAAAGCGCTGATTGACGCGTAGCGCACCTATAAAAAAACCCGCTAGTGCGGGTTTTCTTTTATTACAACGCATCAAAACAGGCTAAATCTGCGCCGCAGGTATTAAGCCATTTTGAGCGCTAAACGAAAGCCTAACGCTTGCGCAGCCGCTGATGCAGCCGCTTAGGCAGCCGCTTGTACAGCCGCTTGTACAGCAATCGGCTCAATGCTTACAGTGGTACGGCTCAGCGGGCCCTTAACGGCAAACTTCACGCGGCCGACGACCAACGCGAAAAGCGTGTGATCTTTGCCGATACCAACATTGGTGCCAGGATGCACTTTCGTGCCACGCTGGCGAACGATGATGCTGCCCGCATTGATAAGCTCGCCGCCGTAGGCTTTAACGCCCAAGCGTTTTGATTCGGAATCACGACCGTTACGGGTTGATCCACCGCCTTTTTTATGTGCCATGGTGTGTTTTCTCCTTCTTTAGTTAACTTTGCCGCCATTGAGCGCGTCTTGCAACGTCTTGAGCGCATCCCAGCTGCCTGCATCGGCCAATTTAGCTTGCTCGCCCCAAGTGGTTGGGTCATGCGAGGCGAAATTACCACCTGCGTGATGCAAAATTTCTTTGATCTTATCGACTGGCGCAGCGGTAAGCTGAGCAAATGTCGTGATCCCGCCAGCGCGAAGCAAGCCTGCGATCTTGGGGCCAATGCCTTCAACGATCTCAAGATCATCTTCACCGGCTTTATTTTTGCCCATGACTTTTTTGCTGCGACCCGCTGCTGCTTTTGCTGCTGGGGCTGCTGCTGCGACAACCGTGCCAGGCACGTAAGGCGCTGCTGGGGTTGCCTCGGCAACCAATGCGCCACCGGCTCCTAGAATCGTTGCGATGAACAATTCAGTGTAATTTTGGCGATGGCCTTGCCGCTTTTGGTAGTGCTTACGGCGACGCATCTTGAAAATTTTCACTTTGTCGTGGCGACCTTGCGCCACTACAGTTGCATGAACTGCTGCACCAGCTACCAAAGGAGCACCGACCGACGTACCGCTCGCCGCTTGGACGAGTAAGACGTGATCAAGCACCACCGTTGCGCCAATGTCTGCAGGTATCTGTTCTACTTTAAGTTTTTCACCAGCAGCAACTTTATATTGCTTACCGCCAGTTTTTACGACCGCATACATGGAAGGAATCCTCAAATCGGGGATGGAAAGGCGACTCAAAATCTATTAAAACCCAAGCCGCTCTCTTCGTGAAAATCACATAGAGAGCCTTCCAGTTTAAACCGATTTAGTTCATTTCGTCAAGCAAATCGAGGCTAAAAACAGCCCGCCGATGGCTAAATCTGCGCCGCAGGTATGAGCAAGCGAGCGCCTACTCAGCTTCGCGCCAGAGCATCTCAGCTAATTCGCGCTTGCGATAAGCGCGAACGCCGCCTTTGCCGCGCCCGTGCGCGCCGGCGCGCCGGAGTTGCGCGGCAGGTACCAGCGGGTTGCGCAGTGCGGGCGTGACTCCGGTAACGCTCAAGGGCACGCGACGCGCGAGCGCTGCGGGCTTCGTTGGTTGTGATTTACGTTCAGCCATGATCGGAGTCCTTTCCACATCGCGGAGTCTGCTCCGCGTCGTTAAAGTCTCAAACGCGCGTATGCCGTTGCAGGACGACCCATATTGGACATTGGAGGACTACCGTTTATCGGCTGGATACCGTTGGCGAGGAAATGCGTGCCCGCCCCGCCTCAACATCGACCCGACGCAATAAGACGAACGCAACGATAAAAAATCCGCCCGTTAACAGCATTGCCAGCCGGTGATTACCGCCCGTGGCCCAGGTGATTGCGCCATAGGTGAGCGGGCCCAAAATGGCTGCGCCGCGGGTATACATGCCCCAAACCCCATAAAACTCCGCAAGCCGATCTGGCGGCGCGAGATAGCCCACGAGCGCCCGCCCGCCTGACTGACACGCCCCGAGGGCGATGCCTGCCAAATTTGCAGCAATCCAAAATCCAACCCGATCGGTTTTTAGGGCGAGCACACTGATGCCGAGAAGCCAAATCATCAGCACAAACGCGATGGTTTGGCGATGACCAAAGCGATCTTGCAGCACGCCAAACAAGGCGGCACCGATTGCAGCGGTGACATTGACCACAATCAGCATCTTGATCGTATCTTCGGTTTTAAAGCCAAGCGCAGCCTCGGCATAAACCGCGGCTAGGGTGATGACGACAGCCACGCCAGCCTGATAGAAAAGCGCGCAAACCATAAATCGCTGTAACTCGGTGTAGCTGCGCACGGTTTGCAAACTGGATTTCAAATGCGCGATTAACGCGCTAAACGTCGGCGCGCGCCCGGTGGGTTGCGAGCGCTCGCGTACAAAAAAGAGCATCGGCAACGCGGCGAGCGCATAGAGCGCCGCTACGGCAACCATCGCCGCGCCAACATACCCTTGCGCATCCGCACCTCGAGCACGCAACCCTTGAACCAACGCCAAACTGATTCCCAACGCGAGTAATCCGCCCAAATAGCCTATCGACCAACCAAACGCTGAGACTTTCGCAATATCTTTGCCTTGCGCCAATTCCGGCAGAAACCCAGCGCAAAAGTTTTCACCCAACGCATATGCCACATTACTGCAAATTACCAAGAGTGCTGCCCAGAGCAATCCGTTGGGCCCCGTGGTTGCCAAAAGGGCGGTTGCAAGCGTGCAAACGGCCGTCGCCCATGCCAAGCCTCGCTTTTTTTGGGCGCGTGAATCTGCCCAAGCGCCGAGCCAAGGCCCCAAGATCATTACGATGGCATAGGAGATAGAGAGCGTAAACGTCCACGCGAATGTTCCCCACTGCGCGCCGCCGGCGATGACCGAAACGAAGTACGCATTAAAGACTGCGGTGAGCACAACCGTTGTGTAACCGGAGTTCGCAAAATCGTAAAGCGCCCAAGCGAAGATTTCGCGGCGCGAAGCGGGAGATGTCGTCATCCCAAGATGTTACGCCGTTTGCATCATTTTTAAGCTTATTACGCTACACTTTCGTCTTTGAGTTTTTGCGCACTTTCCGCTATGAAATTTATGGTTCGTCCAATCGCAATTTTCTGCAAAGCGCTGTTTGTATCGAGCGTACTTATCAGCAGTGCAACTGCACTCGCGCAAGGCACGACCAATTCCTCTCCCGATGTTCAGGAGGTGAGTCGGCTTGTGCGCGCCGGGCAATTTCAAGCCGCGGTCGATAAAGCCAATACCGTTTTGGTAAGCAAGCCAAAAGATGCCCTGGCCCGCTTTCTCAAAGGGGTTTCGCTCACTGAGCTTGGCAAAACTAACGATGCGATTGCAATTTTCCAGTCTATCACCGAAGACAATCCAGAATTGCCCGAGCCTTACAACAATCTCGCGGTGCTCTACGCATCGAAAGGGCAATTTGAAAAAGCCCGCACCGCATTAGAACTCGCAATACAAACACACCCGAGCTATTCAACTGCGCACGAAAATTTAGGCGATGTCTACGCCAAACTTGCAAGCCAAGCCTATGATCGGGCATTGCAGCTTGATAAGGGCAATTCCGGCGTGCAAGGCAAGCTCGGGCTGATCAGAGATTTATTTTCAACGCAACCAAAAGCAGCGCAGCGCCCTGATGCATCCAAAATTGCCTCGGCTACGCCGCCGACGATTGCGCCGCGCGTTGAGTCGGTCAAAGCGCCGGAGGTTGCAAAAATGGTTGCCCTCAATCCAGCACCCGCACTGCAAACGACCACAGCAGCAGCGGTTGCCCCTGCACCAATGTTGGCCATGCCTGTCGCTCCGAGCGCGACGCCAGCAGCCAAGGCAGTCGCATTAACGACTGCCGGCAGCGTGCCAGCGACATCACTTCCGAGCAAAGCCACGCCACCGGTGAGCCCCGCAACTGCAAGTGCGGTAGTTTCGGTCAACGAAAACGAAAGCGTGTTGGCTGCTGTGCGCAACTGGGCGAAAGTTTGGAGTAGCCGCGATGCGGAAGGCTATATCGCCGCCTACGCGCCCGATTTCAAGGTCGACGGCGGTAAATCTCGGCGTGCGTGGGAAGCCGAGCGCCGTGATCGTGTCGCGTCGCCGTCATTTATCAAAGTTGAGGTGCTCGATCCGGTTGTACTCGTTTCCGGCGATGGCACGGCAGAAGTGAAATTTCGTCAAACCTACAACTCTGATCGCCTTAAAGACCACGCTGTACGTAAGACCCTGACGTTGGCAAAAACTAAAGCCGGATGGCAGATTACGCGCGAACGCAACGGCTAATGCAGGAGGACGATCGGTTCATACTGCCCAAAGAACTGCGGCATTCTGAACGGGCGTTTTCCTCGCCCGCTTGGCAGTTAAACGCGATTAAAAAAGCCCTGCAAGTTGCAGGGCTTGTTTTCTTAGCGCTTGCCATCGCGGCTATAGTGCCGGGTTATGGCGACATCGCCCACTGGGCACGAGCGGCGCAGTCGCCGCAAGAAATTGCCCCGCTTAATCCAATGCGAGACGATGTGATCAACCCCATCGCATTGACGCAATCCGCGCCGCGCTTAACCGTCACCCATAGTGACGCCGAAGCGATGTTGCTAGATGCGGTATTGGCACTGCGTGCAGGAGAGCTCAACCGCGCAGAAGCGGTGGTGGCGAAATTACTGTTGCGTCAACCCAACTATCAACTTGCGCATCTTCTGCGCGCTGATATTTTGCAAACGCGCGCGGGTAAGCCAACCGTAGTTGGCGCTAAATCAGGGCAACGCCCCGAAATGGCCGAGCTCGTGAAAGAGCTGGAAGCGCGCGTCGCCAAGCTCAACGAGCCGGCGATCGACGGTCGCAGGCCAGATATGTTTGTCCAACTTGCGCCGCAGGTACGCTTCGCGCTGGCAGTTGACGCATCCCGTTCGCGTCTTTATGTGCTCGAAAATGCGCCAATGGGGCCGCGGCGTGTGCTTGATGTTTACGCCACGATCGGTAAATCGGGCAGCGGTAAAGCGAAAGAAGGCGACAAACGCACGCCAACCGGCGTCTACCTACTGCAAAGCCAGCTTGATCGCACCAAGCTGACTGATTTTTATGGTGAAGGCGCATTCGCACTCGATTATCCAAACGTGCTCGATAAACGCGCGGGTCGCGACGGCTCTGGCATTTGGTTGCATGGCGTGCCAAAAGAAAGTTTTGTGCGCCCGCCTCGATCCTCCGATGGCTGCATCGTCGTCTCTAACGACGATTTAAAACTACTAACGCCCTACATCCAGCCTGGGCAAACCCAAATTGCTATCGCCGATGCAATCCGCTGGATACCTGCGGCGCAAGTTTCAGATGTGGAGCTTTCGCTGCGGAAATCACTCGAGCAATGGCGGCTTGATTGGGAATCACGTAATCACCCGCGCTATATGGCACATTACGCCAGCGATTTTTTTAGCGATAAAGTAAGCTCGCGCGAAGCGTGGGAGGTCTCCCGACGCTCGGTGACCGAGCAAAAAACTTCCGTTTCAGTCAAACTAGATAACTTAACGATTGCGCAAATTCCGAATGAAAGCGAGACGGTGATGGTGATGTTTGATCAGCGTTATAAAAGCGACTCGGCAGATACGACACTCAAAAAGCGCCAGTTCTGGCAACGAGACGGCAAGCAATGGAAAATTATTTACGAAGGAAATGCATGAAAAATTTACGCACGATTTTGATCACCACCCTAGCAGTTGCGAGCACAAGCCTAGCGTTCGCGTCCCCCGTCGTCGAAATGAAAACTAATTTAGGCACTGTTGTCATCGAACTCAACGAAAAGGCTGCGCCGAAACACGTTGAAAATTTCGTCAACTACGTCAACTCGGGGTTTTACGAGGGCACAGTATTTCACCGTGTCATTAAAGGCTTCATGGTTCAGGGCGGTGGGTTTTCAAAGGATATGAAGCAAAAGCCGACCAAGGCAGGCGTGACGCATGAACGCGATGCCAACATGGCTGCAGGCGTTAAAAACGATCGTGGCACGCTCGCGATGGCGCGCACCGGTGACCCGCACTCCGGCACGGCCCAATTTTTTATCAATACAGTCAACAACGATTTTTTGAATCCACCCGGCCGCGATGGCTGGGGCTACACCGTGTTTGGCAAAGTCACCTCCGGCATGGACGTGATCGATAAAATTGCTGAAATGCCGGTCGATCCAAACGGCAACGTTCCCAAAACCCAAATCATCATCGAAAAAGTAACGGTCAAAAAATAATGGCAACTGTCAATCTCAATACCACTCACGGTCTCGTCACGCTTGATATCGACGAGACCAACGCGCCCGTAAGCGCTGCAAATTTTCTGCAATACGTACGTGACGGGCACTACGACGGCACAATTTTTCACCGCGTCATTCCAAACTTCATGGTTCAAGGCGGTGGCATGACGCCAGGCATGAAGCAGAAGGCAACGCGGGCTACGATTGCCCATGAAGGCGAAGCCACGAGCAAAGCGGGTCTGAAAAACAATCGCGGCACCGTTGCGATGGCGCGCACCAGCGATCCGCACTCCGCGTCTTCTCAATTTTTTGTTAATGTTGTTGACAACGACTTTCTCAATTTCCAAGCCCCGCAAGGCAACGCGTGGGGCTATGTTGTATTTGGCAAAGTGAGCTCTGGCATGGATGTCGTTGATGCCATCAGAAAAGTAGCCACCCGCACGTTCGGCGGCCACGGCGATGTGCCTGTGGAAGACGTATTGATCAACACCGCGACCATTGCTTAGCTGCCAAATCGGGTTAGTCTCATTTGAAAAAAAGGCGCGTTCAGCGCCTTTTTTAATATGCGCCGAAGCTGCGGGCGACTACTCTATCATTACGCTATGAACGCCATATTTATCTCCGATCTCCATCTCTCCCCGAGCGAACCGCAATATACCGAGCGACTCATGCGCTTACTTGCAGGCCCTGCGCGCAATGCCGACGCCTTATTTTTACTCGGTGATATTTTTGATGCGTGGCTGGGTGATGATCAAATCGATCACGATCCCCACGCGCGCCGCGTGAGCGCTGAAATCGCTCAATTCTGCGCCGCAGGTATTCCCACTTATTTACTCAGTGGCAACCGTGATTTCATGCTGCGCGAGCAATTTGCCAATACCTGCGGCGCAGTTTTATTGCCTGCGCAGGTCACCCTGCATCTCAACAACCAGCGCGTGCTGCTGCTGCATGGCGACGAACTTTGCACCGATGATGTGGCCTATCAGCATCTGCGCGCAACGATGACCCGCAATTTGAGCTGGTGCGCCCAGATGCGCGCTCAGCCCTTCCCCGCCCGCATGGCAATGGCAGCCAAGCTGCAAGAAGGCAGTCGCACTGGAAAAGTCGAAAAATCTGATGCCATCATGGATGTCAACGAAGCCGCGGTGCAAGCATTGTTTCGCGCCACCGGCGTGAGCTTCATGATCCACGGCCATACCCATCGCCCCGCAACCCATACCCACGACGTCGATGGTCGCACCTGCACGCGACACGTGCTCGATGACTGGCAAGGCGGCAGCGGTTACACCCATTGGAATGGAAGCGCGCTGCAGCATCGCCCATGGCCTTAATTTGCGTCAAAACTGCGCCGCAGGTATCAATGCTTTTATCGAAGAATTCGCGTTGCAACTAAAACGAAACCGCGTAGTGCCCACACAAAACGCGCTCCGTAAAATCGAATAAGTCTTTAATCCACAACGAACCTCATGCTAACGCAGGTCGAAAACGAACGCCTTTGCCGCATCGAAGGCAACGCCCCAATGGGGGCGTTGATGCGCGCGCATTGGTTACCGATTTGCTTGATCGAAGAAGTGGCGCAGCCCGATGGCACACCCAAAAAAGCGCGCGTGCTCGGCGAAGATTTAGTGGTATTCCGCGATACCCACGGGCGCGTGGGCGTGATGGACGAATATTGCCCGCATCGACGCGCTTCGCTCGTTTTTGGGCGCAACGAAAACGGTGGGCTGCGCTGCCTCTATCATGGCTGGAAGATGGATGTGCTGGGCAACGTTATCGAAATGGTCTCCGAGCCTGCAGCCTCTGGATTATGCGAGAAAGTGAAGCATCTGGCGTATCCCGCCAAAGAGTGGGGCGGCATCGTTTGGGCATATCTCGGTGCACGCATCGGCAGCGCGCAACCTGCGCCTGAATTCACGCCGCCGCAATGGGCGCCGCATGCAGCCGTACACGTGAGCATTGCTAAAGTTATCGTCGATTGCAATTGGGCTCAGGTGCTAGAGGGCGCAATTGATTCCGCGCATAGCTCGAGCTTACACAGCTCTGATTTCGTCCCCGCACGGGGCATTAGCGCAGGCGCTACCGATACGCTCTGGCTTCGCCCGTCGACTGACAAAGCACCGCGCCTGCAAGTGCAGCGCACCGGCTACGGCTTTCGCTACGCCGCGATTCGCAGGCCGATTCAAAATTCGGCGATTCAAGATTATGTGCGTGCGAGTGTTTTTGTCGCCCCGAGCACGGTGCTGATTCCACCTAATGATATGTATAACGTGGCAAATGTCAACGTGCCAATCGACGATACCCACACCGCGTTTTATTTCATCGCGTGGGGTCACCCAGAGCAAACGCCAGACACCGCCACATGGCGCACTTTTCTAAAGCAAACCGTCGGTGAAGATTTAGATGCGCAGTATCGTCCATTACGCAATCGCGATAATCACTTTTGGCAAGATCGTGCCGCGATGAAAGCGGGCAACTTCACTGGAATCAGCGGCTTTCCCAACCAAGATATTGCGATGTGGATCACGATGGGCGCCATTGCCAATCGCGCCGAAGAGCGATTAGGCGCGAGCGATCTTGCCATCGTCGAGTTTCGCCGCTGCATGCTCGATGCGCTTGCCACTTTTGAAAGCGGGCAACCTGCCATCGGCACTGGCGACGATAAAGTTGCGCCGCAGGTATTTGCATTCCAAACCATGATGCCTAAAGGCGCAGATTGGCGCGAAACCCTTCCGGGTTACGTTTGGAAGGGTGCAGAAAATCCGATGATCGATCAAAGCGATCTCACCAAAGGCGACGCATGAATCCCCTCACCCTTTCCATTGCTTGCGGCGACTATGACCGCACGCGCCCGCTCATCGATGGCCGAGTCAAAATTGATGGTGTATCACCAATTTGCATGACGCTCTCGCCAGAAGAGATGTTCTTTCGCGCGATGCGGCAAAGCGCGTTTGACGTTAGCGAGCTTTCGTTTTCCAGCTATCTCATCAAGCATGCGCGCGGCGATTGCCCTTACATCGCGATTCCAGTTTTTTTATCACGCGCATTTCGCCATACCGCCCTTTGGGCACGCCGGGATCGCATCGCGCGACCCCAGGATTTGATCGGCAAGCGCATCGGCATTCCTGAATATCAACTTACGGCAAATGTTTGGGCGCGCGCGCTCTTGCTCTCGGAGTATGGCGTGCATCCGCGCGATATTCAGTGGGTTCGCGGCGGCATCGACGTGCCGGGCCGGGCCGAAAAAATAGCCCTAGATTTACCTGCCGAAATTCGCATTGAAGACGAAACTGACCGCACCATTTCTGATTTGCTGGCTGCGGGCGAAATTGATGGCTTCATAGCCCCGCGCCCGCCGAGCGAATCTGCTCGCCGAAACCCAAATGTGCGCTGGCTTTTTGACGACCCCACCGCTGAGGCCAAAGCCTATTTCGCGCGCACGGGTATTTTCCCCATCATGCATGTGGTTGGCCTGCGCAAGTCGCTCGCGGCGGCGCATCCGTGGCTACCTGCGGCGCTATTTAAGGCCTTTAACGAATCAAAACGCATCGCAACCGAGCAATTGAACGATACCTCGGCGACCAAGGTGATGCTGCCTTTCGTTGAGGAGCAATTGGCGAGCGCCAAGGCGTTGATGGGGGAAGATTATTGGTCCTACGGCGTTGCGAACAACACCAAAACACTCGAGGCATTTTTAGAGCATCACCACGCGCAAGCACTCTCAGCGCGCCGCCTCACTGTTGATGAAGTGTTTCACCCGTCCACCTATGAATCATACAAAATTTGATGCAAGTAAATCAATTTTTATTGCCTTTGCAAGTGACCGCGATAGAGCGACAAACGGCCGATATCGTTACTTTCACGCTCGCCGCACTTGATCGCGGCGAACTACCCAGCTTCACGCCGGGCGCGCACCTTCAGGTGCAAACGCCCAGCGGTGTTGCACGCAAGTATTCCATCAATAACGCGGCAACGCGCTCTAATCACTACGATATTTCCGTCAAGCGCGAGGCGCACGGAAACGGTGGCTCGCGCAGCATGATTGATGAGCTGACGGTTGGCGCAATCGTCCACTGCGCACCACCTGAAAATGCCTTCGCGTTGATGCCCTCTCTCGGCGGTTATCTCTTCATCGCCGGTGGCATCGGAATCACACCGATTCTGTCTATGATCGACACCCTCAGCGCGAATGATTCAAGTGCGCAATGGTCATTGATCTATCTCACGCGCAATCGCGAAGAAACTGCTTTTTACGACGTGTTAGATGCGCACGCTAACGCCACAAATATTCACATTCATCACGATGATGGCGAACCTTCCAACGCGTACGATTTATGGCCAGCGCTTGAGTCGCCAACCAGCGCGCAGATCTACTGCTGCGGTCCGCGCCGCTTGATGGACGATGTGCGCGATATGACAGGCCATTGGCCCATGGGCAGCGTACATTTCGAGAGCTTTATTGATGGCAATACCGCCCGCGCAGACGATCATGCCTTCAAAGTCAAGCTTGCCAAGCGTGGCCTCACCATTGATGTGCCCGTTGGCATGAGCATCTTATCGGCGTTACGCGCGAACGGTTGCGAGATCGCATCGTCCTGTGAAAGCGGGAGTTGCGGCACTTGCCGCACCACGCTCGTCGCGGGCGAGGCCGAGCATCGAGATTTCGTGCTGTTACCTGAAGAGTTTGCGTCGCAGATTATGATTTGCGTTTCCCGCGCAAAGTCTGATTTGCTCACTTTAGATTTGTAACGTGCAGCCACTACGCATCGGTGTGATCGGGCTCGGGCGCGCATTTACGTTGATGTTGCCATCGTTTATGCAAGATGCGCGGGTGCAGATCGTCGCGGCGTGCGACCTCCGGCCAGAGGCGCGTGCGCAATTTGAAAAAGACTTTTCAGCTCCGAGTTATTCAACAGTGGATGGTTTAGTCAGCGATACAAACGTGGAGTGCGTCTATATCGCTTCTCCGCATCAAATGCACTTGGACCATTGCCAACGGGCTGCTGCGCACGGTAAGCATGTGCTCGTTGAGAAACCGATGGCGTTGACTGTCGATGACTGCGCGACCATGACCGCCGCCTGCGCCGCCGCCGGTAAGCGGCTGATCGTCGGCCACAGTCATAGTTTTGATGCACCCTATCAAGAAGCGCGAGCGATTTTGGAAGCTGGCGCGTTGGGCGCGGTGCAAATGATTCAAGCCTTGAATTACACCGATTTTCTATACCGCTTTCGTCGCCCGGAAGAGCTGCGCACGCAAGACGGTGGCGGCGTTGTCTATAGCCAAGCGGCGCATCAGATTGATATTGTTCGACTGCTCGCGGGCGCGCCGATTACGCGAGTGCGCGCGGCAATGGGTGCATGGGATCCTCACCGCCCGACCGAAGGTGCATACAGTGCCTTACTATGGTTTGAAAACAGTGCATTCGCAACGATCACCTATAGCGGCTACGGGATGTTTGATTCCGATGTCTGGTGTGATCAGGTTAGCGAGCTCGGTTTGCGCAAAGCCCAATCAAACACTGGGCAGGCGAAACAACGGCTTAACCAAAACACTGCTGGCACTACAGAATCGCAACGCAAAGCGGAGGTCACTTACGGCGGCGCACATTACGCAAGCAAACGCGAACGCACGGAATTCAGCGAGCACTTTGGCCCTGTAATCGTCTCTTGTACACACGGCGCATTGCGAATTGCGCCAACGGGACTCACTATCTATTCCGATATAGGCGAGACATTTCAGCCCATTTCTGCGCCGCAGGTATCGCGCAGTGGCGTGATCGATGAAGTGCTCACAGCCATACGCAACGGCGCGCCCACGCTGCACGATGGAAAATGGGGGCAAGACACGCTCGCAGCATGCCTCGCACTTTTGCAATCACATCGCGTGCAAAGCGATGTCGTGCTCGCACCGCGGGCTTAATTTCCCCGAGTAAAAACGCGCGCCCGGCCGGCGATTCCGGTGCGGCTAATCGGTGTAAATGCAATTGCTTTAGTCTCGTTGTTATCCCCAATCGTGTATTCAAAGGCAGCGTCAGACACCAGCGGCGGGCTGAGCGAAGCGCTGTTTGCCCCGCCTTGCTGCTGTACGAAAATATACGCAGACTCCGTAGTTGCTGGTGAAAACGGGAACTTCATCACAAAGGCAGTGCCTGCGGGTTGTGTGCGGCTTGCATTAATTTCAATTTTGATTTCTCTCGGCGGCGCAGCGCCCAGCCACGGCGTTGCCGGCGGGATCGCGCCGCTTAAAAACGCCGCGCCCAACATGCCTTCACGCCCAGCCTCCATCACCGATTTCATACTGAAGTGAATATGGCCGCTGGCGAGCGCTCCTTGCTGGCGAAGTAGTTTAAGTTGCTCACTAATTTCGTCGGCAGGCCAGGGCGTTGTACCCGTTGCAGGCAAGATGCGGCTCGTATACAAGCCAGGCCAGATGTGACGTTTAATCGGATTTTGCGAAATCCAATACTGAAGCAACGTCGGGAACGATTGTCCCGGTTGGGCGATGGGCCAGTAAAGCTGCGGCGCGAGATAATCAAGCCACCCATTCTCGAGCCACTTCTCAACATCTGCGTAAAGTGAATCATATTGGCTAAAGCCTGAGATGCCCGCAGGCCGACGATCTGGCTTACCCACGCCAAATGGGCTGATCCCCACTTGCACCCATGGCTTTGCTAGATGAACACGCGCATAAAGTCGCCTCACAAAATCATCGACGTGCGAGCGCCGCCAATCCGCGCGCGCAAGCTTCCCACCTTGCGCGAGATAAGCATTCCACTGTCCATCGTCGGGGAACATACGCTCGCTTTTTTTACCGGCGGCATCAGTATCGGTCACTGGGTATGGATAAAAATAATCATCGATATGTACGCCATCAATATCGTAGCGCCGCACCACATCTTCGATCACCGCCAAGCTATGCTCACTTGCATCGGGGTGCGCAGGGTCCATCCACAGCATATCGCTATAGGCTTGCACCGCACTTGGCTTACGCACCGCGATGTGGCTCGCATCAAGGGGCGATTTTGCAGAAGGGTGGCGGGCGCGGTAAGGGTTGAACCACGCATGCAGCGCGATCCCGCGGCGATGCGCTTGGTTGATCCACTCCTGAAGCGGATCATACGTCGGGTCGCTCGATGGCGCACGCCCCTGCGCGCCGGTCAAAAACTCTGACCACGGCTCAAGCGCAGAGCGGTACATCGCGTCTCCCGCCGGTCGCACTTGCAAGACCAGCATATTAAGCTTGAGCGCGGCAGCACGATCAACGATACGCGTAATTTCAGCCACTTGCTCGGGCTGCGTTAGATCGCTGCGCGACGGCCAATCAATATTGGCAACCGTGGCGACCCAGGCCGCTCGGGTCTCGCGCGCGATCGGTGGCGGGCAAAATTTCTGCGCTGGCGAGGTCGACCCTGCGGCACAGATTTCGGTGATTTCAAGCCATTGCGATTTCTGCTCGGGTATCTCAGACGCGGGCGGCGACATACTTACGCAGCCCCCCAAAACCATTGCCAACGCCACCGCACCACATTTCCAAAATTTAGATCGTTTTCTCATCTTGCAAGTGTAGCGAGCTTGGCGCATTGGTCTTGGAGTTTGATGCCTAAAAGAGGGCTCAATCTGCGCCGCAGGTAGAGATATCGTGAGCAAGCCCAGCGGCGCAATATCGCTAAAAATAGCGCGTTATTGCAATGCGGTCTTCACCGCATCGCCAAAAAAATCGTAAACCTGCCTGATTTTTTGGCTTGAACGAATTTCCCGGTGCACCGTAAGCCAAATCGGTAGTGGCGGAATTTTAAGGTCGGGCAAAACCCGGCGCACGTTTGGATCATTTCTGGCAATGTAATCCGAGATAAAACCAATACCAAGCCCGGCGCGCACGGCCCGCCACTGCACCACTTGATCGTCTGTACGCAACGCAAACAACGATTTTTCGGCAGCGAAACCAAAACTTCGAAAGCCGCGCAAAATCGTATCGTCTGTATCATTGCCAATAAGCTCGTGCGCAAGTAAATCTTCTGGTGCGCGTGGCGTACCCTGTCGCTTTAAGTAACCTTTTTGGGCGTACGCACCGATACTCACTTCCGCCACCTTGCGCGCAATTAGTGAACTTTGGTTAGGCCTCACCATACGCAGCGCAATATCGGCGTCGCGACGCAGCAAGTTACTCACCGCATTTGACGAGACCACCTCCACTTGAATCTGAGGCAAGGCAACCCGCATCGCCGCTAAGATCGGGGGTAGCAATTCGCAGGCGACCGATTGACTCGCACTGATCCGCACCGTCCCCGCAATACTTAACGCAGTGCGGGACAGCGTGCGCACGAGATTCTGCGCGTGCGCTTCCATTTCGCGCGCTGCTACAACAATCGCCATGGCTGCCTCGGTCGCGCGCAAGCCACGCCCCGTGCGCTCGAAAAGCACCGTACTCAGCTGTGCTTCCAGCTCAGCGATATGTCGCCCCACAGTAGGCTGGCTCGCGCCTAATGCCTTTGCCGCGCCAAGCAAGCTGCCCGCCTCAACCGCTGCGAGGAAGGATTGAATTAGAGTCCATTCAAACTTGTTATTCATTTTTGTAATTCTGATATTTCAGATTAGGTAATTGTGTATCAACCGATTCACTTCCACAATGGGCATCTGAACATCGTAAAGGAAATCGCGTGAAACAAAAAATACTCATCCTCGGTGCAAGTGGTCGCCTAGGCGGCGCAGCAGTGACTGCTTTTTCACGCGCCGGCTGGGAGATCATCGCGCATGTGCGCACACCTCAGGTACATACGGACGCCAAGGGCATCCACTACATTTCAGATGCCCTCGCGGAGACCGATGCCATTTCCCGTGCAGCAGCGGATGCGTGCATGGTGCTCTACGCCATTAACCCGCCGTATCCGCGTTGGAAAGCCGAGGCGCTGCCACTCCTTGGCCACGCGGTTGCGATCGCGGACAAATTAAGCGCAACCCTGCTTTTTCCCGGCAACGTCTACAACTTCGGGGCAGCGATGCCAGCCCAGCTCACGGAATCAACGACGCAATCGGCCGCGACGATCAAGGGCAAGATTCGCATTGAGATGGAGCGCAGCCTGCGGCGGGCTAGCGAGCGCGGCGTTCAATCCGTCATATTGCGCGCGGGTGATTTTTTTGGTGCCGGTGCAGGCTCATGGTTTGATCTGGCGATTGCGAAAAATATCAATGCGGGCAAGCTCACTTTCCCCGGCCCGCTCGACGTAACCCACGCATGGGCATACCTCCCGGATCTCGCCCGCGCGTTTGTCGATATCGCCCGACATCGAAAAACTTTGCCGATGTTTGCGTCATTCAATTTTCCTGGCCATACGCTTACGGCGCACGATTGGATAAAGGCTATTCAGCCGATTGCAGAAAATCGGGGATGGCTCAAACAGGGTGCACCCCTCAAGATCGGATCGATTCCGTGGGGCTTTATCAAACTCTGCGCACCGTTTGTGCCGATGTGGCGGGAGTTAGCTGAAATGCAGTATTTATGGAACGTGCCCCACGCGCTCGTAGGCGATGCGCTCGCGCAGCAATTAGGCGCAACGCCGCAACACACTGCATTTGCGGAAGCGATGGCCACAGCCCTGACGCAACTTGGCCATACACCTGCGTAAGCGCCAGAAATATCGTTACAAAAAACACTTTAGCGTAAGCAAAATAAACTTCAAGAGGACTTTATGAATTCACTCCCGATTCGAACATTTCAAACTCGCAGCGCCGGTATCTTGCTCATCGTCACTGCGCTGCTTTCGTTTGCACCAATTGCAATTTTGGCACCCGCAATCGGCTGGCCCGCATCGCTTGGCAACCCCGCCGCAGTGCAGCTTGCAGCCATTCGCAAAGCGCCCGATGCGGTGCAAATGGGCTACGGCCTTTATCTTTTCTATTCAATTCTGATCGGGCCTGCAATGATTGCGATTGCAGCGCGGGCTTTTGGTGGACTCACGCGACCGCTCGCAGTTACGGTAACAAGTTTTGCCGTGCTTTCTGTCGTTGCGCGCTGCATTGGCATCTTACGCTGGCTCACGGTAATGCCAGCACTCGCGCTTGCCCATGCAAATTCAGATGCATCTGGCAAAGAGATGATCGCGCATATTTTCAACGCGGTTCATGCGTACGGCGGTGGCATCGGCGAGTTGCTCGGGGTCAGTCTGTTCATGTCGATCTCGGTTTTTTTGGTCAATCTGGGTGCGTTGCAAACTGGCGGGCTCCCCAAGGCTCTCGCTGTAATCGGCCTTGTCAGCGCGGCATTACTTTTCGGTCTATTTTTACCCGCGCTTGGCATTGCCGTTAAAGTGCCCGTCGCGATTGCGGTGACGGTGCTTTCTGTGTGGATGCTTTGTGTGGGCGCATGGATGATTTTGAGCAAAAAATAAATTAAATCTGCGCCGCAGGTATTTGATGCCCGGCGGCGCAAGCGGAGGAATTTCCTTTCGTCTCGTTCTAGCGGCCAATCGATTAATCTGCGCGCTGCGATTCGCTACAGTGCAGGGCTGAACTTAATCCGCGACGTATCCCATTATGAGCATCGTTTATCAATCTGCTGTCGCCCAATCGCAAGCGCTGCAATCCAAGCAAATTTCAGCCCGGGAATTGCTCACTGAAACGCTACAACACATTGATCGCGTTAACCCTGGCGTCAATGCGATCATCACCCGCGACGATGCCGCTGCGTTCGCGCGGGCCGATGCTGTCGATGCTCAGCGCGCACGCGGCGATGCGCTTGGCCCTGTCGCGGGAATGCCGATCGCTTGCAAAGATATGGAGCGCACCAAGGGCATGCGCACAACCTTCGGATCACCGATTTTTAAAGATCATGTGCCTGATGCCGATACCGTGATGGTCGAGAAATTTCGCGCGCATGGCATGGTGATTTTAGGTAAGACCAACACCCCGGAATTCGCGCTCGGCTCGCAAACCTTCAACACCGTTTTCGGCGCAACTAAAAACCCGTGGGATTTAACGAAAACCTGCGGCGGTTCCTCCGGCGGGGCCGCAGTGGCCGTCGCCACCCGCATGCTGCCATTCGCCGACGGCTCAGATCTTGGCGCAAGCTTGCGCAACCCGGCAAATTTTTGCAATTTAATTGGGCTGCGGCCAACGCCCGGTCGCGTGCCGGTATGGCCCGCTATCGATGCTTGGAACAACACCGCCGTGCACGGCCCTATTGCCCGCACCGCGCAAGATACTGCGCTTTTGCTTTTCGCGCAATCGGGGGGTGATCGACGCGTGCCAAATGCAATCTGGGAAGATCCCGCTCAGTTTTTAAAACCGCTGCGGCGAGATTTCAAAGGCGTGCGCGTCGCATGGTCGCCCACTGTCGGTGGTGCGCCCGTCGAGAAAGAAGTTGCCGGAGAATTATATGCATCACTCAAGCAATTTGAAGCCCTTGGCTGCATCGTTGAAGAAGCCGAGCCCAGCTTCGAAGAGACTGACGAATGCTTCGACGTTTTGCGTGCGCACTTGTTAGCGCAAGTGCACGCCGCAACGATCAGCAAATATCGCGCGCAAATGAAAGATACCGCCATTTGGAATATCGAGCGCGGCTTAGCACTCACCAATGCTGAGATCACCGAAGCAACGCGAGCGCACACGCGCATTTATGATCGCTTCCGCGCTTTCATGGAGCGCTATGAATTTTTACTGTGCCCTTGCAACCAAGTGCTGCCATTTTCAATCGATCAACCTTACGTGACCGAGATTAATGGCGTGCAGCTTGCCAACTATTTGGAGTGGATGAAAACTTGCTATCGCATTACGATGACCGCCCATCCCGCACTCTCCGTGCCCGTCGCTTTTAGCAGCACTGGTCTACCGATCGGCATGCAAATCGTCGGGCGCTATCGGGATGAGCTTGGGCTGCTGCAATTGGCGCACGCGGTTGAATCAGTCAATCCACTGCATCAAAAATTGCCGCCGATGCTCACATCTTAATCAATACCTGCGGCGCAGATTTGGCCATAAAAACACCAAATTAGAGCGTGTTGCGTTAAGCGATCATCATGGTGCAACCTACGCTTTCTTACAGTTCATCGCATACGTTTCAATCTCAGCAGACTACCAAATGATGTGATACTGCGGACAGAAAATAATTACTCACTTCTCAATTGGTCATTGACAACATGCGTGTTTCGCTTTTAGCCTCCCCCCCCCCGCCGCCCAAAAAACACGCTAAATACGTGGCGTAACGGTATATCCACGTTGCCAAAGTGGCGCAATTCGCCACGGCTAGCAAAAACACTTACTGTATTTTCTAAGTTAACGCTTTTATTCATTTGCTCGACAACGCTCGTCTATGCTGCAGATGAAACCTTAGAGCCAATACCGAGGAACGTGATTCCGTATGGCTGCTATGCCTCTGGATCAGGCGTGAATGCATGCCAAGGCACGTTTAAATCCGTTGGCGAGGCGCTGGGCGTATTAAACGCGGTGCAGTTCACTTATGCCAGCGGGGCTCAGTGTTGGGAGTTGTACTCTAACCCCCACCCTCCGCCAGACCCGCAAGCCGCGCAACTTACGATTGAAAACGGAATACCCAACGTTACTTTTGTAAGCCGTACGTTGAAATCAGGGTCCGTCTGCATAGCTCCCGCACCGCCCGGCGATTATTCTGAAAATTTCGGTGGAGCGATTACTGCCAATTCCATCTGCCCTGCTGGCTACCAATTTACAGCACCTATTCTCGAGTCTGGCTCGGTGACGGTATGGCCACATATTCTTACGACTAAATGTATAAAAACGCCTGAGCCCGAGCGTAATCAGTGTGATGCAAGTCGCAATCCAGTTCACTTTGCAACAGGCACAAAGATGTTCACCGAAATTGTGCGCGACCGTAGCGTCGTTGACGACAGACTTCGTTACTCTAACGATTGGCAGAACGTCCAGTTTTCGTTCCGCGAAAAGTACATCATAGATGAGACTGCGGGAGCGACACCGCCTGCGCAGTGCGTTACCAAAAAATATACCGATAACTATGGCGTAACCCGCACCGCGTGTTTCAAAGTGGTATCGCGCGGGCGCAATAGCGTCGTTTACGGAAACGGTGGAGGCCGCACCTACCTGCATTCAGCCGACGCGGGCGGCGCAATCTTAGCGCCTGCCGATCACAAAGGAAAGTTTACAAAATTGACTAATGCGAGCGGTGCGCGGGAATGGCGCTTTACGTCAGAAGACAATAATCAAGAGCTATACGCGGCGAACGGAAGGCTCATAGCAACCGTAAAGCGCGGTGGCTATCGCATCGATTATGTGCACAACGAAATCATTGAAGCCGGTGTTACCCGCTTAGGTAACGTCGTCGCCACTGATAGCTTTGGTCGCGTGGAGACCTTTCAGATCAACCCTGAGGGTCACGTTCAATCTGTCGTCGACGCAAACGGGCTGACCTATGCCTACGGCTACGATTCCAAAGGTAACGTAGCTCAAATTACATTTCCTGATGGGTCGGTAAAGAGCTATCTTTACAATGAGACCGCTTATACGTCTGGGGCAAATCTGCCCAGCGCGCTGACGGGTATTATCGATGAAAATGCCGTCCGCTTTTCAACCTATAAATACGGATCGGATAACCGGGTAACATCAACCGAGGAGGCAGGTGGCGTATCGAAGTATTTGTTTTCGTACGATTTCGCAAATTACCAAACGGTCTATGGCACAAAAGTGACAGACCCCCTCGGCACGCAACGGCAATACAATTTTCAAGTCGTCAACAACGTCATTAAAACTACCGGCGTTTCCCAGCCGTGCTCAGGCTGCGGGGGCGCGCAATCGCTGGCGACGATATACGACTCAAACTCAAATATTGCCTCCCGCACCGATTTCAACGGCCGCATCACCACTTACGCCTACGACCTCGCGCGAAACCTCGAAACCTCCCGCACTGAAGCGTCCGCCACGGCGCAAGCGCGCACGATTACGACGACGTGGAACGCAACCTATCGCTTACCCGCGACCATCATCGAGCCCGCGCCCGGTGGCACTAAAACCACTACATTTACCTATGACGCGAGTGGCAACCTCACCCAAAAAACGGTCACCGCACCTAAAAACGACGGCACGACCGCCACCGAAACCCGCGCGTGGGTCTGGACGTACAACACGCTCGGGCAGATGCTCACGGCTAAAGACCCGCTGAACCGCACCACCACCTATGTGTACGCCGCCGCGACGGACACTGCCGTGCCGCCAAAATTTACCAAAGGTGATTTGCAAACGATGAGCAACGCTGCTGGGTTGATCACCACCTACAACGAATACGACAAAGCAGGGCGCTTGTTGAAGATGACAGATGCCAATGGTCTCATCACCACGATGACTTATCAACCGCGCGGCTGGCTCGCCACACGCGCGGTGGCGAACGGCACAAGCACCGAAACCACGACCTACACCTACGATAACGTCGGCCAGCTCACCAAAGTCACCCTGCCCGATGGCAGCAATTTGTTTTACGCTTATGATGCCGCCCATAGGCTCATCGGCATGGCCGAGCAATCTACTGGCGCGAGCCCGCTTGCGAATGGAAATATGATCGTAACTGCGGCCAACCTTACCGGTGATCGCATCGCCTATACCCTCGACAACATGGGCAATCGCATCAAAGAAGAACATTTCGATTCCATCGGCTCCGTGCAAAAACAGCGCTCCCGCGTACTCAACGGGCTCAACCAATTGCAAAAAGATGTCGGCGGCACCGATCCTACCAATCAGATCACGCAATACACCTACGACGGCAACGGTAATCAACTGACCAGCACAGACCCACTCGCGCGCACCAGCACCAACGCGTACGATCCGCTCAATCGCCTCATTTCGATGATCGATCCCGTAAACGGCAATGCGGGGGCAACGATTTACACCTATGATGCGGCGAATAATCTAACAAGCGTAAAAGACCCTAAAGGCTTAACCACCACCTACACCTACAACGGCCACAATAATTTAATCGCCCAGCAAAGCCCAGACACCGGCGCAACCGCGTTTAAATACGACGCGAATGCCAACCTCACCGCCAAGCTTGATGCCGCAGGCCGCTGCACCGTGAACACGTACGACACCTTGCACCGTATTAAAACGAATAAATATTTCGCAGCAACCGCCGCAACCAATACCGCGCTAACCTGCGTGAGCGGAACTGCAGTCGTTGCCAACGAAACGATCACGTACACCTACGACAGTATCACCGCAACTGTCGGTGGCGTTGGGGGCAAAGGCAGATTGGGTCAATTCGCCGACGGCACGGGCAACACCAAATACGTCTACGATAAAAACGGGCGCGTGCTTACTAAAGTGCAAACCACCACGGGCACGACCAACACCGCTAAAACCATCGCTTACACCTACAACGCATTTGGCCAGCTCGCCAGCACGGTAACCCCGAGCGGGCAAACGCTCACCTATACCTACTCGCAAAACCGTATCATCGGTGTGAAGGTAAACGGCGCAGACGTTGTCAAAGGCGCGATCTACGAACCCTTCGGCCCCAATGGCGGCTGGAGCTGGGGCAATCATGGCACGCTCATTGGCGGCAGCACGATCAACCAGCACCAACGCGTTTACGATTTAGATTACCGCCCCATTGCCATCAAGAGCGATCCGCAAGGCTACTCGCGCAACATCCAATGGGATATCGCTTCGCGCCTCATCGGCCAAACCGATGGCGCAAGCGTAAACCCGGCCGCCGCGCTCAGCCAAACCTATGGCTACGATAATCTTGATCGGTTAACAAGCTTCACCCCCGGCGCAGGGTCTGTAACTGCGCCGCAGGTATTTACCTACGACGCCATTGGCAACCGCGCCACGCTGCAAGCCAGCGCAAGTGGCGTGGCCAGCACCGGCGCAAATACCGCGACCTACACCTACCCTGGCACTAGCCATCGCTTGCAAAACATTACCGGCAACATCGCCAAGAATTTCATGCACGATGCGACGGGCAATACGCTAAACGAGACCGGTGGCGCTACGCATTACGCTTTTAACTTCGATCACAAAAATAGATTGCAATCGGTGCAAGTCGGCGCGAGCGCTGCCGATACCGTGACCTACGCCATCAACGCACTCGGTCAGCGCGTACGCAAGCTGGGCGCGGGCACGCAGGCTACCAACGCTGCGGCGCAATCTAAAACCGCGCGCTTCATCTACGACGAGCAAGGCCGCTTGGTGGGAGAATATGATATTGCTGGAAAACTCCTACAAGAAACCGTCTGGATGAATGATTTGCCCATCGCTACGATTAGACCGAAAGGCGCGAATGCCAGCGCGCCGCTGGGCACGACCGGCACGGGCGTTGGCACGGCAAATAATGTGGGCACGAACACGCAAGCTAATCCAGTCAACATCGATTTCTTCTACGTTCACCCCGACCATTTAGGCACGCCAAGTGCGGTGACTAAGCCTGCGGACAACAGCAAAGTCTGGGAGTGGCAAAGCCAGCCATTTGGCGAGAGCGCTACAAACGAAAACCCGCAGAATGGCGCACTACCTGCGGCGCAGTTTCGCTATAACTTGCGCTTTCCAGGGCAGTTTTATGATGCGGAATCGGGCAAACATTACAACTACTTTCGGGATTATGATCCTTCAATCGGGAGGTATGTTGAATCTGATCCGATAGGCTTAGCCGCGGGAGTGAATACGTTTGGCTATGTCATGGATTCTCCGATCAAATTATTTGATAAATTTGGTTTAGACGTTACCATCTGTTTTTATCCTGACGCAGCTCGTGGATTAGGTCATATTGGAGCTGGAATAGGCGGGTCAGGCGGGGATACGATCGGTCAGTATCCCGAAGGCCCACAAATGGACGAGCAAAAGAAGAGTACCAGGGAGTGCAAAACACTCCCGAGTGACAACGACAAAGACAAGTGCATGATGGATTGCATGCTTAAACCTACACCATACTCATTGACTCGAAACAACTGCGCTCAGAGAACCCGGGATTGCGGTGTGAAGTGCGGGATTTTTGGTCAGAATCTTCCACCTAGAACACCGTTTCCTCGACACTTCATGCAGTTTTTTTAGTCATTCTGAAGATGCTTAAGGATCTATCACGTCGAACAAGCCTGATTGCATTGTTGGGAGCGTTCGCAATAATTTGGGGTGTGGTTTGTCTCGTCTATAGCAAATTTCCTGAACCGATAGCGACTGCAACAATTTCATCCTCGAAAAATACATCCATTGAGTTTAAAAGTAATATTTCGACTAATCTCTACGCCGATTTAAGGGGCGGTATGTGTACAAACAATCCTGCGCTTCAAAGCTCATTATTCTCACTACCTCAAACCGCCCGCTTTCAGGTTCTCCATAAGAAAACAGGGGAAATCATAAAAGAAAGCCGTGATACGCTACTGGGAATTTGCTACGGTCATGGGATCAGCTTCAATACCGCTATAGATGAAACCTATAGACTAAGTGTTGAGGTCTCACCGCTTCTAGTGGGGCAACAAATAACAATTGCCGAACACCCGATTGAGCGGAAAGGTTGGGATGTCTGGAACCGAATTATTAACTATGGAGTCGTTCCAATACTTCTTTGTTTGCTTTGTATCAGCGGTGGGCGAGATATTATCCGCTCGCACACCAGGTAACGCGCCGGCCTGCGGAAATTAGAACGTTCATCTGCGTCTGCGGTCTCAATTTTGAAGCCAACTTAGAGTGCACACCGCTGTTGTGCGCACCAACTCTGTAGCTACGAAGAGTGCGCTACGCTCATTACGAGCGAGCGACTGATTGCAGCATCAATGCGCATAAAAACATCAATACCTGCGGCGCAGATTTGGCCTTTTTTGCCTAAATCTGCGCCGCAGGTATGGCTAAATTAAGGCACGCGCAACGGCTGATTGGGATGAAATACGCGGCGGTAGCTGACGTAATCAGAGATGAAGAGCACGGCCATAAAGGGCAGGATCATCATGAAAAGCGCGATCGTCCCAAACGTGGGCGCGATCATATTTAAACCGAGTACGAGCACGGATGCGCCGGTGGCTAAACCAAAAAGCGCAATCGCATAAACGACAATCGCGCCGATGCTGCGCGCTGAAGCTCTAAGCGAGGCTTTGAGCGCTTGGGTAAATTTCATGTCGTCAAACACGATCAGTGCTGGCGCGAACCAAAGCGCGAGCGTGACCGGCGTCATAAATAAAATTGCCCAAAGCATCGCACCGCGCAGGCTTGCAGATGCTTGCGGCGAGAGCTTGGTTGGATCTTGCCCAATCATTTGATCGAGGGCGACGCCGCTGACCGCTCCAGCGAGCGTAATCGCGACGGCAACGCCGATCATATAAACCAGCCCAAGCGGAATCAGGGATTTCAAATTGGATTTGAAGCCAAAAAACAGATGGGTGAACTCAGGTCTGCCCGATCGCTCTTGGTGCCAAGCCGCGGCTAAGAAGCCTACCGTCAATACGGGCTTAACGAGGAAAGCTAGGATCACACCGCCCGGAACGATGGCGAGCGCCTGCATCACGAAAATCGAGGCTGCGGTAATGCCGAGCCAGCGCAGCGCATCGGCGCGAAAAAAACGCAGCGCGGCGCGCACCCAAAATACGCCCTCGGCGGGGGGCAAGGGCGCACCAGGCTCAAGACGGCCGGGCGAAGGGGGAAGCGGATCATTCATAGCGCTGGAGTTTAGGGCGTAACCGCAAAACTTAACAACCGCGCGCGCAACATGCGCTCGAAATGCGCTGGATCTTTGGCAAGCACCAATTCACTCGGGCGCGGCAGGTGAAAATCATAGAGTCTGGAGAGCCAAAACCGCAAAGCCCCTAACCGCAACATCGCCGGCCATTCCTCTAGCTCAATCGCGCTCAGCGGGCGCACGGCAAGGTAAGCATCCATCAGTGCGCGGTAGTGCTCGGGTTTGAATTGGGTATCGGCATCGTCGATGCACCAGTCGTTAATCGTAATTGCTAGATCGTAGACGAAACTATCGGTGGCGGCGAAACCAAAATCGATAATGCCAGAAAGCGTATCGGCATCGAAAAGCGCATTGTCGCGAAACAAATCTGCATGTATCGCACCCACCGGCAGCTTATCGCCACGGGCTTCGCGAGCTTTGCGCTGAAAATCCATTTCTTGCGCGAGCAGTGTATTTTGCTCAACGTTGAGGTAGGGTCGCACGGCGCGCGACGTATTGAGCATCCACGCCGGGCCGCGCGAATTGGCCAATCGCGGCCGGTAGCGCGCGGCGGCAATATGCATGCGCGCGAGCTCGCCACCGATCACAGCGCAATGCATTGCGGTCGGCTGCATATTGGCCTCACCATGCAGCCGCTCCACTAAGCATGCGGGCTTGCCGTTGAGCGTGGAAAATAGGGCACCGGAGCGATCAGCCAGCGGCGCGGCAACGCGCACGCCTTCATTTGCCAGATGGGCGGTGAGATTGAGATAAAACGGAAGATCTTCTTGCGGCAAGCGCTCATAAAGCGTGAGCACTAAAGCGCGATGCTCAGTCGTTACGAAGTAATTAGTATTTTCAATGCCAGAGGCAATAGGCTTGAGCTGCTTGAGCGCGCCAGCGCTGTAACGCGCAAGCCACGCTGAAAGCTCAGCGCTTGAAACTGAGGTGTAGACCGCCATAAAGTAAAACTAGAATTTGCCGATTTGCCACATCGGCACGCGCACTTCATCGTGGTCGCGGCGCAAAAGGCGGATGCCGGGGAGTTGATTGCTCAAAGTGTAGGGCGCAGCACCTTCGGGATTGACGCGGATCACCGTTGACCCGCCGACGCGCTGGGAAGTGATGCGCTCACTGATCTCCACCGCCGTTGGCTTTTCATTCACCCGCGCGGTGACGCGCCCCGCTTCTTGCTTGGGCAGCGTGATGGGCTCATCGATGATGATTTTGCTGCCTAATGTGGATTGCGCGTGCGCGATCGCGCTGGCTGCGGTAACGAAGGCAAAAACGCTGAGGCGAAAAGTAAATAAATTCATAAGAGCTAGTTTAATCCGCTTTCAAACTGGACACCGCAAATTTTCACTTAAAGCTCTAACAATAGCTGGGCATCGTGCTCGGCCATGTCAAAACCACCCCGAGCTTCATAAAAACGGAAAATCGCGGCCACAATTTCATCAGGATCTTCGATCAAACGAATGAGTTTTGGATCATTTTCGCCAATCATGCCTTCAGATTTCAGCTTGCCCTCGATCCATTCCATAAGCCCGCCCCAAAACTCACGTCCAACAAGGATGATCGGCATGCGGCGCGCCTTTCCGGTCTGGATCAGGGTTAACGACTCAAAGAGCTCGTCAAGCGTGCCAAAGCCGCCCGGCATGCAGATAATTGCCATTGAGGAGCGCACAAACATTAATTTGCGGTTAAAAAAGTAGCGAAACGACAAGCTTAAATCTTGGTAGGGATTGCCGTGCTGCTCATGCGGTAGCTGAATATTTAAGCCCACTGAGAGCGATGCGCCGGGCTGCGCGCCTTCGTTGGCCGCCTGCATGATGCCCGGGCCGCCGCCGGAGATCACGTTGTAGCCTGCATTGGAAAGCGCGAGCGCGATTTTTTTGGTCAATTCATAATAGGGCGTATCGGGCTTTACGCGCGCCGAGCCAAAGATGCTCACCGCCGGGCGAATCCGCTTCAACTGCTCGGTAGCGAGCACAAATTCGCTCATCATGGATAATGCACGCCATGCCTCGGGCCCCGCATTGGGGTTGGTCGCGCCGTAGTTCATTGATAACCGTTGCTTTTTTGTATCGCTCATGCCCAAACTCGTTCTCGTTGATGGCTCATCATACCTGTATCGCGCTTTCCACGCGCTTCCAGACTTACGCACCAAGGCCGGAGAGCCGACCGGGGCGATCCGCGGCGTGCTCTCGATGCTCAAGCAATTGATCGCAAAAGAAGCGCCCGACTATTTTGCCGTGATCTTTGATGCGCCCGGCAAAACGTTTCGCGACGACTTGTATGCGCACTACAAAGCAACGCGAAGCCCGATGCCCGATGATCTGCGGCCACAGATTCCACATTTACACGATCTCATTCGCGCCCACGGCTGGCCGCTTATTATGATGAGCGGTGTGGAGGCTGATGATGTGATTGGCACGCTCGCAGTAAACGCATCGAAGCAAGGGCTCGATACGCTGATTTCAACAGGCGATAAAGATCTCGCGCAACTGGTCAACCCGCAGGTCACGCTGGTCAACACAATGAGCATGGAAGTGCTTGATGAAGCTGGGGTCTTCGGTAAATTTTGCGTGCGTCCAGATCAAATCATTGACTATCTTTCGCTGATCGGCGATACGGTGGATAACGTACCGGGCGTACCCAAAGTGGGGCCCAAAACCGCTGCCAAATGGTTAGCGCAATATGATTCCTTAGACAATATCATCGCCAACGCTGCCCAGATCACCGGCGCGGTGGGCGAGAATCTGCGCGCGACGCTCGATTGGCTGCCGCAGGGCAAAGCGCTGGTGACGGTGAAATGCGATGTGGAAGTGGGCATCGCGCCCGATGCGTTGGTGATCGACGAAACCACAGCAGAATTACAAGGCTTATACGAGCGATTTGAGTTCAAAACCTGGCTCAAACAAGGCAAATCTGCGCCGCAGGTAGTCGGTAAAACTGATGCGAAATCGGCAAACCCTGCGGCGCAGATTTCGCCTGATTTATTTGCCGCTGCGCAGCCCCGCACGTACGAGACGATACTCACGCAAGAAACCTTTGATAGTGTTTTGGGCGAAATCAATGCCGCCGCGCTCACCTGCTTTGATACCGAGACGACCAGCCTTGACCCGCTCACCGCGCAGATCGTCGGGCTATCGTTTGCGTGGAAACCATTTCATGCCGTCTACATTCCGCTTGCCCACGCCTACGCGGGCGTGCCGACGCAATTAAATTTCGCCGCGGTGCTCGCTGCGCTCAAGCCGTGGTTTGAAAATTCCGAAAAAGAGAAAATCGCGCAAAACGCGAAATACGATCAACACGTGCTCGCCAATCACGGGATCGGCCTTGCAGGCTTGGCGCACGATACGCTGCTGCAGAGCTATGTGCTTGAATCGCATCGTCCACACAACATGGATGCGCTCGCGCTGCGATTTTTGAATGAGAAAACGATTACCTTTGAAGAGGTTTGCGGCAAGGGCGCAAGCCAAATCGGCTTCGATCAAGTGAGCGTCGAGCGGGCAACGCAATATTCAGCAGAAGACGCCGACGTTACGCTGCGGTTACATGCCCAAATTGCGCCGCAGGTAATAGCCGATGAAAAACTGCGCTATGTTTACGAAAAATTGGAGCTGCCGACGCGCGATGTGCTATTTACGATGGAGCGCACCGGTGTATTAATTGATACGAGCCTTTTAAACGGACTCACTACACAATTTTCCCTCCGCGCACGGGAGCTTGAGGCAAAGGCTCACGCGCTCGCTGGGCAGCCTTTCAATCTCGGCTCACCCAAGCAACTCGGTGAAATTTTGTTCACCAAGCTCGGCATGCCGGTCAAGCGCAAAACCGCGACCGGCCAACCTTCAACTGATGAAGAAGTGCTGCAAGAATTAGCTGCAGATTACCCGTTGCCGAAATTGCTTTTGGAGCATCGCAGCATCATGAAGCTCGTCGGCACCTACACCGACAAATTGCCGAAGATGGTAAACGCCAAAACAGGACGCATTCACACCAATTACGCGCAAGCCACTGCCGTCACCGGCCGCTTAGCCAGCAACGATCCTAATCTGCAAAATATTCCTGTGCGCTCGGCGGAAGGCCGACGCATCCGCGAAGCCTTTATCGCACGCCCGGGCTGCGTGCTGATCTCTGCGGATTACTCTCAAATTGAGCTGCGCATCATCGCCCATTTGAGTGAAGATGCATCGCTGCTCAAAGCCTTTGCGGATGGACTCGATATTCATAAAGCCACTGCTGCTGATATTTTTAGCGTGCCGATTGCAGACGTTACCAGTGAGCAGCGGCGGTATACCAAAGCGGTGAATTTCGGATTAATTTACGGTATGGGCGCTTTTGGGCTCGCCTCGCAATTGGGCATTGAGCGGGCCGCAGCGCAGCAATTCATTGATAAATATTTCGCCCGCTATCCCGGCGTTTACGATTACATGCAGCGCACCCGCGCTTCTGCCCATGAGAAGGGTTATGTTGAAACGGTTTTCGGGCGGCGCTTGACCTTACAAGACATCAATGGCGGCAACGGCCCGCGCCGCCAAGGGGCAGAGCGGGCGGCGATTAATGCGCCCATGCAAGGCACCGCAGCCGATTTAATCAAGCTTGCGATGATTGCAGTGCAGGCTTGGATTGAAACCGCGCACGTGCAATCAAGACTTATTTTGCAAGTGCATGATGAATTGATTTTAGAAGTGCCCGACGCAGAAATTGCGCTGGTGAAAGAAAAATTGCCCGCACTGATGCGCGACGTTGCCCAACTCCGCGTGCCACTCGTAGCGGAAGTCGGGATGGGTAAAAACTGGGATGAAGCGCACTAAGCGCGGGCATTCCTAGCCCGCATTGACAACCCGCATTGACAACTGATTGCCGCTGAACTACGCTCATCAATTCCACGATCATTGACTGAGGAATTGCCATGAAATTAAATGCCCGCCGTGCATTTTTAAGCCAAACCGCCGCGGTTAGCGTCGCGATCGGCCTACCGAGTCTTTTTGCATCGGCGCCGATGTGGGCATCGACGATCAAGCCGACAGATCGGGATGCGCTTATCGTCGTTGATGTTCAAAATTGCTTCACTGCTGGCGGCTCGCTAGAAGTGCCCAAAGGTGACGAAGTCGTGCCGCTCATTAATGGGCTCGCTCAGCATTTTAAAAATGTCATCATCACGCAAGACTGGCACACGCCAAATCACGTCAGCTTTGCCTCTTCACACGCGGGGAAAAAGCCTTTTGATGTGATCGATATGCCTTACGGTAAGCAGATGCTTTGGCCCGATCATTGCGTGCAAGGCACTGAGGGCGCAGCGCTGCACCGCGATTTAAAAATTGCGCACGCACAGTTAATCGTTCGCAAAGGCTACAACAATGCCGTCGATTCTTATTCCGCTTTTTTAGAAGCAGATCGCAAAACGATGACCGGGCTCGCGGGCTACCTAAAAGCGCGCGGAATTAAGCGGGTTTTTGTAGCGGGGCTCGCCACTGATTTCTGCGTCGCGTGGACCGCGATGGATGCACGCCGCGCAGGATTTGAGGCGACCGTTATCGAAGACGCGTCGCGCGGCATCGATGCCCAGCAATCGCTTGCAAAATCGTGGGTCGCAATGACAGCAGCGGGCGTAAAGCGGATTCAATCCAAAGAAATCAGCGCATAAGCGCTATTTTCTAAATACCTGCGGCGCAGATTTGAGCGATAAATTGCCCAAATCTGCGCCGCAGGTATTTGCTTCGGTCGCGTATTTTTTAAGCGAGCATATCAGCCCAAATGGTTTTCGCCCAAGCGTTTGCGTACGTGCCTTCGAGCTCATTGCCCGCGGCCGATAATCCACCAGAACCAGCGACTGTTTTCATGGTTTTATCTTTGGCATCGTATTCGTGAACGCTTGCCACGTGCACCACGTTTTTGTCGTCGATGAAGCTGTAGCAGGTGTTGGCCACCATCGGTGTCGGGTTCACGCTGCCTTTGGTCAAAAGCTCGACCACCGCCGCCGCACACACTTTCGCATGCTGATTGGCCATATGCCCAGATTTCGGCATGCCAGGCGCGATTTGAATCGCATCGCCGATCATATGAATATTGGCAATTGCGGTCGATTCATACGTTAAGAAATCAACCTGACACCAACGACCATTGGCGTTCGCCATGCCAAACATTCGGGCGATATTGCCTGCGCGCATCGGTGGCAGCACGTTTAATACATCTGCTTTTTGATCGCCAAATTCAAGCTTGGCCGTTTTTGTGGCGACATCAACGTCGAGCAGCGTTTGATTATTGCGATACTCAACGAGGCCCTTGTAATTTTCGTTCCACGCTTTGGTAAACAAGCCTTTTTTAGAGACGATATCTTCATTACCATCAAGCACAATCACTTTGCTTTTCGGCTTGTATTGTTTGAAATACCACGCGACTTGGCATGCGCGCTCATAGGGGCCTGGCGGGCAGCGAAAAGGCGCTTTTGGGATGTGTATCGCAAACACGCCGCCATCAGGCATCGCTTCGAGTTGCTTGCGCAGCGCGACCGTTTCGGGGCTCGCTTTCCATGCATGTAAGATGCTCGATTGCGCGGCAACCGATTGCAAGCCCGGCAGATCGCCATACATGAAATCAACGCCGGGCGACAAGATGAGACGATCATAGGGAATCAACGTGCCGTCTTGCATGCGCAAATTGCGCTTGCCCGGATCAATGCCGATCGCTTCGCCTCGCACTCGCGTGATGCCATATTTAGCCAGCCCGGTGTAAGGCACTGAAAGATCAGCCAATTGCTTAGAGCCACCAACGACTAAATTAGACATCGGGCAGGAGACGAAAGCATCACCCCGCTCCACAAGCGTTACATCGATATTGCCTTCGCCAAATTTCGCGACGTATTTCGCAGCCGTCGCGCCACCAAAGCCACCACCAACGACGACGACACGCGGCTTCGCTACGCCGACTATCTGCGGCGCAGATTCAATCGTTGCGCAAGCAGAAAGCGTGCTCACCGTCGCGGCAGCGCCCGCAGTTTTCAAAAAATCACGTCTTTGCATTTTCATGATCGTGTCTCCTTATTTTTGCTTTGCAAAATAATCGGCCATGAGCTTGATCTGCTCATCGGTGTAGCCCTTAGCGAGTTGATGCATGATCGTGGCCGGGCGCGTGCCCTCTTTGAAAGCTTTCATTTGCGCATTCATGTAATCCGCTGGTCGGCCTGCAAGCGCTGGGATGGCTTGATCTGACTTACCATCGGTGCCGTGGCAATTGGCGCACTGCGCGGCCAGATTGCGGGCAAGATTGGGGTGCGCGGCAGGCGTGGGCGCTTGCGCATGAACCGCGCTGGCGGCGATCACCGCGAGCGCAGCAAGCGCGTTGTGGACTGTTAATTTCATGGAGAAGCTCCTTAGCAAAAATAATCGTTATTGTGCGAATTTATCTGTTTTCATCTTCGTTATACCTGCGGCGCAGAAATCGTCGCTGCAGGCATCTTGCGATTTGACCCATTCTCACGCTTTTGCGCATACCTGCGACGCAGTTTCGCGCTTTTGAAGTGTGGTAGCAGCTCTATTCGGTATCGCAACTGCGAACGATTCGCATTTGTGTTAAAAACCAAGTTATCGTGTTTTCCCATTAAATCCCACCTTATGAATTTAAATCTCTCTCTCGCAGTTTCTAGCCTACTTTGCCTCGCCGCTGGGCAAATCCCCACGGCGCACGCGCAAGCCAATGTGCTCAACCTTTACTCCGCTCGCCACTACAGCACGGACGAAGCGCTATACAACAATTTCACTGCGCAAACAGGAATCAAAATTAACCGCATTGAGGCCGGTGAAGACGCGCTGCTTGAGCGCATCAAAACCGAAGGCGATAAGAGCCCAGCCGATGTATTTCTCACCGTCGATGCCGGTCGGCTTTGGGTCGCTGAGCAAACCGGGATTTTTGCGCCCGTTAATTCCGCGCTCCTCAGCGCCCAGATCCCCGCGCATCTGCGAATGGCAAGCAATACGTGGTTTGGCTTTTCAACGCGAGCGCGGCTTATCGTGACCGACAAGGCGAAAGTGCCGATCGGTGCGATTAAGTCTTACGCCGATTTGGCAGACCCAAAATGGAAAGGCCAAGTCTGCACCCGCTCAGGCGCACACGTCTACAACCTATCACTGCTCTCATCGATCATCGAGCATGAGGGTGCGGCAAAGGCCGAAGCGTGGGCGAAAGGCATCGTGGCCAATCTCGCGCGCACGCCCCGTGGCGGCGATACCGATCAGATCAAAGCAGTCGCCGCGGGCGAATGCAGTCTCGCGTTGGCAAACTCGTATTACTACGGGCGGATGATGAATTCAACGAAGGCAGATGATCTGGCCATCGTTGAAAAAACGCGCGTGCTTTTCGCCGATCAGGAGGGGCGCGGCACGCATATGAACGTCTCGGGCGGTGGGGTATTAAAACACGCGCCAAACAAAGCCAACGCGGTGCAATTTTTGGAATATCTCGCCAGCGATCAAGCGCAAGCCTACTTCGCTGATGGCAACAATGAATGGCCCGTGACCAAAACCGCAAAAATCAAAAATGCAAAGCTAGAAGCGCTCGGCACATTCAAGCAAGATCAGGTGAATATCGCAGTCCTTGGCAAGCATCAAGCGCAGGCGCAAGAAATCGTCGCCCGGGTAGGCTGGAAATAATAGCGCGCTAAAAATTCAAACGACTCAGTGCTCGACGACGCGTACTGACCACATCATCGGGCGCGATCTTTGCCAATAAGCCAGTGCGCTTCATGAGGTTATGCGCGTCGAGCGAGACGCGCGCGCTGCGCACAAGCGCTGCAGCGCACGATCGGGCATTGGTCGAAAAGTAGTTGGCGTGTTCATCCGCGCAAGGGTTGGTTTTCAAATACCTGCGGCGCAGATTGAGCGCGAAAATGGCGAAATCTGCGCCGCAGGTATGCCTCAAAATCGACACGCAAATCGGCGCACAAATCAGCGCTTGAAAGCAACCAACGCAATGCCGACGAGCGTTGCCGCAAAGCATAACACCATCGCAAGGGTAATCGGCTCGTTGAGTACCAAGGTTGCGATGAGCGCTGCGCCCACCGGCTCAGCCAAGATGCTCACTGCAACAGTCGTTGCCCCTAAATAAGGAAGCGCCCAATTGAGCGCGGTGTGCCCAATCAATTGCGGCACGATCGCGAGCGCGAGCATGGCCCAGTAAGCATTGGGCGCGAGCCCCAATACGGGCGTTTTGGTAATGATCAACGCGAGTAAAAGCCACGCGCCCGCCCAACCATAAGCTAACGCTGCGTAAGCGCGCACAGGCAGTTTTGCCCGCAAGCCCTGGCCGATGAGCATATTGCCGGCAATCGCCCACGCACCGGCAATCGCCAGCGCGCACCCGAGCGCAAGTGCATCATGATTCGCATCACGGCTACTGCCTGCGCTGAGCGCGAGCGCTGCGCCACCGGCAACTGCTAGCAATAAGCCTAAACATTGCAGCCATGAAAGTCGCTCGCGCCTGATGAGCCAAGCACCGAGCGCGACCCAGACCGGCGTGGTCGTCACCAATACCGTGGAGAGCGCAACGCTGACATACGACAACGATGAGATCCACAACCAAAAATGGGCAGCCAAGAGCGCGCCAACGATGGACCCGCGCAGCCAATCAACACGCGATAATCCGCGCAAATCTGCGCCGCAGGTCATGAGCGCAATCGGAATCATGAAGAGCGATGCAATGACCAAACGCCCAGTCGCAATCGCCAGCGATGAAGCGCCAGAGCCTTGCGCGAGACGGATAAATACTGCAGCGAACGAGACGGCGATTACGCCGAGCGCAAGCGTCGCCAAGACGCGACTGCGTGGCGGCGCGGTTGAAGGTAATGTTGCGGAAACTGCAGGTTGCATTGCGAAATTCTTTTTGATCCAAAACAGCTTCGCATTATGCGGGCGCGCGGTGCCGTTTTGTGGCATCCTTCACGAAGCTTGGACTTTTCCTGTTTCCGTCATTTTTATGCCCACGAATTCAATCGTTTTGCCGTTTTCTCGCGCTCTGGCGACTGCTTTACTTTTTTCATCCGTCGCCTTTGGCCAAACCACGATCGCGCCCATCGTGTTATCGCAGGCAGCCGTTGCGTGCACCGATGTTGAAATGGATTACACGCGCCTCCCCGCGGGGATCACGCCCGAAAATACGTGGCGAGGCGATGGCGGGGTTTTCGCTGATTCCCTTTTTGTGCGGGCGGCAACGCCGGTGAGCGGGCCTTTGCTGATTGCCGCAAAGATGCCGAATAATCCTTCGATTTTTAAGCGCTATCCCAATCAAATTATTTCCACCCCAGCGATTGCCTGCTACCCGACCACCGCAAATAATCCCCGCCCAGATTACACGCTGCCCAATGGCCAAATCGTGCCGCGCATGCAGCGCTTGGGCGATCAGCCAATCTTTGCCGATGCATCAAAACGCTACCCCGTGCTTTTGCTCTCACACGGTCTCGGCGGCGCGCCGCTCGATCTCGACTATTTAACGGTTGGCAAGCAATTTGCTGCGCAAGGCTTTGTCGTGGTCATTCCATTCCATGCCGATCAGCGCTTCATTCAAGTCAAAATCGGCTCGTTTGGCGACGTCGCAAGCGTTGTGCGCGATTACCCTTTAATCGCGGAGGCGATGGCAATTCGCCCGGTGGTGGTGTCTGAGACGTTAAGCTATCTCCTCAATCATGCCGCCTTTAAAGATCATCTTGATGGAAATCAAATCGCGGGCTGGGGCGCAAGCTTAGGCGGGCAATCGCTGATGCTCAATCAAGGCGCAAAACTCACTACATCGCTCGGCATTAGCAGCAACAACGCCGAAGTGGTCATCACCGATAAACGCATCAAGGCGTTCGTCGGCTACGTGCCCTACTCCGGTATCGACTACGGCGCTTTTGCTTCGGTTGCCAGCTTTGATTCGGGCAACGAAGGCGTACGCGGCATTCGCACGCCTTATATAGCCATTACCGGCAGCGCGGATACCACCGCCCCCGAGTTGCAAACCAAACGCATGGTGCGCAATTTGAGTGGCACGAATTATCATGTTTCCATTGCCGGTCTTGAGCATACGTTCGTGCCTGCCCATGCGCCTGATATTTTTACCTGGTCATTACTTTTTTATGATGCCCATCTTTTTGGCGACGCTGCGGCGCGCACGAAACTCGCAAGCGTGCAATCGGTCACTGGCAATGCCCCTGATACCGTGCTCAGCGCCGTCACGCAGCCATGGTGGTTTCAGGATGAAGTCGGCGTGATCGAGTATTACCACGCCGGGCTCAACCATTACTTCATGACCGCCATTGAAGGCGAGAAGCAATATCTCGATGCCGACCCTAAGCTCGGCTGGGCGCGCACGGGGCAAGGCTTTATTGCATGGCGCGATACTGCGGCAACCGGCGCGCAAGTCTTTCGTTTCTATCATGATGCGCGCGGCAAAGGCGCAAACACCCATTTCTTCACCGCCGATGCGCCCGAGGCCGCAGGCTTGCGCAAAATCCCGCAAGATTGGCTCGAAGAGCAAAGTGCATGGCGCGCCTTCACCGTCGGCAGCGCGTGCCCGCAATTCACAACGCCCGTCACCCGCGCTTACAACAACCGCTATCAATTCCTCGATAGTAATCATCGCTTCATGACCACGGCGGCAATCATTAATAATATGAAAAACGCCAACTGGATTATTGAAGGCAACGTGATGTGCGTTGTCGTGCCGGCAAACTAAGGAAAAATAATGAAAATAATTGCTTTTTTAGGCGTAATCTGCGCCGCAGGTATTGCAACGCTCGGGCATGCGCAAGAAGTCAAGCGCTGCGATGGGCCCGGTGGGAAAGTCACCTACGCTGAGTTTTGCCCGAACGGCACCGCACCATCAACGGTGACCAAAAAAGGCATCTCCGTGACCGACTCAGATAAAAATCAACGCGCTGATGAGGCTGCCTTTCAAAAGCGGCATGCCGCACGGCAAGGGCAGGAAGCCAAAGAGCGGGCAGACAAACGCCGCTCCGCCGCCGCAGAACGGGTTCAAAATATGAAAGAAGAAAAAATGCGCCGCGAGCTTGCGATGAAGGAAGAGCGGGCGAAGCGTGGTGACAGTAAGCCTAAAAAGAGCAGGAAAGCTAAGAAAAAAACAGCCTAACCGTGGCGAATGTAGTCACGGATCACCCGATAAACCCTCTGTTACTAGACTGCAACGAACTAGACGCTTTCAGACTTTTCGCGCGTCACCCCCAAACTTATTCCCCCGCCCTTTTGGAGAGGGAATACATTTGAAATTGAAGCACTACTTTGTACGGCCTAAAAAAACATAAATCCTCATGCCGACCATCCTACCTGCTCTCGCTGAGCTCTCTTTCCCCCTTGCGCTCTGTGCCCTGCTCGCAGGCATCGTGCGCGGCTTTTCTGGCTTTGGTCTCTCAGCGGTTTTAGTTGCCAGTGGCAGCTTTTTTATTGCGCCCAAGTCACTCATACCTGCGGCGCAGTTTTTAGAAATTGTCGGCTCGCTTTCGTTACTTAAAAGCGTGTGGAAAGATGTGAATTGGCGCTGGCTAAAAGCAATGGCGGCGGGCTACGTTATCTCAATTCCCATTGGAGTGGCTGCGCTCGCGTATGCGCCGCAAGCAATCTTGCGCTTAGGCGCGTGCCTAGTGATTTTGGTCGCAAGCCTATGTTTGTTGGCAAACGTGCGCCTACCGTTGCGCGACGGGCTGGGCTTTCGATTTGGCACGGGCTTAATGGCAGGTTTTTTAGCGGGATCGTCTTCGGTTGGTGGCATGATGGCCTCGGTCGTGCTTTTTGCCGCCGAGCTGCCTGCCAAATCGCTGCGAGCCACGTTGGTCGTTCTGTTCTTTTTGAGTGGAATTTATTCGCTCAGTTGGGGCTTGTGGCATGGCGTAGCAAATGCGCAAACCTTCTCCCTCGGCGCGCTCCTCGCCATCCCCATGCTCATTGGAATTGCCATCGGCACGCGGGGATTTTCCATCGTTTCTCCTGAACAATTTAAGCGTTATGTATTGATGATTCTGGCGGTGTTGGCCGTGGCGGGGATTGTGAGCGTCGCGTTTGCGTGAAAGCCGGTGCGCGCGTTTGCAAGCGCTACGCTGGATTCAACTCTTCCCGAATCACTTCTCGCAGTGTCTCTTTAAGAGATTCCGCTTGCAACCCTCGCCGCAGCGTCTCGTTGATAAGCGTTTGGTAGCCCCGCCCACCTGCTCGGGCTTTGTAAGCTTGCACCACCGCTTCGTCGAGCATGATCGTGATGCGCTGCTTGCCCATTTGCGTGGCCAGAGCATCGGCGAACTGCGCCGGACTCGCATCTTTCAGTCCAACGCGTAGCCGTGGTTTAGAAGTGGGAGAAGAAGGTGTGGATTTCATGCCGCTCTGCCTTTCGCATCGAGATGATGTGGATTTCGTCGTCTGATTCAGTGTGAGAGATCACGACCACGACCGTTTCAAGTAGCCCTACGGTGTTGAAACGTTGCTCGCCCGCATAGTCCCGTCGATCTTCGTCAGTTGCCGTCGCGCCGTCGAATACTTTACAAACATCAGCAAAATCAAGCCTATGCTTTTTGATGTTCGCCAGCCGCTTGATTTCATGCCACGTAAAGTTCATTGATCGGTATTATGCATATATTTATATGCATTGTAAAGCAAGTAAGATCATGAATGCCGAACCTACGAATCCTCAAACGCATTGCGCCAGTAGTAAGGCTGTACCTCCCGCAATCGCTTGCCTTCCCATTTCGTCGAATCAATAGATGCGGGCACAGCCACCTCCACATCACGCCCCCACGTAGCCAACCGCTCTTGGCAAATGCCACAGGGCGTGAGAATGATGAACGGCGCGTCCGGAGTTTCGCGCGAAACACACACGGAGGCCGTCACCTTCAAATTCAGCCGATTCGCTTCGCAATACGCGCCAGTTTCATGGCAAAGATTCGCGCCCTCATGGGGCGAATCAAAACACACGCTCGTGAACAGCTGCCCATCACTCGTATAAATCGCCGCCGCGCCTGCGTAGCCGTTCGGGAAGCGCGCTAATGCTTGCGCAATGGCGGTATCTACAAGTTTTTGATCGACTTTCATCGGCACTCAATCTTTGAAAAATGAACGAACTTCGAAGGGCCTGCACCACATTTCGAATGCGAGCGCCCGCGGGATCAGAAGCATTGAATGGGTGCGCACAAGAGCGGTGCGCACCTTAGGCCAACCTATTGACTATTTACTTCGGCGTAGCAGGCGGGCTCAACGCGTCTTTTCCGGCTGTGACTTCGCCATCTTTATGATCGGCACGATCAAATGTTAAGGTGCGTCCCCAATGCTGTTCACTTAAGTATTCTCGGTGTTGAATCAAAGACTTGGTTGAGTTTTTCCGATCCTTTTCGCGGCTGGAAGTCTTTCGTTCGTCGTTTCACTCTGCGCGGATTGGTACGATTGGGTTTGTGGCGATGGGTTTCGCGCGCGATTTCGGCCACGAGTCGAGTGAACCAGCCCGCCCGCAGCTCAGGGGGAAATGGCCCCGCTTCGGGGCAGCTTTCGGCGAACGGTGTTCAGCGCACCTTTGAAGCTCAATTTGTCTGGCGCAAGCCGATTCGTTTGCGCCACCTCCCACATGAGTAGTCTGACCGCTTGGTAGGCCAGCATCATCCCCCAGAACTCTTGACGCACCAGCTCTGGGGTTTTGCTGCGCAACACAATGTCTGCACCTTTAAGCGTAGTTTTCAAATCGGCAAACGCGGTTTCAATGCCCCAGCGCTCGGCGTAAAGCGCTGCCAGTGCGTCGGCTGGATAGCTTTTTGCATCTACCAACGTGGTGATGAGCCGGTAGATCGGCTCACTATTGGGGCGGCCAGGCAAGCTGTATTCGATGACGCGCACCTTGATCGGCGTGCCCGACAACTGCGGATGCGCTAAGTGGGTCGCCGGTGAAATATTGAGCTCGGACAAATACGAACCATCGGCCAATATCTGCAACTTGGGCAAACGCCGATTTTTGGGGATACGCCACAACAGTTGGGCTTTCGTTTCATTGGCATACTGCCATAGTGGGTAGCCTGCGAAGCCACGATCGGCTAAACACAACATGTCGCGCTTGAGTGCGCCGATGGTATGGCGTGCGAGCGAATGTTCGCTGTTTTTGTACCCGCCCAGCGTGACGCCGAACAACGCGCCTGAGCCGCGCTCGAACAAGGCAGTAAAGCGCGCTTGCGGGTAGCCGGTGCGCCCTTGTTGGGTGCCCGGTACACCGAACGCCTCGCGGTTGTCTTGTTCGTCGGTCACTTCAACCGTGCTGCCATCGAGGGCCACCACGCGCAGACCACGCCAGTGCGTGGGAGACGTTTGGGCAAGGTCGGCGCTCGCGTTTTTACCGTCCGGCGCAACGCCCATAGCGCCCATAGGTTGCAGCACTTCACGGGCGATTTCTTGCATGACCGCTTCGCCTAAGCGGGCGCGGGCTTGGCTGATCCCTGACTTGCCCACGTCCGATAACGATGCGGGGCAATCCAAATAGTCCAACCCCTCGCACACTACACGCAATACTTCTTGGGCGTTGACGCTGCGATAAAGCGATAGCGCTACGACGTAATACACCACCGCTGCGGCAGGAAAGGCGCGATTGCGCTGGCTTTGCCTGCCCATGCGCTCTAAAGCGTTTTGCACCGCGCTGGGCGAAATCATGCGCGCGAGCAATCCAACGCTTAAATAATCACTCAGCCGCGCGCCACTACTGAGTACCGCCGCTTTACCTGCCATAGCGCTCTCTCCATCAACTTGTCGATGGAGATCAATTTTTACACATCTTTACTTAAGTGAACAGCATTGGGTGCGTCCC